>CANLSH010000010.1 GCA_947493705.1 uncultured Arachnia sp. | reverse complement strand
CGCATCCGACTTCGCACCACCGACGTGATGGCGTTGACGGTAGCGGGCCGCAGCCATCGGGTTGACCGCATACACCTGATATCCGGTGGCCACCAACGCGCTGACCCACAACCCCCGGTCAGTCTCGATCCCGACCAACACCTCCGAGGGATCCTCGGTATGGGACCCCACCATGGCGTGGAGCCGGGCTATTCCTTCCACTCCCTCCGGGAGCCGTTTGGAGGCCAGCCTGCGGCCTTGGTCGTCCATGATGTGTATGTCGTGATGATCTTCGGCCCAGTCGTCGCCGATGTAAATCATCGCCACCACCCTTTCCTGTTCTCACTCTTGCTACGGAACTGAAATGTGAGCCAGGGACGTCTTGGGCATCGACCTAATGGATCAGTGCTCACCACCGATACTTCTTCGTGGGGCACGACATCCCATCAGCGCTCAAGCAGACGACCCGAAGGCCAGGGGCACGATCTAGCCATAGGACTCCAACACCCTCCGGGGTGAAAAGAGTGCTCACCTGACCAACGGCTCATCCACAAGCCTCCCACCCTCGCTCCACGGAAGGCCTGCACTCCCATTAGGGTGAGCACCGGTTGTCCATCACCGCGGCGACCGGCGACGGGTGAGGAGGGACGTTGGTGCGGCGACCGAAAATTGACACTTTTCTGCTGCTGATCCTCGGATCAGCGGTTCTGGCGTTGCTGCTGCCCGCGACGGGCCAGGCGAGTGAGGTCTTCGATGTCCTCACCACCGTCGCGGTCTTCGCATTGTTCTTCGGTTACGGCGCCCGTCTGTCGTTGAGTGAAGCATGGGCGGGCCTGCGGCACTGGCGTCTTCACGTGGTGATCCTGACCATCACGTTCGCGCTCTTCCCGCTCGTTGCGGTGCTGATCCGCTTTCTGCCCGACGGCGTGCTTGCCCCGTCTCTGGCCGTTGGGTTCGCCTATCTGTGCGTGGTCCCCTCCACTGTGCAGTCGTCCATCACCTTCACGTCGCTGGCGCGGGGTAATGTGCCGGGAGCCATGGTCTCGGCCACCACCTCCAACCTGCTGGGCGTCGTGTTGACCCCCCTGCTGGCGGTTGCACTTCTACCATCCAGCGGGGAGACTGCCATCACACTGGAGTCCTTCGTTGACGTTGTGCTGCTGCTCCTGCTGCCGTTCATCCTCGGACAGTTCTCACGGCGTTGGACGGCTTCCTTCATGCATCGCCAGCGAGCGCGCCTGAAGTACATGGACCAGCTCGTGATCTGTCTCGTGGTCTACGTCGCCTTCTCGGACTTCTTCTCCTCTGGCGCCTGGCGCAACGTCGCGCTGTGGGACCTGCTGGTGCTCCTGGCACTGTGTCTCGTGCTTCTGGGATTCATGCTGTGGTTCACGTGGCGGCTCAGCGCCACGTTGCGCTTCTCTGTGGAGGACCGGATCGCCATCATGTTCTGCGGAACGAAGAAGTCGCTGACCACAGGTGTTCCCATGGCCAGCGTTCTCTTCGTCGGGCAATCGGTGGGGCTCATCGTGTTGCCGCTGATGATCTACCATCAGGCGCAGCTGATGGCCTGCAGCATCATTGCGCAGCGGTTGGCAGAGCGGCCGGACCCGGTCACCGACGATTGACCCGCATCGGTTCAGCCCTCCTGTGGCTCAGAGACTGGACTGGGTGGCTCTTCCTGCTCAGTCGGGGTGGTGCTGGTGGAACCCTGATCTGAGGAGGTAGGACTGGTGGACATCTGTTCGATGGCCGGAGCCGCCCCGGCTCCGCCGGACTGTGAGGAGAGCCCCCGCTTGCCGCGGCCACGCTTACCCATGCCGAGCCCGGGATTGTCCAGGGCTTGTGCCTCATCAATGGCCTTCTGCACGGTAGCCTGCGAACGCTCCCGATCGCGTTTCGTCTGCTCCTCGATCTCGGCCTGCACGTCCACCTTCTCCGGAGCTGTGAAGTCACCACGACCCCTGTCGGAGTAGTCGCGACTGGCATTCTCCGAGTCCGAACCGGAGCCAGTTCCTGCCACCTGACCGAGCCCTTTGAGCGCGTCATTCAGTTCGCTCGGGATGATCCACATCTTGTTGGAGTCACCCTGGGCCAGGTTGGGCAGCATCTGCATGTACTGATAGGCCAGCAACGCCTGGTCCGGCTGTCCCGCATGGATGGCGTTGAACACCGTGGTGATGGCCTGCGCCTCACCTTCCGAACGCAACATCTGCGCCTGCCGGTCCGCCTGGGCGGACAAGACTGCGGCTTCCCGGGCTCCTTGGGCTCGCAGGATGGCCGATTCACGGTCACCGCCCGCCGAGAGGATCTGCGACTGACGTTGTCCCTCGGCGAGAAGGATCGTGGCACGCTTGTCCCGTTCAGCTCGGGCACCCTTCTCCATGGCGTCGCGGATGGTTGCTGGCGGATCGATGGCCCGCAACTCAACGCGGTTGACCTTGATACCCCACTTGCCGGTGGCCTCATCCAGCACCATGCGGAGCTTCTGGTTGATCTCATCACGCGAGGTAAGCGCGGTTTCCAGATCCATGCCACCGATGATGTTGCGCAAGGTGGTCATTGTCAGCTGCTCGATGGCACCCCGGTAGTCCTGCGCCTCATAGGCAGCCCGCACCGGATCCACGATCTGGAAGTAGATGACGGAGTCGATGGACACCATGAGGTTGTCCTCGGTGATCACGCCCTGCGGAGGAAAGGGCACAACCTCCTCGCGGACGTCAAGGTCATGCACAATCTTGTCGAAGATGGGAATCACAAGGTGTGGTCCCGGCTCCAACTTGCGCCGGTACTTGCCCAGTCTCTCCACGATCCCGACATGCTGTTGCCTGATGATTTTCAACGTCATGGACAACAGCAGCACCACGACGATCACGAGACCGATGAGCACGAATTCCATGGTTTCCTTCCTGAATGCTGATCGAGTTCTTCAGTTCCCGCGCAACTCGCGGGTGATGGGGTCAACGGGGTAGACGATCAGCGTGATGCCATCGATGCCGTAGACCTCGATATCGTCGCCGGGACCGAGGGTCATGGCCGGGTCGAAGGCACGGGCGTCCCAGACCTGGCCCTGCACCTTCACCTCGCCGACGGATGCGGTGATCTCGGCAGTGGCCACCCCGGTGGAGCCCACCAGCGATTCCAGCGAGGAGCGGTATCCGGGGGCGTTGCGCACCTTGTTCAGCAGCGTGGGTCGCAGGATCAGCAGCGTCAGAACCGCCACGACGACGGCCACCACCACCTGGAGCCACCACAGACCGGGGAACACCAACGCCGTCGCACCGCCTGCGGCGGCACCAGCGGCGAGCATCAGAAGGGTCAGGTCCAGCGTCAGGAGCTCCGCGGCCGCAAGGCCCAGGGCGATGACGCCCCAGAACGCCCAGGCGTTGCTGGCGAGCCAGGCGAGGAAGCCCTCCTCACCCATGACGCTCTGCCGATCGGGCGCTCCACCTGCCATGGTCCTCGCCCACCTGCAGCGACATCCCGAAGGTGCGACTCAGGTGCTCGTCTGTCAGGACATCCCGGATGGGGCCGGCCGCCACGATGTCGGCGTCGGCCAGCAAAAGGCAGTGTGTGATGCCCTCCGGAATCTCCTCCACGTGGTGCGTCACAAGCACGGTGGCTGGAGCGTGTGGATCTGTGAACAGTTCTGAGAGCGTGGCCAGTAGCGATTCCCGACCGGCGAGGTCGAGACCGCTTGCGGGTTCGTCCAGCAGCAGCAGCTCGGGATCCGTCATGAGCGCCCGTGCGATCTGGGCGCGTTTGCGTTCCCCTTCGCTCAGGGTGCCAAACGTTCGGTCGGCAAGATGATCGATGCGCAGGTCTGCGAGCAGTGAACGGGCCTGTCCCAGGTCCATCTCCTCGTACTCCTCGTTCCACCGGCCCACGACGGCATGGGCTGCGGAGACCACCACGTCCAGCACCTTCTCACCCCGAGGGAGCCGGTCCGCCAACGCCGTGGAGGTCAGCCCGATGCGGGGACGGAGTTCGAAGACATCAACTGTGCCCACCACATCTCCCAGCAGGCCGACGACGCCATCGCTGGGGTACATGTTGGCGGAGAGGACTTGCAGGAGCGTTGTTTTGCCCGCTCCGTTGGGCCCAATCACCACCCAGCGTTCGTCCTCATGGATGGTGAGGTCAATCGAGTTGAGGAGGGTTGATGCTCCGCGCGAGATTGTCACGCCCGCCAGTTCTGCCACCGCTGCCATGGCACCAAACCTACCCGACGTGAGCAGCGGTGCAGGGAGGGGGACGCGAGCTTCAGGCGCCCGTGGCGTGCAGGCCGCCGTCCACGTGCACAATCTCGCCCGTGGTGGCCGGGAACCAGTCTGACAGGAGTGCAACAACAGCTCGCGCCGTGGCGGTTCCATCGGCAGCATCCCAGCCAAGTGGAGCGCGCTCGGCCCAGATCTCATTGAATGTGTGGGAGCCGGGAATGGCCTTCTTCGCCACTGAATCGATGGGACCAGCCGCCACGATGTTGGAGCGTATTCCATCGGCGCCCAGGTAGCGGGCGAGATAGCGACTGGTGGACTCCAGCGCTGACTTCGAAACACCCATCCAGTCGTAGCTGGGCCAGGAGACGGTGGCGTCGAAGGTCAGCCCGACGATGCCGGCACCACGGTTCAGCAAGGGATGCACCGCCATGGTGAGGCTTTTCAACGAATAGGCGGAGACGTGCAGCGACTGGGCCACGTCCTCCCAGCCGGTCTCCAGAAACTTGCCGCCGAGCGCCGTGTCAGGGTTGGCGTACGCGATGGAGTGAACCACGCCATCCAGTCCGCCGTTGAAGTGCTCCTTCAGCGCCTCCGGCAGCGCCTCGAGATGAGCCGGGTCCGTGACGTCCAGTTCGATGACGGGTGGTGATGGCTGCATACGCCCGGCGACACGCTTGGCCAGTGACATCGCTCGTCCCATGGAGGACACCACCACGGATGCACCCTCCTGCTGGGCGATGGCGGCCACCGAATGCGCGATGGAGGTGTTCATGGTCAAACCGGTGACCAGGATGTTTTTGCCCTCAAGAATTCCCATGCGTTTCATCTCCAGAGTTCTCAGTAGGAAAGGTTGTGGGTGGTGGGCACTTCAGGGTTCCGATGCATCAGTGACCCATACCCAGACCGCCGTCGACGGGGAGCACTGCACCTGAAATGTATCCGGCATCCTCTCCCGCAAGGAAGAGAGCGGCTGCCGCCACATCTGAGGACTCCCCCAACCTGGCGGCCGGGATCCGCGCCTCGTAGCCCTTGATGGTTTCGGGTGGGAGTGACGCGGTCATGTCCGTGTTGATGAAGCCCGGAGCCACCACATTGCACGTGATGTTACGGCTGCCCAGTTCGCGGGTGAGGCTCCGTGCCATGCCCACCAACGCAGCCTTGGAGGCGGCATAGTTCACCTGGCCGGGATTGCCCATGAGGGCAACCACCGAGGACACGAGAATGATGCGGCCGAACCTGCCCCGGGTCATGGGGCGAGCAGCGCGACGCACGGCACGGAAGGTACCGGTCAGGTTGGTGTCGATGACGGCGTCCCAGTCCTCGTCGCTCATGCGCGCTATCAGCGTGTCCTTCGTCACGCCGGCGTTGGCAACGAGCACCTCCACCGGTCCCAGTTCGGCCTCCACCGTGGTGAAGGCGGCCTCCACCTGAGCCTGGTCGGTGACATCGCAGACGACACCGAGAACTCCCTCAGGTACCGAGCCTGTGCGGTGTGTCGCAGCCACGCTGTATCCGGCGTCGCGAAACTTCTCGGCGATGATGCGACCAATTCCCTTGGAGCCGCCGGTGATCAGTACAACTCGAGATTTCTGCACGGCAACAACCTATCGCACCCCCCACCTCCCTCCGAGAGACCAGTGTGCGATCCTGTAAGACTGCTTGCAGGGCCTACCTATGCTTGTCGTGTGTCAGGGAACAAGCAGGACCCGGAAATGACCGTCATCACCAACGCCGGTCGCAACAAGACACTGGACATTGATGCCCGCAACAGGCGCTACCTGCTGACAATGGCGGTTCGAACCGCATGTTTCCTGGCCTTCCTCGTGGTGCCCGGCTGGTGGAAAATTCTGGCCCTGGCTGGCGCCGCCCTGCTGCCCATGGTGGTGCTGTTGGCCAATGCCGCAGACAACAGGCCCCCTCCACTTGTCTCACCGTCGAGTGAGGAGGACAGTGGGTTCATGGCCCTGCCGGGCACGGCAGTGATTGAAGGAACGGTTGAGGAGCCCGGGTGAAAAAATTGGTGCTGCGCTGGATCGCTCTCGCGGTATTCCTCGTTCTGCTTGCTGTGCTCTTCGCCAATCTTGGTGAATGGCAACTCGCGCGGCTCGACGAAACCCGTCAACAGAACCAGACGGTCCTTGACAACCGTGACAAACCCGTCGTTGACCACAGCGAAGCAATGGGTGATCCTGTCGCAGACTCTGAGCAGTGGCAGCGTGTGCGACTGCTGGGTAGCTACACCGGTGTCCAGTACCGGGTCAAGTACAGAAACCATGACGGGCCGGGTATCGAGGTCCTGTCCGTGCTGGAGACCACCTCTGGAGACACGGTGCTGATCAATCGTGGCTTCATACCGAAAGAACAGGGCAAACCCGACACTGAGGTCCTGCCGCCTGCCCCCGAAGGGGAGGTGGAGGTCATCGGCTTCCTCCGTCGCGATGAGCGCGCCAAGAACAATGCCATCACTCCTCGAGACTTCCAGGTACGGTTCATCAGCTCCGACGCCATCGGCACGTCACTCGGTACCGATCTCCTGCCTGGCTACGTCAGCCTGATCGAGTCGACGCCACCCAACGGAGACGTGCTACAGCCCATCACCCCTCCAGAGCCGTCGGAGGGCAACCACTTCTCCTACGCGCTCCAGTGGTACGCATTCGGCGCCATCGCGCTCATCGGCATAGTGGTCCTCATTCGTTCGGACCTGAAGGATCGACGCAAGGCGCAGCGTCGAGCAGCGCGGTTGGCTGAGCAACGCGCGGCCACCGAAGCTGCCGTCGACGAGCCGGTCCATTGACCGCTCTGGGAGATGTCCTGACGTGGCTCCGATGCCCCCTGTGCCATCAGCCCTTCGATCTTGTAGACAGCAGTTTGGTCTGTCCCTCGAAACACACCTATGACGTTGCCCGGCAGGGCTACGTCAATCTGCTCGGGCGCGGCGCCCCAGCCAACGCTGACACCGCCGAAATGGTGGCCGCGCGGGATCGTTTCTTGTCTGCCGGCCACTACCAGTCCATCACCGACGCCGTCGCCGCAGCTGTTCCCCATGCACACCGTCTGGTGGATGTGGGCGCAGGTCCGGGCCATCACTTGGCAGGTGTGCTGACGCAGCTCTCGGGGGCCCGTGGATTGGCCGTCGACGTATCGGTTCCAGCATGCCGCCGGGCGGCCAGAACCCATCCCCGCATGGCTTCCGTCGTCGCCGACACCTGGGCCGGTCTGCCCATGGCCGACGGTTGCGTGGACGCAGTACTGTGCATTTTCGCGCCGCGCAACCCCGCCGAGTTCGCCCGGATTCTCTCCGACGACGGCGTGGTGGTGGTGGTTCTTCCTCAGCCCGATCATCTGGCGGAACTGCGTCGCTCCCACGCCCTCATGGATGTGGGCACTGCGAAGCTGGAAAAGCTCGTACGGGCATCAGGCGATCAGTTGCAGCTGGTATCCACAACCATGGTGTCCCGAGATCTTGAGTTGACCCAGCAGGAGAGCACCGATCTCGTGGCCATGGGACCCAATGCCTTCCACGCAACCACGACTGTCCCGGCGTCACGTGTCCGCCTCTCCGTGGCCTGCCTCACCCTGAAGAAAAAGCTCAACTAGTACGGTCCCCATTTCGTCTGTCACGCCTCACTGCATGGGTTCTTATATTCATCATTGATATCTTGGCCTTGCGGTCACGCCCTACGCGCGATTTCGTGATGCTCCTGATCGACCCCTGAGAAAAGAACCGGATTCCTTTCGTGACAACTGTCTCGCTGCAGAAGGCCACCCAGCACGGGCACCGTCGCATGGCGGCTCTCGACGGGATCCGTACCATCGCGGTGTTCCTTGTCATCCTCTTCCACGTCTCAACCCCACGCTTTGCCGCTGGCTACATCGGGGTGGACATCTTCTTCGTCCTGTCGGGTTATCTGATCACCGCTGGACTGATGCGTGAAGCCGAGCGCGAAGGCCGCATCCATCTTGGAAACTTCTGGCTCCGTCGATTCAAGCGGTTGATGCCCGCGGCGCTGTTCGTCCTGGCAGCTATCACTGTGTGGATGCTCTGGCTCGCTCCGCTCTACCAGATCCGTAGCGTGAGCGCAGACCTGTGGTGGACCCTGCTGTACGTGGCGAACTGGCACCTGATGTCGGCGAACAGTTACTTCGCCGACACCGGGACGCCGTCCCCGCTGCTGCACATGTGGTCCCTCGCGGTCGAGGAGCAGTTCTATGTCATTTGGCCGCTGTTGCTTCTGGCCACCCTCGGGGTGGTGTTGTTGGTCACACGAAATCTCCGGGCCCGGGAACCCCAGGGACACGTCACAGTCTTCGCTCGAGTGGCGGGATGGCTGACGCTGGTCCTGATTGTCGCCTCTGCTCTGACGATGTATCTGGTCTTCGACCCTGAGCTGCCGGATCGGGCCTACATGGGTACCGACGCCAAGGCTTTTGAACCCCTACTCGGTGCGCTGGCTGCCATCATTTTGACAAATTCTGCGGTCAAGTCCTGGCTGAGTCGGCATCACCAGGTGCTGGCATGGGCCGGGGTGGCCGTGATGGTAGCCCTTTTCCCGCTCCTCGATGGTCCGCCCGAGTTGTACTACCAGTGGGGAGCGCTGGCCTTCAGCCTGGGCGCTCTGCTGGTGATCCTGGGGCTGGTCCTTGCTCAGGGCGAAGGCGTGCTGGCCAGGGTCTTGGGGTGGGAGCCCATCGCCTACTTGGGCCGTATCTCCTACGGGTTGTATTTGTGGCACTGGCCGTTGGTGATCTGGATCATTGGTGATCGGGAGGGTTTTCGCTGGGTCCGAGCGATTGCCGTCATTGTGTTGACTATTGCTGCTGCCGCGGTGTCCTATCACCTGGTTGAAATGCCGGTGCGCACGCGGAAGTGGTTCACCGCCAAGCGATCCGCCGTCCTCGCCGCCCTGCTGCTCAGCGCCATGCTGGTGGCCGTCAGTTTCGGTGGGGGTACTCCCCTGTCTCCACTGGTGCAGAAACTACAACCTGACGGCGCCGTCAATCGACGCGTGGTCCTCATTGTCGGCGATTCGGTACCGCAGCGGTTCAATCCCGAACTGGAGATTGCTGCCAGTGACCGCGGCCTGCGCATCGCCAGTGCGACAGCGGGTGGTTGTGCACCCACCGGCATGGATGTTCCATTAACGGCGGGAGAGCCCGACGTGGTGTGTTCCGGCGCCGTTGACTTCCAGAGACAGGCGTTGGAGCAGTTCAATCCCGCCACGGTGGTGTGGTGGAGCCGGTACGAACTCGCGGACATGCGCGTCGATGGACAGGTCATCGGACCGGAGACCGAGACGTTCTGGCAACTGAGCGAGAACAACCTGCGTACCGCGGCCCAGCGCCTGAAGTCCAAGGGTGCGTCGCTCATCATCGTGGAGACAGACCGCGTCGGCCTCGGTGTCTACTCACAATGCACACCGACAAGCTGCCATCCATTCCTTGAGCGCCTGATCGAGCACGACGAGTACAGGCAGCGGTGGAACGCCATGGTCCAGGACTACGCGGCGGAGACCGTGGGCGTCGAAACCATCGCTGTGGATGATCTTTACTGCAACGACGATGCTGTGCCCTGCAATGACGAGACCAATGGAATACCGGCGCGCTCAGATGGCAGCCACTTCTCCGATCCTGCGGTGATGTCCGACATCGCCGAGGCTGTCATGGACAGAATCAGGAAGACCGAAGACCTCTGAACCTCGTTCCCGCATCGTGAGCGACCGCGATGCGGCGTTACCTGCACTCTGCGAGAAGCGGCCGGGGCACCTGAGGTCCCCCGGCCGATTGTCGTCGCTGGCTACAGTCCCAGGAACTCCCTGAACTCGTCGCATGCACGCTCGGCCTCAAACTGACTGGGCATCTCACAGAAGATGCGCAGCAGCGGCTCGGTACCGGAGAAACGCGCGATGATCCAGCCGTTGGTGAAATACACCTTGCAGCCGTCCATGTACGACGTGTCCACGACCTCGGCGGTGAACTCGGGGAGTTGTTTGTCCACCATGAGGGTCTGTTGGATTTCAGGCTTGCGCTCGAGAGGGAACGTGAAGTCCGTTTCGGCCATGTAGTGCGGGTCGAACTCGCCGGTGATGTCGTCGTAGATCTCGCTCATGGATTTGCCGACGATGGCCATCATCTCCACGAGCAGGGCCGCGGCATAGATGCCATCCTTTCCTGCGATGTGGCCGCGGACCGTGAGGCCGCCGGAGGACTCGCCGCCGATGATGGCGCCCGTCTCCAGCATTTTGCCGGAGATCCACTTGAATCCGACGGGCACCTCGTAGCACTTCTGCCCGAAACGCTCCGCCACGTCGTCCAACAGTGAAGTGGTGGCCACGTTGCGCACGACGGGGCCTTCCCACCCCTTGTACTTCAGGAGGTAGTAGTACAGGATCACGAGCAACTGGTTGGGGTGCAGGAAGTTGCCCTTGTCGTCGATGACACCAATCCGGTCGGCGTCACCGTCGGTGGCAATCCCCAGATCACACTTGTTCTCCACCACGTAGCGCTTCAGCACGGACAGACCCGCACTGGTGGGCGACGGCAGGGCTCCACCAAAGAGTGTGTCGTGACGATCATTGATGACGTCCACCTCGGTGCGGGCGGTGAGAAGGATCGTCTGCAATGACGTTCTGGACACCCCGAACATGGGGTCCAGCGCAATTTTGAGGTGTGCATGCCTGATGGCATCCATGTCCACCTGCCCGATGATGGAATCGATGTAGCCGTTGAAGGGATCGATCTCCTTCACCGCGCCGGTTTTTAGTGCCTTGGCGTAGGAGATCTTCGGCAGCTCTGCCTCACCTTCGCCCTCCAGAGCCTCCATGCGCCGTTCAACGTCGACGGTGACCTCTTCGTCCGCATCCTTCCCACCAGCGGTGAACACTTTGATGCCGTTGTAGAGCGCGGGGTTGTGAGAGGCCGTGATCGCCATGCCGTAGGGCAGCCCGCGGTCCTTGACCGTCCACATGATCAGGGGTGTGGGTGCCTGGGCCACGCGAATCAACTGGCAGCTGATACCCATTCCCGCAAACACTTCGGCTGCCCACTCCGCGGCAACATCAGAGAGGAAACGACGGTCGTAGCCGATGACAATGCCTGCCTTCTGCACACCCTCGTCGATGATGCGGTGCGCCACGGCACCACACAGGAGACGCACGTTGGCACGTGTGAACTCATCCCCGATGATCGCTCGCCATCCGCCTGTTCCAAAATTGATCCGCGCCATCGCTTCTCCTCGTCATTTGTCAGACTCCAGACTAATGACATCAGCGAGTCCAGCCGGAGAAACGAGCAGGCCTGCCGCCCACGTTCCAACTCATTGAGTCAGCAATGGCCATCCTGGCACTCAGGCGAGGGCCACCAATTCTGCGTAGTCATCGCCCCACAGATCCTCCACGCCGTCAGGCAGGACCAGCACCCGGTCCGGTTCGAGTGCCTCCACGGCCCCCGGATCGTGTGTCACGAGGATGACGGCACCGGCATACGCGCGCAGTGCGGACAGGACTTCGGCGCGGGACGCTGGGTCCAGGTTGTTGGTCGGTTCATCCAGGAGCAGGACATTTGACGCGGAGACCACCAGCATGGCCAGCGCCAGCCGTGTCTTCTCCCCGCCGGAGAGGACCCGTGCTGGCTTCTCCACGTCGTCGCCGCTGAACAGGAAAGAACCGAGCACTTTGCGCACCTGGGTGTCGTTCAAGTCCGGCGACGCGGAGGTCATGTTCTCCAGCACGCTCCGCGAAACGTCCAGGGTCTCGTGCTCCTGCGCGTAGTAGCCGAGCTGAGCACCGTGGCCCAGCATTCGCTGCCCGGTGTCGGGCTCTTCGATCCCTGCGAGGATACGCAGCATGGTGGTCTTGCCCGCACCATTGAGTCCAAGGATCACCACCTTGGAGCCTTTGTCGATGGCCAGATCGACGGCCGTGAACACTTCCAGTGAGCCGTATGCCTTCGACAAATCCTTGGCGCGTAGAGGGGTCTTGCCGCAGGGAGCGGGATCCGGGAATCTGATCTTGGCCACCTGATCGTTCTGTCGGGCGCCTTCCAGGCCGGCGAGCAGCCGATCAGCGCGCTTTGCCATGTTCTGTGCAGCAACAGCCTTCGTGGCCTTCGCGCGCATCTTGTCCGCCTGCGCATTGAGCTGGCCAGCCTTCTTCTCGGCATTGGCCCGCTCGCGCTTGCGGCGCTTCTCGTCAGTCTCGCGCTGCAGCAGATAGCGCTTCCAGTTCATCGCGTACACGTCCATCTCCGCCCGGTTGGCGTCGAGGTGGAACACCTTGTTGATGACGGCGTTCAGGAGTTCCGTGTCGTGGCTGATGATGATGAGACCGCCGGGGAAACCCTGCAGGTAGGAACGCAACCAGATGATCGAGTCAGCATCGAGGTGGTTCGTTGGCTCATCGAGCAGTAGCGTGTCTGCGTCGGAGAACAGAATACGCGCGAGTTCCACGCGACGCCGCTGGCCACCGGACAGCGTTGACAAGGGCTGTACCAGCACGCGATCCGGTAATCCAAGGTTTGCTGCAATGCGTGCTGCCTCGGCCTCAGCGGCATATCCGCCGGCAGCTTGAAGAGCATTCTCGGCGCGGGTGTAGGCGGCCATGGCCAGCTCACGGTCGTCACCGTCGGAATCGGCCATCCTCTCTTCCGCTTCGCGGAGACGTCGCATCACGTGATCAAGCCCCCGCGAACCCAGGATCCGGTCGCGGGCAAGCTGCTCAGGATCGCCAGCACGCGGATCCTGCGGTAGGTAACCGAGCTGACCGCTCCTGATCACGTCGCCGGAGACCGGGAGTGCGTCACCGGCCAGGATGCGGGTGAGCGTCGTCTTGCCCGCGCCGTTTCTGCCCACAAGGCCGATCCGGTCACCCGCGATCACTTGAAAGGACACGGCGGAAAGCAGCAGCTTCGCGCCTGCACGTACTTCGATATCTCTGGCCTGCAACACGAGGAGACATCCTATGCGGTGGGCGCGCTGTTCCCCATTCGTGTGCTTCCGCCCCCTCCTCCCGCTCTGTGATTACATGGTGTCATGGGCACTAAGCGGTTGTTCGTCGCTGTTGCACCCCCGGCGGAACAGGTCACCGAATTGGAGGATTTCGTCGAGTCCACCGGTATTGCCAGAGCTGGCATGAAGCTGGTGAACCCGGACAAGTGGCACATCACCTTGTCCTTCATGCCCGCGGTCCAGACGGCGCAGATGGAGGCGCTCCACGACGCCCTGTCTTCGCTGACCGGTGGGACGCGTCCTCTGGAGCTCGTGCTGCGGGGCGCAGGGCTGTTTTCACAGCCCGGTACCTCAACACCCATCTGGATCGGCGTCGACGGTGATCTGCAGGAGTTGGAAGACCTCGCCTCTCGATGCCGTAGAGCGTGCCAACGCAGCGGAGCGCGGGTGGACTCCCCCAAACGCTTCAAGCCGCACATGACCTTGTCCCGGCAGCGCCCCCCCGATCACTGGGAGCTCTGGTTGGAGCGTCTCAACCAGTTCCACGGGACCCCTTGGAAGGTCGACAGACTTCTCATGGTTGAGACAACCTTTGGCGGACGACGAAGCCCGGCACGTCACGGCGTCGTCGCAAGCCATGCCCTGTCCGGATGAACAGTCAGTGGGATCCTTGCACTCAGTTCTCCAATGACTTGATGAACTTCAGTATCGCCTGTTCCCATTCCTGCTGGTGGGACACGTTCAGGCCATGGGGGCCACCCTCGATGACGTGCAGTTGCGTCTGCTTGACGATTCCGGGCAGGCGTTGGCTTGATGCGGCCAGCGGCACATTCTGATCCCCGTCGCCGTGCAGGGCGAGGAGCGGGACGTCGATGTTGGCGCAGTCCTCGCGGAGATCTGTTGCCCATGCCTCGATTGTCAGGCTCGCGGCACGTGGATCGCTCTGCCGGGCGATGGTGAGTGCTTGTTGGCGCGTGTCCTCCCCCACCGCAAGCCCTCCGTCGTTGCTGAAGAAGGCGGTGGTGAACTGGTCCAGGAAACCCTCATGGTCATCAGCGCATTGCTGAGCCATGTCTGTGAAGGCGCTGCCCGGCATCGCCCCATCAGGGTTGTCCTCCGTGATCGCGAGTGCTGGGCAGATGGAACTCGACAGCACAATGCCTGCCAGCCTGTCTGTGCCGTACCTTCCCACGTAGCGTGCAACTTCGCCGCCACCCATGGAGAATCCGAGCAATACGACGCCCCGCAGGTCCAGTTCAGTGATCACGCTGTTCAAGTCGGAGCTGAGCGTGTCGTAGTCGTATCCGTCATGGGGCTTCTCTGATTGCCCGAAACCTCGGCGGTCATAGGTGATGACACGCAGCCCTTCTGCGGTGAATGCCGGGACGTTGGCGGCAAAAGCCTCCCCCGAAAGAGGCCAACCGTGGACAAGCACCATTGGACGCCCGGAACCGCCGGTGTCCTCAAAGTGCAGCGTGGCGGGGCTGTGCCCGGTGGTGGTGAGCGTCGGCATCATCGCCTCCTGGATCAGTTACTCATACTGGCGTCTCTGACGCTACCGCAGTGAATGATTCTTGGGGAACATCAGCCAGATTCATTGATCCTAAACAATCCCCCCGCTATATTGTGGGCGCTTTTGCAATATGATGGTCGTGCGCGGACCCCCCAATGCCGCGCGAGGAGGATCCTGATGCCACCCCCCACGATTCGCGTCGTCGTCGCCGAAGACGACCCCTTGGCCCAGTTGGCCATTGAGAGCTATGTGGCGCGCGTCGATGACATAGAAATTGTCGGTAGCGCTCCCGACGGGGCACCTGCGCTGGAATTGGTCAGGACCCTCAGGCCCGATGTTCTACTGACCGACATTCACATGCCACAGATGACTGGCGTGGAGTTGATCCGGCGGGTGTTCACGCTCGCCAACCCGCCCCGAGTTCTGTGCTTCACGGTGCTCGGCGATGAGCACACCATGAGGACAGCCCTGGAGGCCGGGGCCAGCGGCTTCCTGCTCAAGGTGGACCCGCCGGACATGCTCATCCATGGGATTCGTAGTGCCTACCACGGGGACGCTCTGGTTTCGCCGAGACTGCTGGCCACCGTTCTCCGTCAGTTCCAACGGCATGCTCAACCTCCGTCAGATTTGGGTGACACTGAATTGGAGCTTGTGCGCCTCGTGGGCAGAGGACTGGACAACGCGGAAATTGCCGAAGCAGTGTTTCTGGCTCCCAGCACAGTAAAAACCTACGTCAGCCGACTGCTGAAAAAGACCGGATCCCGAAGCCGAGCGCAATTGGCTGCAAAGGCTCATGAATGGGGCCTCGTCGACAATTAGGCCGGTGATTTCCGGGCAATGAACCGCGGGACGCGTCCCACGAACCGCGGGAACCTCACAATGCATCACAGTCCCGCGCTGCCCGCTAAAGTCTCAATTGGTGCGCGAAGGCCACTCAGCTGACGATCAATGGGAGCTGGCGGCGAGCCCCGGCGCTCGATGGGGGGAGCGAGTCACCGGGGTTCGCCGCAGATTGTGGAGGAAACGCCGTCCGATCCTCGATCCGTCGCCGACGGGCATCGCGCACGCTGATCCACCACGCCAGTAGCCCCAACAAGCCCAGAGCAGCGAAGACAAAGTCTGTGAGCGACGAAATCCGGTCAGTGACACCCAGGAACATCAGGAGAGCGAAGTAGATTGCGGGCACGAAGGCCCCCAACCAACCGCGTTTCCGATTCACCAGCCACGCTTGGGCCGCTATGAGCAGCAAAAATACCGCGGCAACGATAGGATACGTTGCATCCAGATGTTGAAAATCCACGTGTCCACCTTCCGCCGCTCAGCCACATACTCGGCTATTTCTCTCGCAGGGACAACCTGTCCAAGAAGATATACCAAGCACACACCAGCCACAGGCCCAACGCAAATGGGATGCCGTTAATAACAACTACTAACGCCATCTCGTCACCGGTAGTTGACCCTCCCAACTACTGCGAGTAATTCCCATACTCCTCAGGTTGTCGATATGCATTTCGGCTAGCTATCCCCGGGTGCAAGGCCATACGGTGAAGTCACAACCGCATCCCCCACGGAGGTTTTAATGTTCTCACCAGATGATCTCACCCCAGCTCTCGTTGCGCTCCCATACGCCACGTACACGACCAAGACGGTCGTCAAGCGTTCCATGCAAGGTCGACTCCTTGCCTCCCGCGGCTACTTCTGTCGGTATGTTCCGTGGCTTTGCTGGAGGTGATGTTCAGCGCTCGGGTACGTTGAACTCGCGTAGTCCCACTACACTCACTGATTATGAGTAAGCGCTGGGGCAAGACGAGCGACATCGATTGGATCGAACCCGTTGCTGCCCTCAGCGTTTTTGTACTCGCACTCTTCGTCAATCGTTTTGTGGATTGGCCATGGATGTGGGTGGTCGACCTGTTCGCGGGCTTAGGAGCGGCGATATCGTTTCGACGACCAGTATTGGGCGCCATACTTACTGGATTGAGTTTGGTGTTTTGGCTGCCAATACCGACCATAATGGTCAGTATTGGCGGCACGGCGTTCTACGTCAATATCTTCGCCGCCGCAAGGGCAAACCTTTCATGGAGAGCGCCTCTCACGCTTGGGTTCGGAGGGCTCGCTTACCTCACCTTGGTTCGAAAACCCATCGCCGACCCCTCGGACAGATTGACACTGTCTCTCGTTCTGTTGCTGTTTGTGGCGCTTGCTTACGTCGCTGGCACCGCTGTTCGGTACGCGACCCGGCGGATTCAGCGTGAACAGGACACGGGTGACCAACGTGTGCAAGATCTACAGGTAGCCTTGGCCAGGGAGCTTCACGACAGCGTCGCGCAAACTCTTTCCAGCGCGGCCATGCGAGCCAACATCGTCATGAGCGATCCAACTCTCTCACCGCTGGCACTCGGACAACTCGAACGCATCTCCGAGGACTGCCGGTCCTCGGCCCATGATTTGCGGCAGCTTCTTGCCTCTTTGCGGGATGAGCCGGAAAGAACGCTCCCACCCGGACCCCTTGCCGATGTCGACTCGCTGCGTACTACCGTGAACAGTCAGGCCGAGCGTCTCCGTGATGACGGCTTCACCGTCGATGTCCACTTCGACGTCACCAAGTTGAGCGCGGCCCGTAGCCAGACCTTGGCGGCCATCACGATCGAGGCCGGCAACAACATTCTGAAACATGCCCGCCCCGGCACCACCTGCACATTCTCCATCATGCAGTGCGACGCCAATGTCGTCGCGCAGTTCAGCAACGTCCGCAAGGATTCCAGGGCTGCCCGTCAGGGCTTTGGCCTGACGGGCGTCCAAGAACGATTGGCGTTGCTGGATGGCACGTCACGGGCATATGCGGACAATGGCCGATGGACTCTACAGGTGACGCTCCCGCTCGGCATGGAAACAAGCCTCAGCACTCCAAGCCCGTCCGCAGACTCGGAGTCGATGTTCTCCAGGCCGGTGAATTCCTAGAGATCGCCTGTTAGAGGTTGTAACCCACGGCCCGCAACTGCTCGCGACCATCGTCGCTGATCATCTCCAGCGACCACGGCGGCAGCCACACCCAGTTCACGGTGACGGTCTTGGCGAGTCCTTCCAGTACGTAGCGGGTGTCGTACTCGATTTTGTCCGTCAACGGACACGTGGGAGAGGTCAGTGTCATGTCGAGGGTCACATTGCCCTCATCATCCACGGTCACGCCGTAGAGCAGGCCGAGGTCCACGATGTTGACGAAGAGTTCAGGATCGACGACGTCCTTCATCGCCTCCTCAACCTCCTCCTCCGTGGGGACGGCCTGCGCCTCGTCGGCGTCGGGCAGCTCGTCCTTGACGAGGTCGCTTGGACGTTGGGTATCGGGCTGGTACATGTGTCTCAAGACTCCTTGGAAGTGGCTTGGCTGAGCGCATCACGCAATGCCGCCCAGGACAATAGCGCGCATTTTACACGCGCTGGGAACTTTGAAACGCCGGCGAAGGCGATGGCATCCTCGAAACGATCCTCGTCCGGGGTGATTTCCCCCTTGGACTGCATCATCTCGAGAAAATCGTCATACAGGCCCATGGAGTGTTGCACGCTCTCACCAATGACGAGATCCGTCATCACGGATGTCGAGGCCTGGGAGATGGAGCAACCGACGCCGTCGTAGGACACGTCTTCGATGACGTCACCCTCGAGGTGAACTCGCAGGGTCAGCTCGTCACCACAGGAGGGGTTGACGTGGTGGACCTGCGCTCCGTAGGGCTCACGCAAGCCTGCATGGTGCTTCTCGCGGTAGTGATCGAGAATGATCGTCTGGTACAGCTCATCAATGTTCACGTCTGTTTCAGCCTTGCTTGAAGAGTGGGGCGAAGTAGTTCCGGGTGAACACGAGCGCGTCAGCGAGAGCATCGATTTCCGCAGTCGTGGTGTAGAGGTATGACGAGGCGCGCGTCGAGGACTGGTGGCCCAGGCGACGGTGCAGCGGTCGGGCGCAGTGGTGACCGCCGCGGATGGCAACACCGCGTGAATCCAGAACCTGCATCACGTCGTGCGGGTGCACGTCGGCGAGATTGAAGGAGATGGCACTCCCCCGGTCAGCCGGATCCGTGGGTCCCAGGACAACCAAGCCGTCGATGCTGGTCAGCTTGTCCAGCGCGTAGGTGGTCATTGCGGACTCATGCTCCGCGACTGCATCCATGCCAAGGTCTGAAAGGTAGCGCACGGCCGCTCCCAGTCCCGCGGCCTGTGCGATGGGAGGAGTCCCAGCCTCGAAGCGGTACGGGGGTGGCGCGAAGGTGGAGCGCTCCATCTCGACGATCTCGATCATCTCGCCGCCGCCCATGAATGGTGGAAGTGTTTCCAGCAGGTCGTGGCGCCCCCACAGCACGCCAATACCCGTGGGACCGCACATTTTGTGCCCGGTGAAACAGATCATGTCCACCCCGAGCGTGGAGACGTCGGTGACCTGATGCGGTACCGCTTGGGAGGCATCCACCACCATCAGGGCACCGACGGCATGTGCCTGCCGGGCGACGTCCGTCACGGGGTTGTGGGTTCCAAGCACATTGGAGACCGAGGTGATGGAGACGATTTTGGTGCGCTCATTGATGAGCTGCTCACGTTCGGCAGCCTCAAGATCAAGCCGTCCCTCGTCAGTGATGTCAAACCATCGAAGCCGGGCGCCCGCGCGTTCACAGACGAGCTGCCACGGGACGATGTTGGAGTGGTGCTCCATGACGGAGATGACCACTTCGTCACCGGGCTTGAGGCCAGCCCCGAGGGTATTGGCAGCAAGGTTCAACGCCTCGGAGGCGTTCTTGGTGAAGACCACTTCCTCGCCACGCTCGGCGCCAATGAACTCTGCGACGGTGCTACGCGCACCCTCAAAGGCCTCGGTGGCCTCCGCACCCAGCATGTGCATGGCGCGCGCCACATTGGCGTTGTGCTCCGAATAGTGCTCCGAGATCGCGTCGATGACGGCACGAGGCTTCTGGGAGGTGTTGGCCGAGTCCAGGTACACGAGCGGGTGCTCACCGGACATGCGACTCAGGATCGGGAAGTCCTGGCGAATCTTCTCAACGTCAAACACTCTCAATCACCTCTCTCATCAAGCTCAATCTTGTGACCATCTCTGACACGAAAGTGTTTTCAGCCGGTGATCGTGTTGCAGCTTTCTCGTTGGTCGAGTAGCGACCGGCGACGGAGGAGCCCGGCGCATGTCGAGGCCTCATGCGGCAAGACGAGGTCTTGACACACGTAAGGCCCGTTTCTCGCCGAGCGCTAATCGACCAGCGGTGAAAAGCATGTTCGTATTACCGTGAATATTCAGGATGAAGCTGCGGGTCAGACGGAAGCGGCGGCTGTCAGGTACGACTCGTAGCCTTCGGCTTCGAGTTTGTCGGCCAGTTCGCGTCCTCCGGACTCAACGATCCTGCCGTCGATGAAGACGTGCACATAGGTCGGCTGGATGTAGTGCAGGATGCGCGTGTAGTGCGTGATGAGCAGCAGCGAGCGATCACCCTTGGCGGTGAAACGGTTGACACCGTCGCTGACGACACGCAGCGCATCGATGTCCAAGCCGGAATCCGTCTCATCCAGAATGGCCGACTTGGGATTGAGAAGCTCCAGCTGTGCGATCTCGTGGCGCTTCTTCTCACCACCTGAGAAGCCCTCGTTCACCGAACGTGCGGAGAAGGTCTTGTCCAGCTGCATGCCACCGAGCGCCGCCTCCACATCCTTGACCCACGTGCGGATCTTGGGTGCTTCACCGTCCAGTGCGGTCTTTGCCGTGCGCAAGAAGTTGGCGACGGACACACCGGGAACCTCGACGGGGTACTGCATGGCCAGGAACAGGCCCTCGCGTGCACGCTCGTCCACGCTGAGTTCCGTCAGCTCCACACCATCCAGCGTCACAGTACCGCTGGTGATCTCATAATTGGGGTGGCCGGCGACCGCGTAGGCGAGCGTGGACTTACCGGAGCCGTTGGGGCCCATGATGGCGTGGATCTCGCCCGGATTGGCGATCAGGTTGACGCCCTTGAGGATTTCCTTGGGACCGCTTTCGGTCAGGACGTCGACGTGCAGGTCTGTGATGACAAGTTTGGACATGGGGATTCAGGACTCCTGGATTGCTTGACTGTTGATGGGGTTGTCGATGTCCACCTCGATGGATGTGCCGTCGACGCGGCAGGGGTACACGGGGACTGGCTGGGTGGCGGGCAGGCAGCGAGGCCTGCCTGTTCTCAGGTCGAACACCGAGCCGTGGAGGTAGCACTCAATGGCGCCATCTTCCACATCGCCCTCGCTGAGGGCGACTTTCCCGTGCGTGCATTCGTCTTCCAGCGCGAAGTACTCACCCTCGTGCAGCACGATGGCGACATCGAGGTCCCCCACCTCCACTGCGAGTGGCTGGTCAGCGGTTACCTCCGAGACGTCGGCCACGGCCTGGAAGCTCACGAGTCGCTGCCCTCGATGAGGGCGGAGAGCTCAAGTTCGCGTTCCACCTGCTGCATCAGACGTTCCTCCACTTGGGGGACACCGATGCGCCGAATGATGTCGAAGAAGAAGCCGTGCACCACCAGTCGGCGCGCCTCCATCTCGGAGATGCCACGGCTGCGGAGGTAGAACAGCTGGAGGTCATCGAAGCGGCCCGTGGTTGAGGCGTGGCCTGCGCCGGCGATCTCGCCGGTCTCAATTTCGAGGTTCGGAACCGAATCGGCCTGGCAGCCGTCGGTCAGAACGAGGTTCTTGTTGGACTCATACGTATCAATCCCCTCGGCCTCCTTGCGGATGAGGACATCCCCAATCCAAACCGAATGCGCACCCTCACCCTGCAGGGCGCCGCGGTAGTCGACGTTGCTCTTGGTCCGGGGTTCGTTGTGATCCACGAACAGGCGGTGCTGGATGTGTTGGCCAGCATCAACGAAGTACAGACCGTAGGCCTCCGCCTCACCCCCGGGACCGGCGAAGCGGGAGTTCTCCTGCAGCCGGACCACGTCGCCGCCCATGGAAGCAGTGATGGTTTTCACGTGGGCGTCGCGGCCCACCTGTACGGAGCGCTGACCACCGTGGATCGCGTCATCTGCCCAGTCCTGCAACGTGACGAGGTTCAGATGTGCTCCCCCGTTGACGATGATGTCCGTCTTCTCCGCATAGCTACCGGAACCCGTGTAGTGCATGACGATGGTGGCGTGTGCATTGGCCCCAACCGTGATGATCACGTGATCGGAGACATCACCGCCAATGCCTTTGGCCTCCACGATGATGGGTTCAGAAATCTCGGCGTTGGCAGCCACCTTGAGGTGGAATGGTCTGGCTGCATTCTTGGCCGCCAGGGCCGAGACACGATCCACCGGGGCTTCCACGGAGAGCGCACGTGCCTGCTCTGGAGTGATGGTTTCCATGGTCACACCCACGGGCAGGTTGGTGCTCCACTCCAGGGTGTCCGACGTCGCCTGATCCGCAAAAAGGCCCTTGAAGCGCTTGATGGGAGTGAAACGCCAGATCTCCTCGCGACCTGAGGGGACCGGGTGATCATCGATGTCCCATGAGGGAACGGGATGAAGGTGGGACTCGACCGTTTCGATGGCCGATGCCACGTTCGGTGCTGCATCCTGATCGGCGGCAGCATTGGGGACAGACTCAGTGATGGTTGTCAATCTCATGTCTTTCTCAAGTGGCGGGAAGAAGGTGGTGGGTGGAGGGCGTCAGCCGACCGCACCCTCCATCTGCAGTTCGATGAGGCGGTTCAGCTCCAGGGCATATTCCATGGGAAGCTCCCGTGCGATGGGCTCGACGAACCCGCGCACGATCATGGCCATGGCCTCGAACTCACCCATGCCGCGGCTCATCAGGTAGAACAGCTGGTCCGCCGATACCTTGGAAACCGTGGCCTCATGGGCCATCGACACATCGTCTTCACGCACATCCACATACGGGTAGGTGTCAGAGCGTGAGATCTGATCCACGAGCAGGGCGTCACACATCACCGAAGACTTGGAGTGATGAGCTCCCGCCTCCACCTTCACCAGTCCGCGGTAGGAGGACCGCCCACCGCCACGGGCGACGGACTTCGACACAATCGAGCTGGATGTATTGGGGGCGCAGTGCACCATCTTGGAGCCGGCGTCCTGGTGCTGGCCCTCACCCGCGAAGGCGATGGACAGTGTTTCGCCACGTGCATGCTCGCCCATGAGGTAGACAGCCGGGTACTTCATGGTGACCTTGGAACCGATGTTGCCGTCGATCCACTCCATGGTTGCGCCCTCTTCACATGTGGCGCGTTTGGTGACGAGGTTGTAGACGTTGTTGGACCAGTTCTGAATGGTCGTGTACCGGCAGCGTGCGTTCTTCTTCACGATGATCTCGACCACGGCGGAGTGCAGCGAGTCGCTGGAGTAGATCGGCGCTGTGCAGCCCTCGACGTAGTGCACGTAGGCGCCCTCGTCGACGATGATGAGCGTGCGCTCGAACTGACCCATGTTTTCGGTATTGATCCGGAAGTAGGCCTGCAACGGGATGGTGACGTTGACGCCCTTGGGAACGTAGATGAACGAGCCACCGGACCACACGGCTGAGTTCAGTGAGGCGAACTTGTTGTCACCGACGGGGATGACGGTGCCGAAGTACTCCTTGAACAGCTCCGGGTGCTCTTTCAGCGCGGTGTCGGTGTCCATGAAGATGACACCCTGGCGCTCGAGTTCCTCATTGATCTTGTGGTAGACCACCTCAGATTCGTACTGCGCCGCCACGCCGGAGACGAGGCGGGCCTTCTCGGCCTCGGGGATGCCCAGGCGGTCATAGGTGTTCTTGATGTCCTCGGGTAGGTCCTCCCACGTCTGCGCCTGCTTCTCCGTCGAGCGCACGAAATACTTGATGTTCTCGAAATCGATGCCGCTGAGGTCTGCACCCCATGTGGGCATGGGCTTCTTGCGGAAGAGCTTGAGTCCCTTCTGACGGAAGTCGTGCATCCACTCCGGCTCATCCTTCAACTCGGAGATGTTGCTGACGACACCCTCATTGATGCCACGTTTTGCGATGGCGCCTGCCGTGTCGCTGTCGTGCCAACCAAACTGGTAATTGGCGAGTGCATCGAGGTGCTCGTCCTGGGTGGATCCCAGGCCCGGGGCGGGCTTTGGTGCTGTCTGCGTCATGATGGATTCACTTCCTGGAGGGTGGCGATGGTCTGGGTGACGGGCCGGGGTACGTGTGTGGTGCACACCCCGTCGCCATGGGCGATGGTGGCGAGCCGTTGCACATGACTGTCGAGCAGCCGTGAGAACAGCGCGGTCTCCACCTCGCAGAGAACGGGGAACTCGGCGGCAACGTGTGCCACGGGGCAATGATGTTGGCAGAGTTGATCGCCAGAAGCGACGGGCCGGACGACGGGCGCGTACCCGTTGTCCGCGAGAGTCTGCTCAAGAATTTCGACGGCTGCCCGTCCGGGCTCCTCTTCCCGCAACTCATTGAATTGTAGCTCGATGCCCGAAAGACGATCTTCGGTCAGGCTTCTCACTGCTTCAGGCCCGGCCGCTTCCTGCAACCGGCGCATGGCAGCAATAGCCAGAGCGTCATAGGTGTGGTGGAACTCGGACCTGCCCACGTCTGTGAGCGAGAAGATCTTGGAGGGACGTCCCCGCCCCCGCGCGCCATAGACGCGCTGTTCGGCGTCCGCGAGCGTTCCGTCAGCGAGGAGGGCGGTGAGGTGGCGACGGATGGCGGCTGGGGTCAACCGGAGTCTGTCGGCCAACTGTCGCGCCGTGGAAGGACCGTGCTGAAGGATGGAATCGACGACGCGCTGGCGGGTGGAGCGTTCGTCTGCATCATGGATGTCCATGGCTCTCCCTCCCTGTCGCAATCATTTGATTACATGAGTGTTTCGTAATCATACCTGCGATTCAAGCGAGGCCACCCTTACTTCCCGGGAGGTGGTCAGCCGACAGAAACGTCCACCTCGATTCCCCCATCGCTGACAACGTCGTCCCAGACGTGGCGTTGGATGAGCACACCGCCGCTTCTGTACCGCCGTGGGGAAGGGATCGTGGGCACCGCGACACCATTGACCCGTACGCTCGTCACCCCATGACCCCGATTTGCCACGCTGAAAAGTGCGCGGACTTCGACACCGTCCAGGACGACGGTGGCCCTGAGGCCATCCAGGACAACGGGCAGCACCGGGTCCACCACCACGCCGTCGGCGCCCCAGCGCAGTCCCAGAAGAGATTCCACCACCAGACGCAGAACCAGCCCCGGTCCCGACGAGTACACCCGCCAGCCACCGTCGAACGCGAACTGCGGGTCAAACATTCGCGTCGCCCGGTTCTGCGCGTCCCACCGGTCGGTGAAACGGGCATCGACCGAGGAGTAGTAGCAGTTCGACTGCTGGGTCCCTGCCCCCGGAACCGCGGCGGCCAATCCGGTCGGAATGATCAGCTGGAGCGCTTCCCAGGCACGATCCGCCTCACCCAGCCGCAGCAACGCCTCCACCCACCGCACATGTGCGTGGGTGTACATCAGGCCGATCTCCCGCCCCCAGAAGGACGCAGCCTCAGCCCGCACAAACATGTGCAACTCCCCGCCGTGGTAGGCCACGGGAGCATTGAACAGGTGAATACCGGTGGGACCGGCCAGATGCTCATCAATGAGCGCGACGTGTGTGCGCGCCTCTTCCGGGCTGAGCAGTTCATCGGCCAACGCGTGGATCATCTGGAGGGAGCCATGGGTGAGGCCCGTGCGCCGATCGCGTGGATGAACCAACAACTCAGCACCAGAGCCATCCAGTATTGCGTAGCCGGCGAGTTCATCCTCCACCAGAAGGTGTCCACGCAGGGCGTCGTGTGTGCCTTCCGCCATGGCATCCAGCCGCGCCGAGAGTTCCGGTTCCGCCTCCACGAGAGCGGTGGCGAGCGTTGACAGCGCCTTGATCTCGAGTTCGGCATTCCACGTTGACGTCATCCAGCGGGCCAGTTCCGGCTCGGCCGGTTGCAGTGAATCGTTCCAGTCGCCGTGTCCGTATGCGGGCAATCGGTGATCATGGGCGCGATGCTGTGCGAGGTGTTCGACGGCTGCGAGGACGTGTTCCCTGATGGGTGCGGGATCCAGGAGCGCGTCCTGTCCGACCCAGGGCACCCTCTCGTCGAGGATGTCGACGTCACCGCTCATCTCCAGGTACTCCGCCAGCGCGAGCAGAGGCCAGTACACAATGTCGCCGTGGCTCTCCCGGTGACCTGGTGCACGGCGCTCTGGCAGGTACTCGAACCATTGGGGCCAGTCTCCGTTGTCCTGCTGAGCGCCGAACACCACAATGAGTACCTCGCGAACGAGATCCAGCCTGCCCGCTGCAACCATCAGCCCGACGGGGCCTTGGCAGACGTCGCGGGTTCCCCACGCACCGCCTGTGAACTGTTCCAGACCACGTGGGACCTGGTAATGAATCAGGGCATCCTGGGCGAGCCAGGGCAGGAACCCGGCGAGTCGCTCAACCCCAGGTGGACCAGCAAGCAGAGGTGTGGCGGCGAGGAGCTCATCCTCGGGCGCTGCATCTCCGGATACCCCCAGCGACAGTCGCAACTCGATGGTCCCACCCTCTGAGCTCCGCGTGAGCCAACGCGCGTCATTCAGGTGAGGATTGACGAACTCTTCCTCGGGCGCTCCCAGTACACCATCGGTTCGCGCGGCCAGCATGAGGCACAGCGGGTTACCGTCGACCTGCGCCTCGATGATCAACTCCCCCGTCGTGATCGTGGTGCGCGCCATGATGGTGCGGTCCTGCCAACGCCACCACCAACGAGCGCTGTCCGCTGCCACACCCCAGGCGCTGGGTACGCCGAGCAGCCGCCAGCCGCAGCCGTCGTCAGCGAACAGTCTGGCACCTTCGGCGAGGGTGAGGCCGAGGTAGCTGCGCCGCACGCTGAGCAGAGGCTCCGCATCGGCGTGGCCCCGCGTGAGCTGGGAGGCAACCTGTCCGGTCATCCAGACCGTCGCAGCGCAGACCACATCGTGAGGGCTTGGCCCTTCTGGGGCGAGCAGGATGTGCCCGTGCGGGCGCAGGACTGCCTTTTCCTTGGCGCCGGACACCACATGCTCGGGTCCAGCGTTGTAGGCCCACGGGCGGCCGTAGGGGTCGTTCTCGACGTGGGTCGCCGGGGTTCCGGCGAGTTCGAGAAATTCAGACGTGTCAAGGTGCTCGCCGTGGAGCCATGACGGTGGACTGAAAAGTGTGGGGGCCACGGGCGCCCCGTCGTCGAGGGTGGGCGGGTCTTTCGACCATGGTGCCCCAGCGACGCCGGCCCGAATCATTTCAACATCCTCCGGCCCGGAGGCGGCGGGGTGGTCTGCCACGACAAGAACGCGAAAGCCGACGGTGGCGCTCTCTCCGGGTGCAAGGACGAGAGCTTCGCTCTGCAGTCCCGCCAGAGTGTGCTCATGCTGCAACCGCGTCGACGGCAGATCGGCTGTCAGATCCAGTCCGGTGCCGGGCACGGTCCCCGCCAGCTGAAGTGCGTCGGTGCACCATCCGGCCACCGGATGGGTGCAGCTCAAAGCCAGCCAGGGCGTCGTGGTACCCGGCATGTTCTGTCGAACGGCCAGGATGGTGGAGTCGCCGTCGTCGAGCGGCGTGAGATCGAGGTACTGGGACACGTAGAACTCGTTGCGCCGCAACGCATCCCAGGGCGTGAGGGCAACATCCAGCGTGCACACGGCATCAAGGTGGACAGTGTCAGGCCCATCATTGGTCACACGAAGAGTCCACCCGAAGAGACCGTCGGCGGGCTGGTCCCACCACAGACACCAGACGACGTCGGCGTCGGCGCCGCACGCCACCACGGCTTCATCCCTGACGGCCACGATGCCCCCACTCGCCGGACCCAGTAGGCCCAACGCCCTGTGAGCTCCGTCGGCGCCACGGTGACGCAGCCAGATCTGGTGCGGGCCCGCCTCCAGATCGCTGCCCGGATATTGGATAACGCTGAGATCGCCGGCGTCCAGTCGTTCGGGCACCCCCGCGGCAGTGAAGCGGGCAGAGATGGATGGGTGGTGCGTCATGGTCCTCAGTCCTTTCGGAAGGTGGGGTCCAGCGTGAGGCCGTGTCCCACTGGAAAAAGCGGCGAGGCGGTGTCAGCGCCCACATCTTCTCTGGAGGCCCGCACCTCCACCATCGAGGAGGGAAATTCCACGGGAAGCTGACCCTCCGGTGCTACCGCGCCCGTCACGGCCGCCCACCATGCGGAATCCTCCACGCCGAAGGTGACAGTCAGCGCGGAGGCCACACCGACCAACGGTGTGCAGATGGCGGGCCGATCCGCGGCGACATCGATGACGAGCGGGCAGTGTTCGGCAACGCGTGCCAGCCGATGCGCAAGCCCGGGTGGAAAATCGAGACTCCCCTGGCGGAACTGGGCCTCAAGGAACAGGTCATCTCGCGGCTCGAAGGGCGCGTGCAGCCGCACCAACGCCACATCCGCCTCCTCCGGCCTCGGGACGAGTCTGAACCCAGCGGGCAGGGCCTCAACTGCGCAACCCTCCAGATAGACCCTCGGGGTAGTGCCCGGTACCAGAGGCAAAGTTCCATCATTGGTGGCCAGCACCACAGATCGCGCCTGCGTCCGCCAACCCAGTTCCATGTCCTCGCTCCGGCCCACCGCAGTGACGGCCATCTCCTCATCGACGAAGGGATCGTCGAACAGGCCCAAGGCAAACTTCACCCGCAACAGCCGACGGGCTGACTCCTCGAGCCGCGCCCGTGACACAAGTCCACGGTCCACGAGTCCTCGCAGAAGCGCCGTGCACTCCTCCCCACCGAACTGATCTAGGCCAGCCTCCAGCAGCATCAACATGCGCTCTTCGGGGTCAAGATGCTCCACACCCCAGGCACGAGCGGGCAACACCTGATCGCCCACCATGTTGTCGTTGACCAGCTCCCAGTCGGACAGGATGACACCGTCGTAGCGAAGGCGGCGACGCAACAGAACTGTCAGAATGCGCCGGTTGTAGCCGAATCCCACCTCCTCAACGGGTTCACCGCCGAGTTCCAGCCCGACGGGGCGACCGTAATAGGGCATGATGGCGGCCGTCCCAGCGGCGATGGCGGCCTCAAAGGGTCGCAGATGGTCATCGAAACGCCCGCCGGGGTAGACCTGATCCCGGCCGTAGGGGAAGTGGGCGTCCTCGCCACCCGCTTGTGGCCCCGCACCAGGAAAATGCTTGGTGGTGGCGCTCACCGATCCGGGTCCCAGGCTCTCCCCCTGCATCGCTCGGACCGCGACCGCCATGCACCGAGCCGCGAAGTCCGCGTCGGCGCCCAGCGTTTCACGCTGCCTACCCCAACGTGGCTCGGTGGCGAGGTCGGCCGTGGGATGCAGCGCGGCCCGAATTCCAACCGCAGCGTATTCCCGCCGCACGACCTCGAAGAATCGCCTCACCACCTCGGTGTCTCCCAGGGCTGCGATCCCCATCGGGTCCGGCCACTGCGAGAAGAACGTGGCCGCCCAACTGGTACCCGCGTTCTGGGCGACGGAGTGGCGAGGGTCGGTGGAGACGGTGACAGGAATCGCATGGGGAGCTTCGCAGGCGAGTTCTTGCAGACGGTTGGACCAGCGCGCCGCCATGCGTGCATCTCCCAGGGCATGGACGTTGAAATGGTTGAGATGCTTTTCCAGCACGACCTGCCGGGTGCCCGACTTCGCGATGTGGCCGGGGCCGACGAGAAGCTCCCCGTCGGTCCCCGCCTCAATCACGGTGTGGAACATGAGCCCCACGAGTTCATCAACATCCAGCCTGCCTACGAGGTCTTCCACCCGCTCATCCACGGGCAATCGTGGATCCTCAAAAGGATCGAGACGGCCGTTGCGGTTGAGATCCCGGAAAGAGACACCGTCGACGGTGATGGGACTGATCCTGCCCGCATCAAGTTCCGGCATTGAACTCCTCAATGCCGATGACCGGTTTCAGTGTGCGCTCCACCTGCCGGGTGGCGAAGTACCGCTTCAGGTGGTCCTTGAGCATGACATTGCCGAGCGCCCCCATGATCATCGACTGATCCAGAGAGAGGTGTCGCCGGGCCACGGTGCCGCTGCCCACAGCCACGGCATCGTAGAACCCACCAGCACCGTAGGCATCGAAGTCCTCCTGCAGCTTCGCCAGATTGGCCGTCGCGTTCTCCTCTTCATACATCATCGCGAGGAATGCAGCATGCGGTGTGACGACGCCGTCGCCGTAGCTGGTGGGTGGGTTGTCGTGCCGGTAGTCCGTGTTCTCCTGGTCGGAGAAATAGCCATCAGGCTTCAAACCCAGGGCATCGACGCCGTACTCGCGGTAGCCACCGGCCGGGTTGGAGCATGGCGAGAAACCCCAGTAGCCGTACTGAGCCTCATTGAGCCCATGCTCGCGCTGCCCGCGCACGTGGAGTGGGTGGTTCCTGCCCCAGCTCTTCGGCGCCCACTTGGCCTCGGGCACGAACAGGTCAGGCATCAGCTCCTCGAACATGGAACCGCCCCAACCGGGTACCACTCGGAAGCCACGATAGGTGTGGGCGCCCTCAAAGACGGGAACTCCCAGGTATGTGGCCCACTCACCTACCGGTGGCATCTCAGGCCAATCCCACTCCGGTGGGAAGGTCCGGTAGGTACCGAAGTAGGCCTTGGCGGGGATTTGTCCACGGATGATGCCGAGATAGTTGACCATCCGCGCCTCAGAAATGGCGGTGTCGTAGTGGTGTCCGGTGTGGTACCAGACATCCTCTCCCTCTCCGATGGTGGGCGCCATGAGCGTCGCATCGTCGCGTCCAGGGTCAGCGGTCCAGAATCCGCCCCACGTGCCGCCTGTGGGACCGTCATCACCGACGGGCCCGAAGTCCTTGTCGTAAAACATGTCCCAGCGCATGGCGTCGAAGAGTCGCTGGGCAGGTTTGCGGTTCGACGGATCCGCCTGCGCGACAAGATGCAGTGCCGCGCCGAGCCATCCCATGTCCACACTGGAGACGAATGGGTACACAGTGTTGCCGTCTTCGGGCCAGATGTGCAGCACTTCCCCGGTGGCCTCGTCGTACCAGTTGTAGAACATGCCGCTGGGTTCGTGCTTCTCCATGCGTGCCAGGCTGCGCAGCGTCCGATTGATGCGGTTGCGACACTCCCCGGGGTTGATGATCCGGAGATCGCGGGCCACGATGCAACTCCACAGATATCCCCCAATGTTGGTCGGGGAGGTGTAGCCGCTGCGGGTGGCGAGGTTACCGTCAATGTTGTCCGCCACCAGCCCGGATGACTCATCCGTCATCGCGACCATCGATGTCCAGGTGTCGCGTGCCCAGGTGTAGAGCTGTTCGTCGTGGCGGTGCGGCCGGCCGTGTCCAGGATCGGCTTCGGCTGGCCACGCTGAGAGGGCGGTGACAGCACCCGCGCCAGCGGTGACGGCCAACAGTCCGCGTCGGGAAAGATGATGTTTCATGATGATGACTCCTTTGCCGTTGAATATTGGTGGTTACTTGATGCCTGTGCTGGCAACACCCTCGATGAAGTAGCGCTGAAAGAACAGGAAGACGAGCACGATTGGCAGGACGACGACTGCTGCACCTGCCAGAAGAAGTCCGTAGTCGGTCTGGTTCTGACCCGTTGAGATCAGTGCCAGGGCCACGGGGAGTGTGTAGGTCTCCTCTGAACTTGAGACCACCAGCGGCCAGAGAAAGTTGTTCCACGACGCGAGGAAGGTCAGGATACCGAGCGTTGCCATCGCCGGTGTGGCAAGCGGAAGGAAGACGCGGAAGAAGATGCCCAACTCGCTGGCACCGTCGAGCCGTCCGGCCTCAAGTAGATCACGGGGTGTTCCGAGGAAGAACTGCCGCATCAGGAAAACACCGAACGGCGCCGCCAGAAACGGCAGAAACAGGGCTGGAATGGTGTTGGCGAGTCCCATATTGACGATGAGAACGAACTGGGGAATGAACGTCACCAGGCCTGGGATCATGAGTGTGCCGACCACCGCGCCGAAGACGATCTTCTTGCCGGGGAAGCTGAGATGCGCCAACGCATAGCCGAGCATCGAACAAAACAGCAGGTTGGCCGCCGTCACAACCACCGCGACGATGACGGAGTTCTGGAAGTACTGACCGAAATCGAGCCGATCGAACAGCCGCGAGAAGTTGTCCAGCGTGGGGTTCTCCGGAAGCCAGGTGGGCGGGACCTGCAGCAGTTCACCTTGAGTCTTGAGGCTGCCCAGTACCATCCAGAGGAACGGTGTCATGACGATCAGGAGCAGCACCGTTAGAAGGAAGTAGAGCCACCAGCGTGACGTCGTGCGGGTCATCACTTCTCCCTTGTCAGTCGGAACTGAATGAGTGTCACAACGACGATCACCAGAAATGTCAGGTATGCCATGGCGCCTGCGACACCGTAGTTGCCGAACCCGAACTGCTGGTAGGTGTACATGGACGCTGAGATGGTGCTGTTGAGCGGCCCACCCTGGGTCATGACGAACGGTTCCTCGAAGAACTGCAGGTAACCGATCGTGGTGGTGACCATGACGAACAGCATGGTGGGACGCAACAGCGGCAACGTGATGTTCCAGAATCGCCGCCAACTGGATGCACCATCCAGTGCGGCAGCCTCATGAAGATTCCATGGCACACTCTGCAGACCCGCGAGGAAGATGATCATGCCCGTGCCGAAGTTGCGCCACGTGGCCATGACGATGAGGGACAGCAGTGACGTGCGTGTATCACCGAGCCAGTTGGGGCCGTCGATTCCCACCCAGGCCAAAACGGTGTTCACCAATCCATTCTCGGGTCGAAGAAGGAACCGCCACACGACGGCGACGGCAACGATGCTGGTGATCACCGGCGTGTAGAAGCCCACCCGGTACACGCTGCGGAACTTCGTGATCCCCTTGTCGAGGGCGACGGCGGCAGAGAGCCCCGCCGCGATGGTGAGGGGAACACCGACAACGACGAAGACACCGGTGTTCAGGGCAGCCCGTCTGAAGACGGGATCGGAGAATGCCTTGATGTAGTTGTCGAAGGCCACGAAGTTCACCGAGAACGGTGTGCGGATGTCGGTGACCCGTGTGTCGGTGAAGCTCATGAACATCGACTGGACGACGGGCCAGAGAGTGAACACGGCAAACAGCAGGAAGAAGGGCGCGGCCAGGATGAGCCCGGCCCGCGACTCGCTCGCGTTCCGGCGACGGCCGGAACGCGAGCGGGTCTTCCGCTCCGTGGTGGCTGCGGTGGACATTATGGATCAGCCCATACCGATGGAGGTGGCTTCCTGCTGCACAGTCTTCAGCGCCTCGGCGGGATCGGTGCCGGTCTTGGTGACCTTCTCCACCTGCGCGTCGAGGCTGGCGGCCACCTGCTCCCACGTCTCCACCGGCGGAGGAGCGAACGCGGTTTCGAGTTGGGTGCCGAACTTGGCGAGCTTCTCGTTCTCCTTCAGTGCGTCGTCGTCCCATGCCGCCTGCACCGAGGGCAGGTCAGTGGACATGCCGAACCACTCCACCTGGGTGCTGTCGGTGGTCAGGAAATCGACGAGCTTCCATGCGGCGTCACGGTTCTCAGTGTTCTTGAACACGCCAAGGTTTGAGCCGCCCACGAAGGAGGCACTCATCTCCTTCTCCGGCATGAGGGCCACGTCGTACTTGTCGGCGAAGCCCTCACCGCCGGCAGCCTCCACAGCAGCCATCATCCAAGGACCCGAGATGAACATCGGGACGGCTCCAGAGGCGAAGTCAGCCTCGGTTGTACCCTGGGCCGGCGCCTTGTCGGCGATGCCGTCGGTGAAATACGACTGGTAGTAGGCCAGCGCCTCGACATTCGGCTCCTCATCGAACGTGAACTCCGACATGTCATCATTCACGATCTCACCACCGTTGGACCACATGAAGGGCACTACGGTCTGCCAGGACCCGGTGGCGCCGGGCTGCAGGGCGATACCCCACGTGGCGTCACCCTTGTCTTGCATCGCTTTGGCCATGTCCTTCAGGCCCTCCCATGTTGTCGGGGCCTCGGTGATGCCGGCCTGCTCCGCGACGTCGGTGCGGTAATAGACCAGTCGCGTCTCCACGTACCACGGCACGCCGTAGGACATGTCGTCCACAACCGTCGTGGCCTGGGCACCCTCGAAGAACTTGGACGAATCGATCATGTCGGGGGTGGGATCAAGCGCATCGAGGCCGATGAACTCGCCCATCCAGGTGGTACCGATCATCGCGAGATCCGGCGTCGTGCCAGCCGCGATGGCGGAGGTGAACTTGTCGTGCGCCGAGTCCCACGGGATGGCGGTGACCTCCACGGTCACGTCAGGGTTGTCAGCCTCGAATTTCTCGACCAGCTCTGGGAGCTTCTCGCCCTCCGCGCCCATGGCCCACATCGTCAGTTCGCCGCTTGCGGCACCTTCGGACACCTCTTGCTGGGTGGGTTCGTTCGCGGTACCGCCGCCGTCATCGCGCCCGCATGCGGACATGCCGATGACCGCGAGCAGCGCCGTGATCGCGGCAGCTGTCCTCATCTGTTTTTTCATGACTCTCCTTCTTGGGTTGTGATGGATTCTTCGGTCGTGCAGCCGCAGGATTGTCGATGCACGATGGTGGTGGGTAGGACGACTCTGTCGTCCACGGACTCTCCCGCCAGGAGACGGTGAAGGTGTTCAGCAGCGAGTGCACCCAGTTGCGCAACGGGTTGACACACAGTCGTGAGACCGGGTCGCAAATACCTCGACACGCGAATGTCATCCCAGCCCACCACGCTGACCTGCTCGGGGACCCTGACTCCGAGTTCCTGCAACTCGTGGACCAGTGCCACCGCAATCTCGTCGTTGCCGCAGACCAGGGCGTCGTACTTGAGACCGCGGGAAACAAACTTCTGCGCCAGGCTTCTACCGGTGTCTTCGTCCATGGCGACGTTGATGTTGTCAGGCACGTCCATGGAAGCTCTGCGAAGAGCCGCGGAGAATCCCTCGTACCGCGCCGAGATGTCCGAGCCGGGGTCCACCTGACCGATGAAGACAGGATTTCGACGGCCCGTTTCGATCAAGTGGGTTGTCAGTTCGTCGGCGGATGCAACCGACTCAGCAAAGATGGCGGGCACTCCGTCCAGTTGGGTTCTGGCAACTGTGACAACAGGCATTCGGAGAGCGATTTCGGAGATGAGCTCATCCGTAGCGGCGCTCATGGCCATGAACGCCACACCGTCCACCTGCCCCACGAGACGGCGGACTGATGCTCGCTGGTCAGACTTCGGATTGGCCAGCAGGAGGAGGACGGAGGTCTGGAACTCGCTGGCACGCATCTCGAACCCCACTGCCAGTTCGGCATAGTAGGTCCCCTCGATATGGGGCAGCACAATTCCCAGTGCCTGAATTGGAGTTCCTGCCAGCCGTTGGGCCGCAGCCTGGGGAACGTAGTGCAGCTCGGCGGCAGCCTCTTCGACTCGCTTGCGGGTGCTTTGCCGAATGCGTGGGTCGCCGCGCAGCGCACGGGAAACCGTGGAAATGGACACACCGGCCTGTGAGGCCACCGAGTAGATATTTCCCGACATCACAGGTCTCCTTCGACCATGCTCCAAGCAGTTATGCAAGCGCTTGCATCATGTTACGACAAACAGTAGGGCATCTCAATGGATTCGAGCAGAAAATCTCGCCGGAGTCTTTCCCTACGGGTGCCGAGCGAGCCTTTGTCACTGCGACTGTAGGTACGCTGGTGTCGTGCTTGACCACTTCCCCGTCTCCGCCGAAGGTCTGTGCGTCAGCTTTGGGCCACGCAAGGCACTCGACCAGCTGTCACTTCGGGTCGCCTCGGGGCGCATCACCGCCCTGCTGGGCCCGAACGGTGCAGGCAAGACCACATTCATTCGTTGCTGCACGGGCTTGGTGGCTCCCGGTGGTGGAGACTTGCTGCTTTTCGGACAGTCACCCGCGTCCCGGGAAGCTCTCGCCAGAGTTGGACTCATGCCTCAGCAGACCGGGGCCTGGTCCCAGATCACCGCTGGGCGATTGCTCCGCTATCTCTCGAAGCTTTACGCAGAGCCCCAGCCAACAGATGTACTGATGGAACTGCTGGGAATCAACGCCTTTGCCGCCACGCCGTACCGACGTCTCTCGGGCGGCCAACAGCAGCTGGTCAACCTCGCCGGAGCACTCATCGGACGCCCCGAACTGGTGTTCCTCGACGAACCCACCGCTGGCCTCGACGTCCGCGTCAAACGCTCGGTGTGGGATGTGGTGCGCCAAGTCCGCCACGCCGGAGTTGCGGTGCTGCTCACCACCCATGACATGCACGAAGCAGCTGAACTTGCCGACGAAGTGCACATCATTGACCGTGGCAGGATCACAGTGAGTGGAACCGTCGAGGATCTGACACGGGATGAGGACCTGGAAACGGTGTTCCTGGCCAACACGAGCGCCTCGGAGATTGTCTCGTGACCACTCTCGACTTCACACCCGTCAGTGTGGCTGCCCCTCGGCCCCGGCAGGTCTGGGCACATGCCCGCACCGAAGCGGGACTCATCCTGGGCAACGGAGAGCAGTCGTTGTTGGCACTCGTGATCCCCGTCGGCATTCTCATTGCTGGGCGATTCCTCGGCTCACGGCTGGGTCTCGACTTCCAGAGCTTGGCGCCGTCGGTCCTCGCCCTGGCCATCTGGTCCTCCTGCTTCACCTCCCTGGCCATCGCCACCGGCTTCGAGCGGCGCTACAACGTCCTCGAACGCCTGGCCGTCACCCCGCTGGGCAAGTCCGGAATACTGCTGGGAAAAGCCACAGCTTTCGCGCTCGTCACGGCGCTTCAATTGGTGATTCTCGTGGCTGCGTCACTGGCGCTCGGGTGGCGGCCGGGTTTCTCTCCCGTGGTTCTACTCGTCGCAGTACTCGCCTGCATCTTGGCGGCCGGCGCCTTCGCCGGGATGGCACTCTCACTGGCTGGGACGGCCCGTCCGGAGTTGACCCTTGCCGTCGCCAATCTCATCTACCTGTTCGGAGTGGTGGGCGGCGGTCTTCTGCTGCCCGTCGCCAGCTACCCGAGCTGGGCCCAACCACTAGTTACCCTGCTACCCACGGCAGCCCTGGGCGAGGCTCTGCGAAGTGGCACCCCGTTGAATCTGATTGTGCTTGCCCTCTGGTGCGCAGGCACACTTGTCCTGGCACGAAAGGTGTTCCGATGGACGTCATGACAGACAGTAGGACCCGCCACCACCGGTGGACCCCCTTGCGACTCGTGAACAGCGAGAAGGCGATGAGGCGGTGGCTGATTGCATCGCTGGTGGCCAACATGCTGATCATCGTGACAGGAGCCGTTGTGCGCGTCACGGGTTCCGGACTGGGATGCCCAACGTGGCCCCACTGCTACGAGGGGTCCTGGACACCCCATCCCGCATCCGGACTGAATGGAGTCATCGAGTTCGGCAACAGGCTGCTGACATTCGTGCTGATCATCGCGGCACTGGGTGCATTCATCTCTGTGTGGCTCAATCGCCGTGCCTTCAGCAAGCTGTGGTGGCTGTCGCTCGGCATCGGGCTGGGAATTCCCCTACAGGCCGTGGTCGGTGGAGTTGTCGTGTGGCTGAAACTCAATCCGTCGTTGGTGGCCGCACACCTTCTTCTCTCAGTGGCGCTCGTCGTGCTGACGGCGTGGGCACTGACGATGGCGCGCGGCGTACCGCCCGACGTCGTCTCCCCCGGCGTTCGGCTGCTGGTCATCGGCACCTTCGCAATGGCCATGGTCTCCATCGTCATCGGCACCATCGTCACGGGGGCCGGCCCGCATGCCGGTGACATCAATGCCGAGCGCAACGGCCTCAACATCCTGATCGTCGCCCGTGTTCACTCCGCATCGGCGTGGCTTCTGACATTCGGATCCATCGCGAGTGTGGTTCTCCTACGCCGTGAACGTCATGTCCGGGCCACGCGGGCAGCGTGGATTCTGCTGGGAACCGTTGTGCTGCAGGGGCTCATCGGCTACATCCAGTACTTCACCGGTGTCCCCGTCGGATTGGTCATCCTCCACCTGATTGGCCTCACGATCGTGACGCTGGCCGCTTCGTGGTTGCTGTTCTCCACGCGACGACGACCCGCCGTGATCGACAACCAGGTGGCTCCCAGCGCTCCGGCCAGAGAACCCGCCCCCAGTTCCCGCTGACCCGACACACGGCATTCATTGGCCGCCGAGCCGTATACGTCCTCGGTGGCCAGTGAATGAGGCGTGTCCGGTCGATCAATCGCGTCGCGATGAGTGAGTGCGGCGTGTCCGGACGTCCAGCTGTGGGCGGATGGTCAGGACCGGGAGCCGGGTTGCTTCAGGTAATCAGTGGATCGACGGCCATCGCAAGAAACAAGAGCGCCAGGTAGCTGTTGCTCCAATGGAACAGTCGCATGGCCTTCAGCTGCGCGATGGCGACACCGGAGCGGGCGCGTCGCCACAGCTGCCAGGCCTCCCACAGAAACACGGCACCCAACACCACCGCCACGATCGGGTACAGCCAACCGGTGGGCGCCAACGGCCACAGCAGGAGGGACACTGCGACGGTGGCGACGGAGTACCAGAAGATCTGCATGGACACATGCGGTGCAGAACGGACCACTGGCAACATGGGTACATCCGCAGCTGCGTAGTCGTCGCGATACCGGAAAGCAAGCGCCCAGGTGTGCGGCGGTGTCCACAGGAAAACAATGGCGAAAAGCACAAAGGGCGCCCACGCCAACTCGCCCGTGACAGCCGTCCACCCAATCAACGGCGGGAAGCAACCGGCAATGCCACCCCAGACGATGTTCTGGGGGGTCCGACGCTTCAACCACAGCGTGTAGACAAACACGTAGAAGGCGTTGGCAGTCAGAGCAAGGACGGCCGAGAGCCAATTGGCCCCGAATCCGAGGACCAGCGTGGCGAGGATGCCCAACACCACCCCGAACACGGAAGCAGGGACGGTGCCAACCTGGTGCCTCGGCATGGGGCGACGACGGGTTCGGCGCATGATCTCGTCGATGTCGGCGTCCAGGACGCAGTTGAAGGTGTTGGCGCTGGCCGCCGCGAACATGCCGCCGATCATGGTCCACAACACGAGGTCCCACGGAGGTAAACCGCCTGCAGCGAGGAACATGGCAGGCACCGTCGTCACGAGCAACAGTTCGATGATGCGCGGTTTCGTCAGGGCCACATACGCCTTCACCACATCTTTGACGCTTGCCCGGACAGCGGTGGCCTCAGCGGCTCCTGCAACCACGTACACGCCCACTTTCACATCACTTCGTCACAAAGGTTGACTCAACCACGCAGACTCGCTGGTCAGGGTCGTATTCTACCCGCCCCCGCCAGTAGGCCCAAGACGAGTGGATGGAGCACTGAGAGGCCTCAACCGTGAACGACTACGCCAGCAGGACCGCCGTAGTGGCTAAGGTTGTGAATGCTGTCCTCCAACCCACCTTCCCAGCCAAGGAAGCCGATGCCCTACTCTTCTGACAATCCGCTGCGCGATCCCCAGGATCGCAGACTCCCCCGGATCGCGGGGCCCTGCGTTCTCGTAATTTTCGGCGTGACCGGCGATCTCTCACGCAAAAAACTGATGCCGGCCGTCTATGACCTCGCGAACCGAGGCATGTTGCCGCCCGGCTTCGGCCTGGTGGGTTTTGCCCGCCGTGACTGGAAAAACCAGGACTTCGCCCAAGTGGTTCATGATGCGGTGAAGGAAAACGCCCGCACCCCCTTCCGGGAGGAAGTGTGGGAACAGCTCCTGGAAGGGATTCGCTTCGTACCGGGGACCTTCGACTCCGATGAGTCCTTCAGCAAGCTGAAGGAAACCATCACCGAGTTGGATGAGGCACGGGGAACGGGTGGCAACCATGCGTTCTACCTCTCCATTCCCCCCTCGAGTTTCGAGCTCGTCGTCTCCCAACTGAAAAAGCATGATCTGACCAAGAGGGAGGAGGGCGGATGGAACCGGGTGGTCATTGAAAAGCCGTTCGGGCACGATCTGGAGTCCGCCCAGGAACTCAACGACGTCGTCAGCTCACTTTTCGAACCCCACGAGGTCTTCCGCATCGACCACTACCTGGGCAAGGAAACCGTCCAGAACATGTTGGCGCTGCGCTTTGCCAACCAAATGTTCGAACCCATCTGGAACAATCACTACGTCAGCCACGTCCAGATCACCATGGCCGAGGACATCGGAATCGGCGGACGAGCCGGCTACTACGACGGAATTGGTGCTGCGCGTGACGTCATCCAGAACCATCTGCTGCAACTCCTGGCCCTGACGGCGATGGAGGAGCCCACTTCCTTCGAAGCCTCCCAGCTGCGCACCGAGAAGCAGAAGGTGCTCGCTGCCGCCCACGTTCCCGGAGATCTCTCCGAGACAACGGCACGCGGGCAGTACTGTGCGGGCTGGCAGGGAGCCGAAGAGGTGAAGGGCTACCTGGACGCGGACGGGGTGGATTCCAGCTCCACGACTGAGACCTACGCCGCGATCCGAGTGGATGTGGACAACCGACGCTGGGCTGGGGTTCCCTTCTACCTGCGGGCCGCGAAACGCATGCCACGCCGCGTCACCGAAGTTGCACTGAGTTTCAAGCGCGCCCCCCATCTGCCCTTCACCGCCACAGACACCGAGGAACTCGGAACCAATGCCCTGGTCATGCGGATCCAGCCTGATGAGGGCGTGACGCTGCGCTTCGGCGCGAAGGTGCCGGGGACGCAGATGGAGATCCGTGAGGTGTCCATGGACTTCGCCTACGGCGAATCGTTCACCGAATCCTCACCTGAGGCCTACGAACGTCTGATCCTCGACGTGATGCTGGGCGATGCACCACTGTTCCCGCAACAGCAGGAAGTGGAACTGAGCTGGAAGATCCTTGATCCTGTTCTGGAGCACTGGGCAGCTCTGGATGAGCAACCGCAGCCCTACGAATCGGGCACGTGGGGTCCACAGAGCGCCGTGGACATGCTCGCCCGTGACGGCTTCGCCTGGCGCAGGCCCTGAGAGACGACGACAGGACAATCGAAGTGATCATCGAACTGAAAAACACCACTACTCGCGAAGTGGCCTCTGAACTCCTTCGCGCCCGTCGCAACGTCGGACCCGCGAGCGGAATGGTCCTGACCCTGCTCGTGGTCTCCGATGAGGAGCACCGCGATGATGCCCTCCAGGCGGCACGTGCCTCGGCGACAGCACACCCGTCGCGCGTCATCGTGGTGACCTACGCCGACGGCGATCCGCACCTCGACGCCGAGATTCAGGTGGGCGAGGGACTCCCAGGTGACCTCCTGGCCCTCACCATGTCCGGAGCTCTCGCGGAGCATGCTGGATCCGTACTGCTTCCGCTACTACTGCCGGACTCCCCGACCATCGTGTGGTGGCCCCATGATGCACCGGAGCATCCCAGCGAGGATCCCGTCGGCAGGCTGGCGGATCGGCGTATCACGGACGCAGCGAGTGCAGATGATCCCCAGGAGGCCCTCATCACACGGGCACGCAACCACACCCCCGGTGATACTGACCTGACGTGGACCAGGCTGACGCGATGGCGAGCGCTGCTCGCTGCGGCCCTCGACCAGTATCCGCAGCCCGTCACAGGTGCGCTGGTGCGATCCGCCCCGGACAACGCACCCGCCACCCTGTTGATGGCGTGGTTGGAGGACAAACTGGGCGTTGATGTGAAGAATGAGGAAAGCACAATGCCCGGCGTATCCGAGGTCCGTCTGACCACCGAGGGTGGTGACATCGTCATCAATCGCGGTACATCAAACAGCATCGCCCTGTACAACGTGCCCGGTCAACCGGAACGCAAGGTGGCTCTTCGCCGCAGACCATTGACGGATCTGCTGACCGAGGAGTTGCAGCGGATGGATGCCGACGACGTGTTCGAGTCAGCTGTGGGCCGGATCGTGAAACGAAGGGATGCCTGAAAGCATGTATCGCCGCATAGTTCGCATGGCCGACGCCGAACAGGTGGCCGATATCGTCGCCCAACGGCTGCTGGAACGTGTCATCGAACTGCAGGACAAGCGGGGCGTCGTTCACGTGTGCCTGACGGGTGGCCACACGGCCAACAAGGTGTATGAGCGGCTTGCCGAGTTGGTACCCGAGTCAGACCTCGACGCCAGCAAGCTTCAGCTCTGGTGGGGCGATGAGCGCTTCATCCCTGCCACGGATGCCGAGCGCAACTCCCTGCAAGCGGTCACCCGGCTGGCGCGCACCGTCCACATCAAATCGGCAGACATTCACATGATGCCCGCCCAGGATGGCCGGGCGGATTCCCATCAGTGCGCTGCGGAATATGAGACGGAGCTCGGAGACACCGTCTTCGACATCACTCTGGTGGGCGTGGGACCGGACGGCCACGTGGGCTCCATTTTCCCGGATCATCCCAGCTTTGACGCAACCAACCGTTTGGTAGTGGGTGTGACGGAGGCACCCAAGCCTCCTTCGGAGCGCATCTCTCTCACCCTCCCTGCGATGAACCGCTCCGAGGAGATATGGGTCATCACGACGGGCGCAGCAAAGGCTGATGCAGCGGCACGAGCAATCGCTGGTGAACCTTCACTGCCGGCGTCCCATCTGCAGGGCCGGCAGGCAACGTACTGGTTCCTGGACGCGGAGGCCGCAGTAGATCTCCCGGAGCCCTACGACTGCGCGCTCTGAGACTGTGTCTGCACTCAGTAGATGACTTCACCGGAGGCGCGACGCGCCCTCAGCGACTTCACGGCCTCGTCCAGAATCTGGGCGGCCTCAGCTTCGCTACGGCGTTCCTTCACGTAGGCAAGGTGCGTCTTGTAGGGCGTGATCTTCGGCGGCGGCGGCGGATTTTCCGAATCGGTATTCGCGGGCATGCCACATCGGGGACAGTCCCACGACTCGGGGATCGTCGCATCAACGGCGAAGGCGGGACGCGTTTCGTGTCCGCTGGAGCAGTAATACGAGACATGCAGTCTCGGGGCAGAATCACCCCGCTCTGCTTCTCCCATGGGACCGGCGCCGACTCGGCTACCGCGGATGGCGTTGCCACCTGCCACAGCTACTCCTAATAAAGCAATGAATACTTGGTTGGGGGGTTTCAGACACCGATGCGATAGAGCACCAGCAGCGCTGCGATTGTCAGCACCCAGACGCCGGTAAGGAACAGGGTGATTCGGTCAAGTCGACGCTCAGCAGTGGAGACGCCTCCCATGGACGTTGACATGCCGCCACCGAACAAATCCGACATTCCTCCTCCACGACCCTTGTGGAGAAGAACCGAGGCCGCCAACAAAACACTGAGCAGGATCAGGATGATCGAGAGCGTCGTTATGGGCCAGCTGACGAGAGGGACAATCACGGGTTGGAGTCTATCTGAGAGCTCTTGAAATTCCACATCCGGGGTGGGTGTCGGCACCGTGGCTGGTAGACCAGCCAAGAATGACCGCTGCTCAACCCTCGAGCCAGGATTGCTTGAGGAAGGGCGATCAAAAGCGCTGAACAACAAGCGTCCGAGGGCAGAGTGCGGAGGCAGAGTGCGATTGTGGTTGGTCCTCCAACCACAATCGCACTCAGCCTCCACCGCAGTGGGTCTGGCGGGGGTCGGGGTCAGTCGTTGATTGCTGCGCTTCTGCTTCTTTGGTGGCGGAGCGTTCGAGACACGACAACGGCCGCCGGGAAGGATCCCGGCGGCCGTTTGATGTCGTGGTTGATCAGGCAGACAGCTTCTCGAACAGGACGATGGCAGCGAACTCCTCGGGCTGGAGGCTGGCTCCACCCACAAGTGCGCCATCGACGTCCGGCTTCGCCATGAGCGTTGCGACGTTGCCGGACTTCACTGAGCCGCCGTACTGGATTCGGACACTCTCGGCCGTCGCGTCGTCATAGAGACTGGCGACCTCCTTGCGGATGGCTCCACACACCTCCTGAGCATCCTCAGGCGTTGCGACCTCACCGGTACCAATGGCCCAGACGGGTTCGTATGCGATGACGAGCCCCGCAACCTGCTCGGCGGTGAGGCCGTCCAGCGTGCCACGAACCTGGTTGAGCGTGTACTCCACGTGGCGGCCCTCCTTGCGGATGTCGAGACCCTCCCCCACGCAGATGATCGGCGTCATGCCAGCGTCAAGCACCTTATGTGCCTTGGCGTTGATGGTTTCGTCGGTTTCGGCATGGTACTCACGGCGTTCGGAGTGACCCACCACCACATAGGAGACGCGCAGCTTGGCCAACATGGCGGCACTCACCTCTCCCGTGTAAGCGCCGGAATCATGCTCGGAGACATCCTGGGCCCCGAGCGTGATGGGCATGCGCTCGCCGTCGATCAGGGTCTGGACGGTGCGCAGATCAGTGAACGGAGGCACAACAACGCACTCGACCGACTTGCCGTCGTATTCCTTGTCGCTCAGTGTCCAGGCCAGCTTCTGCACCATGCCAGTGGCCTCGACGTGGTCCAGGTTCATCTTCCAGTTGCCGGCCATGATTGGCTTGCGAGTCATCAGTTGCTTCCTTCCAAAACGGAGATACCGGGCAGCTCGTTGCCCTCAAGGAACTCGAGCGAGGCTCCACCGCCGGTGGAGATGTGGCCGAACTCGTCGTCGGAGTGGCCGAGGGTGCGCACAGCTGCGGCCGAGTCCCCGCCACCGACGACGGACAGCCCGTCCACCTGGGTCAGGGCTTTGGCGATTGCGGCGGTACCACCCGCGAGTTCCTTGATCTCGAACACGCCCATGGGGCCGTTCCAGAACACGGTCTTCGCCAGAGTTATCGACTCAGCAAAGAGCTTTTCGGTTTCCGGGCCAATATCCAGTCCCATTTTGTCGCTGGGAATGGCATTCGCATCCACCACGTCAACATGGCCGGTCACCGTGCGCGCTCCGAAGTCCATGCCCTCGGCGACGCGAACGTCCACCGGCAGCAGGATCTCCTTCCCCTGTGCCTCTGCAGTTTCGATGTAGCCGCGACACGTCTCAAGATTGCTGTCGTCCACAAGTGAGCCGCCGATGTCGTAGCCCTGCGCCTTGAGGAATGTGAACGCCATCCCACCTCCGATGACGAGCGTGTCCGCCACCTTCAACAGGTTGTCGATGACGGACAACTTGTCCGCCACCTTGGCACCACCCAGAACCACCACGAATGGTCGCTCTGGCGTCTCTGTCAGTCGACGCAGGACATCTATCTCCTTGGCCACCAGATACCCGGCGGCGTTGGGCAGAAGTTCGGCGACGTCGTAGACAGAGGCCTGCTTGCGGTGCACGACACCGAAGCCATCGGAAATGAAGATGTCACCGAAAGCGGCATACTTTTCCGCGAGGGCCGTGCGCTCACTCTCGTCCTTGGACTCCTCAGCGGCCTCGAAACGAACGTTCTCCAGCAGGGCGACGTCTCCATCCCCCAAGCCGTCCACGGTCTGTGCGGCTGAAGCCCCCACCACGTCAGTAGCGAGGGCGACCCGGACGTCGAGCAGCTCAGAGAGCCGGCCAGCCACCGGGGCCAGGGAGTACTTCGGATTGAAAGCACCCTTGGGTCGGCCCAAGTGAGCCATGATGACGACCCGTGCACCCTTTTCACGCAATGCCTTCAGCGTGGGTAGGGCGGCGCGGATACGGCCGTCATCGGTGATGGTCTCGCCGTCGAGCGGGACATTGAAATCGCAGCGGATCAGGACCCGCTTGCCCGACAGGTTGCCGAGGTCATCGATGGACTTCACGTGGGCCTTCCCTTCATCTGTGGGTGGTGTGGGTCAGAGCGATGCGCCGACGAGGACGGTCAGATCCACGCAACGCATGGAGTAGCCCCACTCGTTGTCGTACCAGCCGAGCACCTTCACCTGGTTGCCGATCACCTTGGTCATCGGTGCATCGAAGATGCAGGAGGCCGGATCGGTTTCGATGTCCTTGCTGACGATGGGATCCTCGTTGTAGACGAGCACACCCTTCATCGCGCCCTCGGCGGCCTTCTTCATGATCTCGTTGACCTCTTCGACGGTGGTCTCGCGAGATGCCTCAAAGGTGAGATCTGTGACGGAGCCTGTGGGCGTGGGAACGCGCATGGCGTAGCCGTCCAGCTTGCCCTTGAGCTCGGGGAGCACCAGGGAGACGGCCTTGGCCGCACCGGTGGTGGTGGGCACCAGGTTCAGCGCGGCGGCGCGGGCACGACGCAGGTCCTTGTGGGGTGCATCCTGCAGGTTCTGGTCCTGGGTGTAGGCGTGGATCGTGGTCATGAGGCCCTTCTCGATGCCCAGACCATCATTGAGTGCCTTGGCCATGGGGGCCAGGCAGTTCGTGGTGCAGGAGGCGTTCGAGATGATGTTGTGCGCCGACGCGTCGTACTTGTCGTCGTTCACACCCATGACGATGGTGATGTCCTCATTCTTCGCGGGGGCGGAGATGATGACCTTCTTGGCGCCAGCGTCAACGTGTGCCTTTGCCTGTGTGGCATCTGTGAAGAACCCGGTGGACTCAATGACGATGTCAACACCCAGATCACCCCAGGGCAGGTTTGCAGGATCCTTCTCCTCGAAAGCCTTGATCTCCTTGCCGTCGACGACAATGGCGTCGGCGGTGTGGGAGACCTCACCCGGGAAGCGGCCCAGGATCGAGTCATACTTCAGGAGGTGTGCCAGGGTGGCGTTGTCGGTGAGGTCGTTGACCGCAACAACCTCGATGTCGGCACCGGCTGCCACGAGGGCGCGGTAGTAGTTGCGGCCAATGCGGCCGAAGCCGTTGATTCCAACTTTGACGGTCATATGTGTGAATCCCCTTCGAGAGACTTCTTGCAGCGCACTGCAGCGGGAGCGGCGTGCGCAGCATCTATGGACATCCCCATCCTAACGACAGGGGCGGGTCCAGCTTCAAGCGGGGTCCATAGCACTCATGGCAATTCCGACGTGCCGGCACACCTGTCAGTCGCTGTCTCGCATGTCCAGTGGCAGGCTCGCCTCGGTGCCGGGCACTCCGGCCATGAGTGCAGCTTTGTCGGCAGTGGCGAGGAGGCGCCGGATTCTGCCGGCGATCGCATCCTTGGTCAGCGGCGGCTCGTGCAGCTTCCCGAGTTCTTCAAGGCTCGCCTGCCGGTGCTGCAGACGCAATTCACCCGCCATCCGCAAATGCTCGGGCGTCTCGCGGCCGAGGATCTCCAATGCCCTCTCCACTCGTGCCCCCGCTTCCACCGCTGCACGCGCGGAGCGGCGAAGATTGGCGTCGTCGAAGTTGGCCAGGCGGTTCGCCTGTGCTCGGACCTCACGACGCATGCGGCGTTCCTCCCAGACGAGCCGCGTCTCGTGGGCGCCCATACGAGTCAGCAGATCCGCAATCTCCTCGCCGTCGCGCAGCACAACGCGCTCCACACCGCGTACCTCGCGCGCCTTCACGGTCAGACCCAGACGTCGAGCGGCTCCCACCAGTGCAAGAGCGGCCTCAGAACCGGGACACGTCACTTCCAGGGCCATTGAACGGCCGGGCTCGGTGAGTGAACCGCGAGCCAGGAACGCCCCCCGCCACACAGCGACGGCATCCGCCAGGGATCCGCCGACAACGGATGGGGGAAGACCGCGCACCGGGCGGCGCTTCTGATCGACAAGGCCGCTCAACCTGGCGAGTTTCTCTCCGTCGCGCACAACCCTCACGGTGTAGCGAGTGGTGCGACGCAGTCCCGCGGAATTGATCACGAGCATTTCGCTGTCCAGGGAGTACAACTCATTGACGAATGCCCGCAACCGCCGTGCTGCGGCTCCCGTGTCAAGCTCGGCCTCAACGACGATGCGCCCTCCCACGAGGTGGAGGCCGCCCGCAAAACGCAACATCGTGGCCACTTCCGCGCGTCGGGCATTCGGGTGCGGCGTGGCCACGGCGGCGAGCTCGGATTTCACCTTCTGTGTCAGGGCCATGGCGTAGATACTGCCATGCATCCCATGCGCCCATCACCCCTGGGCCAGCACCTCGGAGAAAACTGAAGCGAGTCGATTCGCGTCGTGTCGAGGCGATTCATCGCGTAGTCCGATGTCTTCCACCACCAACTCCGCTCCCAACGATGCTGCATAACGCTCGAGGTGGGGATCGGTACCCGCGAAGCCGTCATCTGCTATGACGACATCCAGCCGGAGACCCGGGGCGTGCTCCGCCAACAACTCAATGTGTCGCGACGCAGAAAATCCGTCCGTCTCAGCGGCGGGCGCAATGTTGAGTACAAGAATGCGCCGAGCTGTGGTGTCGAGGATGGCGCGTCCGAGGTCCGGCACCAAGAGGTGGGGTATCACTGAGGTGAACCACGAACCCGGCCCCAGCACCACGGCGTCGGCATCCCGGATGGCCTCAACCGCCTCTTCACAGGCTGGTGGGCCGTGCGGTATCAATCGCACTGACTGCACTGTTCCGGGGGTGCCTGCGATTGTGGCCTGTCCGGACAGCGTGGCAATTTCGTCGGGTGTGTCATGCGCCAGTCCTATGACATCGGCCTCGATCTCCAGAGGGATCGACGACATCGGCAACACCCGGCCGCGAGTCCGCAGGAGATCCGCCACCATGTCGAGTCCCGCAACGGTATCGCCCAGTTGCTGCCAGAGACCGGCGATCAGGAGGTTTCCGATGGCATGTCCGGAGAGAGCTCCGTCGCCTGTGAAGCGGGATTGCAGCACATTGGCCCAGGTACGCCCCTCATGGTCATCGCTGCAGAGCGCGGCAAGTGCCATCCGTAGATCGCCGGGCGGCAGGCAGCCGAGTTCACGGCGCAACTGGCCGGAGCTGCCGCCATCGTCGGCAACGGTGACCACCGCCGTGAGGTTGTCTGTGACCCGCCGCAGCGCAGTCAGCGACGCGGACAACCCATGTCCTCCACCACAGGCCACAACTTTGGGAAGTGATCCTATGCCCTGCATGGTGTTCACTCCTTACCCATATCCCGGTGGAGGATGGTGACGCCGAATCCTCGCTCCTTGAGACGGGGGGCCAGCGCCTCGCAGATGGCGGTGGATCTGTGTTTGCCTCCGGTGCAGCCAACGGCCACGGTGACCTGGCGCTTGCCCTCGCGCATGTATCCGGGGGCCATGGTTGTGAGCAATTGCAGCGCATTTTCCTGGAATGCGACGGCATCGGGCTGCCCCAGCACGTACTCGGCCACATCAGGGGAAAGGCCGGTGCGGGGACGCAGCTCGGGCACCCAGTAGGGATTGGGCAGGAATCGAACGTCGAACACCACGTCGGCATCAATGGGCAGGCCATTCTTGAACCCGAAGGACATCAGGGCGATGCGCAGTGTGTCGTTGGCGTCGTCACCGAAGTGGTTGGCCACTCGCTGCGTCAGCTGCCTCGGCGTGAGGCCCGAGGTATTGACGACGATGTCGGCGCTGGCTCGTAGATCTGCCAGGAGACGGCGTTCTCTCACCATGCCCTCAACCAGCCGCCCATCACCCTGCAACGGCAACGGACGTCGGTTGGATTCCTGCCGCTGCACGATCACATCGTCGCTGGCCTCGAGGAACAGGACAGTGACCTCAACGCCCTGCTCCCGCAACGACGCCAATGCATCGGGAAGCTGCTCGAACTGTTCGCGGCTCCGTACGTCGAACCCCACGGCCACCCGGTTCGTCCCAGTGCGGACCAGTTCAGCGGCCAGACCCGGCAGCATGACGGGAGGCAGATTGTCCACGACGTACCAGCCGAGGTCCTCCATGGCATGCGCTGCGGTTCGTCGCCCCGCACCAGACATCCCCGTGACAATGACCAGCCGCTGCGGCGCTTCGGTGTATGGCATGCATCCCAGCCTAATGGGAGTGCAGCCGCGAGGTCAGTCGGCCAGTGTGCGCTCTCCGATGCCACGTGCCATGAGTGCCTCCCCGCTGCGCTCGGCGTAGGCAACCGCACCGATGACAACGGGGGTGAGCAGCCGTGCGGGGTTGCGTTCCAAGCCCCGGGCCCGTGCGGCCATTCGCGCATCGTCGACACTGCCCAGGAGATGGGGAATGGACCTGATCATCAGCGCCACCGCCAGGGCAACCTGATCCGGGTTCACGCCTACTACCCGCAGCGGGCGCAGCACCCACACCAAGGCATCCAACAATTCCGGCGTGCTCGTGGTGAGCGTCAGCATCCGCGCCGCGAGGATGGCGACGAGCAGGTTCCCAGGCCGCACGAAGGCCGCCACGGGGGCGAGGGTGAGAAGGTGGAAGAGCACGAGCATCGCAAGGATGCTCCACATCATCCAGCCGAGCCGCAACGCTCGCAACAGGTGAATTCCGCTGGTGCGGTGGAACAGCAGCACAATGAGGAGGGCACCGAGCGTGACGGGCCACGACGCGAAGGCCAGCACGGGCACAACCAGGGCGAGCAGGAGAATGTACTTCACACCCACCGGGACCCGGAACAACCATCCGTTGCCGGGTTCATGGAATCCGAGCACCCCTGCGTGTGGGTTCACAGGTGCATTCCCATGAGTCGTTCATAGTGGCCGATGGCTGCGTCGGGTTCGCCGTCGGCAACAATGCGCCCGTCGTCGATGACGATCACCCGCTCGGCATCGGCAGCCACGTCCATGTCATGCGTGGAGTAGATGAGTTGCTGTGGGAGTGCCGCGAACGTCGTCCGAAGTGCGAGCTTGTTCCTGAGGTCGAGCAGCGTGGTGGGTTCGTCGGCCACGATGATTTCCGGTTCCACGGCCAGCACACTGGTGAGGGCCACGAGCTGCCGCTCGCCGCCTGAAAGATCGTGGATGCTCTGGTGTGCCAGTTTTCCCAACCCCCGCTCATCCAGCAGCTCCAGTGCGTGTGCTGTGCGTGAGGAACGGCCCTTGATGCGGCTCCGCAGACTGAGTTCCACATCCTCGACTGGGGTGGACATGACGAGCTGCGCCAGCGGATCGGTGAAGATGAACCCGACCTTCGTACGGACCTGTCTGCCGTGGGTGCCGGTGTCGAATCCGCCCGAGGTGACCGTGCCTGTGGTGGGCAACCGAAGGCCGTTGAGCAGCCGCAGCAGAGTGGACTTGCCGGAGCCGTTGGCCCCAATGAGGCAGATCCGATGCTCTCGCAACGACAGTGAGACATCCGCCAACAGAGTGCGGTCAGCAGCGCCGCGACGATGTGCCGGAATCACCACGCTCACGTCGTGGAGTTGGATCATCGCCCGAGTAACCGGGGGAATGCCTTGTGGACAGCCATGGCCAGTGTGACTGCGATGACCGACTTGATGAGATCCCCCACCCAGAACGGCACGTCGATGATGAACGCCTCCCGCCATGTGAGCCCCAGCACCCCTGAGAGGTGGGTGACACCGATGGGCATGATCACGAGGTAACGTGCAAGCAGCAAGCCTCCCATCAAGAACACGGGCGTCAACCGACTCAGACCACGGCGCACGGCCCAGCGAGCCACGAATCCCCCCACCAGTGCTGCGAGTGGGAACGAGAGCAGGTACCCCCCTGTTGGGCCGATGAGCACTCCGAGACCAGCGGCGCCGCCCGAGAAGACCGGGAGCCCTGCGGCACCCACCGCCACATAGAGCGCCACGGCGGCAAAGCCACGCCATGGACCCAGACAGAGACCGGTCAGGGCCACCCCGAGTGTCTGCAGTGTGATGGGGACAGGACCCAGCGGAATGGGCGGGGTCAGCGCCATGGCGGAAATCAGAGCAGCGAACACGGCAATGCGGGCGAGGTCACTCGTTGCCAGTGCGCGCTGCCGACGAGGGGCACTCACCTGTGTCGACATGTACTGCTCCACTTCATGGGGAATGCAAGAGACAACTCGTGCCCATTCAACACTGAAACTTGAACACTGTTCAAATTCGCTGTTGGTGTGCCCATCTCTGTTGACGCGACGGGGTTCCGCACCTCTAATGGGAGGCGTGAACATTGAACGCGACCCACTGGCCCGCGACCCGCTTCCACTGGTGGGGAAGTCCGTGGTGGTGACCGGGGTGAGTCGTAGAGCGGGCATCGGTTACGCCACCGCCTGCCGACTGGCGGCCTACGGCGCGAGCGTGTTCTGTCATCACTTCTCGTCCCATGGTCACGAACAGGCTTGGGGCGGCGACGACATCGAAGCGGTAATGGCCGGGGTTCGCGCTCATCTTGTCGGAGACGCGCGGGTGGCTGACCTCCAAGCAGATTTCGTCGATCCCGAGGCGCCCGCACGAGTGATCGCAGCAGCAGTTGCAGAGTTTGGCACCATCGATGCGTTGATATGCAACCAGGCGATGTCAGGGCCCGACGGCGCCATCGGCGAGGTGAGCGCCGACGATCTCGATCGGCACTGGGCGGTGGATGCGCGTGCCTCCATCTACCCAGCAGATAGTCGCGCGTTGGCATATACTGCCACCGGAGGTGGTCGCCGTGGCGACGAGAAATGTTGTTCTGAGTCAGCACCAGCACGAACTCGTTGAGTCGCTGGTGGAGTCTGGGCGATACCAGAACGCCAGCGAGGTACTGCGCGAAGGTCTGCGGCTGGTCGAGCGCGAGCATGCCGAAGAAACAGCGAAGATTGCCGCCCTAAGCCAAGCGGCCGATCAGGGGTGGTCAGATCTTTCCATGGGTCGATTCGACGACATCGAAGATGAGTCCCTCGACGACTTTGTGGGGCAGCTCGGTACGCGCGCTGCCGCGACTCTGCCAACGGGCTGATGACAAGGTATCGCCTCACCCATGCCGCTCAGGCCGATATCCTCTCGATCCTCGCTTGGTCACACGACCAGTTTGGAGAGGAAGCACGTCAGCGCTACGAGGCACTGATCACCGCAGCCATCCGGGATGCCGCCACCCGCAACGACGAGTTGGGGCGGACACCTCGCCCTGAGCTGGGTGACGGGGTGTTCTCCTGGCATCTGGTGCAGAGCCGTCGTCGCTCGCGTGCTGGAAAAGTCCACCGTCCGCGACACTTCCTGATCTGCCGGCCGGACGGCGACGTTCTGGTCGTCGGTCGGGTCCTCCACGACGCGATGGAGCTACGACAACACCTTGATCCCCAGTGGCCCTGGGAGTAGTCGCCGCATGACATCGGCCTGCGGGACGATGGTCCTGTTTTCCTGTCCCTGTGCAGTGAAGGGAAGCTGGTCAGCTTGAACTCAGCAATCGCTCAGGATCATGAGACCTGGGTGGCGAATTCCCCCGTCGGGTCGATGGGGCTGATGACGTCGACGAGAACACCGTCGGGCCCAGCAACGATGAAGTGACGCTGGCCAAACTCCTCGGATCGGATGGCGAGGACCGGCTCCAGAGATCCCTTCGTGACGAGTCGCTCATATTCCGCCTCGACATCGTTGACCTCGATGTTGATGAGAACGCCTGCAGCACCGACGCCGCGATACTCCTCCGGGATCGTCGCGTGGTCCTTGTCCAGGACAGCAAGTTCCCACTGGTCGCGTTGAAGGCTGACATACCAGTCCGCCTCAAAATTGACCGTGTAACCGAAGTGACGCTGGTAAAACGCGGCCGTCGTATCGACATCGGAAGAAAGCAGTACGGGATAGGTGCTGGTCCAGGACATTGGAACTCCTCGGGATAGATACAGTGTGTATGTATGACTCTCTGTACTATACATACACCACGTATGTAACGGAAGGGGTTTGGTGTGGCACGTGCCAGCAAGCAAGAGAGTGAAGCAACTGCACATCTCATCCGCACGAAGGCAGGAGAGCTCTTCGCCGAGCACGGGTACGCCGAGGTGCGCTTGGAGGAGGTGGCCGTTGCAGCTCACGTCACTCGAGGGGCGGTCTACCACCACTTCAACAACAAGAAGGGCTTGTTCGAATCGGTCGCAGCACATGAGCAGCAGCGCGTCGCCGAAGCGGTGGTCCACGCTGCTGAAGGCGAAGCCGATGCGTGGCACGGCCTTCGTGCCGGCTGCCGAGCGTTTCTGAACGCGAGCCTCGCGGATGAATCTCGCAGGATCCTGCTGATCGACGCCCCTGCGGTTCTCGGCTGGAACTCGTGGCGGCGGCAGGACGCCGAGGCATCGGCGGCGCATCTCGGTGGCGCGATTGAGGAATTGGTGGACCAGGGCATCATGACCGTCCGCTCCGTCGCGAGTGCCTCAACGCTGTTGTCCGGTGCCATGAACGAGGCTGCTCTCTGCATTGCGGACAGTGATTTCCCAGAGGAAACCCTGGAGGACGTGACGCTGGATCTCTTCCGGATGCTCGATGGCATGCGCAGCGGGTGACCAAGACCCAACCGTCTCGTGCCTAATGTGCGCGGAAGCCTACAGAGGATGCTCCGGTGTCACGACTTCGCAGCGAACACCGGGCGCGCGACCGATGCGCCGGTTCATCCCGGACCTGGTCGGGGACGTCGCGCACAGTGATGACAACACTCATCCAATATTTTTGGCTGCGCTGCCAGCGGTTCAGCAGCGGGATCAGGTCTCGGTGACCTCTCCCGTGGCGAGGTTGATGGCCTCACCCCCGCTATCGGCAACCGCGACGAAGACGGCCTCGGCGAGTCGGGGGCCGAAACCAGGGACCTGCTCGATCTCCTCGAGGGTGGCCGCCCGAAGCTTGCGGAGACTCCCGAAGTACGTGAGCAACGCCTTGCGTCGCATCTCCCCCAGCCCCGGCACAGAGTCCAGCGTGGAGGCCACCATGTTCTTGGCGCGCCGGGAACGGTGGTGAGCGATGGCAAACCGGTGGGCCTCGTCGCGGAGCCGCTGCAGCAAATAAAGCCCTTCGCTGGCGCGTGGCAGGATCACCGGGTATTCGGTGCCGGGTACCCACACCTCCTCAAGGCGTTTTGCCAGGCCGCACAGCGCGATCTCGTCAGCCAGACCCAGATCCTCCAGCACTGACTGTGCAGCATTGACCTGCGGCAGGCCACCGTCGACGACGATCAGTGCCGGGGCATAGGAAAATCTGCGTGGGATGCCCGTGGTGGGGTCGATCAGCAGCGGCCCCTCCGTGTCCGCTTCGCCCGGCCGGTCATCCAGCAGGCGACGCAGACGCCGACGCAACACCTCATCCATCGCCGCCACGTCATTGGAGCCCTCAAAGGATTTGATGATGAAGCGTCGATAATCAGACTTCTTCGCCATGCCGTCCTCGAACACGACCATCGAGCCCACCACCTCGGAGCCCTGCGTGTGGGAGATGTCGTAGCACTCGATCCGCAGCGGTGGGGTGGCCAGGTTCAGGGCCTCCCCCACCTCATCGAGCGCCCGGTTGCGGGTGGTGAGATCCGCAGCACGCTTGGTCTGACGCTGGGACAACGCCATCTCGGCGTTTTTCACCACCGTGTCGAGCAACACCCTTTTGTCCCCGCGCAGTGGCACCCGGATGTCCACCCTTGCACCGCGACGCACAGCCAACAACTCCACGAGCGTGTGTTCGGCCTCCACTGAGGACAGGATCAGTGGAGGCACCGCCACGTCGGTGTCCTTGTACAACTGCAGGAGGAAGGACTCCAGCAGCTCCGTCAGATCGCGGTCATCCGTGCGGTCCGCCACCCATCCCCGCTCGCCCGCGATGCGGCCAGCATGGATGTGGAACACCTGGACGGCCACCTGCTGGCCATCATCGGCGAAACCCACGATGTCCGCGCGAGTGTCCTCGTTGAGCACCACGGTGTTCTTCTCCTGAACGCGACGCAACGCCCCCAGCGAATCCCGCAGCACAGCGGCCTTCTCAAAGTTCAGGCTTGCGGAGGCCTGCATCATGTCGCGTTCCAGCTGACCAATGATGCCAGCAGTGTTGCCGCCCATGAAGGAGCAAAAATCAGCCACGATCTGGCGGTGTTCCACCTCGCTGACCCGCCCCACGCAGGGGGCGGAACATTTACCGATGTCACCCAACAGGCAGGGACGCCCCGCTGATCGTGCATTGCGGAAGACCCCCTGGGTGCAGGAGCGCATGGGAAACACTCGCAGCAGCATGTCCACGGTCTCTCGGATGGCCCATGCCTGGCCGAAGGGGCCGAAGTACCGGGTCCCCTTCTTCTTCGCTCCCCTGCCGACGAAGACACGCGGATAGTCCTCGGACCAGGTCACGGCGAGCCAGGGGTAGGACTTGTCATCGCGGTACTTGACGTTGAAACGGGGGTCGTACTGCTGAATCCAGGTGTATTCGAGTTGCAACGCCTCGAGCTCGTTGGCCACCACCGTCCACTCGAGATTGGCGGCTGTACGCACCATCGTCTGTGTGCGAAAGTGCAGCGACGCCGGGTCGGCAAAATAGGAATTGAGACGCTGGCGCAGATTCTTCGCCTTGCCCACGTAGATGACGTTGCCGAACGCGTCGAAAAAGCGGTAGACACCCGGGTCGGTGGGGATGGACCCCGGGCGCGGACGGTAGGTGGACGGGTCAGCCATGATCACCGATGATAGGCGGCGCTTCAGACGCCCGGAAGCGGTTCGGCAGCGACGCATATGCTGGGCTCCCATGAGCACACGACGCGAACTGCTCGCCTCCGGAGCAGCCATCGCCACGGCGATGCTGGTGGGGTGCAGCAACCAACGCAATCCCGAGGATCTCTCGCCTGTGACGATCGACAAGAGCGAGATCCCGGTGGGCGGAGGGGTTGTTCGCGCCGATGCCGGCATCGTCATCACCCAGCCCGAAGAAGGCACCTTCATGGGATTCTCGTCGCTCTGTACCCACCAGGGATGTGACGTCCGCGAGGTCCGCGAGGATGGCATCTTCTGCGCCTGTCACGGCTCGCTGTTCTCGATCTCCGACGGCTCGCCCACAGCCGGTCCCGCCAGCGCGCCGTTGCGCTTCGTCGAGTTGATCGACAACGGCGACTCCTTGAGCCACACTCCCTGAAACCCTCAGGATGCCACCCGGTCGAGCAGTGCCCGGCCGCCGTTCAGCATCGGCGCAAGATACTCCCCCGTCACCGATTCCGGTGCGTCAGCCACGGCTTCCGGTGTACCGATGGCCACCACCTCGCCTCCATGTGATCCACCGCCCGGTCCCATGTCAATCACCCAGTCGGCGCTCTTGATGACATCGAGGTTGTGCTCGATGACCACGACGGTGTTTCCGGTGTCAACGAGCTTCTGCAGAACTCCGAGAAGCTTGCGGACATCCTCGAAGTGCAGCCCGGTGGTGGGCTCGTCCAGCACGTAGAGGGTACGTCCCGTGGATCGCTTCTGCAGCTCTGCCGCGAGCTTGACGCGCTGGGCCTCGCCGCCGGAGAGGGTGGTGGCAGGCTGACCAAGGCGCACATAGCCCAACCCCACCTCCTCGAGAGTTTTCAGATGCCGGGCGATGGAACCGATGGCGGCAAAGAAATCCGCACCTTCGGTGATGGACATGTCCAGAACCTCGGAGATCGACTTGCCCTTGTAGTGCACCTCAAGGGTCTCGCGGTTGTATCTTGCACCGTGGCAGACCTCACAGGGCACATACACATCAGGCAAGAAGTTCATCTCGATCTTGATGGTGCCATCACCTGAACAATTTTCGCACCGGCCCCCCTTGACATTGAAGGAGAAGCGACCCGGCATGTAGCCGCGGACCTTCGCCTCGGGTGTCTGGGAGAACAGGGTACGAATCTTGTCGAACACCCCCGTGTAGGTGGCTGGGTTGGAGCGAGGTGTACGACCGATGGGCGACTGGTCCACCTGGATGACCTTGTCAAGATGTTCCAGCCCCTTCAACGACTTGTGCCTCCCGGGCACAGCCTTGGCGCCGTAGATCTGCTTCGCCGCCGACGTGTACAGAATGGAGTTGACCAAGGATGACTTGCCCGAGCCGCTGACACCCGTGACGGCCACGAACTCTCCGAGTGGGAAGTCCACCGTGACATTGCGCAGGTTGTTCTCAGTTGCTCCGACCACCTTGACGGACAGCCCGTTGCCGGTGCGGCGCACTGCAGGAACAGGGATGGACAACTGTCCCTTGAGGTATTGCCCCGTCAGGGAATTCTCGCTACGCAGAAGGTCATCCACACTACCGGAAACCACCACATTGCCGCCGTACTTGCCGGCACCGGGGCCAATGTCCACCACCCAATCGGCCGCGCGGATGGTGTCCTCATCGTGCTCGACCACGATCAGTGTGTTACCGAGGTCCCGCAACCGGTTCAGGGTCTGGATCAGGCGCTTGTTGTCCCGCTGGTGAAGCCCAATGCTTGGCTCGTCCAGCACGTAGAGCACACCCACGAGGCCGGAGCCGATCTGGGTGGCGAGCCGAATCCGCTGGGCCTCGCCACCGGACAGCGAACCGGCTGATCGCGCCAGCGTCAGATAATCCAGACCCACGTCCAGGAGAAACCGCAACCGTTCCCGGATCTCTTTGACCACTCTTTCGGCGATCTGTGCGTCGCGTGCGGACAGCACAAGCCCGTCCAGGAACTCGGAGGCATTCGCGATGGACATGGCCGCGATCTGCGCGATGTTGTGCCCAGCGACGGTGACGGCCAGCGTCGCCGGACGCAGCCGTGCACCACCACACGCGGAACAGTCAATCTCGCGCATGTAGCCTCCCCACCGGTCTCGCGCGGAATCCGTCTCCGCTTCGCCATGGCGTCGCCTGACGAAGGGCAGGATGCCTTCATATTTCTGGGAGTACGTGCGAACGCGGCCGAAGCGGTTGCGATAGCTCACCAGTACTGGATCGCCGACGCCTTCCAGCAACAACTTGCGATGGCGTGGTGCGAGACCTTCCCAGGGCACGTCCGTGCTGAAGCCATGTTCGTCAGCGAGAGATCCCAGCACATGGTCATAGTGACCGCGCAGATGAGGAGTGGCCCAAGGAGCGATGGCGCCGTCGGCGAGGCTGAGCGTCTCATCCGGGATCACCAACTCAGGATCCACCTCCAGCGTCGTACCGAGGCCCGAACACACGGCACAAGCACCCCAAGGGCCATTGAACGAGAACTGTCGGGGTTCGAGTTCATCGATGCTGATGTCATGCTCGTTCGGGCAGCCCAACTTCTCCGAGAAACGCTTCTCCCGCTCGGGATCCTTCACATCCAGGTCCACGAATTCCACACCCACCACACCATGAGCAAGGATGAGGGCCGCCTCCACGGACTCGGTGATCCGCTGCTTCGCCGATTCCCGAACCACCACGCGATCCACAATGACGTCCACGTCATGCTTGCGCTTCTTGTCCAACTCCGGAACCTCGGTCAACTGGTGGACCGCTCCATCAACGCGAACACGGCTGTAGCCATCCGTGACCAGCTGCCGGAACAACTCGACAAACTCTCCCTTGCGACCCTTGACCAGCGGCGCCAGGATCTGGAAGCGGGTGCCCTCCTGCATACCCATCAACCGGTCCACGATCTGTTGCGGGGTTTGCTTCCCGATGGGTGCTCCACACACTTCGCAGTGCGGTAGGCCAATGCGCGCAAACAGCAGACGCAGGTAGTCATAGACCTCGGTGATGGTTCCAACCGTGGAACGGGGGTTGCGGCTGGTGGATTTCTGGTCGATGGATACCGCCGGGGACAGTCCTTCGATGAAGTCGCAGTCAGGCTTCTCCATCTGGCCGAGGAACTGGCGAGCGTAGGCTGACAGCGACTCCACGTATCGCCGTTGACCTTCGGCGAAGATGGTGTCAAAGGCCAAGGACGACTTGCCCGACCCGCTCAGCCCGGTGAAGACGATCATCGCGTCACGGGGCAGATCAATGGAGACATTCCTCAGGTTGTTGACCCGGGCTCCACGTACTCTCAAGTGTTCATCCACTCGCCCCATGGTACTGAAGTGCTCCGACAAACTTGCTTCCGCAGGCCGAGGCTCTTGGCGAACATCTCGCCACGCACGAATATTCATTGGTGTCACGCAGCACTATTACTTGTGTTTGATAGGTTGTGCGTCATGTCGAGCCGCCCAGCACTACAGGGCGCCCATTTTGATGTCATCCTCGGGGCCGTCCGAGAGCACACACACGTGTTGCTCGGTGCCACAATCGGTTTCTCCGAGGAGCAGTGGGCGCAGCCTTCGGGTCTGCCCGGATGGACGCGCAGCCACGTCGCCGCGCATGTCGTGGAGAACGCCCGGGGCTTCATTCGCGTGTGTCGGGGCATGGCGCTGCAACGTCCCACGCGGATGTACACGTCGCCCTGCGAAAAAATGCGGGCCATAGAGGAGGGTGCGCTCGCAGGTGGTCTGCGGCTCCAGATAGATCTCGACACCTCAGCCAGCGAACTCCAAACCCTGCTGCCCTCACTGGAGAACAACACCACCCCAGTCGAGTTGCGTCCCGGGTACCGCATGACTGCGCAGCAGATCCCTTTGGCCCGGTTGTACGAGGTTGTCGTGCATTCCGCTGATATTGGCGTGGACATCCATCAGGCTGATTTCGGGAAGGATATTGCGGAGATGCTGCTGGCCTTTGAAGCCGAGCGGATCGGTCGACGTCCAGATCTGGCAGGAATGCTCGTCCTCTCTGACGAGGGCTTCCGAGCGCGACTCGGCGCTGACGACGACTTCAACACGATTGGCGGGCCACCGCTGGACCTGTTGCTGTGGCTCGCGCGCGGCGTGGACTCACCGCGCCTGCGGGGCACCTGAGCCCGCACCCAATAGTCAGTGGGTGTCACTACTCTTGAGTACATGAGACCAGTTGATGAACTGCAACGGCAGGTGGCGCCGCTGAAGATGCAGGCCGAATTCGAGCCCTCCGGCGATCAGCCCACAGCCATCGCCGAGCTGGAGCGTCGCATCGATGCAGGCGAACAGCACGTTGTTCTGCTCGGCGCCACGGGCACCGGCAAGACGGCCACCGTCGGATGGTTGGCGGAGCGCGTGCAGCGTCCCATCCTCGTCATGCAGCCCAACAAGACGCTCGCTGCACAGTTCGCCAACGAGCTTCGCTCATTCTTCCCTGACAATGCGGTGGAGTACTTCGTCTCGTACTACGACTACTACCAACCTGAGGCCTACGTCCCTCAGACGGACACCTACATCGAGAAGGACTCCTCCCTCAATGAGGAAGTGGAACGCCTTCGTCACTCAGCCACCAGTTCCCTGCTCACCCGACGGGACTGCATCGTCGTCGCGTCGGTGTCTGCCATCTACGGCTTGGGCACTCCGGAGGAGTACCTGAAGCAGCGCGTTACGCTGCGTGTTGGGGAGAGCCATGATCGCACCTCCTTGCTGCGTCACCTCGTCGACATCCAGTACGCCCGCAATGACCTGGCCGGCACCCGCGGCACCTTCCGGGTACGGGGCGACACGCTGGAGATCTTCCCCATGTATGAGGAGAACGCGGTCCGCATCGAGTTCTTCGGCGACGAGATTGAGCGCATCTCCACGATGCAGGCACTGACCGGCACGGTGCTCCACGACGAGCAGGAGATCTATGTCTTCCCCGCCACCCACTACTCGGCGGGACCGGAGCGGATGGAACGCGCCATCACCAGCATCGAGGCCGAACTGGTGGTTCGCCTCAAGGAACTCGAGGCCGAGGGCAAACTGCTGGAGGCACAGCGTCTTCGGATGCGCACCAGCTACGACATCGAGATGATGCGACAGATCGGCACCTGCTCGGGCATCGAGAACTACTCATCGCATGTGGACGGTCGGCCACCCGGTTCGGCCCCGTCCTGCCTGCTGGACTACTTCCCGGAAGATTTCCTGCTGGTCGTGGACGAATCCCACGTCACCATCCCACAGATCGGCGGCATGTTCGAGGGCGACGCCTCGCGCAAACGCACCCTCGTCGAACACGGTTTCCGGCTTCCCAGCGCGATGGACAACCGCCCGTTGAAGTTCGACGAATTTGTGGACCGCATCGGTCAGACCGTGTACCTCTCCGCAACTCCCGGTCCCTATGAAACTGATCGGGGCGATGGTTTTGTGGAACAGATCATCCGGCCCACCGGCCTCGTTGATCCAGAAGTGGTACTGAAACCCACCAAGGGCCAGATCGACGACCTGATGGGCGAGATCAAGCAGAGGGTGGAGCGCAACGAGCGCATTCTGGTGACAACCCTGACAAAGAAGATGGCCGAAGATCTGACGGACTATCTCATGGACAACGGCATCAAGACCCGGTACCTCCACTCCGACATCGATACCCTGCGCCGCATTGAACTGCTCCGGGAGCTCCGGCTCGGTGAGTTCGACGTCCTGGTGGGCATCAACCTCCTCCGCGAGGGACTGGACCTTCCCGAGGTGTCATTGGTGGCCATCCTCGACGCCGACAAGGAGGGATTCCTACGCTCCGAGAGATCACTGATCCAAACCATCGGTCGGGCGGCCCGAAATGTTGACGGTCAGGTCCACATGTATGCCGACAAGATCACTCGCTCCATGGAAGCAGCCATCGAGGAGACCAATCGTCGTCGCGAGAAGCAAGTTGCCTACAACACCGAGCACGGCGTGGATCCCCAACCGCTACGGAAGAAGATCGCCGACATCACCGACATGCTCCAGCGAGAAGATGCCGACACCGAGGATCTGCTGGCCAAGGGCAAACCGGGGCGGGCCTCGAAGCGCAACGGAGGCCTGGATGCCTCGAACATGGCCGTCAACGAACTCACTGATCTGATCGAGAACCTGACGAGCCAGATGCACCAGGCAGCTGCCTCATTGCAGTTCGAGGTGGCGGCGGCCCACCGTGACGAGGTCTCCGATCTGAAGAAGGAACTGCGGCAGATGATCGAAGCCAACAAGTAGACGACACCCGAGCGCTCCCATCCGCTAATGCCCGTCGGGGAACGAGGCTGGCGTGTGTCGAGCAGTAGGGCGGCTTTGGCCGCACCGTGAAACGGGAAGATGCACCATTTTCTGGCGGTCGAGTAATCGCTGCGAGGTACGAGCGTGGGCGCTACTCGACCATCGGTGTGGAGAGCATTTTCGTGTCAGTTTCTCAGGCGCGCTCTGCGCCGCCGTGGTTGAGGAAAATCAGGGGTGGGGATGGATTGTGAAACCCCTAGTCAGCGACGGATCAGGTTCTATGTTCGTGCCAGACCGCGTCAGGAAGTCAGGGTGTCCCTGTGGAGGCTGTCAATGGGACCATGCCACAGTTCCTCGACCAGGCGACGCGTCTGCTCGGGTTCACCGCTGTTGTCGATGATCCAGTCAGCTGTCGCCAGCCGGTCATTCCTCGAAGCCTGGGCAGCCACCCGCGCTTCGGCCTGCTCCGGGGTCAGTCCGTTGCGGTCCATGAGTCTGCGGAGCTGCAGATCCTCTGGGACGTCCACCACCAGCACTGCATCAAAAGTGCTCTGTTGCCCTGTTTCCACGAGCAGTGGAATGACATGCACCACCACCCCGCCTGTCGGCGCCTCGCCTTCACGACGGCGCGCCTCTGAACGCACACGCGGATGGATGATGGCGTTGAGATCCGCCCGTGCGTCATTGTCCTGGAACACCACCTCGCCCAGTCGTGCCCGATCCAGGGACCCGTCCGAGAGGAGGACATCGTCCCCGAAACGCGTCACGATTTCTGTCAGCGCCGCGGTGCCCGGCTCCACCACCTGCCGGGCCAGGACGTCGGAGTCGATGATGATGGCACCCAACCGTGCCAGTTCGTCGGAGACGAGTGACTTGCCCGAAGCAATGCCACCCGTCAGAGCGATGCGCACCATGGATACACAGTACTTCTCACCCGTTTCGGCCGCACGGTGTGGCTCGAGGCCACCGAACCTCTTGTCCGGCTAGGATCAGACCTCATTCCCGTGGGCGGATCGCCCTCGTCCCGAAAGGAAGTACACATGGCTCGAATTCTCTGGATCGTCCTCGGAGTCATTCTTGTGATCTGGCTCATCGGCTTCATCGCTGATATCGCTGGTGGTCTCATCCACATCCTGCTGGTGATCGCGCTGATTGTCCTGGTCGTCAACCTTGTCACTGGACGCAAGGGCGTCTGAAGTCCCACACAACGTGAGAAGGCCCGCTCCCGGATGGGAGCGGGCCTTCTCACATGTCAGCGTGCAGCAGCAATCACAGAGTGATCAGTTGCCACCGGTGAGCTTGTCGCGCAGCGCCTGGAGGGCTTCGTCGGATGCGAGCGAACCCTCGCCACCTGCGTCGGGCTCCTGCGTGGAAGCGGAAGAGAAGCCGGTGCTGGCCTGCACGGCTGCTTCGCGCTCCGAGGTCTCGGAATCGGTGACCTGCTTCTTGTGGGCCTCCCAGCGCGCCTGGGCCTCGGCGTACTGCCGCTCCCATGCCTGCTGCTGCTCCTCGTAGCCGGGCTTCCACTCCTGAGTCTCCGCATCGAAGCCCTCGGGATAGATGTAGTTGCCCTTGTCGTCATAGCTGTCAGCCATGCCGTACAGCGAGGCATCGAACTCTTCGGCGTTGACGTCCAGACCCTCGTTCGCCTGCTTCAGCGAGAGGGAGACACGCCTGCGTTCCAAGTCGATGTCGATGACCTTGACCATCACCTCGTCGCCCACGGAGACAACCTGCTCCGGGATTTCGACGTGACGCTCGGCCAGCTCAGAGACGTGGACCAGGCCCTCAATGCCGTCGCCCACACGGACGAACGCACCGAATGGCACCAGCTTGGTGACCTTGCCGGGCACGATCTGGCCGATCTGGTGCAGACGGGCGAAGGTCTGCCACGGATCCTCCTGCGTGGCCTTCAGCGACAGGGAAACGCGCTCACGATCCATGTCCACCTCGAGCACCTCGACGGTGACGGGGGTGCCCACTTCGACGACCTCGTTCGGGTGGTCGATGTGCTTCCAGGAAAGCTCGGAGACGTGCACAAGGCCGTCAACGCCGCCGAGATCCACGAATGCACCGAAGTTGACGATGGAGGACACGACACCCTTGCGGATCTGGCCCTTCTGCAGCTCGGTGAGGAAGGACTGACGCACTTCGGACTGGGTCTGCTCAAGCCATGCACGGCGGGAGAGGACCACATTGTTGCGGTTCTTGTCCAGTTCGATGATCTTGGCTTCGAGTTCCATACCCACGTAGGGCTGCAGATCCCGGACACGACGCATTTCCACCAGCGATGCGGGAAGGAAGCCGCGCAGCCCGATGTCAACAATGAGCCCGCCCTTGACGACCTCGATGACGGAGCCTGCGACGACGCCGTCCTCTTCCTTGATCTTTTCAATGGTGCCCCAGGCGCGCTCGTACTGAGCCCGCTTCTTGGACAGGATGAGGCGCCCCTCCTTGTCCTCCTTCTGCTGGACAAGGGCCTCGACCTCATCGCCGACGCTGACCACATCGAACGGGTCAACGTCGTGTTTGATGGAGAGTTCCTTGGAAGGAATGACGCCTTCGGTTTTGTAACCGATGTCGAGCAGGACTTCGTCCCGGTCGACCTTGACGACGGTGCCGGACACAATGTCCCCGTCGTTGAAGTACTTGATGGTGGCATCGACGGCAGCCATGAAGGCTTCCGGTGTGCCAAAGTCGTCGACTGCGACAGCAGACGCCTCAGTGGAGGAGGTCATGTAGTGGGGCTCCGAATGGGTAAGGCCTAGCGCTCAGGGCCTTGTTGTCGGGAGCCGAAATCTTGAGGGACAGACCGTTCAACGCGCCCATCCCACTACGTCCGGGGACGGACAGGCCACTATGCCGTTCCACTGTAGCTTCGCGTCGCTCGGCGGGTCAAACCGTTTTGGCTTGCGAGGAGTTATTCTGAGTGGGTGACCAGTGAAACAACCTTGCGGAACCGACATCGCCTTCTGGCGCTGGTTGTCGCCGTAATGGTCCTTGTCAGCGTGATCGCATTTTTTGCCCTGCGCTCACCCAGTACCACCCGGGCGGAACCCCAGGTATCCGAGACGACCGCTGCGGCCAGCACTGTGCCCGCTGCACCCTCGCCCGCTTCGAGTGCGCCGGTCACCTCAGACCCGCCTGCTAATCCTGTTTCTTCTGCTATCCCTGTTTCTTCGCCGTCTCCTTCCGCCTCACCGTCGCCCTCTGCCACTGGCTACTGCCAGCCCATGAGCGATGAAGGCTTCGAACCCGTGCGTTATGAGATCCAGCGCTTCGAGGTGGATGAGAAGGTGGTATCGCTGGGACTTGATGCTGAAGGTGCCATTGCCGCACCACCCAAGAGCGAACCGCGCATGGCCTCATGGTGGAACCAGGGCCCGGCGGCGGGCGTCACGAAGGGCAAGACCGTCTTCTCCATCCACACCTATCGCCGCGGTGGAGCGTTGGGGAATCAGATGTATGAGGGCGGGCAGAATCAACTGCAGCCAGGAGACCGCATCGTGGTGCATGGTCGCCAGGGTGAGGTGGCTTGTTATGACTTCGTGGAAGCAAAAAAGGTGTTCGTGGAGGACTACGACCCCGAATCCGACACCATGGTCGACTTCGAGGGCAACCCACTCCTGACAATGATCATCTGCTGGGATCACCGCGCTGGCACAGATGTGTGGGATTCCCGGGTGTTCTTCTATGCCGCCCCCTACGTGGGCGACTGACTTCTCAGTGGGCGGCAGCGAACCAGGACTCACCCACACCGATGGAGACCTCGAGCGACACCTTTAGATCCATCGCTGCCGCCATATGACGTCGCATCAGCTCCGCGACGGCATCCTGTTCCCCCTGCGCCACTTCAATGATCAACTCGTCGTGGACCTGCAACAGCATCCGGCTCCGGAAGCCCCCATCCTTCAGGGCGCGGCCGACTTCGATCATGGCGATCTTGATCACGTCTGCTGCTGAACCCTGAATTGGTGCATTCAGCGCAGCTCGTTCCGCCATTTCGCGGCGTTGGCGGTTGGTGGATGTCAGATCCGGCAAATACCTGCGCCGTCCAAGCATCGTGGAGGTGTAGCCCCGACGACGAGCCTCGGAAACAATGTCCGCCAGATAGGCCTGCACCCCTCCCATGCGGGAAAAGTAGTCCTCCATGAGGGCCTTGGCCTCGCCGACAGAGATTTTCAGCTGATTGGAGAGACCGAAAGCACTGAGCCCATAGGCGAGCCCGTAGTTCATAGCTTTGATCCGGGCACGCATCTCCGATGTGACACCGGCGGGATGGACGGCGAACACCTTGGACGCCATCTCATTGTGGAAGTCACGCCCTGATCGGAACGCCTCGATGAGACCTTGGTCCTCGCTCGCATGAGCCATGAGACGCATCTCAATCTGGGAGTAATCAGCGCTCATCAGATTCTCGAACCCCTCGCCCGCGATGAAGGCGCTACGGATCTGACGTCCCAGCGAGGTGCGAATGGGAATGTTCTGCAAGTTCGGATCGATCGAAGAGAGCCGACCAGTAGCCGCCATCGTCTGTACGTAGGTGGTATGGATCCGTCCATCCGGCTGCACCGAGGCCAGCAGACCGTCCACGGTCTGCCGAAGCCTGATTGCATCCCTGTGGGAGAGCAGATGTCCAAGGAACGGGTGCTCCGTCTTGACAAACAGTCCCTCCAGCGCTTCGGCATCAGTGGTGTAACCGGATTTGGTCTTCCGCGTCTTCGGCATGTCCAGCTCATCGAAGAGCACTGCCTGGAGCTGTTTCGGCGACCCGAGATTCACCTCATGACCCAACACCTCCCAAGCGGCGTCCTGCGCCTGTCTCACCGCTGCGTCGAACTGGGTGTGGAGGTCCTCCAGCCGTGCCACGTCCACGGCGATCCCCAGCTGCTCCATCCCGGCAAGGGTGCGCTGGAGGGGAAGTTCCACCTCACGGAGAAGGTCATCCGCCTCCCGCTCCACCAGCTCGACGCGCAGAGCAGCTGCTAGATCCAGCACTGCCCGAGCATGAAGCAGAGCGATGGTGAGGGTTTCATCCTCATCAGCAGGAAAATCGAGGGCCAGCTGGGGTGTGTCATCCTGGGCAGCTTCCTGCGCCAGTTCGCGTTTCAGATGACGCAGTACAAGGTCAGCGAGGTCATATGTGCGTTGATCCGGCCGCAGCAGATAGGCGGCCAGCAGGGTATCGAGCTCGATCCCCGCAAGGTTCCAGCCCCGCGACCAGCAGGCCAGAGTTGGGCCTTTGGCTTCGTGCACCACCTTGCGTGGCGTCGGATCATCAAGCCAGGCCGCCAGTGCGGCGTCATCGTCAGGCATCAACGCAGCAACGTCCACCCACGCACCGGCTCCATCGGTTCCGGCCAGTGCAATACCGGACAGGTCCCCGGCTCCGGAACCCCATGAACCCACGAAGTGGACGCCGGTCAGGTCCTGGGCGTGCTCTTCCAGCCAAGCGCGTACACCACCGGGTTCGATGGTCGTTCCCTCCACGGCGAAGGCCCCCGTGGCGACGGGCTCCCGTGGTGAGAGCTCCAGCAGGCGCTCCCGCAGGACGCGGAATTCCAGGGCGTCGAAGAGCTCATGCACCTTCTCCCTGTCCCATTCCTGTCGGATGGTCTCGGCTACGCCCAGCGGAAGACTCAGGTCCCGGACCAGCGCATTGAGTCGGCGGTTGCGAGCAACATCATCCAGATGCGCTCGAAGTGACTCCCCCGCCTTGCCCTTGATCTGCTCGGCCCGCGCGAGAATGTTGTCCAGACCGCCGAACTCTGCGATCCATTTGGCAGCCGTCTTCGGCCCCACGCCCGGAACCCCGGGCAGATTGTCGCTCGACTCACCGACCAGCGCAGCGATCTCGGGATGGCGAACCGGCGGCACCAGGTACTTCTCCTCCACCGCTTCCGGGGTCATGCGCACCAGATCCGACATCCCCTTGCGTGGGTAGAGGACAGTCACATTCTCGGTGACCAGTTGGAAGGCGTCCCGATCACCCGTACACACGAGGACATCGAATCCATCCGCAGCTGCCTCAGTGGTGAGGGTGGCGATCACATCGTCCGCCTCGTATCCCTCCAGCTCCACGTGCGGGACATTCATGGCGTCAAGCACATCCTTGATGAGTGTCACCTGCCCCTTGAACTCCTCCGGGGAGGCGGAGCGGTTCGCCTTGTACTCGGGGTAGCTGTCGGTGCGAAATGACTGCCTTGAGACATCGAAGGCAACCGCCACGTGGCTGGGCTTCTCATCTCGCAGCACATTGATCAACATGGAGGTGAAGCCGAAGACAGCGTTGGTGTGCTGGCCCGTTGTAGTGTAGAAGTTGTCGACGGGGAGCGCGAAGAACGCCCGATACGCCACGGAGTGTCCATCGATGAGCAGCAGACGCGGTTTGGAATTCACCCCACTGAGGATAGCGGCCACGATGAGCGCCACAGAGCCCTACAGTGACGTTGTTATGGAGCAACCTCTGCCGGAATGGCTGCACACCCTCGATTTCCCTCTTGACGAGAAGATGGGCTTCGAGATGCATGAACTCACCGCTGAGAAGGTGGTGGGAAGTATTCCCGTGGAGGGCAACACCCAACCGTTCGGGCTGTTGCACGGGGGGGCCTCCGCGGTACTTGTGGAGACCCTCGCCTCCATGGGCGCTGTCATGCACGGGAGGCCATCACACCAAGTGGCAGTGGGAGTGGACCTCAATATCACCCATATCCGTTCAGCCAAACAGGGACGCGTGACAGGTACTGCGACGGCGCTGCACCTGGGACGTCGCACCGCCGTCTATGAGGTCGAGATCGTCGACGACGCCGGCCGTCGGACCGCCATCGGCCGCCTCACCTGCCACATGCTGCCCGAATCCTGACCGCGTTAACCGTTCGGTTGTGGCCTCGAGACCAGCCACAACCGAACGGTGAACGCGAACAGCCCGACGAACGCGGCGAAGCCGCTTGTTCGGCGGAACCTCAAGTCGTGCGAGCGGAGCGAGCTCCAGGTTTTACCGGGGTTCACGGGGGCGGAGCCCCCGTGTGGTCAGCGCTTCTTGTGGCTGATGACGCCTTCGGCAACCTCACGCATCGACTTGCGGAGATCCATGGCGGTCTTCTGAATCCAGCGGAAGGCTTCGGGTTCGCTCAGCCCCAACCCTTCCTGGAGAACGCCCTTCGCCTGATCAATGATCTTCCGGGATTCAAGCCTGTCCTCGAGGGAGGCGAGCTCCTCCTCGATGGCCTTGATCTCGGCGAAACGTCCGATGGCGATCTCGATGGCGGGGACGACGTCAGAGGCGTCGAAAGGCTTCACCACGTAGGCCATGGCACCGGCATCGCGGGCCCGCTCCACGAGTTCGCGTTGGCTGAAGGCTGTCAGCATGACGATGGGGGCAATGCGCTCCTCGGCAATGGACTCAGCCGCAGCGATCCCGTCCATGCGTGGCATCTTCACATCCATGATGACCAGATCCGGTCGCAGTTCCCGAGCCAGCTTCACAGCCTCTTCCCCGTCGGCCGCCTGACCGACCACTTCGAAGCCCTCATCTGTCAGGAGTTCCACCAGATCCAAACGGATCAGCGCCTCATCCTCGGCAACCAGTACTCGGGTCGGACGTGAATTCGTGGGCATTGTGGCTCCCTCAGCAATGGAGTGTGAAAATCGCTGCGTCCACGCAGCGCTAACGAATACTACCGTGCCAACAACGTTCACGGCCAAGCCGGTGTATGAATGCCCAGTGGAAGGGGACACTTGGACCCGATGCGCGAGGTCATGGCGAGCTGTGGCACAATGTTGGACGCCCAGCCCGGGTGGCGGAATGGTATACGCGGACGGCTCAAACCCGTCTGGCCGAAAGGCTGTAGGGGTTCGACTCCCCTTCCGGGTACGCATCGAAGAAGGGGAAGGCCGCTGCACGGCGGCCTTCCCCTTCTTCTGTCTCACGCCCGGTCATTGCGTGGGAGGACGCTCAGACTTTCTCGCCCTGCCCCTTGATCTTGTGGACACGAAGGTTGTTCGTTTTGCCGGGCACACCCATGGGTGAGCCGGAAAGAATGACGATGCGCTCCCCCACCTCAATCATGTTTCGTTCACGCAGGAACCTGTCCACCTCCAACACCATCTCGTCCTGATTCGCGAAGTCAGGCGTCATATGGGTCTCGACTCCCCATGACAGGGTCATGGCCTGCTGGGTGCTGTGCTCCGGGGAGAACACCAGCAGAGGAATCGACGAACGGAGCCTGGAAAGGCGTCGTGCCGTGTCCCCGGACTTGGTGAATGCGACCAGGAAACGTGCGCCCACCCGGTCGGCCACCTCTGCGGCAGCCTTGGCGAGGACACCACCCGTGGTGTGGGGATCCCAGTCGATGATGTTGATCTCGTCGTGACCGGCCTGCTCAGTCTTTTCGGCGATCCTGGCCATGGTGGCCACGGTTTCCACGGGGAAATCACCGACGGATGTTTCGCCGGAAAGCATGACTGCGTCGGCGCCATCAAGAATTGCGTTGGCAACATCGCTGGTTTCGGCGCGGGTGGGACGTGGCGAGGAGATCATTGATTCCAGCATCTGCGTGGCGACGATGACTGGCTTGGCCCACTTGCGGGCTGCGCGGACGATTTCCTTCTGAACCAGCGGAACATCTTCCAGCGGCAGTTCGACGCCGAGGTCACCGCGCGCCACCATGAAAGCGTCGAAGGCATCAATGATGGCCTGCAGGTTCGTGATGGCCTGTGGCTTCTCGAGCTTTGCGATCACCGGCAGGTGACGCCCTTCTTCGTCCATGATCTCGTGGACGCGCTTGATGTCATCAGCGGAGCGCACGAAGGACAGTGCGACAAGGTCGATGTCCTGCGACAGCGCCCAACGGAGATCGGATTCATCCTTCTCGCTGAGAGCCGGGACTGAAACGGCCACACCCGGAAGGTTGATGCCCTTGTTGTTGGACACGGGACCGGGAACGGTCACCTTGCACACAACATCAGTGGCGCTCACCTCGATGGCCTCCAACCCCACTTTGCCGTCATCGATGAGGATCTCATCACCCACGTTGACATCCCCGGGCAGACCCTTGAATGTGGTGGAGCAACGGGAACCATCGCCCTCGATGTCGTCAATGGTGATCGTGAACCGGTCCCCAACATCGAGCTGATGCTTCTCGTCGTTGGCGAAACGCCCCAACCGAATCTTGGGACCCTGGAGGTCAGCAAGGACGCCCACTGTCCTGCCGGTGATCCCAGCAGCCTCGCGAACTGCTTTCAGGCGTGCGCCGTGTTCGTCATAATCACCATGACTCATGTTCAGTCTGGCAACGTTCATTCCGGCGTTGATCAGCTCGACCAGACGCTCCGTGGTGTTGGATGAGGGACCGAGGGTGCATACAATTTTAGCTCTGCGCATTCGATCATCCTAGTGGAAAGACGTCCGCGAACCCACGCGGGGCCCCCATCCGCTCAGTCCTCGCGGACGATCTCCAGTGCCTCGCTGAGCTCCTGCGGAGGCGTTGAGGTGAAGTGAACCCGCTCACCGGAGCCGGGATGCGTGAATCCCAGCCCCGCTGCATGCAACCACTGCCGATCCAGGCCGAGCCGCTCAGCAAGAAGGGGATCACAGCCGTAGAGTGCATCTCCGCAACAGGGATGTCCGATGGCCGCCATGTGCACCCGGATCTGATGCGTCCGCCCTGTCTCGAGCTGCACTTCGAGCAGTGTGGCCGCCCTGTGTGCCTCGAGGGTTTCGTAGTGCGTCACGCTGGCCCGGCCACCCTCCACGATGGCCATCTTCCACTGCGCGCCAGGATGCCGCGCGATGGGGGCCTCGATGGTACCCGTGAACGGATCCGGATGACCCTGGACCAGCGCATGGTAGGTCTTGTCGACGGCTTTGTCCCGGAATGCCTGCTTCAGGACGGTGTAAGCGAGCTCCGAGTTGGCCACCACCATGAGTCCGCTCGTGCCGACATCAAGTCTGGAGACAACACCCTGGCGCTCGGATGCCCCGGAGGTGGAGATGCGAAAGCCTGCCGCGGCGAGGTGTTCGGTAACCGATGGGCCATCCCATCCGAGGCTGGGATGAGCTGCCACGCCAGCCGGTTTGTCCACCACCACGATGTGGGCGTCGTCGTGCACGATACCCATCCCGGTGGCTTCCCGCGGTCGCACGGAAACGCTCAGCGGCCGGGGTTCCGCGACCAATTCCAGCATCTCGCCGCCCCTGACTCGCTGGGAGGCTTTGATCACGGTCTGCCCGTTCAGCTCCACCCCGCCGTTGTCGATCAGGGAATCGATGCGTGAACGGCTGTGGCCGGTGATGCGTGAGGCGACCGCATCCACTCGCTCGCCCGCGAGATCCTGGGGGACCAGAAAGACACTCACTGCTCAGCTGACCTTCTTCTCTGCTCGCCCGTCCAGAAAGGCCATCAACACCACCAGTACTGCAGCCGTGGTGATGCAGATGTCGGCAACGTTGAAGATGGCAAAGTTGGGCAGCTGGAAGAAATCGATGACGTGACCCCGCAGCGGCGACGGTTCACGCAGGAGCCGGTCATGCAAATTGCCCGCGATGCCTGCGCCCATGAGCCCCAGGGCCACGCCCTGAGGCATGGTGCGAATTCTCGGTAGACCAATGAACACACACGCCAGTAATGCGGTGATCGCGAAGATGGACAGCGCAAGGGTGGCGCTGCTGCCCAGGCTGAAGGCAGCGCCGGGGTTGCGAATGAGGGTGAACCGCAGCAGTGAACCAATCACTTCTCGGGGTTGTCCCGGGGTGAGGTGCTGCAGTGCCAGGAGCTTGGTCAGCTGGTCAGTGGCGTATCCGAGGATGCCGATCCCGAGCGCCAGCAGGAACGCTGGCCTCGAGCGTGCAACGCTCAGCGCCGCTCCTCGCGCTGCTTGCAGGTGACGCAGAGCGTCGCGCGAGGAAAGACCTGCAGTCGACCTTTGCCAATGGGATTCTCACATACTTCGCACAGACCGTAGTTGCCCTCGTTGAACAGGCGAAGTGCAAGCCGGGCCTGATCAGCCATCTCCCGGGCATTCTGGGCCAGGGCAACTTCCTGGTCCCGCTCGAAGTTGCTGGAGCCGAGATCGGCCGGGTCACGGCCTGCACCGTCGGTGCCACCCTTCAGGATGTCGCTCAATTCGTCCTCGGTGACAGCGATCTTCTTCTCAAGCCGCTCGATCTCCTCCGTCAACGCTTCACGCTGCTCGACAATCTCGGCGCTCGTCCATGGTTCCTCGCCCTCTCGGACGGGAAGATCCACGGTGGGCTCCTCGGGTACTGCCTTCTTCGTATCCATGGTCATCTCTCTGGCTCATGAGTGGTTCGCAGAGAATACACCCCGCGCGATTATAATCAATCCGGACAGAACTACTGGCCGGCCCCGAGGGAACCGGCCAGTGCTACAGGTCACCCGTCTTCAGTCGTCATGACCCTGAGCGAGGGCATCCAGACGGGGTGTTCCAGACCCGGTCTGCGCTGCAGGCTCGGGCGCATCGGCGGGTTCTGGATGGTCCTCATCGAGTGCTGCAAGATGCTTGTGGAGGTAGCTCTTCAAATTGTCCCGGTACGACGCCTCGAAGCCCCGCAGGGCATCAACCTTCTGGCTCAACTCAGCTTGCTGTCGTTCGAGCTCCGTGAACAATTGTGCTCGACGCTCGGAGGTCTCGGTGTCGACGTGCTGGGCCCGCGATTCCGCCTCGCGCGTCATCTGCTCGGCGTTGATACGAGCTTCGGACTCCACTCTCTCAGCCTTGGTACGTGAGTCCGTCGTGATCTCGTGGGACTGCTGCTTGGCGTCCTCGATCTTGCGAGTGGCCTCCGCCTCCGCTTCCTCCACGAGTTGTTCTGCCTGTTCCGTGGCAAGCTGTACGAGGCGGATGACCGCCGGGCTGGCATCGTCGCGGGTGCCCACCTTCAGGGTCTGCACCTGCGCAGCAACCTCGCTCACGCGAGCCGTACGGACCTCGTCGAGTTCGGAGCGGACACGCTCCAGTTCGGCACGCAGCTCATCGTTGTGTGTTTGCAACTGATCGACCTGCTCGCGCAGCCGCTGGGCATGATCATCGCCCTCATGCGCATCTTCCTGTGTGGGCGGTGCTACGGCCGTGGGACCAGCTGCTGCCACCGATTTCAACCGGTCGACCTCGGCGCGGAGGGCAACAATCTCGGAGTCCTTGTTGGAACTGTCCTCATCCACGTCACCCAATTGGCCGACATCATCGGAGTTGCCCAGGGACTCGGCCTCGCGACGCAACAGTTCCCGCTCATTCTCGAACTGGGCGAAGGATTCCTCCACCTTGTCGATGAACGTGTCGACATCGCCGACCTCGTAACCGGTCACATTGCGCTTGGCCATGCGGAACCGGACGCGGCGAACCTCTTCGAGGGTAAGGCTCATCTCAACAACTCCATATGTATCGGAAAATGGGGGGCTCTGCTACTTCCAAGATCACTCGGAGAGTGATTACTGTAACGCACCGATGCGAGGCTGGCTTAGCTGGGTCTTCAGCTCTGATTGAAGAAGCCGCCGGTTGCCAGCCGCTCCTTGTCCTCTGGCCCCACGACGAGGTTGTGGGGACACAGCAGGAACACCTGACTGGATACCCGTTCAATGTTGCCGCGCAGACCAAAGATCAGACCCGCCGCAAAGTCCACGAGGCGCTTGTCCTCACCGGTCTCCATGTCTGAGAGGTTCATGATCACGGGAATTCCGTCACGGAAGTTCTCCGCGATGGCACGTGCTTCGTTGTAGGAGCGGGGTCTCACGCTCACAATGCGGCTGATGTCAGCCACTTCCGGTTCCGCGGGAGCAACGCTCATCTGGGGGCGTTGTTGTGGCAGTTTGGACACGCGACTCACCAACTCCTCGGGTTCCTCGTCGACGTACACGTCCTCGGTGAGTTCGGCCGAAACCTCGTCAGCCGGATCGCTGTACCGGCTGTCCTCGACCAGACCCATCCACTCGGCCAGCTTGCGTACACCCACAGTTTCGTCTCCTCAAGTCCGTGCTTTCTCCCCGAGACACTATCGTGCCCATCCGCTTGCAGGCGCACAATCGGGGCGTGACACGCGAACCAAACATGAGCCGTACGAAAAAACCGGGCGTGGTGACCGGTTCATTCGGTCAGCTCACTTCATGAAGTCCGGAACATCGAGATCATCTTCAGCCGGTCGAGGAGACGAGGGACGCTGCTGTTGGGGAACTTGCTGGTCCGGCCTGGCCGAAGGCATGGGGTTGGCCTGCGGGGCCGGGGAGGAACCGCGATTGTCCTGCGGCGCAGGCCGGGACTGCGGCTGACGTGCAGACTCTGGGCGGGCATTCGTACGCTTCTGCGGCATACCGCCGTCGAAGCCGGCCGCGATGACAGTGACACGCACTTCATCGCCCAGCGAGTCATCGATCACGGTGCCGAAGATGATGTTGGCCTCGTCGTGCGCAGCCTCCTCAATCAGTTGCGCAGCAGCGGAGACCTCGAACAGTCCAAGATCGCTGCCGCCCGCCACCGCCAGCAGCACGCCATGGGCGCCGTCGATGCTTGCTTCGAGCAGCGGGGACGAAATGGCCATCTCGCATGCCGCTCGCGCGCGATCCTCACCGCGTGCCGAACCGATGCCCATGAGGGCGGAGCCTGCCTGACTCATGATGGATTTCACGTCGGCGAAGTCAAGGTTGATCAGGCCAGGGGTGGTGATCAGATCCGTGATGCCGGAGACGCCCTGCATGAGCACCTGATCAGCTTGCTTGAAGGCGTCCAGAATAGCGACCGTGTGATCGGTCATCTGAAGCAGCTTGTCATTGGGGATCACGATGAGGGTGTCGACCTCTTCGCGCAGCGCATTGATCCCGGTGTCCGCCTGGTTGGAACGGCGGCGTCCCTCGAAGGAGAACGGACGGGTCACGACCCCGATGGTCAGGGCGCCCAGCGAGCGGGCCACCTTCGCGACGATGGGTGCGGCCCCGGTGCCGGTGCCACCACCCTCACCGGCGGTGACGAACACCATATCAGCGCCCTTGAGTGCTTCCTCGATCTCGTCGGAGTGATCCTCGGCCGCCTGCTGTCCCTTGGCCGGATCAGCGCCGGCTCCCAGTCCGCGGGTCAGCTCACGTCCAATGTCGAGCTTCACGTCGGCGTCGCTCATCAACAGCGCCTGGGCGTCTGTGTTGACGGCGATGAACTCCACGCCGCGGAGCCCTGCCTCGATCATGCGGTTGACGGCATTGACTCCACCGCCACCCACTCCAACCACCTTGATGACTGCCAGGTAGTTCTGTGATGCGCTTGCCATTCTCGGCCCTACTGTTCTGTCGGATTCTTGACGCCGGTTCGTGAAGCGAGACCTGCTGCTGTATTAGCCGCAAGGCTATGGCGCCCGGTGGACCACGTCCAACACGGCCCCCTCATCCGCGCAGATCACCTCAAGTGCAACTTCAGGGTTGTCCCCGAGGAGCTTTGCTGGCTGTTCCCATGAACGGTGCAGCGCATCACTTGGTCGTGGGGTGACTGGGCGCCGAGACGTCGTAGAGCTTGGCGTCCACCGGCAGCAGTGCGCCCAGCACATCTGCCTTCAGGGCGGATTCCTCCGCGCTGCCCCACACCACGAGATCACCTTCATCAAGTTCCAGAGTGATTCTGTCGACAGCCTTGGCCTGCACACGTTCCACACGTTCCAGCATTTTCTGGGGGAGGTGGGAGACCACTTCTGCGACATCCCGGAGAACCCTGACATCCTTGCCAGCGGTCACGGCCTGCGGCACACCGTCGACAGGCTCGTTCGACGTCGAGAAGATCACTCCCTGCCGGTCCACCCACTGGAACGTTCCCGCCTCCACGCGCTGGTAAACGATGGTGCGTTCCGTCACGTCGATCACCACGGTGCTGGGGAAACGCCGAGTCACCTCCACACGGGCGACAGCGGGCAATTCGGCCACGCGTGACTCGACCTCATCCACCTCGACTGCGATCATCGGGCTGTCCTGAACCACGAGCGCCGCCAGGGAAATCTCATCTGTGGACAGCAATTTGTTTCCCTCCACTGCCACGTCATGTACCCGGAACACGGGCGACAGCGTCACGAGCCACACCATGAAACCCAGCAACACCACGGCACCGACAACCACGCCCCATCGAATGAGTCGTCGGCGGCGTTGCATGCGCTGCCGCTCCTCGAACGCCCGGGCAAAGGATCCACCGGTGGTAGTGCTCACGTGGGGGCAGCTTCTGGACGCTGCGCCAGCAGTGGCGCCAGGAGGGGACCGACGATGGTGACATCCCCACAGCCCAGGGTGATGATCAGGTCCCCGGGTGCAGCCATCTCGTTCAACGCTTGCGGGAGGTCGTACTTGTCCTCGACGTAGACCACTTCGCGAGCACCATGCCGGTGAGCGGCGTCCACCACCAGCTCTCCGGTCACACCAGGAATCGGATCCTCACGGGCACCGCAGACGTCATTGATGACGGCAATGTCAGCCAACGTCATGACTTCACCGAACTCATCGGCGAAGTCGACGGTGCGCGAGTAGAGATGCGGCTGGAAACATGCGATGAGTCGCCCGGAAAGACCAGTGGTCTCGTTGCCGGCCTCGGTGGCACGGCGAGCGGCGGTCAGTGCGGCCCGGATCTCGGTGGGATGGTGGGCATAGTCGTCGAAGACGCGGATGCCAGCGGTGTCGGCGATGAGTTGGAAGCGTCGCAGGGTGCCCTCATAGCTTCCCAGTCCGCGAATGCACTCGGCATGGGAATGCCCCAGCAGACGCCCCGCCGCATAGGCGGCCGAAGCATCTGCGAGGTTGTGGTTTCCCGGCACCTGCAGCGTGATGGGACCGGAATCCTCAGCGTACGTCAACGTCGCTGTGACACCGTTGCCGCTGGCCTCGACATCCGTGATGCGCACGTCTGCATCATCGGCCTCACCGTAGGTGATCAGATGCGGCACCTGACCGCGCAGTTGTTCCGCGAGCTCGCGTGAACCGGGATCGTCAACGTTGATGACGACATGCCGGACGTCTGGCCCTGTGGCGAACGTGGCGAAGCCTTCTGCGTAAGCCTCCGGTGTTCCCCAGTTGACCAGGTGATCAGCTCCAACATTGGTGATCACGGCGATCTCGGTGGGGTACTGGATGAAGGAGCCATCGCTCTCATCGGCTTCCACGACGAAGGCCTCCCCCTCCCCCGCGCCCGAGCTGACACCGGTGGTGGACAGCGGCCCACCGATGACATAGCTCGGATCTGCACCGATCTCCGTGAGCATCACGGCAATCATGGCGGTCGTTGTGGTCTTGCCATGGGTCCCCGCGATGGAGACGCCCCGCTTACCCATCATCAGGGCAGCCAGCGCAGCGGATCTGTGCCAGACCCGCAGGCCACGTCGACGCGCTTCCATCAGCTCAACATTGGACTCACGGATGGCCGAGGAAATGACGACGGTCGCTGCGTCCCCCAGGTTGCCCACGTCGTGCCCCACGGACACGGTGACGCCCACCCGAGCAAGCGATTGGAGCGCTGTGGAGTCGCTCTGGTCCGAGCCGGTGGTCTCAATGCCGAGCTGCGCATAGAGACGTGCGATACCGCTCATGCCGGAGCCCCCGGCGGCTATGAAATGGACCGGACCCACCTGTGCAGCGGGCTCGACGTCAATGGGAGTCAGAAGGGTCACGGTGGTGGGCGTCCTTACTTCTTACCTGTCACGGAGAGGGTGGCGCAGGCCAGGGAATCAGCCGCGTCCCGAGGATACTGGGTGCGCGCCGTCTCCGACATCTGCTTGAGCCGTACCGGATCCGACAGAAGCGGCGTGATCATGGAGCACAGCGTCGCACCATCAAGGGCATCGTCGTGGATCATCAGCCCAGCACCACTGCTGACGAGTCCCGAGACGTTCTTCTCCTGTTCTCCGTTGCCCCAGGGAAGCGGTACGAAAACAACGGGAAGCCCTGAGGTGGCCGTCTCCATGACCGTGGCAGCACCGCCCCGGGCCAGCATCAGATCAGCCGCCCGATACGCATCGGCCATCCGCTCCACAAATGCCAGGGGACAGTACCGTCCACCGCTGCGGTGCTCGCGAGGAATGTGGTCAGCGGTGAAGTTTTTCGGCCCCACCACGTGCAGCACCTGGACGCCCGCAGCAAGGAGCTCGTCGAGGGCCGAATGCAGTGCCTCGTTGATGCTGCGTGCACCTTGGGAACCGCCGCTGACGAGCAGCACCGGTAGCGCCGGATCCAGATCAAACTGTGCCCGTGCCTCAGTCACGGACATGGGGGCGTCGGTGATCGAGCGCGACATCGGCAAGCCAATGAGGTTGGCTCCCGGAAGCGCCGTCTCCGCAAAGGTCGTTGCGACGTGGGCGGCAAAGCGCGCGCCGATCCTGTTGGCGATCCCGGGGACCTTGTTCGCCTCGTGGATCACCATGGGCACACCCATGGTGCGTGCTGCGACGTAGGCCGGGATGGAGACGTAGCCACCAAAACCCACCAACGCATCGGCCTGTGCGTCGCGGAGGATTCGCCGGGATTCCCTGACTGATTTCATCAGCCTCCAGGGAAGCTTCACCAGATCGAGATGTGGTTTCCGTGGCATGGGAACCGGCGTGATGAGTTCCAACGCGAGTCCCGCAGCTGGCACCACCCGGGTCTCCAGTCCTCTTGCAGTACCGATGCACACCAGATGTATGTTCGGCTCGAGATTCTTCAGTGCCTCAGCGGTGGCGATCAACGGCGAAGTGTGGCCGGCTGTTCCCCCACCGGCAAGGACGACGCTGGTCATCGGGTGCGCCCGGCCGCTAGAACACTGGTCATCCGTGGTTTCGTCACCGGCTGTTTGCGCGCTGCCAGGTGGCGCCGCGCCTGGGGGGTGTTGCGGGCACAGGCGAGCAGGACGCCGACCGCGAGAAGGTTCGCCAGGAGGGCCGAGCCTCCCGATGAGATGAAGGGTAGCGGGATCCCGAGAACGGGCAGAAGGTGCATGACCACCATGATGTTGATGAGCCCCTGGACGAGGAGCCACGCCGTGATGCCAGCACACACGATGCGGTTGAAGACCCGGTCCGAACGCAGAGCAATGGAGAATCCGGCGCGAGCCAGGATCGCGAACATGGCGATCACCACCAGAACACCGAAGAGTCCCAGCTCCTCACCGACGACGGCGAAGATGAAGTCCGTGTGCGCAGCATCCTTCAGACCCCCCCATTTCTGTCTGCTGGCGCCCAGACCCAGCCCCCACCATCCACCAGAGGCCAGCGCATAGACCGCGGCCATGGGCTGGGAGGAAAGATCGGTGTCGGAGCTTGGTTCCCAGAAGACCTTCATCCGCGACATGCGGTTCGGGGAACCGATGACGAGAAGTGCCATGCCGGTAATCGCGATGATGCCGCCGGGGATCAGTAGCCGGTAGGACGTGCCAATGAAGAAGAGGAGGGCGACGATGATGATGCCCACCACGATGCCGGTGCCGAGGTCCCGACCCGCCAGAATCAATGCCAGTATGAGCGCAGCGCCCGGCACGAAAGGCACGAGCAACTGCGGCACTTCGTGCAGCCGCCCCCGCTTGGTGTGCCAAATCGCTGCGGCCCACACGATGAGGCCCAACTTTGCGAATTCCGAGGGCTGGAAGGTGAAGCCGGCAACGTTGACCCAGTTCTGGTTGCCGTTGACGGTGTGCCCGAGGGGACTCAGCACCAGGAGCAGACCGACCATGGACAAACCCCATCCGAGCCACCCCATGCGTTGGATGACCCTGGGGTTGATGCGGCAGATCAAGGTGGCACCAATGATGCCTGCCACCATGAAGACCATCTGACGGATTGCGTAGTAGTAGGGGGATCTTCCGCTGAACTGGGCCTGCGCCGAGGACGCGGAGAGCACCATCATGGCCCCGACGGCGCACAAAATGGTGACGGCGAAGGTGACCATGTACTGGTCCGCCATGGGCGACGTCACCAGAGCACGAAGACCTGATGACTCTCTCGCCTGTCGCGGAGGCGAATCAGTGGCGGTGGCCATGCGTGGTGTGTATCCCTTCGATCTCAGGTGTTGGAGTCCCTGTCACAGTTCTGTTTCAGGCTGGTGGAGGTGGCGTCGCACGGCAGCGGAGAATTGTTCCCCGCGATCGCCGTAGCTGGTGAACATGTCCAGGCTGGCGCAGCCGGGCGAGAGGAGAACCACGTCACCGTCCTGCGCCAAACCTCCCGCCAGAGCCACGACCTCATCCATGAGCCCACTCTCGGTGGAGTCAAGGACATGCACTGGGACTTCGGGCGCGTGTCGTGAAAGTGAATCCGCCACTTGGACCCTGTCGATGCCGATGACGATGGCGCCACGCATCTGGGACGCATGCTCCCGGACGAGCTCGTCGAAGTCGGTGCCCTTGGCCTGGCCCCCCGCGATCCACACGAATGACGGGAAGGCATTCATGGCCGAGTTCGCGGCATGGGGATTGGTGGCCTTGGAGTCATCGATCCAGGTCACTCCGTGAGCGGTTGCCACCGTTTGGATCCGGTGGCCCGCCAGCTCCAGATTCTGCAGCCCTCGAGCGATGGCGGCTGCTGACACGCCGAAACTGCGGGCCAGGGCCGCGGCGGCCAGCGCATTCTCCACGTTGTGCGGCGCGTAGGGAGTGACGTCCGCGAGCTTGGCCACTTCCAGGGCAGAGTCCTTTCGCTGCGCAACGAAGGCGCGATCCACGAGGAGGTCGTCGACGACACCGAGCATGCTCGGGGCGGGAATGCCGGTGGTGAACCCGATGGCACGCGCTCCCTCTGTGACTTCCGCGTCCTCAACAAGTTTCTCAGTGGCCCGTTCGGCCACGTTGTAGACCGCTGCGTGGCGGACTCCCGTATAGATCTTGGCCTTGTCGGCGACGTAGCGCTCATAGCCGTCGGCGCCTTCGTACCACTCAAGATGGTCCGGGTGAAGGTTCAGCACGACCGCCGAATGCATCTCCACCGTGTGCATCCAGTGAAGTTGAAAGCTGGAGAGCTCAACGGCCAGAACGTCATAGGCGGTCTCATCGAGGATGGCTTCGACGATGGGGCGTCCAATGTTTCCAACGGCCGCGGTGGTGAGGCCACCTGCCCGCAGCATGGATTCCAACATCTGGGTGGTGGTGGTTTTGCCGTTGGTGCCGGTGACTGCGAGCCAGGGCACGACGCGGTCGGGGTGCATCATGCGCCACGCCAGTTCGGTCTCGCCCCAGATGGGAACCCCCCGGTCAGCGGCCTGCTGCAGCAGTGGTGCGCTCGGGCGCCATCCGGGGGAGGTAACCACCAGGTCCACTTCCTGCGGCAATTCCGCAGTGGCGCCGGCGCCCAGCCGGACGGTGACGTCCAGCATCTCCAGGAGGGAGGCCTTTTCGGCGTGCTTCTCCGATTCGTCCAGCACGGTGATCCGTGCGCCCAGCGACATCAGAGCATCCGCAGCAGCGAACCCCGAGACGCCGAGCCCCGCCACAACCACGTGCGCGGATGGCCAGTCACTCAGACGGTCAGCGGTCGCGATCCATTCGAGCGTCACTGTCCAACCACCCATTCCGCGTAGAAGATGCCGAGCCCCACTGCCACGCAGAGACCGCTGATGATCCAGAACCGGATGGTGACGGTGATTTCCTGCCATCCGAGCAGTTCGAAGTGGTGATGAATGGGCGACATCTTGAAGATCCGTTTACCGCGTGTCAGCTTGAAGTACGCCACCTGCAGCGTCACGGAGCCAGCCTCCATCACGAACAGGAAACCCATGATGACCAACAGCAGTTCGGTGCGGGTCATGACCGAGAGCCCAGCGAGTGCTCCGCCGAGAGCCATGGAGCCGGTATCGCCCATGAAGATCTTGGCGGGCTTGGCATTCCACCAGAGGAAGCCGAAACAGGCCCCGGCGAGCGCGAGCGCCACGACGGCCACGTCGTGTGGATCGCGGATCTCGTAGCAGCGTGGACCGGCCGTCGACGTGCGCGCACACCACTGGTTGAACTGCCAGATGTTCACCAGAGCGTAGGCAGCGAAGACCAGGGTGGCGCTGCCTGCTGCTAGCCCGTCGAGACCATCGGTGAGGTTGACGGCGTTGGACCAGGCCATCACCAGGAACAGAATCCAGATGACGGCGACGATGAATGGAAGGGTGAGAAGGGGGATGTCGCGCAGGAAGGACACGAACTGGGAGCCGGGGGTCAGTCCACGTCCGTTGGGAACGCTGAGCGCGAGGACAGCGAAGGCACCACCGATCAGGAACTGACCTATCAGTTTGCCGCGAGCTGTGAGACCGAGAGAGCGTTCCGCTGAAATTTTCGCCCAGTCGTCAAGGAATCCGAGCACTCCCATGGCCGCCATCAGGCCAAGCAGCAGCACTCCTGAATAGGTGGGCGGCGTCAGGCGAACGAGGTGAGCCGTGAAGTATGCCAGGATCACTGCGATCACGATCACGATCCCGCCCATGGTGGGCGTACCGCGCTTGACGAGGTGCTCCTTGGGTCCGTCGTCACGAACGAACTGTCCGTACTGCCTCACCGTGAGGAACTTGATCAGACGCGGCGTTCCGATGAGGGTGAAGACCAGGGAGAGTCCCCCGGCCAGCAGAATGGTGATCATTGGATGTCCTCCATCAGGGCGGCGGCCACCGCTTCGAGTCCCACCCCACGGGAGCCTTTGACGAGCACCACGTCCCCGGTGCGAAGTTCCAGCTGTGATGCAACATCGTCGCGGTGGGATTCCGCTGCTCTGACACCGGCCCGGCGTGCCCCGGCGCACAACTGTGCAGAGAACTCTCCCACGGCCAGCACTTCGGTGACGCCGAGGTCACCGGCAAGCCGTCCAATGGAGATGTGCGCCTCCTCTGCAAGTGGGCCCAATTCCAGCATGTCCCCGAGGACGGCGATGACACGGGCGCTGGGGTGTTCGGCGCGCTGGGCCTCCGCCAGTTCCACTGCGGTGCGCAGGGCGGCTGCCATGGAGTCCGGGTTGGCATTGTAGGAGTCATTCAGTACGAGCACGCCGTCGGGGCGTGGATGGAGTTCCATGCGCCAACTCGATCGCGGCTCAGCGGCTGCGAGCCGAGCCGCGACGTCCTCAACGGCGACACCGACGGCGATGGATGCAGCGGCGGCCGCCAGTGCATTGGAGACCTGGTGGCGTCCAACGAGCTTCAGCTGCACCGGTATTGACTGCTCCCGGCCGTCGTGAAGCACGACCAGATCGAAACGTGGCTGGCTGAAAGCACCCATCACCACATTTCGGGCAGCCACCTGCAAATCACCGGGTGGTAGATCCCCCTCACCGAACCAGGCAAGACGGGCACCGGTGTGTTCGCGCATCCCCACCACACGAGGATCGTCGGCGTTCAGGACTGCCCAACCGGTGGTGGGCAGAGCGGCCACCAGCTCACTCTTGGCGAGAGCGGTCTGCTCCAGTCCCCCGAACTCGCCGACGTGAGCGTGCCCCACATTGAGCACCACCGCCACGTCCAGTGGCACCAACGACGTGAGCCATGCGATGTGGCCGATGCCGCGCGCACCCATCTCACTCACGAGGTGGGCCGTCTCGTCATCGATCCTGCACGCCGTCAGGGGGACGCCGATCTCGTTGTTCTGGCTCCCCGCGGGAGCCACCGTGGGGCCTGAAGCCTCCAGGATGGAGGCCAGGATGTCCTTGGTGCTGGTCTTGCCGGACGAGCCGGTGATGCCGATGCTGATCAGTCCGCGACTGCGTGCCTCACGAACCAGGCCGCGTGCCAGCGCCGACAAGCCGGCGACGGTGTCTTCCACAAGCAGGTGGGGCGCCTCAGCATCCGTGGCGTGGTTCCCCATGATGGCTGCAGCTCCCTCTTCCACCGCGCTCGGCGCATAAGCGTGTCCGTCGACGCGTTCACCCGGGATCGCCAGGAACAATGCGCCCCTGGTGGCAGAGCGATTGTCCAGGACCACGTCAGGCCCCACGGACACATCGTCGCCGAAAAGCTCCGCTGGTGCGGGGTGCATCAGCTCCACGAGCTCCGAGAGCATACGAGGCCTCATCCGGGTCTTCCTTCCGTGTTCCGTGACCAGGCACGGCGCGCCTCCACGGCGTCGTCGAAGTCGAGTATGTTTCGCCCGACCTGCTGTCCACGCTCGTGTCCCTTGCCAAGGATCGCCACCACACTACCGGCGCTCGCCCTGGAGAGTGCATGCTCGATCGCCGAGCCACGGCCAGCGACCTCGACGACTTCACCCTTGGACTGCCCGGTTCCGGCAAGCATCGCCGCCCGGATACTGCCGGGTTCCTCGGTACGCGGATTGTCGTCGGTGACCACCAGGAGGTGGGAGTACTTCGCCGCCGCCGCACCCATCCGGGGTCTTTTCTCCCGGTCCCTGTCACCACCGCATCCGAGTACCGTGATGACGTGATCGAAGGACTGGGTGAGGGCATCCAGCGATGCAGCCACAGCCTGGGGTGTGTGTGCAAAATCAACGATGACGGACGGCGCGCCCTCACCGAGATCCACCAGTTGCATGCGCCCGGGGACCTGGGCGTCACGGAGACCGGCGAGCGTCTGCTGCGTGGGAAACCCGACGGCGTCAGCCATGACGAGAGCCATCACGGCATCAATCATGTTGTGCAGACCTGGTAGAGCGATCTCCACAGGCATGTCCCATCCGTGCAGGCAGAGCATGGCACGGCCACCCAGCGGCGGCACGGGCTCCCAGCGCGACAGACGCGCATCCACGTCGTCGCCCGTGCCCACAGTGACGACGTGCAGTCCTGCGGACCGGGCACGCTCAGCGATGCGGGCCCCGTGGAGATCATCAACCCAGCACACGGCCGCACGGGCGTGATCTGGGGTGAAGAGGCTGGCCTTGGCCTCGAAGTATTTTTCTTGATCACCGTGGAAATCCAGATGATCCATGCCCAGATTCAGAAAACCGGCCACGTCGCACACCATTCCGGTGGCCCGCTCCAGCACCATGGCATGGCTGGAGATCTCAAGTGCGGCAGCGTCCGCTCCCCGCTCACGCATCACTGCCAGCAATGCCTGCAGATCCGGCGATTCCGGCGTCGTCACAGTGGATCGTGCTGAGGGCAACTCATCACCGCCCAGACGGAAGCCGATCGTCCCGATCGTTCCAACGCGCATCCCTGTCGCGGCGAGCGCTGATTCGAGGAGCGCAACCGTGGTGGTTTTACCGTTCGTGCCCGTGACACCCATCACCGTGAGCTTCTCCGCTGGGTTGCCGAACACTCTGGCAGCAATCAAGCCCATGTCACGACGAGGATGATCGGAGACCAACACCGGCACTTCCACGTCGTGAAGGATGCCAGCTCCATCCTCATCGGTCAGGATGGCAGCGACACCCGAGGCCAGCGCGGCTTCCGAGAATTCAGCTCCATGGGAGGAGACGCCGGGTAGCGCCACCCAGAGCGTGCCGGCGGTCACGTCGCGGGAGTCCAGAGTGATGTCGTCGATCCAGACCTCGGCGTCATTCCCACCGGACAGGACGAGCCCCGCGACCAGTTCGGTCAGCGGGGCAGCCTGGACTCTGTGGGGTCGAATCGCTGTCATGTCACTCGAAATCCAGCGGGAGTTCGGGCGCAGGGGTGGTGGATGGCAGGACGTTGTACCGTGGCAGGGCTGCCTGCAGGACGTTGTTCACAACGGGCAGAGCCAACTTACTGCCCAGGTTGCCATTCGTTGGCTGGTCCAGAACCACGTAGACGAGAATCTGCGGGTCTTCTGCCGGGGCAACGCCCACGAATGATGACGTGTACCCGTTGTAGCACTTGCATGCGGGATCGAAACGCTGGGCAGTCCCGGATTTTCCGGCAGTCCGATAGCCGGGAATTGCGCGTGAACCACCGCCCACGCCTGTGATGACCGCCTCCATCATCTCGACGACATCCTCTGAGGCCTCCTCGGAGATGACACGCCTCTCCTCGGGCTCCGGCAGCTCGACGGGGGTGCCGTCGGTTGCTGTGGCTGACTTGATGATGGTGGGTTGGTGGTACACGCCGCCGTTGACTGCCGCTGCCACGGCTGCGGCCATCTGTACGGCGGACACGGACAGCCCCTGGCCGAAGGAAATCTGGTCCCGCCTGTAATCAGCCATGTCATCGCCGGGGATTGATCCGGAGGTTTCACCTGGCAATCCGGTTCCTGGTTTGCTGCCCAGTCCGAAATCGCGCAGATAACCCGCGAGTTGGTCCTTTGGCATCCGTCGGGCCAACCCGATGGTGCCAATGTTGGAGGACTGGGCGATCACGCCACGCGCCGTCAAGTTGATCGTGCCGTGGCTGAAAGCGTCTCGCACCACTCTGTCCCCGGAAGCAATTTCGGGAGGAATGACCACTTTGGTATCCGGTGAGACCATGCCTGCATCCGCGAGGGCGCCCATCGTCAGTACTTTCTGCACGGAGCCCGGTTCGAGGGCATCAGTGACTGCACGGTTGCCCAGATCGCCGGTCTCTGCGAGGCCGGGCTCGCTGGAATCGTAGGAGGGGCCGTTGGCCATGGCCAGGAGCTCACCAGAGTTGACGTTCATGACCAGCGCCATACCGGTCTTGGCACCGGATTCCTCCATCCCTCCGGCCAGGGCCTGTTCCGTTATCCACTGCAGGTCATTGTCGATCGTCAGAGCATAGTTGTTGCCGTCGACGGGCGGATTGAGGACGTTGGTGCCCAGGGGGATGCGTCCGTAGCGGGAGGCGTCGTAGACGCTTCGCCCCGGCTCGCCGTCGAGTTCGTCCTGGAGGGCGTTCTCCAGACCGGCAACACCCAGACCCTCAGCATTCACGAAACCCACGACGTTGCTTGCCAATGATCGGTTGGGATAGGTGCGAATGGGGTTGGACTCCGCCGCGAGGCCGTACCAACGACGTTCTCCCTCACCGTCCACTCCGGCACGCATGTCCGCTTCAATCTCAATCCATTTGGCAGCCGGTACCTGTTTGCCGACGATCTCGTAGCGTGACCTTGTGCCGTCCTTCTTCTTCTTGGTGAGGATGGGGAGATACTCCTCTGGCCTGCCACCGAGATGCTTCGCCAGGATGTGCGCAACGGCCGAGGGTGCCGCCTTGGCCTCGGCCTGTTGACGTTCGCTCATGGGGTAGCGCTTGTCCGCCCCATTCGTCATCACCTGATCCGGGTCCGCGATGATCCGCACGGCAGGTTCGGTGGCGGCCAGCACATCACCATTGCGATCGGTGATGGTGCCCCTGGTGGCTGGCAGAGTGGTGGTGGACTGCATCTTGGTGGCCGCCTGATCGGCGAACGCTTCGGCATCGATGGCCTGCAGTTGGAAGGCCCGTCCACCACACAGGGCGATCACCAGGGCGCCGATCACCATGGCCGTGCGGATGCGCAGCGAGGACCGCCCCACCGCGAGCTGCCAAGTACGGCGGTACCGACGGGGTGTGCGTGCCGCTGGGTGACGGCGACTTGGGCTCACTGCTCAGCACCCGGAGCAACGGGGAGGGCCGAGGAGGCAGCAGTGGGCTCCTCCTCATTCGCGACGGGTGGAACCGACGGTCGCCGGAGGTACGGCGCCTCATCGCCGCGAACCGGCGACGGATCCCCAATGATCTCGCCATCGGCGAGCCGGATGAACACTGGATTGGGGTTGGGGACCATCCCGGCGTCGCTCGCCCGGATCACCAGTGATGAGCTGCTGGATTTCTTCTGGAGTTCCGTCGTGAGGTTGGCGGCGCGGTACTGGAGTTCCGTCGCCTCGCTGCGCAGGGAGGAGAGTTCCTTGGATTGGGCGGCAACCGAGGTGGTGATGATCATGACCAGGGCCATGCCCAACATCACCAGGGCCATGATGATCAAGCCGAATCCCCACGTGGACACGGTGGATCGTGTCGGAGGTATCAGCGCCAGCTCCGGGGGTGCTTGCACCTGTTCCTGATCCGGGAACGAAACGCTCGTGCTCATGATGTTTCCCTCGTTCGTTCAGCGACGCGCAACCGTGCGGATGCGGCTCGTGGATTCGTGGCGATTTCTTCGGCGTCAGGTCGCTCTGCGCCCTTGGTGATCAGCCGCAGTTCGGGGCTGAGGTGATGGGGCACCACGGGCATGGTGCGTGGTGCGCGATCAGTGGCCAGCGCCGCGAAGGACTTCTTCACCAACCGGTCCTCGAGTGAATGGTAGGAAAGGACCGCCACTCGTCCACCGACTGTGAGCGCACTGATCGCGGCAGGAACGGCCCCTGCCAGCGCATCCAGTTCCCGGTTGACCTCAATGCGCAGCGCCTGGAAGGTGCGCTTGGCCGGGTGCCCCCCGTTGTGTCGCACCGCCGCCGGGACCGCTCGCGAGATCACGTCGACGAGCCGCGCGGAATGTGTGAAGGGCTCAGCCGCACGCTCGGTGACAATCGAGCTGACGATGCGTTCGGCGAACTTCTCCTCCCCGAAGCGACGCAGAATGCGCACGAGCTGGCCGGGCGCGTAGGTGTTGACGATGTCCGCGGCAGTTGAACCGTCGACGGCATTCATGCGCATGTCCAACGGCGCATCAACGCTGTAGGCAAACCCTCGCTCTGTGCGATCGATCTGCAGGGAGGACAGGCCAAGGTCCATGAGGACAGCATCCACCGAAGTGATGCCCATGTCGTGGAGGATCTCCGGCAATTCGTCATATACGGCGTGCACGAGTGTGGCGCGTTCGGCGCAATCGCCCAACCGCTGCCTGGCCACATCATGGGCATCGAGGTCGCGATCGATGCCGATCAGCCGCGCCGAGGGATACTCCCTCAGGATTGCTGCGGCGTGTCCAGCCAGCCCCAGCGTGGCATCGACATAGACGGCACCTTCGTGATCCAGTGCTGGACGCAGCAGATCCACGATCCGGTCACACATCACCGGATCGTGCACATCTGTGTACGTCTGCATCTCGACCCTTCTGCTACATCTCCTGCATTTGCTTCCAATTCCTGCCGGGTGGTTCCCTTCCGGTACGGCTACCTGACATCGGGGAAGTGACGTCAGGGCCCGCTCCGGCCGGGAACCACCCGGCAGGTGAGGTGATCTGCTCAGCCCGGCGGGACCATCAGTTCCTCGTTCATCTCCGAGAAGCCTTCCTCGGCTGTATCGGAGTAGTTCATCCAATGGGCGGCGTCCCAGATCTCGGCCCGGTTGTAGGCACCGATCACCACGACGTCGCGGTCCAACCCGGCGTAGGTGCGCAACATGGGCGGGATGGTGATGCGCCCCTGTTTGTCAGGAATCTCGAAGCTGGCTCCGGCGGCCATCATGCGCTGGTAGTCACGGACCTGTTTCAGAGTGTTGGGAGCGGAGCTGACCGGCGTCATCAACGACTCGAATCCCTCAGTGGTGTAGATGGCGAGGGCTCGTTCCTGGGTTCGTGCCACCACGAGCCCACCGACAAAGACATCCCGGAACCGTGCTGGAAGAATCAGGCGCCCCTTGTCATCCAGCTTCGGTGTGTAGGTCCCGACCAACATGCGCGCATCACCTCCCAGTTCCCCAGAACGCCCCTCGGCCCTCCATTTCACTCCACAGTACCCCACTTTCCTCCACTCAAGCTACGAAAACAGAGTGTTGTCGTGAAGAATCAACCAGCGCGAATCGTCGTCGAAAGCGTGGAGCAACTACGCTGAACTTCGATCTGCGCGCTAGATTCGGCGCGACCCGCCAACGAAGAGGAGCCACACGCGTGAACGACGCTGCGACCCCATCCCTGTCCGAAGTGGCCAACGTCGCCACATCAGTGGGCCAGTCGATCTCCAAGGTGGTGGAGGGCAAGCCCCGCCAGATCCACACCGCGATCGTTGTTCTGTTCGCACAGGGCCACCTCCTGATCGAGGACGTACCCGGAGTTGGAAAGACGGTGCTGGCGAAAGCCCTCGCACGCTCCATCGACGGTGAAGCCCGACGCATCCAGTTCACGCCGGACCTGCTGCCCAGCGATGTCACAGGCGTGTCCGTGTTCAACCAGGACACTCGTGAGTTCGAGTTCAAGAAGGGTGGAATTTTCGCCAACATCGTGGTGGGCGATGAGATCAACCGCGCTTCCCCCAAGACGCAGTCGGCACTGCTGGAGGCCATGGCCGAGAGCCAGGTCTCCGTGGATGGCCGCACCTATCCGCTACCGGACCCCTTCATGGTGATCGCGACGCAGAACCCCATCGAGATGGAGGGCACATACCCCCTGCCGGAGGCGCAACGCGACCGTTTCATGGCTCGAATCCAGATGGGGTACCCGGCCCGGACATCCGAAGCGGCCATGTTGACGTCACAGGCCAACGGTGACCAACTTGCCACTGTGTCCGCCGTCACGGATGCCGACTTTGTGGCGCGTGCGGTGCTCGCGATGCGAGAGGTCTACGTCGCCCCCATCATCAATGACTACATCGTCACCCTCGTGGAGGCCACCCGCAGCTCACAGGACCTGAGGCTCGGCGCCAGCCCGCGTGCATCACTGCACCTGATGCGCGCTGCGCGCGTGGAGGCTGCGTTGGCAGGGCGGGACTACGTCATCCCCGAGGACGTGGCGCAGCTCGCCACGACGGTGTTGTCCCACCGTGTGCTCCTGACAGTTGATGCCCAGGTGGCCCGCCGGAGCAGCGAGCAGGTGGTGGCCGCTGTCGTGGCGCAGGTGCCGCTGCCGAACAGGGGCTGAACCGTTGCCCACTTCCAAGGTGCGATTGACTGGCCGGGGCTTCGCGTTCCTGTTTCTGGGCATCGCCCTCATCGTCGCCACAGCGGTGGTGGGAGAACCGGACCTCATGTGGATCGGTTTCCTCATGACCATCCTGCCGCTGGTGGGCCTCGTCCTTGTCCCGCTGCTGAGGCCCCGTCTGCGCGTGACACGCCACCTGGAACCTCAGCAGGTCCCCCTGGGTGATCGTCCCAGGGCCGAGTTGCTGATCGAGAACCGCAGGATGGTGTCGTTGTCCGCCTGCGAGTTCCGCGACACCTGCCCGGGCGCTCTGGGATCGGCTGCCCGCTTTGCGCTCGCACATGGTGCGGGGCGCTGGCGCCAGTCGGTGGGCTACGAGGTCCAGGCGAATCATCGGGGGCACTTCGAACTGGGCCCCCTGGATGTTGTCAACAGTGACCCTCTGAACCTGACCCGAACTTCCTGGCAGGTCCCGGGAAACGTGGCGAGCCTGCGAGTCACGCCCCGCATGTATCCCCTCACGATGCCGCGGCGCCTCATTGGTTCCGGCTCCACGGGGGAGAGCACGCCACAGCGCATCGGGGTCTACGGGCAGGATGACGTGCTGGTCCGGGAACACCGTCATGGCGATGATCTGCGTCGAGTCCATTGGCGGCTCACGGCCAAACAGGGAGAACTGATGGTGCGCCTGGAGGAACAGCCCTGGGATCCGTCGGTCACACTCGTCATCGACAACCGCTCAGCCGGACACGCCGGCTCGGGCCCCGACGGCGGTTTGGAGTTCTCCATCTCCGCCGTCGCTTCCATCGCCGCAGCCCTGATGTCAGAGCGATGCCGAGTCACCGTTGTCTCCGCGGAAACCGAAATTTATTCACCGCTGCACGCGGATGTCGTGTCCGCACGGGATCGCATGTTGGGAGCCATGGTGGATCTCACCGGCTCCGAACGGGAATCCATCACCAGCGGTCTGTCGAATTCGGACGCCATCGAGAACTCGCAGTCCATCATGGCGGCCCTCGGCGTGTTGGGTGCCAGCGACGCCTCGGCCCTGACCGCCGTGGGTAATCGCATGCAGCAGGCAACAGCACTCGTTCCCGATCCGGTGGCGTGGGGTATCGACGTGACACGGGCTGAAGCGCACCGAGCAGCCTGCCGCCTGCTCACAGAATCCGGCTGGACACTGCACCAGTACCGGCCCGGTGAAGGTGTCGTCGAAGCCTGGGACCGGCTCATGGCCAGGGTGGAGGCAGCATGAGGTTCAACCACTCAGTCTGGAACTCTGTCGCCATTGCCATCGCTGTGGGGCTTGCCGCATGGACGCTGCGTCCCGTGTTCGCGAACGCAGACGTTCTCACCTGGCTTCCGGCGCTGCTCGGTATCTCCGCAATCCTCGGAGTCCTCTGCGTACTCATGAGTCTTCCCCGCCTCGTCACGACTGCCATCCAAGTTCTCGGCATGGCGGCCCTCCTGCTGTGGATTGGATTTCGTTGGGCTCCCACACCTGAGGATCCGGAATCCTCTTGGTATGAGCCGCTCATCCTGCTGGGTGGAATGGGGACAGCCGTGGTGCGCAACAGCACCACTCCCCTGCCCAGCGAAGTGGGCCTCACATGGTTGCTGCTGTGCATTCTTGCTCTGGTGCTGGTAGCCACGGAGCTGCTCGTCAACGCCTTGGAACAGCCCGCCTGGTCTCTGGCACCGCTTGGCATCGTCTACGGAGTCGGCGCCGTCACCCTTCCCATGGAACTGGAGTGGAGCGCGTTCATCGCCATCGTCACCGGCTATGGGCTGATACTCCTGAGCAGCACCCATCTCGCGGGCGCTGGGACGAGACGAGTGCGTTTCCAGGCATCACGGGTTGTGGTGGTTGTCGCCATGATGGGAGTGGCGGCTCTGCTGGCGCCTCTGCTGAGTCCCTTCGTTCCTCTCGGGGACAAGCAGCCATGGCTCCAGGCCGGTCGGAACGCTCCGATCCAACTGAGCGATCCGTCCGTACTTCTGAGCGAGAACCTGCAGCGTCCATCGGAAGAAGTGGTCCTGCGCTACACCACCGATTCGGAGGAGCCTGTATATCTCCGCACGGTCGCGCTGAATCTCCTGACGACCGAAGGCGCCAAGTTGGATGAGATGAGTCTTTCCTCCACTGGCCTGAGTGGGGACTACACGGCTCCGGGCGAGGAGGTGGAGGTACAGGTGCAGATGTTGATGCCGTCGCAGTACCTGCCCGTGCCGTTCGCGGTTGACAGTTTCGATGCTGATGGCAGATGGGCCCATGCGGCCGACACCATGAGCATCGTCGCCACGGGTCAGGACGGTGTGGAACAGACTGCTGGGCTTGAGTATGAGGCCACCTCCACTGTTCCCAATCCGACACGTGAGGACATCGTGGCCGCCACAGCCGGGGCAGCGCCTTCGGGGGAGGACACCCTCACGGTTCCCACGGGTCTCGATGATGCTGTCCCTGCGCTCACCGACTCGGTGACGGCCCAGTCCGCCACCGATGGTGAGAAGGCTCTGGCCATTCAGAGCTTCCTGCGTTCGGGAGAGTTCGAATACAGCCTCGAGGCACCGGAGAAGGTGGGTATCGACGTCATCAGCAGCTTCCTTCTGGAGGATCGTGCTGGCTACTGCATCCATTTCGCCGCCGGCATGATCACGATGGCTCGGCTTGAGGGGATTCCTGCCCGGATGGCGATCGGGTTCACGCCCGGCGAGCGCATCGGAGATGAATGGGTTGTGACGACCCACAACATGCACTCCTGGCCAGAGCTGTACTTCGAGGGCCTGGGGTGGGTGCCGTTCGAACCCACGAAGTCCGTCGCTGGTCCTCCTGAGTACACGGATCCGGACGCAGCGGACCCTTCGCCCTCGCCGTCCGTCACCCCCTCGGACTCGAACGCTGCGAGCCCCCCACCCTCCAGCCCCCCGGCCGAACCCACGGAGGATCCCACTGTTGACCCGGCGTCCAACAGCATGGATGACTCCAACCGTGTCGGCTGGCTGCTTCTGCTCGGGGTCGGTGTCCTTGTGGCGCTCCCGTTCACGCTCAGGACTCTGATGAGGCTGTGGCGCCTTCGGGCCGGGCAGGAGCCAGCTGCGGCAGCTGAGAACGCGTGGCGTGAGGTGCGGTCACTGTTCATCGACACAGGCCAGAAGTGGAGCACGGCCTCTCCGGTCCTGGCTGCGACTGAGGTGGGCGGAAACGCCCGGAAACCTGCGGCCAGCCAGTTGGCGGCAGTCGCTGAGACCGTTGAGCGCGCACGCTACGCGCGAGAAGGCGCCGACACCTCGGAACTCGGTCATCAGGTACGGGCCTTCCGGAAGGATTTTCTGGCTGCCCAACCCGGCGACGCACGGTTGAAAGCACTGCTCCTGCCACAGTCTCTGGTGTTTCCGCGTACACGTTGAGAATGAGAGCTTTCGTGAGACCTTCAGGAGACGTACACTTGAGCCAAGTCAGCCGTGTCTAGGCGAGGGAGATGGGTATGGCCCTGTCAGATCAGGAACGCAAGCTGTTGGAACAGCTCGAGGCGTCCCTCATGGCTGAAGACCCCAAATTCGCCCAGACGCTGAGCGGAGCGGGAAGCGTTCGCATTCATCGTCGACGCGCCACGCTCGCCGGACTCGGTTTCCTCGCCGGTCTGTTGTTGCTCGTTGTGGGCGTATCCATCCATCCGGCAGTCAGCATCCTCGGGTTCGTGCTGATGCTCGCCTCCGCCATCATCGGCGTCAGCTCGTGGCAGCGCGTCACCGGCGAGGGTCAGCCAAGAGTTCCCACCCCCGGACCACAGAGTCCTCCGAAGCCGTCCAGTCAGGACTTCATGGAAAGGCTTGAGGAGCAGTGGCGCAAGCGCCAGGATGGTAAAGACCTTTGAGGAACCACTGATCAATCATGTCCTGACTGGTGTCCGTGCAGCTCGCGTGGTGAGCCGGGCCCGCTGCACTGCCATGGGTCCAAACCGGAGTACTGCCTGATCCACCGCGCGCTCTGCCTGTTCCCAACCACACGTCGGTTCATCAAGTGTTGGTTGTGTGTAGGTGTCATCCCTGCCCGCCAGCTTCTCCACCCTCACCCCCACTCGTCTGATCCGTGCGCGTTGCAGGTGCAGCTTGCGCCACAACCGCATGGCCTCGGCATGGATGTCACCTGTCAGATCCGTGGGCGCCCTGAGTGTGCCAGTGCGTGTGATCGTCGTGAAATCGGCAAACCTCACTGACAACGTCACCACCCGCCCCACCATGGACTGGGCACGCATCCTGGATGCCGTGCGCGCCGCCATCCGCAGGATCTCGGTGGCCACCACCTCCTCATCGTCAGTGTCTCGCCCAAACGTTTCCTGGGAACCGATGCTGCGCTCAGCAGGCTCCCGTGACAGCACTGATCGATCATCCTGGCCCCAGGCCAGATCAAACAGCATCCCACCCTGACCCTCCCCCAGTGCCCGTTGAAGCGTGGTGCGGGGTGTGTTTGCGACGTCGCGTACCGTCATCAGCCCCAGCCTGTGCAGCTTCTCCGCCGTGACCTCCCCCACACCCCAGATGGCATCCACCGGAAGGGGATGCAGAAAGGAGATCACGGAATCAGGATCCACCATCTTCAACCCATCGGGCTTCGCCGCCTTGGAGGCCAGCTTGGCGATGAACTTGCTGGGCCCGATGCCGATGGAGCACGGGATCTTCTGCTCATCCATGATCTGTGCCCGCATCTCCTCAGCGACGATGCCCGCATTGCCACCGAGCCTGCGCAGGGCACTCGTGAGGTCGATGAATGCTTCGTCGATGGATGCCATCTCCACTTTGTCCGTGAGCGTGTCGAACACCTCCGAGACAGCCTTGGAAATCTCGGTGTAGTGATCGAAATCAGGGTGCACCACCGCTGCCTGCGGGCACAGTCGTCTGGCTCTGGTGGAGGGCATACCTGCGGTGATCCCGTAGATCCGCGCCGGATAGTTGGCCGAGAGCACCACACCGCGGGCACTGCCCCCCACGAACATGGGAACATTTTTCAGTGAGGGGTCGCGGGCCATTTCCACGGAGGCGTAGAACGCATCCATGTCCACGTGCAGGATCTTCTTCATGGTTGTCTCCTCTACCTCCCCGAACTTCCCGGACTGGAGTGCCACAGTTTCCGTGGGGCCTCGGCGGCACTCGTGCCCTGCGGTTTGATATCGGCATACGGCGACTGCTCGAACCCGCTGGCATGCACCAGCACCCGTCGACGCCCCATCCCGCCTGCCCGCGTGTGATCCTGCGGATCTGGTGGTGGTTCGAACCCCTCGGGCGCAGGTTCCTCGGTTGCGGCCCCGTTGTTTTCCTCGGCCGCACGCTTGGCAGCCCGGGCATCGCGTCGTTCCTGTTCGCCCTTCTCGCTCCAATCATCCGGGATCCACTCACCCACCGGGCCGAAGCCGATGGGTTTCGCATTGACAATCTCCCCCACCGCAGTCAGTGCCTCCTCAGGGGTGGCGCCGGCGTCAAGAGCGCCACGCCATGTGTCGTGAAGCAGACCGAGGTCCCAGGCACCGGTGGCACGGATGGAGATGCCGCGGGGGCCGGTGCGTCGAATGGTGCCGCGCACCATCAGCATCCAACTGTTGAACACCGTCGACGCGTAGGGGCCCTGCGCGTCCTCGAAGAACGTGGTATCCACCGGCCCCGTGGAATCATCCAGGGTCAGGAACACCACCCGTCTACCGGAGCGCACCGGCGGGGTCTGAGTGGCAACCTTCACCCCACAGATGAACACCTCGGCACGGTTGCGCTGCTGCAGCAACCGCTGGGAACTGATGGCCCCAAATGCGCGCAGGAACGGCAGGTAGCGCTCCATGATGTGCTGGCTGGCGTCCAGACCCAGGATTTCCAGCTCCGAGCGCAACCGCTGGTCATCATCCATCTCCGGCAGCCCGGTGGCCACCACATCCACCATCTCCTCACCGTCACTGAAGTCGAACGCACCCTGTACCGACAGTCCCATCGGGACGAGGGTCTTCTGGTTCTGGGCACGGGCAAGCGCCCCCGGGTCCTCGGTTCCCTGCAGCACGGTGGTGCTTCGGCGTCGCCCACCTGCACGGGAACGGGCACGCTCATCCGCGCGACGCATGCGATGCAGGTCCGCCAGCGCGAGAAGCAGGTCGCGACGAGTGATCTGACCATGACGGGCCACAGCGGCGTGCCGTCCGATGGCGTAGAGCCGGTCGAAGGCGCCAGCCAGGACGAGACGCTCCACCACAGGATGATCCACCCCTGCGCGCGAGACGAAGTCACTGAGCGACGCATAGGGCTGGCCTGCGACGATCCGTCCGATCTCCGCCTCCCCCATGCCCTTCACATCGGCCAGGGACAATCGGATGCCCCAGCCCGTGATGGTGGGCAGGCCACCCACGGCCACCGGTTCCCGCCACGCAGGAGGCAGTGCCGTGGCATCCAGGTCAAGAGCCTTCTCTTGGCTGTTCTCCCTCTCCACGTGGTAGGTGCCGTCGCTGTGGTTGACGTCCAGACCGAGGATCCGGATGCCCATGCGACGGGCCTCCTCCAGCAGCAACCGCTTGGGATACATGCCGGGATCATGCGTCAGGATGCCGGAGATGAAGTGCGCCGGATAGTGCCGCTTCAGCCATGCCGACTGGTAGGTGGGCAGGGCAAACGCGGCGGCATGCGCCTTGCAGAATCCGAAGGAGGCGAAGGCCACCAGGATGTGCCACAGCTCCTCGATGATCGGCTCGCTGTAGCCCTTCGCCCGGGCTTTCGGCCACAGCCACTGCCTGACCTCCTCCTGCCCCTGTTTGTCCCCCAGCGCCCGGCGCACTTCGTCGCCCTGCGCGAGCGAGCAGCCGGTGGCGATGGAGATCAGCATGATGACCTGTTCGTGGAACACCACCACCCCCCCGGTCTGTTCAAGAGCAGGAATGAAGCTTGAATGCAGATATTCGGGTGTGCGCCATCCCTGGCGCGCCTCCAGGAAGGGGGTCACCATGTCCGATTTCACGGGTCCGGGGCGGAACAGGGAAATGTCGATGATGATGTCGTGAAAAGTTTCGGGACCGAATTTGCCCACCAGTTCCCGCTGGCCCGGTGATTCGATCTGGAAACAACCGAGCGTGGCGCGGTGAGCGATCATGTCGTAGGTGTCCGCGTCATCGAACGGTGCCAGGTTGTCGATGTCCGGGGTGGGCCCCGGGGGCTGGGTCCGCTTGATCTCGTCCAGCGCATGCGCCATGGAGGACTGCATGCGGATACCCAGCACGTCGAGTTTCAGCAGACCGAGATCCTCCACGTCATCCTTGTCGAACTGGCTCATGGGGAACCCGCCGAAGCTGGCCTCCATGGGGGTGCGCTGCCCCAGCGAGGAATCGCTGAGCAGTACGCCGCACGGGTGCAGGGCGATGTGGCGGGGCAGGCCGTCAAGCGATTCCACCAGGTTGAAGAGCACTTCCAGCCGCTGCTCGCCGAGGCCAGCGGCTCTCAGTTCCGGCAGGTCGCGCAGTGCTGCCTTCGCGTCGCGCGCCCGCACGTGGGGGAACGCCTTGGCCATGGCGTCCACCTCGGCGGGGGGCAGGCTGAGTGCTGCACCGACGTCGCGGACGGCGTGGCGCACACGGTAGGTCTCCAGCATCGCCACGCAGGAGACTCGTTGACCGCCGAAGGTTTCCAGGACTTTTTCATAAATTTCGGTGCGGCGATGAGATTCCACATCGAGGTCGATGTCCGGCAGCGCATGCCGCAGCGGGGAGAGGAACCTTTCCATGAGTAAGCCATGTGCCATGGGGTCCACGCCGGAGATGCCGAGCGCGTAGTTCACGAGGCTGCCCGCCCCCGAACCCCGGGCGGCGCAGCGAATACCGAGGTCACGGATGAGTTGCACCACGTCGGCGACGGTCAGGAAGTAGGACTCGAATCCAAGTTTGCCAATGACGGCCAGTTCATCCTCGAGCCGGTTGCGGATCTCATTTCCGGGCGTGGAGTAGCGGGCGGTCAGGCCTGCCTCGCAGCGGGCGCGCAGGACGGCGGGCGCCTGTTGCGGGGTGGTGCCGAGCGTCTCGAACTCCGGCAGCCGGATTTCGCCCAGCCCAATGTCGGCGATGGGGTCCAGCCTGCATTCCAGCGCCAGTTCCCGGGTACGACGCAGCAGTTCGTGCGGGTCCTCGCCCGCCAACCCCGCCGCCTCCTCCGCGGCAAACACCATCGCAGCCGTGCCCTTGAGGTGCCCCTCGGCGTTGCGTCGGTCGATGTTGCGGAGATCCAGTGGAACCAGTCGTCGGGTGGCGTCGAGGACGTCGACGGTGGGCGCCTGTTCACGTCGCGCCATCCGCACCATGTTGGTCAGCACTGAACGCAGACCGGTCTCCGAGGCCAGCCGCAGGATGCCCGCAGCATGGTGTGCGGAGGTGGCGCCCCGGCCACCCACATGATGGTTGGTGGCAGCCAGCACCAGCTGATGGCCCAGTTGCTCGTGCCACAGCGCCAACCGGCGGTGCGCGTCGGAGATTCCGCTGCCAGCCAGCAGGTTCCCAACGTCGGAATCGGCGCCGAGAGTGACCACCACGTCGCGGCCCACGCAGTGCTGGAACACCATCTCCGGTGTCACTACAGGGTTGCCCCGTTCGCCACTGAGGTGGGTGGCGGTGATCAGCGAGCACAACGTGGCCCAGCCGGCGCGCGAAGTGGCGGTCACCACCACCCGCGGCAGACGAAGATCGCGCAACTGGCCACCCCTGGCGGCGGTGGGGCGTCGCGTCGGCAGTTCCCCGTTCCCCAGTGCCAGATCCACCCCCACCACCGGCGCGATGCCAGCTTTCAAGCAGGCTTTGGCAAACCGGACGGCCCCGTACAGCCCGCCCCGATCGGTCAGCGCAAGCGTGTCCATACCCAGGTCTGCAGCTGTCGCCACCAACGCACTGGGGTGGGAGGCGCCGTACTGGAAGGAATATCCGGAGGCCACCCGCAGGTGGGTGAACTGCTCGGTCACGAGACTGTCCTCCGGAACCGCATTCTGCGGGCGACGTCGGTGGTGAAGCGTTCCAGATCTCGCACGAGATCATCGGCCTCGCGTTCGGCGACGATGGCCCGCTCCCCCGCCGCCACCACCTGCACACGGGTGGAGAGATAACCGAAGAAGGCGGCCCACTCCGCCAGGTGCGGAGCGCGGCGCGCCAGCAGTTCCCAGACGTCATGGCGGCCACGGACGCGCCCCGGTGTTGCCGCAATCACCACCAGCGCCAATTCCTCGGCGCCCTTGTGGGCGGCCACATAACGATCAGCCGGATGTTCGATGCAGCCGATGGTGGCCAAATTCTGAGGGGTGGGGACAGTCATCAGTCGCACACTGCCTGGAGCACCCAGTCGTCCTGGCCAACGCAGCGGGCCAGTTCATAGACGCCCCGCTGCATGCCATTGCCTGCCTCGACACGCCACACCTCCACTTCCTCCAGCAGGTCGGTGGTTGCCGTGGTGTCGGTTGTTGCCGTGGGCGTCGCCACGTCGCCGCGTGCTGCCGAGACTCGCGACGATTCCCACCACGCCGTTGACGTGCTCCACCTGCCCTGGATCTCCTTGACGAGCAGAAGACGGTCGCGCCAGATGAACTGCTGGGGGCGATCACTGAAGAGGACGCAGATGGGTTCGTCGTAGGTGCGCATGGAGGGCCTCCCGGGCTTGTCGCTATCGATGACAACTGACATATCGGTTCGACCCTGCTTCGAAGGGGGAAGCTTTGGGCCCCGGCGCAGGGGTCGAGGCCACGCCGGGGCCCAAAGCGGCCCTCCGTGTATCAACAGTGGTTCGGGGCCCTTCCCCGGCCTCATTCGAACAACCGTTCGATACGAGACCCACTATAACCCCGTCACCTGACAGTTCGTCAAGACCCGTGAACGCCGGGCCCTCACCGAGGTGCGAGAGGAAGCTCCCAGTGGCCCGGGCGGGCGAATTCGACGTAGCTGGCATCCACGTCCGCGTCGGTCACGGTTGCTGTGCAGAACAGCAACGAGAGGGTGGGGATGCCCCAGGGACGGTTGTCCCGGATGATCGATGCGTCGTCGGTGGGAGGCACCTCAGTGCTGTGCGCCAGCACCTCCAGCCAGGGGCCGAACCAGTCAGTGACATCATCATCGGGGGCAGCTGCCCGGAATTCCTCCAACCATCGGGGCACCCGAGGAAACGACGGGTCGTTGGGGACCAGGCTGTTGACCAACATGTGCACACCGGGAGACAGAAGTTGCGTCTGGAACTCTTCACCATCGGAGAGTGTGAGAGACACCTGCGCCCCGTTGATGCTGACAAGGTTGTAGGGCTGGGTGCGGCGCGAGGCATCCGGAGTTCGGCCGGAGACGGCATCCAACACCACCTCACCCCGGGAGGCCAGTCCACCGCTCGGGGCCGGGCCACCGACGTTGAGAAGCACCGCCAGCCGACCGGCATCCGGCAGAGTGGCCAGCCAGGCTCCACCGGCACGTGCGTCCCGGACACCCTCGACTCCGGGATGGGTGGTGGGCCACCAGGGACCCAGCGGATCCCATGGGCGCGTCGGGTCCTCGTCGCGGATTGCGAGCACCCGGGTGGGCTGTGACGCTTCTGCCGGGACTCGGACGACTACCGTGCACATGCTGGGCCCCCGATCGCGGGTGTGAGAAGATCCTTGGATGTTTGTGGTTGTTGGTGTGAGCGGTGGTGTCGCAGCATACAAGAGCGTTCATCTCGTGCGGCTGCTCGTCCTCGCCGGCCATGAGGTGCACGTCGTCCCGACGGAGGATTCACTGAGGTTTGTCGGCACCTCGACGTGGGAGTCAATCAGCCGCAACCCCGTGACCACATCCGTGCATGATGACGTTGCCCAGGTCCGCCACGTGGCGCTCGGCCAGGCCGCCGACCTCATCATCGTCGCACCCGCCACAGCAAATACACTCGCACGGATGACCGCCGGTCTCGCCGACAACCTGCTCGGCACCACGCTGCTGGCCACCACCGCACCCGTCGTCGTCGCACCCGCCATGCACACCGAGATGTGGTCACACCCCGCCACCCAGCACAACATGGCCACCCTGCGCGCACGGGGCGTGCACGTCGTCGGACCCGCCGACGGGCCGCTGACCGGTGGCGATTCCGGTCCCGGCCGGATGTCCGAGCCGGATGAAATCTTTCAGGCGGCACTGGCCGCTGTGCCCGGGGACGCAGACCTGGCGGGGCTGCGGGTCACAGTGTCCACCGGTGGCACCCGGGAGCCAATTGACCCCGTCCGCTTCCTCGGCAATCGCTCCAGCGGAAAACAGGGCGCCGAAGTGGCGCTCACCGCCGCACGACGAGGCGCCGAGGTCCGGCTTCTGGCTGCCCACGTCGGCGACGGAGTGCTGATGGAAGCCTCCCGGCACCCCCGGGTCGAGATCGTCCACACCGGGACTGCGGTGGAACTCCAGGACGCCGCGGTGGCCGCCGCCGTCGATGCAGACATCGTCGCCATGGTGGCCGCCGTCGCCGATTACCGTGTCGCGGAGGCCAGCGATGAGAAGTTGTCGAAACAGGGGGGAGAGGGACTCACCCTTGAACTCGTCCAGAACCCCGACATCCTGGCCGGTCTCGTGCGGAACCGCAGTCCCGGACAGACGATCGTCGGTTTCGCTGCCGAGACCGCCCACACCGATGACGAGTTGATCGCCAAGGGCCGCGCCAAGCGCCGCCGCAAGGGGGTCGACCTTCTCGCCGTCAACGCAGTCGGCTGGAAGAAAGGCTTCGAGTCCACCGACAACGAACTGCTCATCCTGGATGCTGACGACGACGTGGTCGCGCAGGTACGGGGCTCCAAACGTGCCGTCGCAGGTGCACTGTGGGACGCAGTGCTCACTGCGCGTCAGCGCACGAGGATGGAATCGACCGACGGCTCGCTTTCGCTGCCTGAGATGTAACAGTCCACGATCTGCTCGGCACCGTCGAGCCGCGCTCCAAGCTTGATGAACCACGAGTCCAGGTCTCTGCGCAACGCGGCCACCAGCGCTTCACCGCGCGGAACATCCACCTCGGCCTCCGGATAGTCATTCGTCAATCTCTCCTCGACGGCGGTGACACAGGCTGACACCGCTGCCTCCCTTCTGAGTCCCCCACTGTTTTGTCGCACCACTGTTTCCGTGACGGTCACCATGACGGTTGGCGCTGGATCCGCCGTCACCCTCACCGTCTCCGTGGCTGTGGATCTGATTTCCAACGTTTCCGTGGCCGTGGATCGGACCTGGGTGGTCTCCGTAGCGGTCACTCGTAGCCTGGCTGTCTCAGTCGCCGTGGTGTCCACCGTCTCTGTCACCGTCTCCGTCGCCGTGACTTCCGGATCCACGGACTCACTGACTTCCGGCGTGGCAACCAGCGGCGGGGTTTCCTGCTCCGTGGTGTCATCAAGGCTGATACCCCACACGACTGCACCGATCGCCACACCGGTCAGCGCAGCGACCACACCAATGAACCATCTCCTCTTCCACACCGGCTCCGGATCGGGGTCTTCCGTGACCTGAACATCAACCGCTGCACCGCCAACCGGAGCTCCACCAGACGGGTCCGGGAAGCCCTCTTCGACTGTGCTGTTGACGATTGGCGTCGGGGTGCCTGACTGCTCGTTCCTGGCGGGGCGGAAAATATTGTCCATCATGGTTGGTTTTTCCTCGGACGCAGCTCCGTTCCCGGCCTCGCGGTGGGTGCTCCCCTCGGTGTGGTCACCGTTGCCCATCATCGCTCCTGACCTGTGTGTCTCCCGTCATGACACGACTGGACTCCATCTCAGTCTGGCTGTCATTCCCATCGTTGCGCCACTGGAATCGCAAAAAGTTAACCATCCGTGACCAACAAAGTGAGTCACAGGGATTCATGTTTGACCCGCGCCAAGCCTCCGACCTCGTCGTAGGACGTCAGCCCATCAGATTGGTACCGACATTCACCACGAGGTAGACCAACGCGAGGGCTCCGACGCCCACACCCACCCACATGGACCAACGGGAAGTTACCGACAACAGGGGACGACCGTCCTGCGCATGCTGCTGGGCACGGACCCACACCGCGAATCCCGTGATGGTGGCGCTGATGACGGCGTAGGCAAACGCCAACACCACGGCACCCAGCAATGGGAGCCCGCGATCCATCGAGCGGTTCAGGAAGAGCAATCCGAACGCGAGGAGGAACGCCGTGGCGAGGATCATCCGACGCTGGCTGAGGAATCTGAGCAACTCGGACCGCTCTGGTTTCGTCGCCGTGCGCTCACGCAGAGGGGTCAACCATTCGTGCATCATCATTGCACCACGAATCGCCCAGCCGACGGATACCGCCGGGAGTAGCACAGCAACAACAACGGCCCACACAATCTGACCGACCACCACAAAACCTCCACGCCTGCGAACCGCTCAACGGAGTAGGGGATTTCCATACGGTTCTCCGGGAGATTCTATCCTCGGCTGGGCACTGCCGGTTACCGGCTCGCCGTTCGTTTCCGGTGCTACGGTGTCGCGACCAGTAGTCGTCACCCAAGGGGTAGGTATGGCACACAGCCAGGGCCACCGAAAAACTTCGATCCTGCTCTCACTTGCCGTCATCGTCGTGGCGCTGGTCACAGCCTTCTTCGTCACCGCCCCGGGAATTGTCGAAAGATCCCGCAACCGGATTGCGGCGGCAAATCTCGCGCCCATTGGTGAGGACACGCGGAAGCTCCATGAGTCGCTGGAGATCGTCGACATGCACAGCGACACGCTCATGTGGAAGCGCGATCTGCTCGAGCGTGCTGGCCGCGGCCACATGGATCTCCCACGACTTGAGGATGGCAACGTCGCACTTCAGGTGTTCTCATCGGTCACCAAATCCCCACGAGGCCTGAACGTTGAGGCCAACACCGGTGACAGCGACAACATCACGCTGCTTGCCATGGCCCAGCTCCAGCCCCCCACAACGTGGACATCACTCCTGCAACGCTCGCTGTATCACGCGGAGAAACTTGAGAAGGCTGCCGAGAATTCCAACTCTCACCTGATGTTGATCCGTTCCCGCAGTGACCTCAGCGAGTTGGTCGCCGCACGTCAGTCAGGACGTCAGGTGACTGGAGCACTGTTCTCCGTCGAAGGACTGCACAATCTTGAAGGTGATCCCGGCAACGTCGAGGCGCTTTTCGACGCCGGCATGCGAATGGCTGGCTTCGCGCACTTCTTCGACAACGAAATGTCGGGATCCATGCACGGCGTTGAGAAGGGAGGTCTCACCGACGCCGGACGACAAGTCTTCGACGACTTCGAGCGCCGCGGCGTGATCGTCGACATCGCCCATGTCAGCCCGGCCGCCGTGTCAGAGATCCTGGAAAGCGCGACTCGTCCAGTGGTCTCCAGCCACGGCGGCGTCCGGGGTACGTGCGAGAACAACCGCAACCTGAGCGATGAACACATCAGGGGCGTGGCGGACACCGGAGGTGTCATTGGGCTCGGCTACTGGAACGCTGCGGTCTGCGACCGGAGTCCAGCGGCCGTGGTTGACGCCATCGATCACGTCATCAACGTCGGTGGGCTGGAAACGGCCGCGCTGGGCAGCGACTTCGATGGCTCCGTGACGGTGGGCTGGGACACCAGCCAGATCGCATCGATCACGCAGGAGTTGCGCGACCGTGGACGCTCCGATGATGAGATCCGCGCGATCATGGGCGGCAACACACTCCGGGTGCTGCAGGAAGTACTTCCCGAATGATTCAGGGATAGGCTGCCGCAGACTGACACCGACCCATTGAACTGAGACACCTTGCATCAGAGATCCACACAGAGGCAGCAACCCGTGTGGCGTCTGCCCGGAATGCCCTCGGTGATCATCCTCACAGCGGCGGGCTTTGCGGGGTTTGCGGTGCTCCTGCCAGTGGCACCCCTGTGGGCCGTCCAGGGCGGAGCCGACGAGGCTGGCTCGGGACTGGTCAATGGAGCTCTCATGCTCGCGACAATCCTGACGCAGGGCTTTGTGCCGAGTCTGGTGCGTCGTTTCGGAGCTGCCTCTGTACTCGGGACGGGGTTGGCGCTACTCGGCGGCCCGTCACTGCTCCATCTCTTCTCCGGAGATCTTTGGTGGACACTCGTTTTGTCAGCGGTGCGGGGAGTGGGATTCGGCATCCTGACGGTCTGCGGTTCTGCCGCCGTCGCCCGCGTCGTTCCTCCTGTTCGGCACGGTGCCGCCATAGGTGCCTACGGAGCCGCCATCGCGGTGCCCCAGGTACTTCTGATATCCATTGGTCCCTGGCTCGCAGAGGCCATCGGATTCTGGTTGGTCTTCTCGATCGGCTCTCTTCCACTGGTCGGCATCGCAGCCGCGCCGGCATTCGGTCGAGCCTGGAAGCGCAGTGATGTGGACACCGGGCTGGCAGCACCGGAGGACGACCGGAGCAATCGCCGAAACGTGTTGCCCAATGGGCTTCTCCGTCCCATGTTCCTTCTGCTTGGTGTCACGCTGGCGGGCGGCGCGCTGATCACCTTCGCCCCTCAGATGGTCTCGACACCTGTCGTGGCGACAGGTGCCCTGGCACTCCTCACATTCATGGCTGCGCTCACGAGGTGGGGAATTGGTGGCTTCGCCGATAGACACGGCACTCGCCCATTCCTGGGACCACTGGTGTTGCTGACATCTGCTGGGTTGGTTCTTTCGGCGTATGCAGTCTCAGATCCGACGTCAACGCGGATGGTCCCGTTCCTGTTGGCGATGGCGCTCACCGGCATCTCATATGGAGGTTTGCAGAACCTCACCCTGTTAATTGCGCTGAAAGCTGTGCGACCCGACGAGTACGACACGGCAAGCGCTGTCTGGAACATGGGATTCGATGCTGGCACCGGCATTGGCTCGATCCTCATCGGCTCTCTGGCGGCTGGCCTGTCCTTTTCTCCTGCACTGCTCGTGGCGGCAGGCATCTCCTTGGCCACACTTCCTCTCTCACTCATGCGATAGGGGAGCGCACACGTTTGGGCAAATATTTGCGGCAGCTATCCTGACGGCCATGTCCTTGGTCGTGCACGGCGCAACACTCTCCGGTGTGGCAGCAGCTGCCCGTCTCGCGAAGCTGGGCCACGAAGTGGTGCTGGTGAGCGGCGGCAGAGCACTCGGTGGGCCCTGGGCCCCGACGGAGGGACCCGGTGGGCACACCGTCGATGCGCTGCCGCAGCTGATAGCACTGCCGGCCACGTGGCGCGATGCCTTCAAGAAATCAGGCGGCCATCTCGTGGCGGAGCTGAACAGGGCCGGCCTGGAGTTGATCGAGGCGCCGCCGGTCGAACATCGCTTTCCCGACGGCACGGCACTCGCGCTCCCAGCGGAGCGCGGGGCACAATTCCATGCCATCTCCCGCCACTTCGGCACTCCGGCGGCCGAGCGGTGGCGTGACCTCCTTGACGACCTCGATGATGTCTGGGCTGCTCGTCGAGCATTCGGTATCAACAATCCCGAGCTCCCTCACCACAAGGAGGGACGTCGGCAGCTCTGGCTCGGTCGCACGCTGACAGATCTGGCGGACCGGCTCGACCATCCGCAACTGCATCGCCTGCTCACCGACCTCGGTCCCATGAACGGCACCCACTCCTCCACAGCGCCCGCTCTGCTGGCTGCCAGTCTGGTGCTGGACAGAACGTTCGGACGATGGCAACTGGTCGACGCCGACGGTCGCGGTCAACGCGCTTCTCACCTGGTAGATCTGCTCGCCACCCGAGCCGCAGAGCGGGGCGTCAACTTCGTGGAACAGACAGCCAAGGAAGTGACCATCAACTGTGAGCCTCATGCCGTCGGCTCGTGGCTGCGACGAGCTCCACAACCAGCGCTGCGCCCTGCGATTTCCCACGAAGTGCGCTCGGACGACGGGGTCACCTCAGTCCGGGAAATCGTCGACCACACAGAGGAGGGCCCCGTGCGCACGTGGCTCCGCCCCGTATCCGACGGCGTGCTCGCAAGCACCCACGACCATAGTCGGGGCACACCCGACATCGGGTGGGGCCTGGCCCCCGACAGCGCTCGCAGTTGGCTGCGTCGCACCCCCATCATCAACGACGTTCCCGCCGCCTCTTCCTGCTCCCCCGCAGGCAACGACGCCTGGGCAGAACTCGCCAGCGCCGCTCTGGCCGTCTACGAAACCCACGAACGCCTCACCGGTGAGGATTGTCGCCCCACCAATCGCGCCTTTCGTGGCAGTAAGCTCAACAGGAGCCCATGACGAACACACCACACACCAATCCATGGCAGGGCTTCACCCGCGATCCGCGCAGTCGTGAGGCCTCGCAACTTCGTGCCTCCGACGCGGATCGCGATCACGCTGTCGGAATCCTTGCCGAGGCCTATGCCGACGGGCGGCTCCGCCATTCCGAGTATCCCGAGCGCATGGAACTGGCCATGCAGGCCACACATCTGCGCGAGTTCGTTCCGCTCATCAGCGATCTTGCCCTCCCCACGCCGCTGGTCGTCCCGGAGCCACCACGCCACGTCATTCCATGGTTCCGGACCCCCGCCTTCCATGCGCTGAGCGCGGCCGCAGGCATTCTCATCGGCATCGGCATCCTCGTGTTGTTCCTGAACGGCGCTGGCGGCGCCATGTGGTGGATCATCTGGCCGTTCATGTTCTTCGTGCTCCCCCAGCTCATCGGGCTCGTCAAAAGTGGGATTGAGCGAACACCCGGCCCGGGCGGCACCAATGAACTCCCCAAACCCAACGGGGACGACAAGTCATAGGCGACCCATCCCGCCAAGGACTCCTCCTTGGATTCCCGCCCCGCGCTGAGTGCCGCTGCGAGGAACGTCTAGCGGCGTGTCGAAATAGCACCGCTGATTGAGTAGCCGACCATGAGGAACGAATGTCGGCGTGTCGAAATAGCCTCGCTGATTGAGTAGCCGACCATGAGGAACGAATGTCGGCGTGTCGAAATAGCACCGCTGATTGAGTAGCCGACCATG
>CANLSH010000009.1 GCA_947493705.1 uncultured Arachnia sp. | reverse complement strand
CGGATAGGTACGGCTGGATTCGGCGTGTCGTGGCATGAGACAGGCACAAGCCCCGGGTAGAAAACGAGGGTCTCTACGCCCCGTCTTCCCCCGGGAGTACTTGTGCCTGCTGTGCCATCATCGTTCATTGAACCGGTCTGGGACCAGTTCGCCGCGCTACTTCCTGCCAGAGTGGACTGTCATCCGTTGGGCTGCCACCGCCCCCGGATCAGTGACCGGATTGTCTTCGACAAACTCGTCCAGGTTCTGGTCTTTGGTGTGGCCTACGCCAAGATCGCCGATACCACCTGCTCGGCCACCACGTTGCGTGATCGCCGTGATGAGTGGATCACAGCCGGAGTGTTCACCGCGCTCGAGCACCTGTGTTTGGAGGCCTACGACCGCATCGTCGGGCTCGACCTCACGAATCTGAGCGTGGACGGGTGCATCGTGAAGGCACCCTGTGGCGGTGAGGCGGCCGGGAAATCACCGGTGGACCGCGGCAAACAAGGCACGAAACGCTCTCTGCTCACCGACGGGCTGGGGGTGCCGTTGGGGTGTGTGGTGGCCCCGGCGAACCGCAACGACTCGCCCCTGTTGCGGCCCACCTTGGAGAAACTCGGACGCTTCGGCATCGACCTGCCCGAACGGATCACGGTGCACCGGGATGCCGGCTACGACTCCAAGATCACCCGTGGCCTGCTCGCCGAGATGGGGTGTGACTCGGTGATCAGCACCAAGGGCACCCCACTGCAGGCCGGCGCCCGGTGGGTGGTGGAGCGCGCCAACTCCTGGCACAACCGCGGTTTCAAGAAACTCCTGGTTTGTACCGAGCGCCGTACTCGTGTCATCGACGCGTTCATTGCCTTGGCCGGGCCATCATCATCACCCGACGACTCATCCGTATCGCCTGGACCAGCCATCGCTGGGACGCCCCTCATCCGTATCGCCTGGACCAGCCATCGCTGGGACGCCCGCCCCACCCGGTGTCCGTGACACCTATCCGTGCAATCTCTTAGGCAAGATCATCTACCGTTGACTTGAAACATGAGCCCTCCTGTACATACGATGTACCCACAAGGAGAAGACATCATGCCTACAGAAGCTGCATCACCGACAACTACCTCAAAGAGCGAGCGCATCAATTTGCGTATCACCAGGCGCCAGGACGAGCTGCTGCGCCGTGCCGCCGAGGCGAGCGATCGCAACCTGACCGACTTCGTCATGGACAGCGCGGTCGAGCGTGCTGAGCAAGTTCTCGCGGATCGACGATGGTTCACCGTCAATGACGAACAGTTCGAGGACTTTCTACGTCTACTCGACGCGCCGTTGCCAAGCACCAGTAAGTTCGATCGCCTGTTCTCTCACAAGTCGCAGTTCGCTTCACATGACTCGTGAGTTCACCGCCCCGCGCAAGCTCGAGCGCAGCGACGTTCGAGAAGGTTTCGACAGCGGGGCAAGTGAACTCGACGAATGGTTGGTGAAATACGCTAAACAGAACCAAGAGGCAAACAACGCCACCACCTACGTGATCACAGACGGTGAACGGGTCGTCGCATACTACGCGATCGCCATGGCAGCCGTGTCCCGGGACGCGGCTCCCTCAGCGATTGCGAAGCGCCGTCCAAGTCAAGTGCCCTGCATTTTGCTCGCTCGCCTTGCGGTGGATCGCTCTTGTCAAGGCGATGGACTCGGACGGGAGTTGCTCCGGGATGCCCTCCTTCGAGCCGTTCAACTTAGTGGAAGCATAGGCGCAGCAGCCGTCCTCGTGCATTGCCGAGACGCAGCGGCAAAGGATTTTTACCTCGCGAACGGTGACTTCCTGCAGTCACCTGTCGAAGATTTACAGCTCATGGCTTCTGTCGAAACCCTGCGGCGCTACGTGGACTGACCGTTCACCAGGCTTTGCACCCTTTCAGACCATTCATGCAATGTAGCCGTCGTGACTGATAAGTTCCCGTGGAGTGCCTCTTCAGGTTCCCAAAGCCACACCGCATCGTCAGTCCTGTCCGTAAACGCAACCCCCTCTTTCAAGAGAATGCTCGGATGCTGGATATCGTCTTCGAACAATGCACGGGTCACAAGATCTGCCCACTTTAGTCCCTGACATTTATACTTGAACACCATTTCCCAACTAATAAGGTATCCCTCGCTCGCACAATCTGGCCAGCCCCATCGTGATGGTAATTGAACGTCGGGCCCAGTCCTGATCTGGTGGCGTCAACATTTTGTCTGACACGATACACATAAAGGGAGTGGTGGACCATAAATACATCGCGTCCGCTAGCGACTCGGCGGTGAGGTCATTTTACGTTGGCGGTCGATTTTCGCAAGGATTTCTTCTGGGGTCTTGGTCCAGATGAAGGGATGTTTGCGTTTGTTCCAGCCGTTGATCAAGGCTCGGATCTTGCCGGTCAGCTCACGCACGGAGACCAAGACGCCGCGGCGCAAGGCTTGACGCTCGATGATGCCGGACCACACCTCCACCAGGTCTGTCTTCGATGATGATCTCATCTGACCTACCCACCCCCTCAACTGCTTTCGCCTGAATCGCCCTTACGTCGCATCAAGTTACCAAACACCCTTCTGCGAAACGCTCCCTCACTGCGAGGCCTCCGATCATTCGAAAGTGGCACCCAGCCACGGGGAGCCGGGTCATTGTCTTGCGTCGCGAGGGCACGGTCACCGTATACAAGCACAAGCCCGCCCATTTCACCGATGCGCTCACAGAACAATGCTGCGAGGCCATCAGCCATGACCCAAGGGTTGCCATCACCATCCTGGATGGTCAGAGCATCCCTCCGCAGAGTGGCAGACCAACCACTAGCGAGCTGCAGTTGCTCTTCGTGGCAGTGGTGCGGGAGCCCAGCATTCAAAAATGCCTCGCGTAGGGGATCGGTTTTTCCCCGCGAGTCGTAGCGAACTCGACTGGCCGTGCATACCCACAGTATGGGCACGCCGCTTGAGGACTCAATCTGTTGCCAGAAGTTGATGTCGTCTCCGCCGCCCACTGATAGATTGATTGTGACAGCGCCGGATAGGTTGCCGAAAACCTCGTAGCGCTGAAAGCGATCCAGCTGGTCGGCGACTATGCTGGCGACCTGTCCCCAAGCGGACAGCATCGGGATGAGTTTCTCCGGCCCAGGCAGGCTCGCGGCGGCTGCACGAACGGACGACGATTCTCCCGTCGCGATGCCTTGCACAAGCCTCAGCCGCTGCTGTTGCGATTCGTTGAGATGGACCGGGTTCTCGTTGAACCAAGCGGCCATGCGCTGCAAGCAATCGAGGAGCCAACCTGGTAATTCGTGTTGTCGACGAACTATTGCGGTGATGAGTTCGAGTCCCACGTCCAACAGGCCGTCCACCATCCAATCGACAAGCAGCTCCTCCTCCAAAGCATGGTTGGCGGCGGCCAGGGCAGTGTCCAGCCCATACCGCCAGTCATCTGTTGCAACGATCCTGATAGCGCGCTCCATCTCATTTTGAAGCTCTATTACCTTCGCGTTCCCGACAGAAACACTTCCCGCGGCATTTCCGCGCACTAAATGGGCTAAAGCGCTGATCTGGTCTATCGCTTCCGGAAAGAGGCGTAAATAATTCACACGGATACTTTCCAGCGCCGCTAGCGATTCCGAATTGTCATAGGTTGACTTGTCCGTCCCTTCCACGAGATCGCAAACGTAAGCGGCAACTCTTTTTAGCCCCTCAACATCGTTTTGACGTGCCATAACGGTGGCCGCACCGGCTAGCGTCTGCAACTGCATTTGAAGACCAACAGCGTTATGTTCGAAACGATTCGGATCGGTCCGCCGCACGTTGACGGCTGCAATGAACCAAGTTCGGGCCACAGATAGCTTCGAGGTCAGGACTGCCAGTTGTGCGAGGTTGTGCATCAGCACACTCAGCCGAATCATCATCATCGTGTTTTCGTGTACGGCGTCGACCAGTTGACGTAGGAAGTGGTCCAGCGGGTCGACGAGTGTTGCGCCCTCGCGAAAGCGGCCCGCCTCGGTCAGAGTGCCCAAGGCCTGCTCAGAAGCCTCGACTAGATGTAGGACTGTGGCACCGTCCATTTCCATCCCTCGGCTGCGAACTACGAGCTTAAGGAAATCGTGAACAGCAATGGTCTCGTCGTAGTCGTGTGGCCTACCGTTGGTGGTGATACCTCGTTGAGTAACCGACGCTGCAAAAAGCTCTTCCAGAGGATCCTCTACGCTCAGTCCAGTTCTTCTCGCCCATTCGATTATCAACTGCTCGGGTATTCTGTCGCCACCAAGCAGCAGAAGGACAGATAACACGAGCTGCGCAGACTCCGACAGCTCGGCCAGCAGATCAATGATTACCTGGGCCGCCGTCCTGGGGTATCCATGAGGCAACAAGTGCGGATCGTTCAAGTCGAGGCGCTCCAGTCGCTCAGCAAACTGCTGCATGACCTCCAACGACGCGCCGCGCCGCTGGATCCAGCTGACCGCCAGTTCAAGAGCCAATGGCCACCTTGAAAGCCGATCGGCGATTTCATCGCATGCCGATAGCTGCTGAGTCGACCAGGCTCCCTCCGGTCGATCGAGTCGTTCAGCGAAAAATGTTCGAGCCTCCGTACGGTTAAACCCGTCCAGACGCAAGGCTGGCGCAAAGTCCTGCGGCCAATCAGCGCGTGCGGTGAGGATGAGCGTTTGCCCATAACCACTCCGCGGCACCCAGGCATCGATATCATCCAATGATTGCGCACCGTCCAGAACAAGCAGCCAGGGAACGGGCAACTCACCCAGCAACGTCATCAGCCCTTCGGCAGTAGGATTCTCCAAAGGGACGCGCGTGCCCATTTGCTCCAGCACAGCGGGAACTTGAGACTCCAAAACCGATGGGGACGAAGCGTCGAGCCACAATACGAACGCCACGTGCTCTAGACGGGAACGGGCGAAAAGGCTGGCCGAAGAGGTTTTGCCTGTTCCTGACGGGCCGTGGATGATAGAAACTCGAGGTGAACCGTCAAAGAGCACTGAACCGGGGAGAGTGTCGTGCAAATAATTCATGACGACCGTCCGTTCGATGTAGACACCAGTGGGGACTTGGATGCACATGCCCCAACGGCGCGCTCCGAGAGCATCGGCTAACACAGGGGCCCGCCCCTCGAGCACACCTCGGATGGTCTCCCAACTGATGTGTTGCCTGCTGGGACGCGACCCGGCCTCGCCGACCATATCGATTAGTTGTCGCAGTAGCAGGTAATGCAGATCACTGCCTGTGCCACCAGCTCCGCCACCACGAAGACGGCAAATCCGTTGCAGGAGAGACTCGGTCAAACCGCTCAGAGTCTGATACGAAAATTCCCTCTTGTTGAGCGTGACTTATCCGGCTTGTGTGATGACGACGTTGTATCCGAGGGCTTCGAGTTGGTGGATGGCACGGCTCTTGGCTCGCTCTGGTCGTAGGCGGGTGAAATAGTCGGCGCCGGGGTCGTTGTAGTACTCGCCGGTGTTGGCCATGTGCCAGATTGCGGTGGTGATGTCGTGCATCAAGGCAACGATCGATTTCTTGTATCCACGTCGGCTCATGACCCGACGGTGTTTGGCGGACAGGTAGGTGTCTTTGGTGCGGGCTGCTGACATCGCTGCGATCCCCAACGCGGCTTTGAGGTAGGCGTTCCCGTCGCGGGTCTTGGTGGACTTGATCACCCCGGCTGATTCATTGTTGCCCGGACACACCCCCGCCCAGGACGCCAGATGCTTCGACGTGGGAAATGGTGTCATGTCGGCGCCGGTCTCTGCGGTGATCACGTCCGCGACCCGGGTGCTGATCCCAGGGATCGAGCAGATCAGGTCCCGGAAGCTACGAAAGGGCTCGATCACCACCTCGATCCGGGCGGTGAGATCGGCCATGATGTGGTCTTGTTGATCGATCATGGCGAAATGCTGCTTCACCAGGAACGCATGATGCTCGGTGAAGCGGCCAATCAGTGCTTCCACCAAGGCTGGCCGTTTGGCTTTCATTGTGAAGTGCGCCAGATCAGCCAGAATGTAGGGGTTGCGCTCCCCATCAGCCAACGCCATCAGCATCTTGCGGCAGGAAACACCACTGAGGTCGGAGGCCACCGCGGAGAGTTTAATCCCCGCACCTTCGAGGAGCTTCTCCAACCGGTTGAACTCACGCGTCTGGTCCCTGCCGATGAGGGTGCGGGTGCGGGTCAGGTCACGTAATTCCCGGATCGCTGGTGGCGGTACCAGAGAGGACCGCACCAGGCCGTGGGCGCCGAGCTGCGCCAGCCAGGTGGCGTCATTGACATCGCTCTTGCGGCCGGGGACGTTCTTGACGTGGCGGGCGTTGACCAGCATCATCTCGAAGCCAGCATCCTCCAACAGGTAGAAAAATGGTTTCCAGTAGTCGCCGGTGGCCTCCATCACCACACACGTCACCCCCTCAGACAGGAGATGCTCACGCAACGCCAGCACCTGTGTGGTCATCGAGGTCCACGTCGTGACTGTTTCACTGACACGGTCCTTAACCCGGCGGCCCTGCGGATTAGGGCCGGGGGCCCGGACACACACCGTCGCGGCCTTCTTACCGATATCGATCCCCGCACAGCGGGAATGTAGCTCCTCCATCACAGATCGCCACCTCTCTACACCCAGCCGGTTCCAGACCCCCGGGCGAGGGTCTACGGGTGGTGGCCACGAGGAGAGCGGATAAAGCTAGGAAATCTGATACTCGTGCTCGAAGGCAACAATCCACGGTTCCGTGGGAAGCTCTCCGCCACCATGCTCGACAACAGGCTCAACGGCACTAGAGACCCTCGGGGTCAACCGTGACCCCCACATCCCAACCATCACCCCGCACCCGGCTCCGACGCAACCCCCACCCGGGTACAAGAATTTTCCCGCACCACGGTGCGGCCAAAGGCCGTCCCGATGCTCGGCACGCAGTCTAAACAGCTTTCCCGGAGTCAGCACCGTTGAACTCTCAACCGCAAGCTCTTGTTTTAGCTCTGCGGTCATCGTCCGATTCGTCACCAGTTCGTGTGTGGCCGCTGCTGGATGCTCTCGAACGAGAGCCGCGAGAATTTCGCGAACCCTCGTCAGGCCGATGGTCGTGGACGACTCAGCCAATGATGCTTTCACTTGAATTGCCCGCGACGGCGACACGGTCGCAGAGCGGTACACGAGAATGTCGGCAGAATCCTGATCAGCCCGGTCGACCTCGACGGTCCAATCGCGAGTGCCTGAGTTCTCGAAAAGCTCCAATAGAATCTCGACCGTGATCAGGTACTGATACCTGAACCCGAAGGCTGAAGCAATTCCCCCACCGGGTCCCGCCATGGCTGCACTCTAGTCGAGTCTGTCAAAGGCTAATTGCATAGTTGTTCAAATTTCCCATCGACGGCTGGCTTTGGTGATCCTGACTACGGTCGGCCGGCTGGCGGCGACGGGTCGACAGTTGCGGAACCGTTCATGTTCAGGCCATAGGCGGCAGTGAGGACGGCAGCAGTCACGACCTGCTTGACGCTGCTGTTGTTGACGTCAACGGGTTGCAGGCACACGAGTCCAGAATAATGGTGCTCGAGTCGGTGATTGACGACCGGCGGTCCGTGGTTGTACCCGGTGGCAGGTTCGCGCATGCAGGCCAGCACCTACATCAGATGAGTGTGGCTGGAAATTGTGCATACCACGGATGCCTGTACTACGCGCGTGACTCGATGCACCAGTGTTCCGGGGCAGCCACCATAGAAATGTGTTCAGTCGGTGTCGTCATCCGAGACCGTGCGCAAGAAGTTCTCGAACTCCGCACCCAGCTGATCACCCGACGGGATCTCGGACGTATCTCCGGCCCACAGGTTCGGACTGTCCTGCCCCTGAACAAAGGCATCGTACTGCTGCTCCAGAGCAGCCACTACCGCCTGGACCTCGTCATTGCCCTCCACCTCGGTGGCGATGGCGCGCTGGTTCACCGCGGCCTTGGCAACGAGCGCGTCGTTGGGCAGGTTCAGCCCCGTAACGCCGACGATCGCATTCAACGCAGCCAACGAGCCCTCAGCGAACTCCGAACCTGCGAGGTAATGCGGAATATGCACGGCGAAGCCAACCGCCGGATGCCCCGCCTCTCCCAAACGCAGCTCGAGCAACCCAGCAAAAGAGCCGGGCACCTGCACGCGGCCGAACGGTGAATGCACCTCACCAATGAGGGAGGCGTCTGTGGCGTGCGCGGTCATCCCGACAGGCCTGGTGTGCGGCACACCCATGGGGATGCCGTGCGCCGTCACCACCAGCGTCACCCCCAGCGCCTCGACACAACTGCGAATTGCTTCGACGGTTCGCTCCCACTGGAAGTCCGGCTCCGGGCCCGTGAGGAGGTAGTAGGTGTGTCCGTCGCGGTCAGTGAGACGCTGCAGAAGCATCGCTGGCGTTGCGTATTCGGCGTACCGATTGACGTCGAAGACCATCGCCGGGCGCCGGCCCCGATAGTCGAAGAGCTGATCGATGTCGAAGGTCGCCACGACCTCCGGGTCTCCGGTCTCAACAAGGTGCTCACTGAGCATGCGCTGGGTCTCCCCGGCGTCGATGAAGGCCCCCAGAGCCACCACCAGCACGCCCGGAGGCGTTCCACGATGGTCATAGTTGGGGTTGAGACGGTAGAGGTCAGTCGGGTTCAGCATGGGACAAGCCTTTCAGAACAGTTGCATCACGTCGTACCACCACTCGCGTGCCACCGAGGAATACCCAGCGGTCGCATCACTGAGAACAGATGATGAAAACTGGTGCTCATTGAGCCTACCGCGACGCTACGGGCCCCTCAATCGAGTAGCTGACTCCACCGGTTCCGAAGAGTTGGCGCACTGAGGGCATTCGGAGTACTCCCTCAAGGACAGCAACTTCACTCGAATGCCTGGATGAGTGTCGCCGAAACCCTTGACTCACAGAAGACATGCGACTTACGATCACCATGTAATCCATTACATGGTTGTGAGGAGACGCAATGACCGCACCCACCTCACGTGATTTCACGGCACCGACGATCGCCGACGTTGCCGCGCGTGCAGGCACTTCTGTGGCGTCAGTATCCCGCGTCATCAACGATGATCGGCGTGTCAGCCCGGAGATGCGCACCCGGGTCAACGCGGCCGTTCGTGACACGGGTTACGTACGAAACGCCGCGGCGCGATCACTTCGCGGACGCTCCGCCCACCAGATCAGCCTCGTGGTGGATGACATCGGGAACCCCGCCTATGTCCAGGCCATGCGCTCCCTACAGGATCTCGCACGCAAAAACGGACTTCGACTGCTCGTGGAGTCCACCTTCGGGCAGTTGGAGGAGGAACTGAAGGTGATGCATGCCCTCGGGGAGCGCTACGTGGACGGCGTCGTTCTTGCTTCCACCCGATTCGCCGCGCCGCTCATCGAGGAGCTGCGCTCCCCCGCTGTGCCCGTTGTTGTCATCGGTTCCGCGCCGTGTGAGGTTCAGGTGGACTCCGTCGGTGCCGATGCCCGCGGCGGCGCACGTCAGGCCACGCAACACCTTCGCCACCAGGGTTGCGAAAGGATCGCCATGATCAACGGTCCCCTGGGGACGCTGCCGGCCAAGAGTCGCCTGGCGGGGTTTCGCGACGGACTCGAACCGGAGGTTTCCCCGCAAGTCATCCACGCTGACGCGTTCACGCCCGACGCTGGCTATGAAGCAGCCGTTCAACTACTCGATTCCGGAGCATCACCTGACGGCATCCTGTGCGCGGCCGACCCCCTGGCCATCGGGACGCTCAACGCCTGTATCGATCGGGGCTTGGACGTACCTCATGACGTCGCTCTGATTGGCATGGACAATGGTCGCGACGCCATGATGTCGCGTCCCCGGCTCAGCAGTGTGGACCTGCACTTCGCGGACCGCGGTCGCCTCGCCGGTCAGATGCTCCTCGACCGTATTCAGGGCCGCTACGACGGCGTCCCCCGGAGGCAGAGCGTGCACACAGATCTCATTGTCCGCGGATCCAGCGATCGACTCGGAATTCTCACATGAGCACCGCCACCGTCGCCGATGATCGACGAAACGCCACCCCCAAGAAGCAGCAGCGCAGCTTTGGTGCCCTGTGGTTGCTCCTCCCCTCGATGCTGCCCATCCTCGTGCTGAGCGTGTATCCATTGCTGCGTGGCATCTACCTCGGGTTCACGAACGCCCGGGCTGGACTGAACGTCGAGTACGAGTTCACGGGCCTGGCGAACTACCGGGAAATGTTCGCGGACAGCATGTTCTGGTCGTCCTTCCGGATTGGGTTCGTCTGGACGATCTCGGTGACCGTGATCCAGTTCTTCCTGGCCATGGGGCTGGCGCTTCTGCTCAATGAGAAGCTCCGTGGCCGCTGGCTGGCGCGCATCCTTGCCGTCGTGCCGTGGGCGATGCCCCCGGTTGTCGTCGGCATCATGTGGTCTCTGATCTACCGGCCCGACGCTGGCCTGCTCAATGAGGTCTTCTACCGCTTGGGAATGGCCGACCTCAGCAGGAACTGGCTCGGTGATTTCAGTACCGCACTGCCGGCCGTCATCGTCGTCGGGGTGTGGGCGGGACTGCCGGTGACCACCGTCATTCTGCTGGCCGGTCTCCAGGGCGTTCAGAAGGAGTTGCACGAGGCCGCGGCGATGGACGGCGCGGGACGCTGGAGGCGGTTCCGCAACATCACCATCCCGCACCTCAGCGGGGTGATCGCAGCCATCACGACGCTGAACTTCATCTGGAATTTCAACTCCTTCGACCTGGTCTACGTACTCACCAAGGGCGGTCCGGGAGGGAGCACCATGCTCCCGATGCTCTTCTCCTACCAAGAGGCTTTCCGGTACGGCAACTACGGCTACTCCGCCGCGCTGGGCAACGTCATGGTCCTGGTGGTCCTCGTGTTCGTCCTGTTCTACCTTCGACGTCAACTCCGGGAGACATAGATGGCTACCTCCACACTGCCCGTCGCGCCCCCGAAACAACGGCGCGGTCGCCAGCGCGACGTCGCTCCCATGGAGCGGGTACCGCCGCTCATGCGTGCCCTGCAGTATGTGGCCCTGGCCGCCTACCTCGTCTTCCTGGCCTTCCCCCTGCTGTGGTTGGTGTCCACGTCCTTCGCCTCACCGCGGGACCTCATGAGGTTGCACCCGGGAATCATTCCGGAGAACCCCACCCTGGACAATTTCGTGCAGGCATTCGGCGAGCAAGCACTGGGGCAGTCGGCGCTGAACAGTTTTGTGGTGGCTGTGGCAAGTGCCATCCTCACCGTGCTCGTGGCCCTACCGGCTGCCTATGCCGTGGTCCGGCTCCGCACCCGGGCGGCGAAGCCGATCCTGGGCTGGGTGCTGGTCAGCCAGCTCTTCCCCTTCATCCTGCTGGTCATCCCCATCTTCTTGATACTGCGAACCGTCGGGCTCACCGATAGCCGGCCCGGTCTGGTACTCATCTACGTGGTCTGGATCCTGCCGTTCGCGCTGTGGATGTTGCAGGGCTACGTCCGGGAGCTGCCCAAGGACATCGAGGAAGCGGCGATGGTGGACGGCGCTTCCCAGCTGGAGGTCCTGCGTCTCATCGTTCTCCCCCTACTTCTGCCCGGCATCGTCGCCACCACCCTGTTCGGTTTCATCACGGCATGGAACGAGTTCTTCTTCGCTCTGGTGCTCATCAAGAGTCCAGAGCTGCAGACGTTGCCGCTCGCTCTGGCCCGCTTCGTCGGTTTGGAGGGCGTCGCCCGCGTGGGTCCTCTCGCGGCCGGTGCGTTGCTCGCCACCCTGCCCAGCCTTGCGTTCTTCGGCTTCATTCAGAAAGGCCTCGTGGGCGGAATGCTCGCGGGGTCCACCAAGGGGTAACACCAACCCGGCACGCTGCTGTGGCCGGACAGAAAAGGAGTAAGACCCATGAAACGACACACCATAGGTGCTCTTGCCATCACCGTGAGCGCATCCCTCCTACTCGCAGCCTGTGGCGGCGACTCCAGTGATCCCGGCTCCGAAGGTGGAGGCGACGAGCCCGTCACTCTGCGTTTCCAGTCCCTGGCCTGGCAGGAGGAGTCCATACAGGCCAATCAGGACATCGTCGAGGCGTGGAACGCCGAGAACCCCAACATCCAGGTGGAGTATGTCCAGGGCGATTGGGGCTCGGTGCATGACCAGCTACTCACGTCCTTCGAGGGTGGCGACCCACCTGATGTGATCCACTACGAGGCCGCCGCTGAGCAGGTGTTCGTCGACGGCGGGTACTACGCCGATCTGGAGCCCCTGCTGTCCGACGACTTCCGCTCCGGCATCCCCGACGACATCTGGGGCACCGTGACAAGCGAGGAGCACGGAATCAGCGGCGTGCCCTTCCTGTTGGAATCCAGGGTGGCGCTGGCGAATCGCACCATGCTGGAGGAGGCCGGCCTGGAGGTGCCGACCCCAGAGGATCCGTGGACCTGGGAGGAGTTCCGTGACGCCGCTGCGCAACTGACCACTGAGGACACCTACGGTGTCGCTTTCCCGCTGGCGTCCCCGGCCAATGCGATGTTCAACCTTTCAATGGGCTTCGGCGGAACCTACGTTGAGGGCGAGGGAGAGGATGCCTCCATCGTGGTGGGCGAGGATGAGCTGCAGGTGCCCACCCTGGTGCACCAGATGCTCTACGAGGACAAGAGCGCCGATCCGGACATGGTCGCCGTCAACACCACCGACGCACTGCCGAGCTTCTACGCCGGGAAATCGGCAATGATCTTTGGCGCCATCTGGCTCCGCCAACAGATGGGGCAGGAGGCGCCGGAAGGCTTCGACTGGGTCACGCTGCCCCCGCTGGAAGGCGACGAGGGCAGCAAGCAGTCGGCCAACCCGCAGACCATATCCGTGGCAGCGCAGTCCGACCACCCCGAAGAGGCTGCGCAGTTCATCGAGTACTTCCTCAATGATGAGAACATGGCGAAACTCGCCCTGGGTGACTGGCTCGTGCCCACCAGCGAGGGCGCCCTCAACGAGGTGGAGGCCGAAACCAACGGCGAGCAGGGCTGGGACGTGGCCGTGGCGAGCCTGGATTCCCTCACCGCCGCACCGTGGCAGAGCCTCCCCGGCCTCCAGGAGTTCATGGATCGCACCGCCACGCCGGCCTTCCAGCGGTACTTCGCCGACGAAATTTCTGCCGACGAGCTCGCCCAGGAATTGGAGAGCGGCGGGGCGGACATCGGGCGTCGCTGAACTCACACCCAGCGCGGGCCGGAGGTGCAAGCCACGGCCTGCGCACCCCACGCAGGACAGGAAGGACACCATGGTGGACATGAGGAGCCGGGCACGCGGATGCCTTGCCGGGCTGGCAGCCGGTGACGCGCTGGGACGGCCCGCGGAAGGCATGGAGCCTGCAGAGATCGCCGCTCGATGGGGGCGCATTGAGGGCTACGTCGCCGACACTCCGCTGGGCAGCGACGACACAGAATACGCGTTGCTGACCGCCAAGGCGCTGTTGCGCTACCGCGCCGACTTCAGTGCCGACACTGCAGCCGACCTGTGGCAGCAGGAGGTGTGCGGCCAGGAGGGGGCGTTCGCGGGCAGTGGCTTCAGCGAGATGGCTGCCATCCGCAACCTCGAGCGTGGTCATCGGCCACCCCGTTCCGGGCAGCATGCCCACTCATGGAGCGACGGCCTTGCCATGCGAGTGGCTCCCATTGGCATCGCCGCTGCCGGAAACCCGGCCGAGGCCGCCCGCCTGGCCCGGGAGGACGGACTCGTCAGCCACGCTGGAGAGGGCATCTATGCCGGGCAGGCCGTGGCCGCCGGCGTGGCCGCTGCCATGGGCGGGGCCGACGCCGAGGGCGCCTGGGCCGCCGCCGTTGACGTCGTCCCCGCCGACTCCTGGACAGCCCGCTGTCTGCACACCGCGCACGACGTCGTGGCCACCGCCCCGGATTGGGAGTCCGCCGCCCGGCAGGCCGTGGCCCAGCTCGCCGTGCACAGCTACTACTGGGCAGACCTTGCCCCCGAAGCGGTGGGTCTGACGTTCACCGCAGTCCTGGCCGGCCGCGGCAACGCCGAGGAGACCATTCTCAATGCGGTCAACCTCGGCCGGGACGCTGACACCATCGCAGCGATGGCCGGCGCAATTGCCGGGGCGATGGCGGGCATCGACGCCATCCCGGAAGACTGGCTGGCAGCCGTGGCCGTCGCCCCCGGGGTATGTCTGCAAACAACGAAAGGGATGCACCCAATGGACGTGGCCGACGAACTGGTCGAACTCGCCGATGAACTGCAGGTGGGCACATGAGCAGCACCGGCCCCGATTCCACTCGCGCGGTGATTGCTGGCCTCTGTGCCGGGGACACCATCACGTGGCCGGGATGGTGGCACCGACTGTCCCAGCTACCGCCACGCCGTGAGGTGCGGCTGAACGAGGCGTGGCACCACAACCGAACGCTATCCTCCAGCTCGCTGCCCACCCCGTACCTGCAGGCCTCCTCGCCCTCACTGGTTGATCCGGCCGGCCCCACCGATGACGCCGAGTGGTTCGTCGTCGCCGTGCGGAACCACCTCGGACAGCGGCTGGACGGCTCCACGGTCGAGGACGGTCAGGACGTCTGGGCTGAGCTCGCCGAGATCCGCCAGTTGGACCCTGATTCGGTGCGCGCCCGGCTGGGAACGACGATCGCGCTGGAGAACATCGCCGCTGGCCATCGCCCACCGGTCAGCGGCCGGGAGAATCCGCACTATTTCGACGACATCGCATGCGTACGTGCCGTCGCGGCCGGGCTGTTGCGCCCCGGGAATCCGGACGCCGCCGCCGATCTCGCCGAGGATGAGGCTGTGAGCACCCACGCCCTCGACGGCGTGTACGGCGCCCGCGGCACCGCGGCCCTCATCGCCGCCCTGATCGACGGCTCGGGCGCCGAGCAGGCCATCACCGCCACGACAGCGCAGTTGCCCACCGACAGCTGGTGCGGACATGTCGTCGCCGAGTGCCTCGCCGCCGTCGGCACCGGCACAACGCTGGATCTGGCCGCACACCTGGAGCGCGAGGTGGTTGACCACGTCTACGCCTATGCCAACCAGGCTCCGGAAACCCTCGGCCTCCTCTTGGCGCACTTGCGGGTCGCCCGCAGCGGCGAGGAGCTGTTGCTCGGTGCCCTGGCCCACCCGCGGCACGCTGACGCCCTGGTCCCATTGGCCGGGGCGGTGGCCGGCGCGGCGTTCGGCAGCCCCGTCACCGACGCGCAACTACCGGTGCTTGGCGGGGTCAGCGTGCGGGCACTGGCCGGCGTTGCCCTGGAAGATGTCCTCGTTGACCTCAGCGCACACACCACCACGCAGCCGGATCACAACGCTGGGGACCACGCATGACCACCGCACTGGCAGACAAGATCGCTGGATGCCTGGTCAGCGCCGCAATCGGCGACGCCTTGGGCGGGGCCACCGAGACCTACCTCCCCCACGAGATCCGTCAACGATGGGGTGGCTGGGTGGAGGGCATAGTTCCTCCGTACAATCCCGACTGGGCCACCCGCAAACCGCTGGCCCCGTTCCACAAGGGCGATGGGCACGTGACCGACGACACGCTGATGGTTCGGGCACTGGTGTCTGTCTACTCTGAGAAGCGCGCTCATCTGGACGCCCACGATGTGGCCGAACTACTGGTGCCACGTCTCATCGGAGAACGGGTGTGGATCCCGGAGCTGGAGACCGAGACGGTACTGCTCCAGCGTCTGGCGCTGGCCGAGAAATACCTCTCCCTGCGGCTGCACTGGGCACACGTCGACCCCCGCGAGGCCGGGGTGGGCAACGCAGTGAACTGCGGGGCCGCCATGTACATGGCCCCCGTCGGCTGCGTGAACGCCGCCGATCCGGACGCTGCCTACGCCGAGGCCATCGAGATCACCGGCGCCCATCAATCCTCCTTCGGCCGTGAGGCCGCAGGGGTGATGGCCGCCGTCACCGCCGCCGCCATGGCACCGGGCGCCACCGTGGATGACGTCGTGGGGACCGCCCTTCGTCTGGCCAAGGACGGCACCCGGACCGCCATCGAGGCGGTGTGTGAGACCGCCCGCGGTCAGTCCCACTGGAGCGACGCCATCGCTTCTGGCGCCATCCGCGACGCGATCCGGCCCTACGACCTCGTCGCCGAGGGCTACCGGGACCGCGGCCTGGCCGCCCACCGGCCCAGCCGCCTGCACAGCATCGAAGAACTACCAGTCGCTCTCGGCTTCCTCGTTCTGGCCGACGGCAACTGGCACGACACTGTGTTCGGCGCGGTGAACTACGGCAGGGATGCCGATTCCATCGCCACCATGGGCGGTGCCCTGGCCGGCGCTCTGGGTGGGCGCGGTGCCGTGCCCACCGACCTGAGCGAAGCCGTTGCCAAGGCCAGCCGGATGGACTTGGACGCCCCAGCCCGTGATCTCACAGCCGTGGCACTCGAGGTCCGGCGGGCCGACGCCGAGCGAAACCGCGCCGTCGAGACCGCCTTCCACCAACTGGTGGAAGACCGATGACTGGACCCGTGGCAGTGGACGACAGCATCAACACTGTGTCCTCGTACTGCTGGAGCTGGGAGGAAAAGTGAGCGTTTCCCGCGACCCGCGCAATGGGGCATTGGCCGGTGTGAAGGTGGTGGACGTCTCCACGCTCTTCGCGGGCCCGATGACCGCGATGCACCTGGGTGACATGGGCGCCGATGTCATCAAGGTCGAGCACCCCCGCAAGCCCGACCCCGCCCGAGGGCACGGCCCAGCGAAGGACGGGGTGAACCTGTGGTGGAAAACCTTGGGCCGTAACAAGCAGACGGTCACCGCCAACCTCAGCACCGACGGCGGACGGGAGGTCTTCCTCGCCCTCGCCGCCGAGGCTGACGTCATCATCGAGAACTTTCGGCCCGGAACTCTGGAGCGGTGGGGGTTGGACTACGACGCCCTCAGCAAGACCAATCCCGGCCTGGTGCTGGCCCGGGTGTCCGGGTTCGGCCAGCTGGGCCCGTACCGTGATCGGCCCGGGTTCGGCACCCTGGCCGAAGCGATGAGTGGGTTCGCGGCAATGACCGGGGAACCCGATGGTCCACCCACGTTGCCGCCGTTCGGGCTCGGCGACGGGATCGCGTCGCTGGCCACCGCGTTCGCGGTCATGGTGGCCCTGCACGCCCGGCAGCAGACCGGCCGCGGCCAAGTTGTTGACGTGGCAATCATCGAGCCGATCCTGGCGATGCTCGGCCCGCAGATCACCCGCTGGGACCAGCTGAAAACGCTGCACGAACGGCTGGGAAACCGATCCGGCAACAATGCCCCTCGCAATACCTACCGCACCAAGGACGGGCAGTGGATCGCAATCTCCACCAGCGCCCAGTCCATCGCCGAGCGGGTGATGCGCATGGTCGGCAAGCCCGAGGTCATCGTTGAGCCATGGTTCGCCACCGGCGCCGGACGTGCCCAGCACGCCGACGAGCTCGACGCCACCGTCGCCGCCTGGGTGGCAGAACGCACGCGGGAGGAGGCCCTGGCCGGGTTCGACGCCGCGCAGGCCGCTGCCGCCCCGGTGTATGACGCCGCAGACATTTCCAAGGACCCACAGTTCCAAGCCTTGGGCACGCTCCACGACATCGAGGACCCCGAGCTTGGCCACATGCAAATGCAGGGCCCGCTGTTCCGGATGTCGGGCTCCGACGCCGTCATCGGTTTCACCGGCCGAGGACACGGCGCTGACACTGACACCGTTCTGGCCGGATTGGGGTTCACCGCCGAGGACGTTGCTCGGCTGCGCGACGAAGGGGCGGTGTGAAATGCCCATACTGACATTGCTGTACGCACCGGGCGATCGGCCCGATCGGGTGGTCAAGGCGCTCGGCTCACAGGCCGACGTGGTGGCGGTGGACCTCGAGGATGCCGTGGCCGCTCCGCGAAAGACCGAGGCCTGCGACCACGCCGCCGAGCTGCTCAAGGATATGGATCGGCCGGTGCAGGTACGCATCAACCACCCCAGCACGCCGTGGTACGCGGAGGATGTCGCGATGGTCGACGCTCTGCCGGACATGGTGGACGTGCGATGCCCGAAGGTGGAGAGCGCCAATCAGGTCCGGGACCTGGCGAGCGCGATGCCCGGACGGGCACTGCATCTGCTGGTGGAGTCAGCTCTGGGCGTCGAGCACGCTTTCGAACTGGCCACCGCAGCTCCTGAGGTCGTGTCCATCGGACTTGGCGAGGCTGATCTGCGTTCTGACCTGCAAGTACTCGACGACGCGGGCCTGGCGTGGGCACGCAGCCGGATCGTCACCGCTGCTCGCGCCGCAGGACTGCCGTCACCGATGATGTCGGTCTACACCCACCTGCACGATGAGGCGGGGCTGATCGCCTCCTGCCGCACCGGGCGGACGTTGGGCTTTCTGGGACGCGCGGCCATCCACCCCTCGCAACTGGCGCCCATCCGTGATGCCTTCCTGCCCTCTCCCGAGGAAGTGGAGCGCGCGCGCACGGTGATGGAGCGGGTAGCTGCCGGAGAGAGCGTCGGCGTCGGCGTGTTCGTTCTGGAGGACGGCAGCTTCCTCGACCGAGCGATGGTGGAGCAGGCACGGACGGTACTGGAGGTGGCCCGGAGGCATCGGGAATGAGCGTCGCGTGGGCGTCCGATCGCCGCTCGTCCCGTCTCTGAAGGTCACGCGCCCATCGCACGGACTTCGAGAAAAGCGTTGACGCTCAACCATTCAAAAAGTAAAATCCCTTCATCATGTAAACGTTTTCACAGCCACTGGAGGTCAGCATGTCGGAAACTCACGGTCGAGCCAGGAATGCGACTGCGCGAACGTGGCAGTTCTTTCCCCTCCTGGGACTGGCGGCAGTGCTGGCGCTCGGCGGAGCGGTATTGTCAGGACCCACCTCGCACGCAGACGAGCCCGTTGAGGGGACGCTCACGCCAGGCGTCATGCCCGCAGGCAGTGCCAGCATCGACGTCGACTACACCGCATACCTCCCCGCCGGGTATGGGAGCGGGCAGGAACGCTTCGCCACGCTCTACCTTCTGCATGGCCGAGGAGACACCATGGCCGCGTGGCCCCGCGTCAAGGCCAGTTTGGACCAGATGATCGACGACGGCGAGATTGCGCCCGTCGTCGTCATCATGCCGGACGCTCCGTGGAGTGAGCGTGGCAACTACTACGTTGACTCAGATTTCGAGGGATCGGACGACCTGCCACCGGGTGCAGCGGTGGAGACGACCATGACCACGGATCTTGTGGCCCATGTCGACGCGACGTACAAAACGGTCGCGGACCGCAACGCCCGAGCGGTGGGCGGCTACTCGATGGGTGGCTACGGAGCACTCCGGTACGCCCTCGCACATCAGGACACGTTCGCCGCGGGCCTTGTTCTGAGCCCCGCGGTCTACATTCCGAACCCGCCCGATGACTCATCGGCGCGCGAGTTCGGCGCCTTCGGAACGGGCAGCGATGTTTTTGACGAGAGCGTCTACGAGGCCAAGAACTACCCCGCGCTCCTGCCTACCCTGGACCCGGGAAAATCCACACATCTCTTCATCGCCGTCGGTGATGACGAATGGATGAACCCCGACCCGGCGGATGCGGATCACGACCTCGATTTCGAAGCCGCGCGCCTGTACAACACCGTCCGCAGATCGGAGGCGATCACCGCAGAGCTGCGAGTCCTGAACGGCGGCCACAGCTGGGATGTGTGGCAGCCAGCCTTCGAGGAGGGACTGAAAGATGTGATGACGCGCGTACGGACCTCGGATCCCGAGTTGCTGACGGGAACCCTCATCGGCACCGACGGCGACGACCGCGCGGGCGGGATCACCACTACTGCGGACGGTGGTGAGGTCCTTGCCGTCAACATTGCTGGCGATCTGGGCGATGTCTCGTCGAAGGGTGGCCTCGACGGACTCGTCATCGCTCGCGACGGTGACGGTGCCACACGGTGGTCCACGCAGCTCGGGACGACGGCGAACGATCGCGTCTACGGCGTCGAACAAGGGCCAGCTGGAGATCACTACGTGGCTGGCTACACGCGCGGCAACCTGGATGGGGAGCACGACGCAGCGTCATCGGACGACGGATTCACTGCACGGCTCGCTGATGATGGTGCCGTGGCCTGGATCACGCAGTTCGGGGACCCGTCGGAGGCGGACAGGATTTACGCCACATCGCCTGCCAATGATGGAGGGTTGCTGGTGGCCGGCTACACGAAGGGGTCGCTCTCCGGTGAGCCCAATGCCGGTGACAAGGATGCTTTCCTGGCGCGGATGACACCGGACGGGGAGGTCGCCTGGCTGGATCAACTGGGAGGTTCCGGCGAGGACAAGGGCCAGGCCATTGCCCAGGCTCCCGACGGTGCCATCTACGTGAGTGGGCTGACGTCGGCCGAGATGCCGGGTTCCGCCAACCTGGGAGGCCTCGACGGATGGGTGGCGAAGTACACGAATGACGGCGAACGCGAGTGGCTGCAGCAGGTGGGTACAGCCGAGGACGATCAGGTCCTCGCACTCGCGATCTCTGCCGATGGCATGCCTCTGGTGGGCGGCCACACCTCGGGGGTTGTGGGCGAGACGTCCGCCGGCGGCAATGACGCCTTCCTGCGCAAGATGACTGCAGACGGCGCAACAGCATGGAGCTTGCAGGTGGGCAGTCTCGGCGATGACCGCACTGCGGACCTCGTCGTCGATGCGGATGGTGCCATCACCCTCGCTGGCCACACTGACGGGCGGATTGACCTCAGTGCTGGCGGCGTGGATGTCTTCACCGCCACCGTTGATTCCTCGGGTCAACTTGTGGGTACGCGGCAGGTGGGCTCAGCGGATCGCGACGGCGCCGATGTCTGGGATGAGGCCAACCTGTACGTCGCGCTGGACAGGGACGGCGCCACCGTCCTCACTGGTTTGACCTATGGTTCCACCATCACCGATGCCAACAGCGGCGAGGGCGATGTGTTCCTGACCACGCTGGATGATGACGGTCCGCAACCGAGCACGACACCGTCGGCCAGCGCATCACCCATGGCCTCGCAGAGCTCCGCACCCTCGGAAAGCGCATCTCCGACGAGCAACCCGACAGCTACGGCATCACCACCCGCCACCGTGAGCCCGCGCCCGTCGCCAACCAACACCAACGCTGGCCCGGAGGACGCACAGGTGGACCTCTACTCCACCCCCGGACTTCACCGGGTCAACGGCCGCAACTGGTTCACCCAGTGCGAGCCCTACTCACGGACCGTCCGTTGTCGCACCGACATTTGGGCCACGCAGGTGCGCAACGTGAACGGAAGTTTCGTCAATCAGACCGGCTGGTACTTCAACAACCTGACCTACCTGCCCCACATGAAACGTCTCCAGTGGACGAGTAATCCGCTGGGGTACCCCGGTAGCTGGACCTCACCGGATGGCCGAAAGTGGCGCACAGAATGCGACACACCCCAAACCGGAGGCAATGGCTGCCGCAGCTTCATCTGGACGAAAGTGAACCAAGCCGTTACAGAGCCAGGCGGGGGCTATCGCTTCGACACAACCTGGTCGTGGGTGTTCAACAACATCGTGCGCTTCAGCTGAGCTTTCCGTGGCACTGCCGATAGTTCATATATCCCCCTCGATTCGGCCAACAGGCACCCGATCCACGGCGATCTCGGCGAACACAACACGATGCAGCATCGACGAGACCCGCCGCTTGCTCGGCTTCGACCCGCAATGCTCCTGGCGCGACGAGTTCGGGGCGCACCGGCCAATCGCTCGCGACCGGGGCTGCGGCTAGTGTCAACCACGTCGCGGTGCACCACCGGCGCCACAGTGGAAGGCCCTTGACCATGCGCTTGTCAGTCCTCGCCGAACCGGGGCGTCGGCAACCCCTATTCGCCCGCACGGGTGCCGTCGCCACCTCCCAGCCCCTGGCCGCAGAGGCAGGCCTGGCGATCCTGCGCGCCGGCGGCAACGCGGTGGACGCCGCCGTGGCGATGGCCGCCTGTCTGACCGTCGTGGAGCCGTGCGGCAACGGCCTGGGCTCCGACGCCTTCGCCATCCTCTGGGACGGGGAACGGTTGCACGGCCTCAACGGGTCCGGCCGGGCGCCAGCGTCGGCCTCGGCGGCACGTCTTCGAGACCAAGGGCGCACCACCATGCCTCAGCTTGGCTGGGAGGCCGTGACCATCCCGGGCGCGGTGCGTGCATGGGCGGACCTGCACCGCAGGTTCGGGCGGCTGCCCTTCTCCGACGTCCTGGAGCCAGCCATCGCGCTCGCCGCCGAAGGATTCGCGGTCTCCGGCGTCGTCGCCTGGGGTTGGCACAGGGGCGTCGCGGCGGCCGCGCGACACTCCGAGCCAAGCACATCCGGATTTTCCCCGCTGTTCGCGCCGGAGGGGCGCGCGCCCGCGGTGGGCGAGGTGTGGCGAAGCCCCGAGATGGCGGCGACACTCACCGCCGTCGCGGCCAGCCGCGGTGAGGACTTCTACACCGGTGACCTCGGCGAACGGATCGTGGCATTCTCGCGCGTCACGGGCGGCCAGCTCGTGGCAGCCGATTTGGCGGGGCATACGAGCGAATGGGTGGACCCGATCAGCGCGCGCTTCCGGGATCACGAGGTCTGGGAGGTGCCGCCCAACGGCCAGGGTATCGCTGCGCTGGTCGCTCTCAATGTGCTCGACGGATTTTCGCCAGCTGAGGCCGCCAGTTGGCACCGGCAAATCGAGGCGGTCAAGCTGTCCCTCACCGATGTCCGCGCGCTGGTTGGGGATCCGGCCGTCAGTGACGTGCCCGTCGAGGCCCTGTTGTCCCCCGGCCACGCCAACAGGCGCCGCTCAGCCATCGGTGCCCGAGCCATTGACCCCGTTGCGGTGGATCCGCGACCCTCGGATACGGTCTACCTGTGTGCCGCGGACAGCGGCGGGATGATGGTGAGCTTCATCCAGAGCAACTTCCAGGGATTCGGGGCACAGGTTGTCGTGCCCGGCACAGGAATTGCACTGCAGAACCGGGGCGCCGGGTTCTCTTTAGAGCCCGGGCATCCAAACGAACTTGCGCCCGGCAAACGTCCATTCCACACAATCATTCCCGGATTTCTGACACGCGGTGGGGCGCCAGTGGGGCCTTTCGGAGTCATGGGCGGGGACATGCAGGCCCAAGGGCATGTGCAATTGGTGCTGCACACGGTGGACGGTCACGACGACCCGCAAACTGCGCTCGGTCGCCCGCGCTGGTTCTGGGATCCCTCGACGAGCCAGGTCCAGGTGGAGGCATCGGCAGACCCGGCGGCCGTCGCACAGTTGCGCACGAGGGGTCACGACGCGGTGGTGTCGCAGAACGCGGCGCTTTTCGGCCGGGGCCAAGCGATCTGGCGACTCCATCCGGACAACGAGGACAGCGTCCTGGTGGCCGGTTCCGAACCTCGCGCCGACGGCTACCCCCTCGGCTGGTGACGCAGAGAACCTGGGGGCTTCACCACAGACCGGAGGCAATGAGTGCCGCAGCTTCATCTTGACGAACGTGGATCGGGCCAATGAGGAGCCGAGCGGCGGCTAACGGGTTTAACACGACCGGCGCTCGGGTATTCAACAACATCATGCGCTTCAACTGATGGCGTGAGTCATGGAATAGTCTCGTCAACCACTGAACCCGCTCCGCGAGTCCATCGTCAGTGAGTTTCTGTTAAAATTGCGCTCCATCTCCACGACCATCAATGCCACAATCACCACCGTCGCTGATTTCGTGGCATATCGGTGCCAACGTAGATGGCGGCCAATTCAGGAAGGAATGACATGAAGGTTGACTGGGAAGAGCTTCGCTCCAAAGCGCGTGAGGTTTCACAACGGGCCTACGCACCCTATTCACGGTATCCCGTGGGCGCGGCGGCGCTCGTAGATGACGGTCGGGTGGTCGTCGGTTGCAATGTAGAGAACGCCGCCTACGGAGTTGCCCTGTGCGCCGAGTGCGGACTCATCTCCTCGCTCGTGGCAAATGGAGGTGGGCGGCTGGTGGCGTTCACTTGTGTCGACGGAAATGCAGAGATCATCATGGCGTGCGGCCGTTGTCGCCAATTGCTTTATGAACATGGAGGTGCTGATCTGCTGGTGGACACGCCTGAAGGGATCTGGAGTTTGGCGCGAGTCCTTCCGCAGGCATTCGGTCCTGATGACTTGACGAAGGTAGCGGACCACACCAACGGCTAGCAACAGATCCGATAAACATGCCCTCTCATCGTTCCTCGTCGGTTCCAGTGACGAAGCGGCGAGCCTCCTCGGGGCGCGACCGGAGCTTGGATGTTCACTGGCAGCAGTGGACTGGTCTCGACTGCCGCGCGTCAACGACATGCGTCCCTCAATATCGTCTAGGTTGAGTACCAACGAAGCGGTGTACGGCTGACCCTAGTTGTCCCTGAAGGTCGACGGCGATCCGTACACGACGCAAACTCGACGAAGAGGATGATCACGTGAATAGAATGCCCATCATCATCGACAATGACACAGCGCAGGACGACTGTGTGACCATTCTGCTGGGCTTGACCGATCCGCTCGCGGACGTGCGTGCCATTACGACGGTCGCTGGAAACGTCTCATTCGATCGCCAGGTCATCAATGCCCAGATGACCTTGTCAGTAGCGGGCAGGCTGGGGGAAGTCCCCCTGCATTTGGGGTGCCGTCAACCCATGCTGCGAGAATGGGTGTCCGCGGAGGACGTGCATGGAGACGGGTCGGGCGGTTTGGATATCGAACTTGACGAGAGTGCAATTTCCGACGAGCACGCCGTTGATGCATTGATACGCATCACGGCGGAGCAACCTGGCGAGGTATCGATCATTGCGATAGGTCCACTCACCAACATCGCCACCGCGATCGTCAAGGACCGACGGTTCGTCAAAAACGTCAAGAGTCTGTACATCATGGGCGGTTCCAACAACGGGCGAGGCAACATCACTGCTGCTGCAGAGTTCAACTTTTATGTTGATCCACACGCCGCACAGATCGTCATGGCGGCCGGTTTCGCAGACGTACACATCGTCACGTGGGATCCTCTTACGCTGCGAGATGCCACGTACTCCCGTGAACAATACGACCGCCTGACGAGGATCCAGACTCCCATTGCACAGTTCTTCAAGAGAGTCTGTGACGCCACACTCGGATTCAACGAATCCGTGGGCATCGACGGTTCAACACATCCGGACTCCATCACACTCGCAGCTCTACTGCACCCGGAGTTGGTTCTGGACTCCAGTCAATACCGGGTTGATATTGAAATACAGTCTGAACTCACCATGGGTTACTCGGCCATGGCGTGGGAGAAGTTCGGCGTCAAGCCAAATGCCCATGTGATCGAAGAAATGGACGGTCCGGGATTCTATTCGATACTGGAGCAGATGCTCGAAATCGAGACGACACCAACCCGTCCAATACTCGGCCTGAATGGCTGACCTGACGGCTCCAGAAGAAGAGGAATAATCATGGCAATATTGTGGGGTATGGCAGGTGTCTTGCTGCTATTGACCATTGCGGTTCTATTCTCCATTGATCGGCGCAAGATCCGCATCCGTACCGTAGGGGTGGCTCTGCTTACGCAGATTGCCTTTGGCGCCTTGGTATTGTATTGGCCTTTGGGTCAACGTGCTTTGCAAGGAGCGAGTGAACTGGTGCAATTGGTGATCGACTCCGCCAACGCAGGTATCGAATTTGTGTTTGGCCCGCTGTTGGAGACTGGCTTTTCCTTCGCGCTCCAAGTTCTCCCGGTCATCATCTTTGTGGCGGCTTTGACGTCAGTTCTCTACCACATCGGTGTGCTGCCGTGGATAGTGCGAATTGTCGGCGGCGCGTTTGCCAAGTTATTCGGTACCTCCACGGCCGAATCGATGAACTCCGCAGCCAACATTTTCCTCGGGCACACGGAAGCTCCGCTGCTGATCAAGCCGTACCTCAAGCGCCTGACCCAGTCAGAGGTTTTTGCCGTTATGACTGGTGGGATGGCAACAGTCGCCGGATCTGTACTCGTGGGTTATGCGCTGCTCGGGGTGCCATTGAATTTCTTGATCGCTGCTGCTTTCATGGCAGCTCCAGGTGCGCTTGTCATGGCAAAAATTATTATTCCATCAGGTGCGGAGATGTCAACGGAACCAACCGAGGGCCGATTGACCCAGTTCATCGCACGACGACAGCGCAACAAGGCCGCTGCAGCCACCGCTGGGAACGGGACAGGCACGACTAAGACCGAGACCCCCACGGCGGCCGAGAAGACTGACGTGGCTCGGGATGAGACAGCCCAAACCTCTGAAGATACCGCACCTGACGACGAGGAACGCGCTTTCAACGTCGTGGATGCTGCCGCCCGCGGCGCTGGCGACGGGCTGAAATTGGTGCTCAACATTGGCGCCATGCTCATCGCATTCATCTCTTTGATCGCCCTCGTCAACATCGTCCTTGGCGCCATCGGCGGGATCTTCGGCTACGGCGACCTGACGATGGAAGGCATTCTGGGGTGGGCTTTCGCACCTGTGATGTTTGTGATCGGCGTGCCGTGGGCCGAGGCCGCACGGGCAGGTAGCTTCGTCGGACAAAAGGTGGTCCTCAACGAGTTCGTTGCATTCTCTGAATTCGGTCCAGTGGTCGACACCTTCACGATGAAGACCCAAGCAATCATCACCTTTGCACTTACAGGGTTCGCCAACTTCGCGGGGATCGCCATGCAAATTGGTGCCTTGGGGAGCCTGGCCCCAAACCAGCGGACGAGGATAGCTCAGCTTGGGCTGCGGGCAGTGTTGGCTGGAACCTTGGCGAACCTCATGAGTGCAACCATTGCAGGCATCATGGTCAGCTTCTGACCTCACTGACGCACGCGTCGCATAGGTTTGATAGGGATCCCCCGTGACGGGCCCTTGCTGCAAGCGCCTTGATAAGGCGCCTTCAGCAAGGGCTTACGTTTTCTGGTGGAGCAGAATTACGTGAGTGATCAAATCCAGAGACCTTGATGACAAAAGGCTTTATGGCCGCAGTCATAGGGCTGTTGACCCTCTGCGAATCCGCCCAGGCCCTGACACCTCTTGATTGGTCCAGGCCGAACCCTTGGTCGCTGCTGTTCTTTGGACATCCGACTCCCTGAAGTCTTTTAGTAGGAGTCGGACACGCCTTCGCCCCTTACCAGTTCGAGTCCGGCACTTGTGCCAAGTGCAGCTGCGCCTGCTTCGATGAGGGATACCGCTTGGTCGTAGCCGGTGATGGAACCAGACGCCTTAACCAGGATGCCCTCACGGACGCGCTCAACCAAGTATCGTACGGAGTCGGGATTGGCGGTCTCGATGGCGCCTGAAGATGCGTTTTTCAGCCACTTCGCTCCCGCATCCATTGCGAGTTCGATCGCACGCTCCTTTTCATCGTCGGTGAGGAGAGGGAGCTCAAGCATCACCTTGATGGGCAGGCCCGAGGCGTCAACGACGCCGGCAATATCGTCCCGAAAGTCGCTTTCTCGTCCTGACTTCAACCACCCGACCTGGACGCCGATGTCGATCTGGTGAGCACCAGCCTTGGCGATGGCCTCGGCCTCGCGAGCCTTGCCGTAGGAGGTCATGACGCCCACTGTAGGAAAGTCCAATGCGCTTGCCACCTGTACATCGGTACCCCTGACGACAGCAGCGACTTCAGGAATCCAAGAGGCGGGAACCATTACGGCGCCAAAGTTTTGCGCGACTGCCTCCTCTGCGTGAGCAACAATCTCGGCATGTGTGGTGCCGGGCTTGATCAGGGTGTGCTGGATGAAAGGAGCAAGCTCTCCTGGATTATTGATCTTCATGTGTGGTCTCCTCTGGTCGTTCGTTGTCAAGATATTCGGACAGTGCCAACTGGACGGCGTTCTTAGTGGGAATGGATGGAATGACCTCCGCCACAGTCACCGCCAAGGACGAAGCCACGACGGCGCGCCGCGTTGCTTGAGCAAGGTCCTCGCCAGCATCTAACGCCGCCGTGAAAGTGCCGACAAAAGTGTCACCCGCGCCGGTGGTGTCCACAACAGCTTTTTGCGATAGAGGTTTGATGCGATCCTCTCGGTCACCTCGGCGGATGACGACGCCTTGGCCCCCTTGGGTGACGACGAGCGTCTGGCTGTTGAGGGGAACGTACCCATCGGCGACATAGAAAGCATATTCAGATTCGTTGGGAATGAAGTAGTCCGCTTGAGCGATCACCTCATGCGGCAGTGCGGTTGCCGGAGCGGGATTGAGTACGATCTTGGTGTCAGTTTCCTTGGCGAGGCTTATGGCTCTCTCAATCACCGCGGCGGGAACTTCCAAGCAGACAACAAGGAAGTCGGCCTCGACGAACGCGTCGCGGTGCTGCTCCAAATCCACAGGCGTCAACTGAGCAAGCGCACCCGGAGCGATGGCAATGCGGTTCTCACCATTGGGTTCCACCAGAATGATGCCTGTCATGCTGGCACCCTCAACGGTCTTGACCCTGTCGTGGTTGACTCCTTCGTCATGCCACAAATGTCGGGCCGATTCACCGAAAGCATCGCTGCCTATCGCAGTGATAATACTTGCCTCGCCGCCTTGGCGGGTGATGGCGACTGCTTGATTGGAGCTCTTGCCACCGTGTCCGATGTTGACGACGGAATCGCCAATCGTTTCGCCAGCCTCAGGTAGGCGGGGCACCCTCACAGTGATGCCTGCACCGTAGCTGCCCACGACCAAAATCATTGGATCCTCCCGTACCTGCACGTCCATACCCACGCTATCACCCGCTCTCGACGCTCGTCGGGAAGCCCATTGCGAGCGTCCTCCAGGTGACTCTCGCCCCATCCTTGCCGGGCGTCGACACCGCTGCGTAGGCTGACGAGATGTACAACCACGAACATGTAGCCGGCATCAACGACGAATTGCCCGACCGGATTCGACGAGCCCAGGACGGTGCGGCCGACGTCGGAATCGACGCGCTGCTGCTGTCACCGGGCCCTGACCTGCGCTACCTGACCGGGTATCAGGCCCTGCCACTTGAACGGCTCACGTGTCTTGTCATGCGAGCGGGAGCCGATCCGGTCCTGGTGGTCCCGAATCTGGAAAAACCCGCCGCAATGGCCTCACCGGCTGGAGCCTCAGGCCTGGAGATCGTGGGCTGGGACGAGACGGACGATCCCTACGCACTCGTGGCGGGACTCATCCCCGACGCCCGTGCCGTGGCTCTCGACAACATGATGTGGGCCGAGAAGGTACTTCGACTACGTGACGCCCTGCCAGGGCCCCACCAACGACTGGCCAACGAGGTGATCTCACCCCTGCGGATGCGCAAGTCCCCCGCCGAGATCGAGGCACTGCGCCAAGCCGGAGCCGCCATCGACCGGGTCCACGCACAGGTACCCGAATGGCTGAGGGCCGGACGCACGGAGCGGGAGGTCGGTGCCGACATCGCCGAGGCCATCCGTACCGAGGGCCACGAAACCGTCGATTTCGTGATCGTCGGCTCCGGCCCCAACGGCGCCAGCCCGCACCATGAACTCTCAGACAGGGTGATCCGGCCCGGCGACCCGGTGGTGGTGGACATCGGTGGCACGACACCGGCCGGCTACTGCTCGGACTGCACCAGAACCTACGTCGTGGGCGAGCCGTCCGCGGACTTCCTCGCCTCCTACGAGGTGCTGCAACGTGCCCAGGCAGCGGCGGTGGAGCACGTGCGCCCCGGGGTGACCTGCGAGTCGGTGGATGCCGCCGCCCGTGACGTCATCGCCGACGGCGGTTTCGGAGACCTGTTCATCCACCGGACCGGGCACGGCATCGGCCTGCAGACACACGAGGACCCCTACATCGTCGAGGGCAACGACACGGTGCTGGAGCCGGGCATGGCCTTCTCCATCGAACCCGGCATCTACCACGCAGACCGCCATGGCGCCCGCATCGAGGACATCGTGGTGTGCACAGACGACGACGTCGAGGCGCTGAACTTGCGCAGCCACGACCTCGTGGTGATCCCCGAAAAATAACAACGCGACAGGCATGAATTCGCTCGCGTCTACAACGTGGACAAATCCTCCGAGTAGATGACCTCGATCTCGTCCATCGCCGGGGAGAAATCCCTACGATTGTTGGTGAGGAACCGGTCGACCCCGGCGGCGACCGCCTTGCCGAGATGTGCAGCATCCGCCGTTCGCAGTCCGTAGGCGACGGCCAGCGCGACTGCAAGCCGCGCCGTCGCGGGAACGGCTCATCCCCCGCGCTGTCAGTGGGACATGTCGGAGAGGATCAGCGGACGCCCTGCATCGCCTTCTTCAGCATTGGCACGAACGCGGCGAGGATCACACCAAGCACAATCGAGGTGCCGCCGAGGAAAGAGAAATAGGGCACCTCGTTGTCGCGGTCGTAGTAGCCGGCGAGGATGCCAGCGAGCGTGGTGCCGATGGAGATGGACAGGAAGAACAGCGCCACCATCTGGGTGCGGAACACCTTCGGTGCAAGTTTGGTTGCAACGGAAAGACCGATCGGCGAGAGGAACAACTCGGCCATCGTGAACAGGAACAGAATCACAACGAGTCCGAGAAGTGGGGTGCTGTTGGGTCCCCCGCCGGCGAACGGGATGAACGCCAGGAATGCCACGCCCATGACGATCAGTCCGGCAGCGAACTTCAGCGGCGAGCTGGGCTGGCGTGAACCCATCTTCGTCCACACGGCGGCGAAGATCCCGGAGAAGACGATGATGAAGACCGGGTTGATGGACTGGACCCAGCTCGGCGGCATCGTCCAGCCGAAGAAGGTTCTGTCGAGACTTTCCTCGGAGTAGATCGCGACGACGGTGAACTGCTGCTGGAACAAAGCCCAGAAGGACGCCGAGGCGATGAACAGAGGAATGAAGGACAACACCCGGCTGCGCTCGGTCGCGTTCACCTGGGAACTGGTGAGCAGGAGAACAAAGTAGGCGATGGCGGCGACGATGGCGACGCCCGCCATCACGTTTGCAAGGTTGTCGGCGTTCACCAACCCCGTGAGCAGCAACACACCGATGGCGACCAGTGCAGCGACAGAGATGAGCCCCCACCGGAGGTACTGCGCCGAAGGCAGAGGGTTGGGGACGTCGTGGGCCGAGGCCGGCAGATTCTTGCGCGTCAGAATGTATTGGGTCAGACCCACCGCCATTCCGACGGCGGCGGCGCCGAAACCGACGTGAAAACCCCAGCCCTGCTGCAGCCATCCTGTGATGAGTGGTCCGACCAGCGCACCAACGTTGATGCCCATGTAGAAGAGCGAGAACCCGGCGTCGCGACGCTCATCCCCCTCCTCGTACAGGGTGCCGACGAGCGATGTCGCATTGGCCTTCAGCCCTCCGGAGCCGATCCCCACCAGGATCAGGCCGATGGCCAGCCCCGTGATGTCCGGCAGCACCGCCAACGAGATGTGACCGAGCATGATCATGATCGCGGAGTAGAACAGCACCCTCTCCGAGCCCAGCAGACGATCAGCCAGCCACGCTCCCAGAATCGTCGACAGGTAGACACCGCCGCCGTAGGCGCCCACCAGTCCGGTCGCGACGCCACGGTCGATGCCGAGCCCGCCGTCGGTGACCGTGAAGTACATGTAGTACAGCAGGATCCCCTGCATGCCGTAGAAGGAGAAGCGCTCCCACAGCTCGACGCTGAACAGGTTTGCCAGCATGTGGGGGTGACCGAAGAAGGATTTCCTGGTGTCACTCGGGACCGTCGACTGGGTGGAGGTCATGGATACAGTCGATCCCCCTCCGACGGCACTGTCAAGCTGTCCTGTATGCCGAAGCGGCGGCACAATCCAAGCGACACCTGCGGAAGCCCGATCAGCTGTCGAGCACACGCCTCATCGCGTCGTACGCCGGGGTGGGCTCGCCATCGTTGAACAGGAAGTCTTGTCCCTGCCGAAGAACACCCTCATCGTCGGTCCACCAGTTGTAGCGGTCATCCACGCCCCACGTTGTGTAGGAGACGCAGGCTGGCGAGCGCAGACAGGTTGCGAGCACTGTGGCGTACTGCTCGGCCTGAGCCTGCGTTCCGTCATCGGCGGTGACGTCATTCTCCGAAATGCGCACGGCCAGCCCTGCATCCTGGAATAGGTTAAGCGTGTCGGCGAGGTCATCGGCTGGGATGGCATCGGTCTCAAGATTGTAGATGTGAGCCTGCAGACCGACCCCGTCGATATGGCCTCCCCGTGCGTTGGTCTCCAGCGCCAGCTCAATCAGGGCGTCCTGCCGGTCCCCCGGCACATCGGCTCCATTCTCGTTGATGTACTGCTTGACGTTCGGGTCCGCATCATGGACGGCCCGGGAGACGACAGCCGGGTAGTCGGGACCGAAGACGCGGTACCAGATATTGCGCTGAAGGGTGGTCCCCTGCGCGACGTCGAAGGGCTCGTTCACGACATCCAGCGAGTCAAGGCGCCCCTTGAAATGGGTGACCACGGTGGTGACGTAGTCCAGCAACGCCTCGGCGCTGGCCTGCCGGTCAGCCTCGGATCCGGTGGGCAGGGTCTGCATCCAGTGCGGTGTCGCTTCGGTGAAGGCGATGGTGTGGCCATGTACCGCCATGCCTTTGCTCTCGGCGATCGCTATGAGCGCGTCGGCCTCGTCAAAGGTAAAGACGCCCCGTTGCGGGGAAAGGAACTGCGGTTTCATGGCGTTCTCCGGGGTGAGAGCGCCGAAGTTGCCGACGAACTCCTGGGCGTAGTCCGCGTCCGAGGCGAGCGGGCCGAGCGCCACTGCGGCGCCGATCGTGAATCCGGGTCTGATCCGTTCAGCGAGTGCCTGCAGCCCGTCGGCCGACTGCTCAGCTTGCGCCACCGCAGGGCCTTCGGCCATCAGTTCTGCGCGCTGCGGTGCGGTGGCTGAGAGGGAGTCCACATGAAAAGACCCCAACTCGCTCGATAGCCCCAGCCATAGTTCTCCTGAGTCAAAGATTTCGCCTAGCGGGAGTGAGGAGACGATGTCCCCACCGCTGGCGACCTGCAAGGTGTTGCCAGATCGGTGTATCTCAAGCAGAGCGTCCGGATCCAACAGCGTCAGACGCTCGCGGTGGGCCGGCCGAGGATCGGTCACGTCCTGCGGGGTTGAACCGTCGAAAATCAGGATCTCCAGCGTCTCGTCGCGCAACGTGAGCCGCAGGCTCGCAGGCTCGATCCTGAACTCGTCGGCAATCACGGGCGGGCTGTCGTAGACGGTCCACGACGCGTCCGCGGTCACGTCAGCAAAAGACGCGCTCAGGGAGAAGTCGCCCTCAGCCTGGAGGTGCGTACCGACGAGGTTGAGCGGAGGGTTGGGCTGGCCTCCCTCGCCGTCCTGTTCGACGATGCGCAGCGATGTGGCGCTCACCTGCAGTTCGTCGCCATCGGCGACTACACCCGGCATGTACTGCCAGTCCTGCTGGAGCAGGTCAATGGTCACGTCGTGCTCCCGTAAGGGTCCATTGGGTGCGCAGCCAGCGACGGTGAGGAGAACTCCGGACACCAGCGCGAAGTATGCGGCCACGCGTCCGGTTCTCAGGAACGCCACCAACCGACGTCATCCAGGTAGGCCACGATGTCCGAGCCGCCCGTGGCATAGACCTGCAGGCTGGCCATGGCAACCGTGGGCGAGCTCGGCGAATACCTCAGATCGATTCTCGAGGCGCCCAACTCGGTGCTGGCACGCTTCCATTGCCCGGAGACCCACGTGCCCTCAGCGTCGTATTCGTCGATGTAGAAACCAACCTCACCGGCGGTTCGCCGTGTGATGTTCAGGTAGGCGGCGAGTGTGTAGTCACCTTGCGACACGTCGACCTGCGGTGAGCGCAGGTGGGCGGAGTCCGCCGTCGCCTGCACTTTCACCGAGTTCTCGGGATTGGATGGTGCACCGTTGTCGGCACTGTCGGCCAAGAAGGCCTCAGGTGAGTCAGTGTCCCAGCCTTCACTGATACCGGCGTCGAAGGTGCCGTTGGTCATCAGGTTGGTGGGCGGCGGGGGCAGTACCTCGTTGCCCAGCGCCAGGAGTTCCACATTGTCGAGGTAAGCCGTGATCCCTGTTCCCTCCACGATCACCTGAAGGCTGGTGGTGGCCACGTCTTGTGAGCTCGGGGTGTAGGGGAAGTTGAGTTCCTGTACCCAGCGCGAAGTCTCCGCCTTGAGATACTGCCCGGAGATCCAGTCGCCGACGCTGTTGTACTCGTCGACGTAAAAGGCCACCTCACCCGATTCCAGCTTCGAAACGTTGAGAAAACTCTTGAAGAGGTAGTTCGTCTCTGGGGAAACGGGAACCCGAGGTGAGAACAAGTGCGAGGGCGCGGTGCCGGAGACCAACTTCACCGAGTGCCTCGGATCGGGGTAGCTGCCGTTGCCGCCTCCGTCCGCCGTGATGGTGCGATCCGAGTCAGTGCTCCAGCCCTCGCTGAGACCTGCTGTGAAGCTGGCGCCCGGTAACTTGTTGGCGGTGCCGGTGACCAGTCCGTCAGAGACGTTGACGTTCTTGATGAGACCTGCATCCACCTTGGTCTTCACATAGGCGGCCAGCTCGTCCAGCTCGGCAGTGGCGAACTGATAATCGTATGGATTGCCGCTCGGTTCCGGGACGATGTCATGGAAGGTGAACACGGTCCACGTCTTGTTTTCGATGGCCTCGTCAACTTTGGCCTTGAGCGTCGCCACCGTGGTGCGGCCCTCCTGGACTCCGACGTTGTTGAGCAGGTAGTCGCTGAACGGCCAGTGGTTCACGTTTTCGTCCCTGAAGCCGCGCATGGATGAATAATACGTGGCCGCCTTGGCCATGACGGTGTGGTCGTAATCGCCGTACGGTGGCGCGAAAGCGGTGGCCGTGATGCCATGGGCGGCCAATGCCGAACGGCTCTCAGCCATCTGGGCTTCGACCTGCTCTGCGGTAAGTTTCTCGGGTTGGCAGCCATGCCCACTCGACGCGAGGCATTGATGGTCCGTGCCGTGGGATCCAATCTCCCATCCATACTGGCTCTGCAGCTGCGCGATCTGATCCCACGTCATGTAGACCCTGTTGCCGTTGGCGCGGCAGTCGTTGGGCACACTCGTCATGCCGACGCAGTCCGTGATGACGTAATTCGTCCCCGTCAGACCATGCTTCTGCAGCGTCGGCGCGGCCTCGGTGAGGGAATTAAGGGGCCCATCGTCGAACGTGAATGACACCTGTGCCGTCGGCTCGGGGATGTTCACCGCCCCATGGGCCAGCCCGAGACCCAGCGGCGCCGTGACGATGCCTCCCAGAGCCACTGCGGCGGTCACGAACTTGGCGGATTTGTGCCGGATTGAAGTCATGGATGTTCCTTCTTCTCCGTGGGCGGCGAATGGGTGTGATGACAGAAGCCGGGTGGCGCAGGCTCACGCGGCACGGTCCAGAGCCACGGAACCAGCCCGCGTTGGGGAGGACCATGTGGTGCTTTCGGAACCTTCGAAGAGTGCTCGGGGGCTGGCGAAGCAGCGCAGCATGGCTATCAACTGGACCGTCTCCATGACATAGAACAGGAAGTATGCGGCCGGGGTGTACAGCGACAACCGAAAGCGCTCCCCCATGGGAAGGTTCTCATCTCTCCACACGGTCAGCAGTGTGTAGGCGGAGATTGTGAGGTAGGCGCCTATGAGCAGCGCTGGGCTCTGAGTGACGACGGACCAGTAGGCCACGACAACCCACACCAGCGGTGACAGGAGGAGTGTGAACTCGCTGAGGACCGCCATGGGCATCCGGTAGAACGTCAGACTGTGCGTGTAGCGACGGCTCGGGTTGAACATCATGCCGCGGTACTTGATAAGGTTCTGGATACTCCCGTACTTCCACCGGAAGCGCTGCTTGGCCAGGGCACGAAGGGACAACACACCCTCGGTCTGTGCCACCACATCCGCTCCATAGATCATGCGGAACCGTCGGTTTCCCAAGCTGGTGATCTTCGCACTCAGTCCGATGTCTTCGGTCAGGGTGTCGGTGTCGTAGAACCCCACCTTGCGCAACACACGCATCCGGTAGGTGGAGGCCACCCCTCCCACCACGAATTCGCAGTTGAGTAGCGAGTACAGCTTCTTCGAGCGGTAGCCAATCATGTGCTCAAACCGCTGAAGGATGCCCAAAGTGGTTCTCGTCGTCTGCAAGATCTGCACGTTGGCGGCGACCCCGGCGACGGTGGGATCCTCGAAGTAGGACAGTGCGTTGGCAATGGTGTCCGGCCGGATCATCGAGTCGGCATCCAGAGTCATCACGAACTGCCCGCGCGCATGCCGACGCAGAGCAGCGTTGAGCGCTTCACCCTTGCCCACGTTTTTACGCATACGGACGATGCGCAAATCCATCTCCGGGTGACGCACCTGGTAGTCACGCACCAACCGGCCGGTGAGGTCGGTGGAGGCGTCGTCCGCGACCAGCACCTCGACGTGTGGGTGAGTGCTGCGCCCGATGGAATCGAGCGTCGCGACGATTGTCGCCTCCTCGTTGTGGGCGGCCAGGACCACCGAGACCAACCCTTCCACCTCGTGTGTGTCGTCGTGGAGTGACGTGGCCGTTGCGGCGCACTCCGCTCTGGACTGGGTGCGACGGCGGGGGCCTGTGGATCCCCTCCGGCGCTGCTGCCAGACGTCGTAGAAATCGGCACCCATCAGGTAGAGACCGAAGTGCACGACATAGAGGATGCTGACGCTGATGAACAGCCAGATGATCACAGAAGCAGTGCTCACGTTCACGCCCTCCTGGAGATCATGGCACGGGCCGTCACATGGGTCGGTGGACGAGAAGTGGCGCCGCGGCGGATGTGGGGGGCGCGGCGTGTCAGGCTCGGGGACGGCACGTCACCCGGGACCTTGCTTGGCAGCCGGTCCTCACCGGACTCGACAGAGGCGAACTCAGCGTTCCGCGCGGCGGCGGATGCGAGAAGGCCCACTCCCAACAGTTCCTTGTCGAGGGCATGAGCGTCAGCCGGTTCGATTTGCTCCCGCCGGATCGGCGTGGGCAGCGCGGGCGTCGACACCGCGGCCGCGGTGATGGCCACGCGGCTGTTGATGCGACGATAGATTCGCACGCTGACGAAGCGGACGACGGCGGTGACGAGCACCAGGCTCCACAGCACCACGCTCAGCTGACCGACCAAACCCAATAGGCTCTGAAACGTCGCACCATCGAAATTGATGGACCCCAAATCAGACAGGCGGGAGTTCCCGAAAAGGCCGGATGGCATGGGTGTAGACATAGTTTTCCTAGTGATATCGAGCATGAGCAGGGCGTGCCGGTTGCTACGCAAAAATGGCGGTGGCGGACTGTGTACTGATTTGGAGCGGCGACCGGGGGCTCGCATCTCGTGGGTTCAATCTGCGCAGCGGGGTCTAGGCTGCGGTCAACCTCAGGGAACTGATGATCTCTGATCGGTGTCCTTGAGTTGAAGTTTGAATATAAACAGCAAACCTTGGGTATTCGAATCGTATGCACGAAACGTCTGGCAGTTGTACGAAACGTCGTGTGCTACCAAAGGCAGTGCTCACGTCTTGACAAGATGCTCGGATAGCCAGCGACGGACGTGCTGGTTACAGCTCCGGCGGTTCCATGGATCTCGTCGCCGCTTCTGCCCGGCGATAGGCAAATTCGGTGGGAGTCATCCCAAAGCTTGCCTTGAAAGCCCGGGAGAACTGGTCGCGGCCCTGGAACCCGCACAGAGTTGCCACCTGCCCCAGAGACAACTCCGGGCTCGTCCGGATCAGGAAGGCGCCTCGGTTGACGCGATGCTCTCTCAGCATCGCCCCCACCGACAATCCCTGAGGAGCAAACAGTCCATAAAGGCTTCGTCGGCTCACCCCAAGTTCCTTGGCCATCACATCCACCGTGAACTGCGGATCATGGAACCGGGCTCGGATGAGCTCCCGCAGACGCGACGGCAGGCTGACGTTTCCATGAGCACGGAGAAGACCCTCCGGTTCGGACGCAACGATATTGGTGATGAGGTGCACGAGGCTGTCTTCAGATCCTGCGACCGAGCCCTCGGCCCGACACTCAAGGAGCCCCTGGAGAAGGACGGAGAGGGCGGGGATCATGACTCCCCCTCCCCACTTCTGGGAGATGAGGTCCTCCAGTGGTAGCCCAGCGGGCCGTAGCGACCGCTCGGAGACGTGGACGAGGAGCAGTCGGCTTGCGTTGCTCATCGTCCATCTGTAGCCCTGGTCGGGGACGAGGCTCCCCATCTCACCCGGGTGAACTTCGTGTCTGCGGCCGCCCTGTTCGATGTCGACTGTCCCCTGTAACGGCAGCAGCAACCGGAGCCAATGGGCGTAAACACCAAGATGTCGACGCGCTCGAATGGACTCAATGGGAGTGCCGGAGAACTCGGTGGCCACCGTGTATTCCCCGTGCCACGCGCGGACGTTGGTAGCGTGCGGAGGATCTCCGACAGGACGGATGTCACGCCCCGTGGAGAGCGCTTCATAGTGTTCCGGCAAGCGCGCGACACCGCCGCGGCGAGACAAGAGGGTGCGGTCCGCGGGCTCCAGAGCAGCGTCGAGGTTGTATCCCACGCCCCCCCCCGCTCCTTCGTCCGAACCTTGTCAACCATCAGCAGTCGGCGGGGGAACCGACGTCGTGAGCGAGAATAGTAACTTGCAGGGTGGTCATCGGCTCCCTGTTGAGCATTCTTTTCGGTGTTGTGGCATCGTTTCGACGGCGTCGACGGCGTCGACAGCTGAAGGATCGATGGTCGAACGGGTGCACCACACACACCCGAACAATGCACATTGGTGCACTTCGGCGCGGCTGAACTGTTGCGATCGTAGTGTTGTTCCCATCCTGAACAACGGTGTGACGGAGAGGGCGTAACCAGGAGGACCCAGTGAGAACGATCGACACTGATGTCGTGGTGATCGGCGGTGGCGCCACAGGCGCCGGTGTGGTGCGCGATGTCGCGATGCGCGGCTACCGCGCCGTGCTGCTGGATCGCGCGGACCTGGCCCAGGGCACCACCGGCCGCTACCACGGGCTGCTGCACTCCGGAGGTCGCTACGTGGTCAGCGACCCCCGATCGGCCACCGAATGCGCGGAGGAGAACGCCATCGTCACGCGCATCCACGCCGACGCCGTGGAAACCACCGGCGGCCTGTTCGTCTCCACCCCGGGCGACGACCCGGAGTTCCCCGACAAGTTCCTCGCAGGCGCGACGGCGGCGAAGGTGCCTGCGGAGGAGATTCCCGTCGCCCAGGCGCTGCGCCAGGAACCGCGGCTGAACCCGGGCATCTCACGCGCGATCGCCGTCGAGGACGGGGCCGTCGACGGGTGGCAGATGACGTGGGGCGCCGCGAACTCAGCGAAGGCGTACGGCGCCCAGATACTCCCCTACCACGAGGTCACGGGCATCGACCGCGACGACGACCAGGTGCGCCGCGTCCGGGCGCACGACCGCAAGTCCGGTGAGGACGTCCACATCGACTGCACCTTCGTTATTAACTGCGGCGGACCCTGGTCCGGTGAGATCGCGGCAATGGCTGGCTGCCACGACGTCGAGGTGGTGCCCGGCCGCGGGATCATGATCGCGATGAACCACCGGCTGGTGAACACCGTCGTCAACCGCTGCATCTACCCCACCGACGGCGACATCCTCGTCCCCGTCCACACCGTCAGCATCATCGGCACCACCGACGTCAAGGCCTCCGACGCCGACAAGCTCACCATCCCGGCAGACGAGGTGCAGGAGATGATGGATGCTGGCGAAGCGCTGGTCCCCGGCTTCCGGAACGCCCGGGCGGTGCACGCGTGGGCGGGTGCACGTCCGCTGGTGAAGGACACGCGAGTAGGGGCGGCGGACACCCGGCACATGAGTCGTGGCATGAGCATCATCGACCACCACGAGCGCGACGGGTTGAAGGGCTTGCTGACCATCACCGGCGGCAAACTCACCACCTATCGTCTGATGGCCGAGAACGTCGTCGACGACATGTGCGCGCAACTCGGAGACAAACGCCCCTGCCACACCGCCGAGGAGGCCGTACCCAAGTCCGATCCGGGCAAGACCTACGTGGTCACCCACCGCCTCAAGGAGCGTGAGGCGGACCGCATGGATGAACAGATCATCTGCGAATGCGAGCTGATGACCCGCAAGAACTATGTGGAGGAACTGCACGCCCGCCCGAGCGCGAACTTCGACGACATCCGCCGCCTGACCCGCATGGGCATGGGGCCCTGCCAGGGTGGCTTCTGCGCATCCCGCGCGGCTGGCCTGGCGCTGCACGAGGAGGTCGTGGACGTCGAACGCGCCAGCGGCCTTTTGGAGTTGTTCATCAAGAACCGTTGGATCGGCCTGTGGCCCATCCTCTACGGCGCCCAGGTGCGACAAACCGCGCTGGACCAGTGGATCTTCTCCGGCACCCTCGACATCGATCATCTTCCCGAACCCGAACAGGCGGTGCTGTGATGAACTCCAGAGATCGCGCGGTGGTCGTCGGCGCCGGGATGGCCGGACTCGTCAGCGCCATCCGGCTCCGACAAGCGGGCATGGACGTGACGCTGGTGACCAAAGGCATCGGCGGGATCCAACTCGGTCAGGGCACCGTCGATGTCCTGGGCTACTCGCCTGAGCGCGTCCTCGATGACCCGCTGTCCGCCGTGACCGCCTACGGGCAGGCCCATGCCCACCACCCCTACGCCACCCTGAACGCCGACGACGTCCGCGCCGGCGCCGAATTCCTGCAGGAACTGCTGCCGGAGATGTTCGTCGGCGAGCTGTCGCGCAACTACCTCTTGCCCACCGCCATCGGCGCGCTACGGCCGACGGCGCTCCCCCAGACCAGCATGGTCGACGGCGAATGCACGGCCGGCAAGAAGATGGTGTTCGTCGGACTGCGCCAGCTCAAGGACTTCTGGCCAGAGCTCATCGCTGGCAACGTCGCGCGTACTGAACTGCCCGGTGGCGGCCGCGTCAGCACGCGCGCTGCCTGGCTGGACCTACCCGCCCGCGAGGGCGAGGTGGACTCCACTCCCCTGTACTACGCCCGGGCCCTGGACGACCCCGCCTACCGGAAGCGCTTCGTCGAGGCCCTGAAGCGCGTGGTGCAGCCGGACGAAACCATCGGACTTCCGGGCGTGCTCGGCCTGGCCGACGCGGGTGCCTTCGCCGACATCGCCTCCCAGCTGGGCCAGCCCGTCTTCGAGATTCCGACCATTCCCCCATCGGTGCCCGGCATGCGCATCAATGACGCACTCACCGGGATCGCCAAGAGGGAACGGGTGCGCATCGTGCTGGGCAGTCCGGTGCTGTGCGCCAACACCGACGGCTCGCGCATCACGTCGCTGACGGTGGGCACCACCGGCCGCCCCACCGACTACGCCGGTGAGCATTTCGTGTTCGCCCCCGGCGGTTTCGAATCGGGCGGCATCGAAATGGACTCTTACATGTTGGTGAGCGAACCGACGCTCGGGCTGCCGCTCTGGGTGCCCGACGGCGATCTGGTACTCGCGGACCACAGCGCGGAGCAGCCGCTGTTCTCCGTCGGCGTCCGGTTCGACCACGACATGCGGGCGCTGGATTCCGACAGCAACATCGTCCACGACAACCTGCACGTGGCCGGCGGAATCCTGGCCGGCGCCAACCGTTGGCGGGAGAAATCGGGAGACGGCATCGCGCTGGCGAGCGCCGTACGGGCAGCGGACGCCATCGCTGAATCCGCACAGAACCTGGAGGGAGCACACCATGCCTGAACCACTCGAATTCCCCAAGGCGGTACTGACGCGCGCCACGCTCGACGCCTGTATCAAGTGCACGATCTGCGAGACGGCCTGCCCGGTGTCCGCCGTGACGCCGCTGTTCCCCGGACCCAAGTTCGTGGGTCCGCAGGCCGAGAGGTTCCGCGACGGCGAGTCCGTCGACCATTCGGTGGACTACTGCAGTTCCTGTGGCGCCTGCACACTGGCATGCCCGCAGGGCGTGCAGATTGCCGAGCTGAACAGCCAGGCGCGCGCGGTCATGAAGGAGGACAACATGCCGCTCCGCGATCAGCTCGTCAGCCGAGCCACCCTGATGGGCCGGGTGATGACGCCTGTGGCGCCCATCGCCAACGCAGCGCTCAAGGTCAAGCCGTTGCGCTTCGCCGTGGAGAAGACCATCGGCATCCACCGCAACGCACCGATGCCAACAGCACGCTCCCAAAGCTTTCAGGGCTGGATGAAGAAGCACCAACCCCCGCCCACACCCCGGACCCGCGGCCCGGTGGTGTTCTTCCACGGCTGTGCGGGTGGCTATTTCGAGGTGGAGACCAGCATCAAGACGGTCGAGGTGCTTCAACATCTGGGCTACGAGGTCATCGTGCCCAAACAGGGCTGCTGCGGACTTGCCCAGCAGAGCAACGGCCTGTTCGACGAGGCCACCAAGAGCGTCCTGAAGCTGTGCGACCAGCTCCGCAAGGGCGGGCGCGACCTGACGATTGTGTCCGCGTCGGGATCGTGCGCGGGAATGCTGAAGCACGAGGCACACGAGATCATGGGCGTCGACGAGGACAAACTCCACGACGTCGGCACCCGGATGCGCGAAATCTCCGAGTTCCTCCTTGAACTCCACGAGGACGGCGAGTTGCCCACGGATTTCGCCCGGAACGACATCACAGTGCCGTACCACGCCCCGTGCCAGCTGAAGAGCCAGGGCATGGGCATGCCAGCCATCACCGTGATGGAGATGATCCCCGGCGTGAAGGTCCTTGAATCCGGACGTGCCTGCTGCGGCATCGCCGGCACCTACGGCCTGAAGAAGGAAAAGTACGACATCGCCCAAGCCGTCGGTAAGCCGCTGTTCGACATGATCAGGGAGACCGAGGAGGGCATCGCGGTCTGCGACACGGAGACCTGCCGCTGGCAGATAGAGCAGGGCTCAGGGGTCAAGACCGTGCACCCCATCTGGCTGGTCCACAAGGCCTACGGGCTCAGCTGAGCATTGATTCCACGACAGCGATCACGCAAGGAGGTTCAGCAACAACGCCGTTGGCTCAGTCATGCATGAGCTGAACGCCATCGGTGTCCCAGTCCGTCGTGTGGTCGCCGAGCAGCAACGCGTTGTATGTCATCTTGGCCGCCTCCTCCAGCAGCGTGGCGCGCCTGAAGGCCATGAGCACGTCATCTCCGACGGTGGAGCAGCCATGGTTCGCGAGGATGACGGCATTGTGATGTCGCATCTGTTCGGCTGTTTCGTCAGCCAACTCGTCGCTGCCATTCGCATAGAAGGGAACGCGTCCGGCCGAGCCGACGTAGAAGGCATGGTCGAGCGTCAGGAAGCGCAGGGGATGCCCCAACACGTCGAGCAGGATGGCGAACTGGGGATGGACGTGTACGACGGCGTTGACATCCGGGCGGGACCAGTACATGCGCTGGTGGAGCTTCCATTCGCTGGAGGGTCGGCCGGATCCGCCGACAACCGCTCCGTCCTCAGTAGCCACCACAGAGAAGTCCTCCGAAGAGAGCCGGTCGAGCCGCGATCCGGAGGCCGTGACCAGGAACCTGTCGGAGTCCGGCTCGCGGGCTGAGAAGTTGCCACCCGTGGCCTGCACCAGCCCCTGCTCCACCGCGGTCCGGGCCGCGTCTGTCATGTCTTCAACGAGACCCTGCTCTGCGTGAGTCAGATTCATGTTCTACGTTCCTCCAGTCGTGGACGGTGGGTCAGCGAACCCGCAGAATCGAGAATTGAAATCGTCCCTCGGGAAAGTATGTCCGTGAGAAGACCACCACGCGCCCATGCTCGGTGTAGTGGACCTGTTGCAGCAGGACGTAGACCTGTTCATGCGGACGTTCTCCCCACCCGATCTCAGGTCCGCTCGCGGCATGGATCTCGGCGATGGCCGAATGAGGCCCGGAGCCCACTTCGTCGAGCAGCGCAAAGAGCGAGCCACTGACGTCCTCCGCCCGGAGGTCTGCTGGCAGCAGCTCGGCGGGGATCACCTCGTAGGAGTACGCAACCGTGGCGCCGTCGGCCAGCACAAGCCTCTCCGTGGAGAGCACCTGCGTGTCGGCGGGAACCCCGAGGGCATCAGCTTCCTCATCCGTGGTGGACCGGAACCGGACATCGCGGTACTGCATCTCGGGTTCCATGCCATGGGCCCTGATGGTGTCCATCATGGAACGCAACTCCTGCAGGCCCGCGGTGATGGAACTGCCCAGCGGCGACACGAACGTCCCCAACCCGTGCCGAGTGATGGTCATACCTTGCGTCTCAAGTCGATTGAGTGCTGTGCGCACCGTGTACCGGGACACCGAGTACTCCTCAGCCAACTGCGCCTCCGTGGGGAGCCTGTCACCCTCAGCCCATTCCCCGTCCCGAATACGATCACGCAAACTCTCCACGAGCCGGGTTCCCAGCTTGGCGGTGCGCAGTGACCGCGAAGGGGTTGTGGTGGCTTCCCGGGCTCGGGGACCAGCACTCTCAAACGACATCATGCTCCGCTCTTTGGCTTTCAGTCTCGCCCAGCAGCGGCCTTTGATGCAAGGATGATGTCCTATATAGGTTGTCTGATAACCAGCTACAGGAGCAGCAATGACGCCCCGACACCAGTACCTGCCGGACATGGGTGGCACAGTCGCCCTCATCACTGGCGGCGATGGAGGAATCGGCAGCGGTCTCGTACGGCGCTTCGCGGAGGCAGGTGCGGCTGTGGTCATCCATCATCGCTCGGACGACCAGAGGGCACAGCTCCTCGCCGACGAACTCATATCCTCCGGAGCATCCGTGATCACGGCTCGTGGGGACATCCGCACCATGGACGAGTGCACCTCCGTCGTCCGGACTGCCGTCGATCACTTCGGTCGACTCGACGCACTGGTGAACAATGCCGGAGTCCAACCGCTCCGGGCCCTGGAAGAGATGACCGTCGACGAGTGGCGGGACGTCATTGACGTCAACCTGACCGGGACCTTCGCCATGACACAAGCGGCGTCGAGAATCATGCAGCGCAACGACGGAGGCTCCATCACCCACATCGCCTCCGTCGAAGCGAGTCTTCCAGCCGCCCAGCACGCGCACTACGCCGCATCGAAGGCGGCAGTGAAAATGCACGCGCGGTCGGCCGCCCTGGAGCTCGGAGTGCACGGGATCCGGGTCAACACCGTCTCTCCCGGTCTCATCGACCGCGGGGACCTCGCAGAGTCGTGGCCCCAGGGTCGGCAGTCATGGCTGAGCGCTGTACCCCTCAAGCGCACGGGAACTCCGCAGGACGTCGCGGACGCCTGCGTCTTCCTCGCCTCTCCCCTGGCCTCATGGATCAGCGGCCATGATCTGGTGGTTGACGGTGGCATGACGGCAGTTCCGGCGTGGTGATTCCCACGATGAGTTTCCACGTACTTCCGAACCAGCAGGAGGACCATCATGGCTGACGCCACACGTCTCGTTGGCGCAACTGTCCACACCGGTGATGCGGCGGACCCACCCATCCTGGACGGCGAGGTCGCCTTCGACCGGCACGGAATCATCACCTACGTGGGTCCCTCCCGTGGGCCCGCGGGAATCGAGGACGTCGACCTCTCCGGTCACGTCCTCATGCCCGGCTTGGTGAACTCCCACAGCCACTCGGCGATGACGCTGCTGCGCAGCACGTGCGACGACGAGGACCTCCACACCTGGCTGGGTCAGGTCCAGGCCGTGGAGCAGAAGCTCACCCACGACGACGTGCTGGCGGGTCTGCGTCTTTCCCTGGTGGAGATGATCCGCTCCGGAACGACGACGTTTGCGGACATGTATCACTGGGACGAGACGCTGCTCGGCGCCGTCAAAGACTCCGGTATGCGGGTCGTCGCCGCCCATTCCATGTTCGACTTCGACGCCATCGGATTCGCCTCCGTGAACCCCATGACCGGCCGACAGGCCCTGGACCACGCCGAACACCTGGCATCGACATTCCAGGGCGAGGAGCGCATCCGCATCCGGTACGGACCACACGCCGTCTACACCTGCTCGCCGGAGATGCTGACCGAGGTGGCACGACGCGCGGATCGCCACGGGCTCGGAGTGCACATCCACTTGTCGGAATCCGCCGCCGAGGTGGAGCAGTGTCGTGCCAGCCACGGTGCCACGCCCGTGGCCCTCGCCGCGCGCCGGGGGGTCTTCGACGTGCCAACGCTGGTGGCGCACGCCGTCCACGCCACATCGGAGGACATCGAGCTGCTCGCTGGCCACGGTGCCGCGGTGGCACACAATCCGGTGTCGAACATGAAGCTGGGCTCCGGCATCGCGCCACTCCCCGAGCTGCTGGCCGCAGGCCTCACCGTGGGGCTCGGCACGGACGGCGCAGCCTCCAACAACTCGCTGGACATGTTCGAGGAGATCAGGGCCGCCGCCATCATCCACCGCGGGGTCCGTCAGCAGCCGGACGTCATCAGGAGCGGCCAGGTCCTGCAGATGGCGACGCTCGACGGCGCCGCCGCTGTCGGTTTTCCGGATGCCGGGCTACTGGCCACGGGGCGCTGCGCCGACGTCATTGCCGTCACCACCAGCGTGCCCCACGCCACGCCGGTTCTGTCCCCTGCGTCGTTTTTGACCTTCGCCGCGCGCGGCAACGACGTCACCCACGTTTTTGTGGGCGGCCAGTGCCTCATGTCCGACGGCGTCCTCACGACCCTCGATGAGACCGCAGTCCGCCAACGCGCCAACGAAGCCGGGCAACGCTTGCACCGCCCAGCACTCAACGAGCCGGGCAACGCCGGCTGACACCCAGGAGGAACACCGTGACCGGACCCATTGGCATCATCGGGGGCTCAGGCCTCTACGAACTCATCGAGGACGCCGAACAGCGTGAGGTGGAGACGCCGTGGGGAACACCGTCGAGCCCCATCTCGCTCGGCAGGCTCGCCGGACGCGACGTGGCCTTCCTGACACGCCATGGCGCCGGTCACGCAGTCCCGCCCCACCTGATCAACTACCGCGCCAATCTCGCAGCGCTGCACGCGCTGGGATGCCGCACAGTCATCACCTCATCGACGGTGGGCTCCCTGCGCGCAGACTTCGCGCCCGGCCAATTCGTCCTGACGGACCAGTTCGTCGACCGCACGTGGGGACGGCCGGACACATTCTTCGAGGGACCCGAGGTGGTCCACATCTCCGTGGCGGACCCCTACTGCCCGCACCTACGCGCGCTGGCGATCGGGGCTTTCGAGAATCTGGGAGAGACGTTCCACCCATCCGGAACGTCAGTGGTCATCCAGGGACCCCGCTTCTCCACACGCGCCGAATCCCAGTGGTTCCAGAAGATGGGCTGGGATGTGCTGTCCATGACGCAGCATCCGGAGACGGCGTTGGCCTGTGAACAGGCCATGTGTGTACTCAACATCTCATTCGTCTCAGATCTGGACGCCGGGATCGAGGGGGTCCAGGACGAGCCGGTCAACGCCGGCATGGTGTGGCGTCGCGTCGCTGAGGCGCAGCCACGCATCAAGACAGCCCTGGCTGCCATCGTGGAACAAGTCCCGGATGAGCCGGACTGCACCTGCCGCACCGCACTCTCGGATGTGTAGTTGAGCCGACCCAGACGGTGATCGCCCGCCCCACAAGCGATCATGATCGCCGGCGCTCACGCGCAGCGTCAGTCCACCAGCGCTTCCAGCCCCGCACGGATGGCACCGTCAACAGCGCGGTCAACAACGTCACGAAACGGCTCATACCCGGCCATGGACTCGTCCTGGTCGGCCAGCGGGTTGCCGTCGATGGCCACGACAGCCCCAGCAGCAACCCCATTGATCGACGCCACGGTGTAGAGAGCCGAGACTTCCATCTCCACTGCGACCGCGCCGAAATCCCGCCACATGGGCTGATCGTTGGGGAGCACCGGAGAGGGGTAGAAGTTGTCGGCGGTGAGCACCACACCGGTGTGCACGGTCAGTTCCGAGGCGGCCGCTGCCTGCCGGAGGGCGACGGTGATGTCCACGTCGGCCACCGCCGGCCACTCAAGCGGCACGAGCCGTCGCGAGAGTCCGTCGCAGCGGACTGCAGCGGTCGCAACCACGACGTCGCCGTCCTTCACATCAGGTTGGAGGCCGCCCGCTGTTCCGACGCGGATGATCCGCTCCGCGCCTCCGCGACACAGCTCTTCGAAGACTGCACCGGCTCCCGCCGAGCCCACCCCGTGAGACATGACGTTGATGGCGACACCCTTGTAAGTTCCGGCCCACGTGACGTACTCGCGGGTTGCGGCGAGCTGACGTGCATCATCCAGAAGTCCCGCGATGCGCTGCACCCGTGCGGGATCACCGGCAACCAGCACCCTGGGCGTCAGGTCCGCGACCTTGACCTGCAGCAGAGGCAGCGTGTCCTCGGGCTTCATGCGAACTCTCATGCGTTGTCTCCATTCTGCTCAGCGGTCAGAGGATGACCGGTGTCATTGCGTGACTGGCGTGTCAGCTCTGCGATCCGGTCCCGGGCGTGTGGGTAGCGACGGCTCAGGTCTTCCCCATCCGCCAGCGTGAACGCGTCCCACGTGAAGCCCGGCGCCATGGTTGTCCCCACCAGCGTCCAGTCGCCCGCGCTGGAGGACCCCTGCCACACTCCGGCGGGGACCGCGATCTGCGGCATCTGGCCCGCCGCGATGTCGGTGCCCAGCACCGGCTCCCGGATCTCGCCGTCAGGGAACAGGAGAAGTAGCTGCAGCGGATCTCCCGCGTAGTGATGGTAGACCTCCACGGAATCTAGGACGTGGAGGGCTGAGAAATCAGTTCCTGCCAGCAGGTAGTAGATCGCCGTCGAGTGCTCGTCCTGATACGCCTGCCGGTAGAGGCCCCCCTCCTCGGGAAGGGGTGAAAGGTCGAGCAGCTCGGCCAGAGCTGCTGCCTCTCCGGGGAGATCGTGTGAGCCCGTCATGCCACTTCTCCTGAATGCTCCTGGGTGAAATACCGTGCCGCGAACAGCAGTGCGATCAGCGTCACCACGTAGGGCGCGGCGTCCGTGATTTGCGACGGGAACCCGTTGCCCTGCAACCGGTACCCGATGGCCTCGGCGAAGCCGAACAGGAGCGCGGCGCCCAGCGTCGCATAGGGATTGGCTCGGGCGAGCATGACGGCGACGACGGCGATCCAGCCTCTGCCCGCGGACATGTTCTCCGCGAACTGCACCACGTTTCCGAGTGCGAGCTGGGCGCCAGCAAGGCCCGTGAGTGCCCCGGAAACCGCCAGCACACCATACTGGTAACGGCTTGGCCTGACGCCGAGGGTTTCGGCGGCCAGCGGCCGCTCCCCCACCCCACGCAGCCGCATGCCGAACGGCGTGCGGAACAAAACGATACTGATGACGGGCACAAGAAGCAGCGCCAGGTACCCCAGCAGGGTGAGGTCAAAAAGCGCCGGACCAATCCACGGTAGGTCCGAGAGCAGTGGAATGGCGTACGAGGACAGCCCCTTGATTCCTGGATCCTGAAACACGCCCTGGACGTTGAAGAGGGCCACCAACAAGAAACTTGTGGCGCCCACCGCGAGGATGTTCATCGCCAAGCCCAACACGATGGGCTCGGCCTTCCTCGTCACGGAGCCATACGACATGATCAGCGAGAAACCAACGGATGCCACCACTCCCGCCAGCACTCCCACGAATGCGCTGCCCGTGGCATACGACGAGGCGACGGCGGCGAAAGCGCCCACGAGGATGTGCCCCTCAAGCGCGATGTTGAAGATGCCGACGCGCTCGCACAGGAGCCCGCCCAGCGCCGCGAAGAGAATGGGTATCAGCGAGCGCACCACCGAATCGATAAGGGCGGCGTCGAAGAGGCTTGACCAGTCCATGTTCACCGCCCCCCTGCATCGGGGGCGGAGTCATCGCCCAGTAATGCCGTGCGCCACTTCTCCGGCCACTGAACACGGAATGCAATCAGCACGATGACGATTCCCTGGATGACCGCTGCGATCTGGGGCGACATGGACAGCTCACGCCCCATCACTCCCGCGCCAGCGGTGATGGCGGCGAAGAAGATGCCAGCGACGACCACGCCCAGCGGTCGGTAGAGGGCGAGCAACGCGACCAAGAGACCGGTCCAGGCGTAGTTGCTGTTCAGGATGACCCCGTCGAGGATGCGGATGCTGGGGGCCCCAATGATGAACATGGTTCCGACGAGCCCGGCGATGGCACCGGACAGCAGCAACGTGCGCATCGCCATCCAGCCCGTCCGGACACCTGAATAGCGAGCGAACGCGGGGTTGAGGCCGCTGATGCCGGACTCGAATCCGTACACCGTGCGCTTGTTCATGAAGGACACGAGAACCACCACCACGATGACCATCAGCACACTCCAGTTGACGGAGCGGCCCACGACGGTGAGGACGTTGTCCTTGCCCAGTGCCGTAAGCAGGCTCTGTCCGAGCTGGGATGACGGCGCGGCGAGCAGGGGGATCTGCGTTGCTGGATCGAACGCCACCGACGCCACTTGCGAAGAGGCCGGGTCCTTGAGTGGGAAACGAATGACCCACGAGGCGAAGTATCGTGCCGGATAGTTCAACAGCAGCGTCGTGAGCAGGATGGGCATGCCAAAGCCAGCTTTGAGCGCTGCTGCGAGGGCTCCCCACAAGGCGCCAGCGGCCGCACCCCCCAGACAGGCCACGACCATCGCGACTGGACCGGGGCCGGGCATGTACAGGGCAATGAGACCGCCCGCCAGCCCGCCGAGAATCATCTGCCCCTCCATCCCGAGGTTGAGTATCCCCGCCCGGAACGCAACAGCAACGGCCATGCCCATACCGATCAGGGGAATGGCTCGCTCGATGGTGTTGGCGATGCCGATGCTGGAGCCGAAGGAACCGCTGAGCATCGAGCCGTAGCCTGTGACCGGACTGGAACCGGCGATGAGAATGAACCCTGCACCAATCACGAAAGCGAGGACGATCGAGGTGGGCACGGGACCGAGCAGGGCCGCCAGAGCACCGCGCCAAGCTCGGTCCACACCGCCGCCGCGACGATGCGCCCGCCTCATGGGTGAGCCGTTCTCGTCGGCCTGCCGCGCCTCGACACCGCTCCCCGGCATACTCATCACACCTCGTCCTCGTCAACGTGCCCGCCAGCCATGAGGTGGCCCAGTTGCGCCTCAGTTGCCTCCGCGGCATCGAGATCGGCAACCACGCGGCCCTCGAACATGACAATGATCCGCCCTGACAGACTCAGGATCTCCGAGAGTTCAGCCGAGATCAGCAGGACTGCTCGCCCCCTGTCCCGGTAGTCGGCGATCTCTTTGTGAATGGCTTCGATGGCCCCGACGTCGACGCCCCGGGTCGGTTGCTCAGCGATGAGGAGAGGTGCGTCGTGATCCATCTCGCGGGCCACAACGATCTTCTGCTGGTTACCGCCCGAGAGGGTGCCCACCGCTGTGTCCGTCCCGGCGATCCTGATGCGGAACCGCTCGATGAGGCGGGTGGCGTGCTCCACCATCCGGGAACGGGCCAGCAGTCCTCTGCTCAGCAGCGGCGCCACGCGATGGTGGCCCATGGACAGATTCGCGGCGGCGTCCGCGGTGGGGGCGGTGCCCACCCCGTGCCGGTTCTCGGGCACATAGGTCATGCCATGGGCGCGGCGACGAAGAACGCTCCCCCCGGAAACATCACTTCCCGCCACGTGGATGCTCCCGCTGTGTGCACCCCGGAGGCCCATGAGTGCTTCAGCCAGCTCTGCCTGGCCATTGCCCGCCACCCCGGCGATACCCAGAATCTCTCCTGCTCTGAGCGTGAAGGAAACATGGTCAACGACCGGGCGTGATCCTGCGCCCGCCACCACCAGGTCCTTCACCACGAGAATCAGATCCCCGGGGTCGTTCGCGGGCGGAGCCTGGCTGAGATCCACGTCACGGCCGACCATGTAGGTAGTGATCTCCTGGGGAGAGGTCTCTCCCGTTACAAGAGTGGCCACGTTGCGCCCGTCCCGCAGGACCGTGACCCGGTCGGAGACGGCCATGACCTCCTTCATCTTGTGCGTGATCAGAATGATTGTGCAGCCGTCGTCGCGCAGCTTGCGCAGCACCTCGAACAGCCGGGCCGTCTCCTGCGGGGTCAGGACTGCGGTGGGTTCGTCGAGAATGAGGATGCGGGCGTCGCGGTACAGCGCCTTGATGATTTCCACCCGCTGCAGAACGCCAACGGTGCACGATTCAACCCGTGCGTCAGGGTCGATCGCGAGTCCGTACCGCTCAGCGATCTCCATGACTCTCCGACGGGCCGTGCGGCGATCGATGAGGCCACCGCGGGTGGGCTCCTGGCGGAAAATCACGTTCTCGGTGACGGTGAGGGAGGGAAACAGCTTGAAGGCCTGGAACACCATTCCGACACCCGCGTCGATTGCGTCCAGAGGGGATGTAATGGAGACACGCTGACCGCGGATGTGGATTTCCCCCTCGTCCGGCTGGTACAGCCCGGCAAGGATGGACATGAGGATGGACTTGCCGGCGCCGTTCTCGCCCATGAGCGCGTGGATCTCCCCAGTTCTCACCTGGAAGTCCACGCGATCATCGGCGAGGACACCCGGGAATCTCTTGGTGATACCCCGCATGTCCACTTCCGGCGTCATGTCAGGTCCTCATTGTCCACCGTCGCTGCTCGTGTCGCTCAGGAGGTGACGGGGTCGGGAATATCGACTTCGCCCGCGATGATCTGTTCCTTGAGTTCGGCGAGCTGTTCCACCACCTCGGGGTGTTCCATCACTGTGCACTGACTGTCTGCTGCATCCTCGGTGAGGGAGACGATGTCCATGCCCTCCTCCTTCAGACCGTAGGACGTCACAGGTTCGGCCGTCCCGTCAAGGATCTTGCCGATTTCCTTGACCACCAGAACATCGACGGCCTTGATGGTGCCGTCGCCGACAGCTCCGGGAACGTCCGGGCACTGGTTGACGTCCACGCCGTAGGCAGTGAGGCCCTTCTCGGAGGCGGCCTCGAAGACTCCGCCGTTGGAACCAGCGGCCGCCGCGAACATGTGGTCGACTCCGGTTGCGGCCAGCGCGAGGGCCTGCTCCTTGCCCTTGGCGGGATCGCCGAACGGGTTGGATCCTCCGATGAAGACTTGTGTGTCGGTTGCATCCGGGTTGGTGGACATGGCGCCCAGGGCGAACGAATCGGTGTAGCGATGGATGAAGGGGATGTCGACGGCACCCACGGATCCCACCTTGCCCGTCTCCGAGAGGAGCCCGGCCTCAGCCCCCAGCAGGTAGGACGCTTCCTGCTCCCTGAACACTGCACAGTGCAGGTTCGCGGGACCGTCAGCTGGACAGGAATCGATGAGTAGGAATTCCTGGTCAGGATTGGCTTCGGCGAACTCCTTGCTCAGGTCCTCGAAGTCGAAGGTGATCAACACGATCACATCGGGCGCTTCGGCCACCGCCGCCTCAATGTTGGCGCGGTTCGCCTCCTCATTGGACCCCTCAAAGGTCTTGGAGGTGCCACCGTAGGTTTCCGCAGCCTTCTCGATCCCGATCTTGCCGGATTCAAGGAACTTGTTGACGCCAATGGGCGTATTGGTCACATAAATGAACGAGTTGTCGCCTTCTGCTGGCCCCTCGCCCGGTGTGGCTTCTTCGCCACCATCGCCGGTGCCACCGCAACTGCTGATCAGGAGCATCGCTGCCAGGGTGGTTGCTGCAAGGGCCGCGAACTTCTTTGTTTGCATCGGTCTTCCTCATTCTGTGATGGGTTGTGCGTGGTCAGGACGTGCGGGTTGGTCCGTAGTCGACGCTCGCGAGCGTTTCACCATGGGCAATGTTAATCACGCGGCGATCCGTGACGATGGCCGTGATCAAATCGTGGGGCGTGACATCGAACGCAGGATTGATGGTGTCAGTGCCCTCGGGGGCGGTTCTGACACCCTGGATGGCGACCACCTCCGCGGATCCTCTGTCCTCGATCTCGATGTCATCACCGGAGGCCGTCGCCATGTCCACCGTGGATTCGGGTGCGACGACTATGAAAGGCACCCCCGCCCGCTGGGCTGCGAGTGCCAGGGAGAAGGAGCCGATCTTGTTGGCGGTGTCCCCGTTGGCGGCAATGCGATCGGCTCCGATGAAGACGGCGTCGGCAGATCCTCGGGCGAGCATGAAGGGGCCAGCCGAATCAACCAGGAGCCGGAAGGGCGCACCCATCTGCTGCAGCTCCCATGCCGTCAGACGTGCACCCTGGAGGAGCGGTCGGGTCTCGATGGGTTGGGCTTCCTTGAGCCATCCCTGCTCAAAGATCGTCTGAATGACCCCCAGTGCAGTTCCTCGCTCAACGGTAGCCAGGCCACCGGTGTTGCAGACGGTCATGACACGGGCCTTGTCCCTACTCACAAGGGAACGCACCAAATCAGCACCGTAGAGCCCCATGGAGGTGCAGGCCAGGATGTCCTCATCACGAATGGCCAGCGCTTCCTCCAGTACGGCCTGCGGGCCCTCCTCCAGACGTTTCAACGCGCGATCGACCCCCCACGACAGGTTCACGGCAGTGGGGCGCGCCTCCCGCAAGCGCTTCGCATCAACGCGTGCCGTCTCGACGTCGGTTGCGCTCGCAGCGATGAGAGCCACCCCAAGCGCACCGGCCACACCGAGTGCGGGAGCCCCGCGTACAGCCAGCCGCTGTATGTCGCGGATCAGGTCGTCAAGTTCGGTGACGTGTCGCATCTCCAGTGTTTCTGGAAGAAGCGTCTGGTCAACAAGATCTATCCCGCCGTCGTTCCAGTCGATCGTTCGCACGCCACATCTCCTCGTTGAGTTGTAGGTTGTCCTATAACCTACAACGCTCGACGCTAGAGCAATCGGTGGCGCCGGTCAATGGCAACGCCGCTCTTATTCCGACCAGGCCATCGTTCGGGCACACATACGCCTACCCCACCGGCGTGTTCAACAATGGCTCAGCCTTCTCAGTTCTATGAGTCAGTGCCAGACTGAAACCACGCGGATTCTAAGTACCCGCAGTGTAATTTCTCATTTTTTTGTGAAAACTTGCATTGATGCCACAGTCACTCAGTGAAGACTCGATCCCCCCAACGAAACCTTCTCCTCGCTCCGCTGATGGCACTGGCCATGGTCATCGGAGCCCTCACCCCCCTCTCGGTCGCACACGCCGACCCAGTTGACCCCAACAGCGACGTCATCATCGAGACGACGCCGGATGACGCCAACACCGAAACCCCCTCCGATGACGAAATCATCGAGGACGCCGCCGATGCAGATGCGGTGGAACCCATCACCGAAGGCAGCACGGTCACCGACGCTGACGTTGAAGCCGCCGATCCCGCCCCGGATGACACCGCGGACAGCACCGCTGATCGCGATCCCGCGCCGGCCAGCAACACAGAGACCACCGAGATCCAGACCGACGAGACCGCGACCCCGGCTTCAGAGACCGATGCGGTGGATCAGGACGCTGCGGATCCTGCCGCATCGGCTCAGAACGCTGAAGTGCTCGCCGATCAGGAAGCTGCCTCCGAGGTTGCAGCGGTGGCCCCGCTCAGTGTCGACACCGCCGCCGTCAGCGGACTGAAATCCATGCGCCTCCGGAAGGCCAATGGCGCTTGGGTGACCGTCACACCACAGATGCAGGCCAATGCGCTGATTGTGATCAATACCATCAGGGCCGCCAACTGGTCCGGGGTATCTGCCAAGGACAAGGATCGTCTCATCGTCATTGCGCTCATGACCATGGCGCAGGAGTCGACCTTCTACACCCACCCCCGGGCCCACATTCCTGACCGCAACCAGGACGTCGGCCCCTTCCAGCAGCGCTCCAAGGTGGGCTGGTACGCAGACGGCAGGACCCAGGCCGAAAATGTCAGGATCCTCAACAACATCCCCTACGCCACACGGACGTTCATCGAGGGGCACCGGGTGCCTCGTTACGTCTCCGGCGGCGCTGGCCCCAGGGGCTACATCATCCCCGGCGTGTTCCAGATGAAGGGCTCGAAGAACTGGCGCACCGACGCCATGTGGAGGGTGGCGGCCAACGTGCAACGTCCGGCCAGCCAGTACCGCTACCACTACGAGTACTGGCGCCCCGTGGTGCAATCGATGGTCAAGGCTCTGAACGGCTATTCCTCAGGACCCGACGGCGTCTACACCACCGCAGGCAGCCGCACGGTCAATGGCCGGAAGTGGCGCACGACGTGTGAGGACTACAGCACCACCATTGTTCGCTGCACGGCCACCATTTGGGCCACCACCGTCACGCGTGTCAACGGCCGCTTCGTACAGAAGAACGGCTGGCAGTTCAACAACCTCACCTATCTTCCATCCAGCCGCAGCCAGTGGAGGGGCAACCCCCTGGCCACCACGGGCACGTTCACATCAGGTGGGCGCCAGTGGAAGACATCCTGCGGCGACAGCTGGACCGGGCCGAACGGGTGCCGCTCATTCGTGATGACCGATGTCATCGAGGCCTACAAGGACAGCGGCGGCAACCGGAAGTTCCGTGACGCCCGGAAGTGGGTCTTCAACAACATCGTTCGGTTCTCCGGCTGAGCCATTCCCGGGCACCGACCAAGGAGCACTACTTGGCCCCCCACATCCCTTTCATGGGATGTGGGCGCCGCAGTGTTTGCTCGATCAGAAACTATGTACAGGTCGAGTAATCACGTGGTTGATCCTCCACTTGGGAATCACAATGTCCTCGCTGTGTCTCTCGGGCTCCACGACCTACGAAAAAGCCAACGATTGTCAATGGTTGTTACGGTCAGCAACTGTTGTAAGCAGACATTCCTCTGTTACCTGAGCAGAGAATGCGCCAGGAGCCAGGCAATATCCACCGGCTCCGGTGCGCTCGACAGCGAGCACATCAACCGTCGCCTCGTGACATCGACGGCGCGCTCCCACTCCGCAGCCATGACAGACTCGGCGCGGGTGCTCAACCACATCTCGGCCAGCGCCACGGCCCTCCCCCGCTGCAGCGTCGGCGAGGACGTGATGCGTCCGAACCCAATGCTCGCAAGCATTTCCTGCGGCCCCATCGCCATGAGCTCATTCATCGCATCCGCCCCTGCAGCGAGCCACTCACCCACCAACTGCGGCTCCCATCCGCAGAGCAGGCCGTGGGTGATCATGAGGCGGCGCAACCCGGGGTCGGACTCGGACTCCCACACTTTCCGCGCGGCCTGGCGGACCTCGGCGGCCACCGGAAGGTCCGTGTGCGTCGCGGTGCGCATCCCGGCCAGGACTCCCCACGCCGTGGGTCTTTCCAGTGCCTCGGCCAGCGCGACGTCCAGATCATCGAGTTCCACCGCCGCATCGACGGCACCCGCCAGCAACCACGCCGCGACATTGGGATCGGCATCAGCCAGCGCAGACGGAGAGCCCACCAATTCCTCCAGCGGAGCGAACCATCCCACTTCCACCCACGCTTCTCCACGTGCATCCACAAAGGAGAGCTGATGCAGACCTGCTTCGCCCGTCACGTGGCTACCGTCTGCCGTCGTCAGGATGTGCAGCCCATCCCCCGTCAGCGCAGCGTCGGCGTGCTCCACCTCCAGAACCTCGCCCATCGGCAGGTAGCGCTGCCACGGCAGCCATGCGGGTTCCGGAATCAATGAAGTGGGAGGCACGGTGGTGCGCCGCCAGAGTGCTGAAGCGCCCTGCCCCGGGCGAAGGAGGAGCGGGGCCGCGAACAGTTCGAATCCCTGCGCATCGGCGACGCAGGATCCGCGATGCTGAACCCACAGCACGCCCCGGCCCCCGTACGTCTGAAGCACCTCGCCAGCGGAGCCCGCGAACCACGGCACCTGAGTACCCGTGGGCGTGAGTACAACCCGGGGCGGCTCCACCTGCGCCACCTCGCGGCCGTTGTTTCTCACGTCCACCTCGAGCTCAATTCGAGGACAACGACGCAATCGAATCCGCCCCAGGAGATCTGCCGCGGCCCAGCACCAGAGATCGTCCTCGTCGCTGCGGATCGCCTGCCATCCCGGGGGGAAGCGGATGTCCCATGCGCTGTCACGGAATCCAAAGCGCACACCATGAAGTGTTTCCTCCACCGTGATGGGTCCGGAATCGTCGGTGTCCGGCTGCATCTCAGTCAGTGGGTCCCGACACATCCTGCGGGTGCGGTTCGGGAACCAGGGCAGTGATGACGGAACCGTCAGGGCGTCTGTTGCCCGCCACTGGTCGAATGGCTTCGAGCGACGGCAGACTTGGTCCCTGTCCGTGCAGTTCGACCCGCACGGGATGGCCACTTTTGACGGAGACCTTTTCTCCCCGGACGAAGACCTTCACGGGATGCCCTTCCTCGAGGGCGAACGAGATATGGGTTCTCTCAAGGTGCACCCTGATGCGCGACCCCTGCTGATGCAGCGGGAAATTCAGACTGGGCCAGTCCTTGGGAAGCCGGGGGTCAAACGTCACCTTGCCGTGGTAGTCCCTCATTCCGGCGAAGCCGTAGACCAGCGCATTCCAGACGCCACCTGTGGACGCGATGTGCACTCCATCGCGGGTGTTGTTGTGCAGATCTGCAAGATCAACGAACAATCCGCTCCGGAAGTAGTCCATGGCCATCTCCTGGTAGCCGACGTCCGCGGCGACGATGGCCTGCACGACCGCTGACAGGGTGGAATCCCCCGTCGTGATCGGGTCGTAGTACTCGAAGTCGGCGCGTTTCTGTTCCGGCGAGAACTGGTCTCCCTGCAGGAAGAGAGCCAGAACGACGTCGGCCTGCTTGATCACCTGGAAGCGGTAGATGACCAACGGGTGGTAGTGGAGAAGCAGTGGATATTTCTCCGGGTCAGTCTTCTCCAGGTCCCACAGTTCCCCCTCAAGGAAGGTGTCGTCCTGCGGGTGGATTCCGAGGGTCTCGTCGAAGAGCACCACCATGCCATCCGCGCAACGGTTCCACTCCTCGATCTCCGCCTTCCTGAGCTCCAGGGCATTCTTCACGCGAGTGAAGGCCGCTTGGTCACGATCCTCCATCTCCCGCATGAGACTGGCCGCGGATCGAAGGTTGGCGCGGGCCATGACGTTGGTGAACATGTTGTTGTTCACGACGGTGGTGTACTCATCGGGACCTGTCACCCCATGGATGTGGAAACTCCTGGTGCCGTCCCCCTCAGTCCTCCAGAATCCCATGTCCGCCCACAACCGCGCCGTCTCCACGAGCACGGCCGCCCCATCCCGGTACATGAACTCGGTGTCACCGGTCAGGTCGCGATACTTGGCGAAGGCGAAAGCCACATCGGCGTCGATGTGGTATTGCGCCGTACCGGCCGCGTAGTAAGCCGAAGCCTCTTCACCGTTGATGGTGCGCCAAGGGAAAAGCGCTCCCTGCTGGGACAACACGCGGGCACGATCGCGGGCCTGCGGCAGCAACCCCACCCGGAACCGCAGGATGTTCCGGGCAACCCTGGGATTGGTGTGGACCAGAAATGGCACGAGATAGATCTCGGTGTCCCAGAAGTAGTGCCCCTCATAGCCGGAACCGGTGAGACCCTTCGCCGGGATACCGTGCTGGTCGCTGCGGGCAGTTGCCTGGGCCAGCTGGAACAGACACCATCGCGTGGCCTGCTGCACCGCTGGCTGTCCCTCAATCACCACGTCGGCATTCAGCCAGAACCCGTCGAGCCACTGACGCTGGAGCTTCCAGTAGTGCTCGAATCCCTTGTCGCGGACACGGTCAAGTGTGCGGCGGCAGCGGTCGAAGAGCTCCGGCACCGGCACACCCCTGGAGGAGTGGTAGACCGCGGCCTTGCGGATGACAATGGGGCGCCCGTGCTCTGCCTCGATGCGATAGATCTGCCGGCCCATGTCGTCCTCGGCAGCAGTGATGGACTCATACACGTTCTCGGTATCGATGTAGTGATCCGTCGCCACGGCCAACGTCATGCCGGATTCAGTCGTTTCGTAGCCGATGGCCATCCGATTACCGACCGACCAATGGCTCTGCGGCTGCAGAACACGTCCGTTGATCTGACTGGAACGCCGCGGATCAAACTTCCTCGTCGGTCCTGCCTCGGGGCGACGATAGTCATCAAAGCCGTCCTGACGGTTCAGTATTTGTGAGCTGACCACCACGGGAGCATCGCCGTTCAGCATGGTGATCTCCATCTCGTAGAACACCATGTGCCGGTCGGTGAAGGAGACCATGCGGCTGGACTTCACCTGCACCCTCTTGCCCGAAGGCGTCCGCCAGATCAGTGAACGAGTGAGAGCGCCCCCACGAAAATCGAGCACCCGCTCGTAACTCTCGTGATCAGCCTGGGGAAGCATGAGTGGCTCATCGTCGACGTAGAGCTTCATCGTCTTGGTGTCCGGGACATTGATCATCGTCTGCCCGGTATCGGCGAAACCGAAAGCCTCCTCGGCGTGGCGGATGCGCCACGTCTCGTGGAAGCCGTTGATGTAGGTGCCATGGGCGAAGGACTTCCGGCCCTCCTCCGGGTTACCGCGCATACCCAGGTAGCCGTTTCCGACCGAGAACAGGGATTCGGTGGTACCCAGATCATCCACTGTGGGAGGCTCCACCTCCACGAGCCGCCACTCGTCCAGGGGGTATCTCGAACGGTTCAGCGGATCAGCCGCTACTGCTCGCTTCATGCTCTGACCAGTTCTGCGAGATCGGAGACGACGACGTCCGCACCGGCCCGGGTCAGTTCCGCTTCACCCACGCCACGGTCCACTCCCACGACGAGTCCGAAACTCCCGGCCGCACCAGCAGCAACCCCCGAGAGAGCATCCTCAATCACAACGGACTGCTCGTGCGCCACGCCGAGGCTGTCTGAAGCGAACTCATACGTGTCGGGTGCCGGCTTGCCCGCAAGCCCCTCATCCCTGGCCACATTGCCGTCAATGACCACCCCGAATCGATCCGAAAGACCAGCAGCGCGCAGCACCTGGGGCGCGTTGCGGGAGGAGGACACGACGGCGACTTCCACGCCCAGGTCCCGCAGCTGATCCAGCAGGGCCACAGATCCCGGGAAGGCAGTCACACCGTCGCGCTCAAGAATTTCATTGAACACTGCGTTCTTGCGATTCCCGAGGCCGCACACCGTCTCTTCCTCCGGATCGTCCTCCGGGGTACCTTCCGGAAGTGAAATACTCCGCGAATTGAGGAAGTCGCGCACCCCGTCGTAGCGCGGCTTGCCGTCGACGTGGCGGAAATAGTCCTCGTCGCCGTAGCGCTCCGTGGCTCCACGCGAGATGAGGAAGGAGTTGAACATGTCTGCCCATGCGCGCATGTGCACTTCGGCGGTGGGAGTAATGACCCCGTCGAGGTCGAAAAGCCAAGCCCGGTAAGCGGTCAAATCCATAACTGTCAGCCTAACAACGATCGCGCTGGAAGCGGTGGATGACTCTGCGGTTGGTATGAACCGAGCAGCAGTCCACGATGCACAGATTGGGATGGTTGGGCTTCAGGACCTGACAGCCCGCTTGCGGCGCTGGCATCCGGGGCACCAGTACATGTTGCGTCCCTCCAACAATGCGGAGCGCACAAGGTTCCCGCACACCAGGCACTCCTGTCCAGCTCGACGGTAGACATAGACCTCCCCGCCATGACGGTCCTGCCGGGCGATTCGCCCCTGTACTTCCGGTAGGTGCTCGTGGCGGACAGTATCGATGCGTCCGTCACGGAACCCCTGCTGCATGATCTTCACAAGATCGTCCCAGATGATTTGCCAGGTGCGTCGGTCCACCTCGCGCCCAGGAGTCGTCGGCCTGAGCCGGTGCCGGAAAAGCACTTCGGCCCGGAAGATGTTGCCCACGCCTGCGGCGATGCGTTGGTCCATCAGCAGCGCAGCCAATGACTTGCCGGAGCGAGCAAGTCTTTCGAAACCCCGCTCAGGATCGGCATCCTCACGCAGCGGATCGGGCCCTGAGGAGCTGATGACGTCGTCCCGCGCAGCAGTCGTGATGCTTCTGCACCACTGGGGGCCGCTCAGCAGCGCCACTGTGTCGCCGTCGGAGATCCGCAGCCGGATCTGACCTCGCAGTGGCGATTCCGGCTCGATTCGCAACTTGCCGATGAGTCCCAGATGGATGTGGATCCAGCGGGGTTCCGGTACGTCGAACTCGATCAGGAGGTGTTTCCCCACCGCCTCTGCACCGACGAGCACTGCCCCGTCGAGACGCGATGCCTCCATGGAGAAGCGGCCCTGCGGCGAATCGACACGGACGGACTTGGCGCCCATCACAGTTGAGATGTGTGTGGCAAGGCGGTGGATGACGTGTCCCTCAGGCATTGACACAGCGTAGCCACGCCGTCATTCAAAAAATATTCCATTCAGCTGCATCCAACGGAGCCCTCCGGTGCGAAGTACTGGTCAGAGGGTGGCGATCGCCACCCGCACTCGTACCGAAAGGATCGATCTCATGAAGTTGCAGCGACTTCTTGCAGCCGGCGCACTTGGCCTGGCCTCCTCACTCCTCGTCATTCCCTCCGCCATGGCGGACAACCACGAGGCAACCGTCTCGATTCTCCATGCAGTCCCCGACGCCACCGTCGACGTCTACGCCAACGGTGACAGGCTGCTCGACGACTTCGCACCCGGCACCCTGACCGATCCCCTGATGCTTCCGGCCGGTGACTACGACCTCAAGGTTGTTGCCGGGGATGCCGCAGACGGCACAGCGGATGCCATCATCGAGGCCAACGGCGTGACCGTTCCCGGTGGAGCCAACATCACCGTCGCGGCACACCTTGGCGCTGACGGCACCCCCATGCTGACGCCATTCGTGAATGACACCTCCGCTTCCGAGGAGGGTGGCCGCATCACGGTTCGCCACGTGGCTGCCGCGCCAGCCGTGGACGTTCGTGCCGGTGGCACTGCTGTCATCAGCGCTTTGGAGAACCCGAACGAGGCCATGCTGAACATTGCAGCGGGCACCCTGAATGTTGATGTTGTTGCCGCTGGCACCGACACCGTAGTCCTCGGCCCGGCCGACGTCGCGGTTGAAGACGGCAAGAACCTCATCGTGTACGCCTGGGGAAGCCTTGAGGCCGGGAACCTCGCTCTGGCCACCCAGTCCGTTGATCTCATGGCGGCCGGCGACAAGCCCGGAATGCCCTCCACGGGCGCCGAGGGTCCCGGATCCTCCGCCGGAATCACAGCAGCCCTAATTGGCGCCATCGCCATCGCAGGTACGGCCGTGATCGTCACCCGTCGTCAGGCAAGCGTCAAGGCCTGATCACACCTGGACTCCCGGCCCGCTTCCCCCGGCGGGCCGGGAGTTTCCATATCCACCGCAAACACATGGCAGACTGAAGCTGTGACGGTCAACATTCCTTCCAGTACCGTGGCTTCGCTTGCCGCGCGGCTGGTTGATGGTGACGAAGCGGCGTTGCATGAGATGTTCACCCGCTGGTCACGACTCGTGCACACCATTGCACGCTCAGCACTCGGCTCCAACGCGGATGCTGACGACGTGACCCAACAAGTTTTCATCGCAGCCTGGAAATCCCGTCACACACTGAAACCGAGCGAAGAAGCCCTCCCGGCCTGGCTCCTCGGAATCTGCAAATTCAAGATTGCTGATGCCCTGCGTTCCCGCAGCAGGAGTGCTCGCCTGGAGGACTCCGCCGCGGCGGATCGCCCCACGGATTACGTCACTCACACAGATGACGTTCTGGATCAGGTTGTTGTCAAGGACGCCCTTGAAACACTGGGAGATCCGCGAGCAAAGATTTTGCGCATGGTCTTTCTGGAGGACAAAACACACGAGGTGGTCTCCCGAGAACTGGAGATACCCTTGGGAACCGTCAAGAGCCACGTCCGACGTGGTTTGGAGAAACTTCGCAACATCTTTGAGGAGGTGGATTCGCTACATGCCTGATCTTTATGAGCGCTCGATGGAAGAGACCGTGCAGCGATTCCGTCGTGCCTCCCAGAACCAGCCGGAGTGGTCCGAGCCGTCCCGGGGATCCTGGACGGGCATCGCTTCGGCTCTGGACTTTCAGCAGCAATCCAGCGACGCCGAAGCACCACCTTCGGCCAAGGGTCTGTCCCGCCGCACCTTGTTCGCGGGCATCGGAGGACTCGTGGTGGGGGCCGCCGTCGGCGCCGGCGGTCTGAGCCTGCTGCAAACGAACGACACTCCTCCGGTCCCGGTAAAGAGCGCGGTCCTCACACCTCTCGAGGAGGAGGATGTGAGACTGGGCACCGCTGAGCTGCGTCCGCTGGATGTTGGTTACAGCCTCGTCGTCGAAGTGCCCGAAGTTGTTGAGCACCCCGGGGGCTACATCGAGGTCTGGCTCATCAACGTGGACCTGACACGCATGGTCTCCGTGGGTGTCCTCCCCGCCAACAGTTCTGCGCAGTTCTTCGTCTCCGACGAACTCGTCGATGCCGGATATCTCGTGGTGGATCTCTCGAACGAGGAGTTCGACGAGGAACCAGCTCACTCGGGCGACACGATCATGCGCGGCGAGTTGCGCGCCTGACCCCCTCGCTGGCCCGCCACTGACCCGACATTCCGCAATCACTGCTCGCCGAGGACGAATACGGTTCGACGGACAGTGAGCGAGGCGAGTCGGGTCGTTCAGTAGCTCCGTACCCACTCGTTGCGGCGTGTCTGGTCGTCAGGCGGCCCCCGGAGGCCTCCGACGGATGGCTCAGCCCTTGGTCTCGTGCTCGGTGATCTGGTCAATCCGACGCTGGTGTCGCTCATCGCCGGAGAACGGCGTGTTCAGGAAGATGTCCACCATCTCCCACGCTTCCTCGAGCGACTGCATCCGACCGCCCATCGAAATGATGTTGGCGTCATTGTGTTCGCGTGAGAGGCGGGCCAGTTCGCTGGTGCAGGCCAGGGCGGCACGGATCCCACGGACTTTGTTGGCGGCAATCTGTTCACCGTTGCCGGACCCGCCCAGCACAATACCGATCCCCTTCTCCTCGGCCACCGCCTTGGCGCAGGGGATGACGAACGTGGGGTAGTCATCCAGCGCGTCGTAGCTGTCGGCACCGTGGTCCACCACTTCGTGGCCGGCCCTGGTCAAATGCTCGACGAGGTAGTTCTTGAGCTCGAAAGCGGCATGGTCAGTGGCAATGTGAACTCGCATGAACCCCACTATTGCAGGTGAGAGGAGGCATTGGGGCCGTCATTGATCCGTTAAGGTCGACGGATGCACCGCGTCGAAACGATCCAGGTGGCCGACACACTGACCCCGGAGCTGCGTTCCTACGCCGCTGCCATGCGCGACGGGTTCTTCGAGCCTCCCATGACCGAGGAGGGCCTCCAGACCTGGCACAGCCATCTGCTGGCAGACCGGACCCGTCTGCGGGTGGTTCGGGACACGGAGCGGCCGTTTGGAATGTCGCACGAACCGGTTGCCACCTTCGCGTCCTGGGACGGCACCATCAACGCCGGAAATGCCATGGCCGCCACCAACTTCATCACGGACGTCACGGTGCAGGTCTCCCATCGTCGTCGAGGTCTGATGAATGCGCTCATGACCACGGATCTCACGGAGGCTCGCGAACGCTCCGACGTGTTAGCGGTCCTCACCGCCACCGACGCCCGGCTCTACGGACGGTTCGGCTTTGGCGTCACAGCCAGCGCGCGCCGCCTGGAAATCGAGTCGGGGGCCAAGTTCCAGCTCCGCACCGAACCTGTGGGCCACTCGGTGTTCGCGGACCCCGCCAACATTGCTGCGCTGCGCCGACAGCTCTTCGAGAAGTTCCACGCTCGCCAGTACTGGTCCGTCGGCCGGGCCAACCACTACTGGACATCGGGCTTCGACTGGCATACGCAGCGTCCCATCCCGCAGCGTGGTGTGGTCCATTTTGACGAGCACGGTGAGCCCGATGCCACGCTGGTCTTCACCGTGGAGGAGGACAGCCTGCGCATCGTCGACCTGCTCGGTATCTCCACCGGCGCAGAAATCGAGCTGTTGCGACTCCTCGCCCATGGTGAGGCGCACGAGAGAATCATCTGGCCCCGCTGCCACGATCCTAGGCACCCGCTTCCCTGGGCGCTGGAGGACTCACGGGTGGTCAGGACGACGAAGGAATTCGACACCGTATGGGTGCGGGTACTCAACGTGGAGCGCGCACTGGAGATGCGTCGATTCGACTCGGACGGGGCCGTAACGCTGCAGATTCTCGACAATCAGGACTTCTGCAACGGCACATACCGAGTCACCGTCGAGGATGGACGGGCCGCGGTCGAGAAGACCACACGGACCGCTGACGTCAGCATCCAGGTGGCTGCCTTCGCCACCCTGCTTTCGGGGCTGCAGGGCGCCGTCGAGCTGGGGGTGGCGGGTGTGGCCACCGGCTCCCGGGAGAGCCTGGAGCGCACGAGCCGTCTGTTCGCCAAGGACAACCCTCCGGTGGCCGCGTCCATCTTCTGAGCGAAGGGAATACCGTGGGCCCCAGATGCCGGTCTACCGGCAGCTGGAGCCCACTATAAGTGCGCCTCTACGCCTCGGCTCCCGCGACGGCCTCCGGGCCGCCCTCAAGCAGTTTCCGGAAGCCGTCCTCATCGAGCATGGGACGGCCGAGTTGCTCTGCCTTCTCTGCCTTTGTACCGGCGTTCTCACCCACCACGACGAAGTCCGTCTTCTTGCTCACCGAGCCCGACGCCTTGCCGCCGCGGGAGAGGATGGCCTCCTTCGCCTCGTCACGGCTGAAGTTGGGCAGCGTCCCCGTGACGACGACCGTCAGGCCCGCCAGTGTTTTCGGTGTTGATTCGTCCACCTCATCGGCCATGCGCACGCCGCTGGCGGCCCACTGATCCACGATGGCGACGTGCCAGTCCACATCGAAGAACTCCTTGACAGACTCGGCGATGACGTGACCCACCCCGTCGGTGAAGGCCAGATCTTCAAGGCTCGCTGCACGGATGGCATCCATCGAGCCGAACCGCTGCGCGAGCGCCCGTGCGGCCGTCGGTCCCACGTGCCGGATGGACAGCGCGACGATCACGCGCCACAGGGGCTGGCTCTTGGCCTGCTCCAGATTGGCAAGCAGTTTCTCCCCAGTACTGGAGAGCACCCGGCCGTCCTTCACCCCACCCACGGGGGCTTCACCCCGGTCCTCGATCTCCTGTTTCTTGGCGCCCCGCGTGTAGATCTCGGTCCTCAGCAGATCTTCGGCGGTCAGCTCGAACAAGCCCCCCTCGTCCACCAGGAGTCCTTCGGCCAGCAGCGCCTGCGCCCCCTCCCATCCGAGGGCCTCGATGTCGAAGCCGCCGCGCCCAGCAAGTGCGAAGAGCCGCTCTCGCAGCTGGCTGGGGCAGGACTGCGAGTTGGGGCAGCGGATGTCCTTGTCGCCCTCCTTCTGGGGGCGCAGCTCCGTCCCGCAGGACGGGCAATGGGTGGGCATCACGAACTCGCGCTCCGTGCCGTCACGCAGCGCCACCACCGGTGCGACGATTTCAGGGATCACATCGCCGGCCTTGCGCAGCACCACAACGTCGCCGATCAGGACGCCCTTGCGCTTCACCTCGTGCGTGTTGTGCAGCGTCGCCATTTCGACGGTGGAGCCGGAGACCACCACCGGTTCCATCACGCCATAGGGAGTCACACGGCCTGTGCGACCCACGTTGACGCGGATGTCCAGCAGCTTCGTGTTGACCTCCTCCGGTGGGTACTTGAAGGCGACGGCCCACCGGGGTGCCCGCGATGTGATGCCGAGGCGGGCCTGCGCGGGGAAGTCGTCCACCTTGATGACGACACCATCGATCTCGTGGGTCACGTCGTGGCGATGCTCCCCGTAGTGGGCGATGTATTCCTCCACGGCTTCGGGGGTCTCCAGCACCTTGTACAGAGGGCTGACGGGCAGCCCCCATGCAGCGAACTGCTCATAGGTGCCGCTCTGCGACGTCACGTCCAACCCGTCGCGCTCCCCCACGCCATGCACGATCATCTGCAGCGGTCGCGACGCCGTCACCGTGGGATCCTTCTGCCGAAGCGAGCCCGCCGCCGCATTGCGTGGATTGGCGAATGGCGCCTTGCCCGCCTCCACCAACGCTGCATTCAACTCCTCGAATGCAGCGACAGGGAAGAAGATTTCGCCCCGTACTTCAAGGACGGCGGGGACGTCGTCACCGCGCAGTGTGTGCGGGATGCCGTCTATCGTGCGCACGTTGTGGGTGACATTCTCCCCCACACGGCCGTCGCCGCGGGTCGCGGCGGTTTCAAGGTCTCCATCGAGGTAGAGCAGGTTGATGGCCAACCCGTCGATCTTCACCTCGCACAGCCACGGCCCCTCCCCCGAGCGCGCCAGCCACGTGGTCAACTCCACGTCGGTGGTGATGTTGTCGAGGCTGAGGAGTCGCTGCCGGTGGGCCACGGGAGCGAAATCGGTGATGGTGGCGGCGCCCACCTTCTGCGTCACCGAATCCGGGCTCGCCAGCTCCGGATGCCGTTGCTCCAGCGCCTGCAGAGCGCGCATCGCCTCGTCATAGGCCTCATCGGATGAGGTGGGTGCGTCCGCCCCGTAGTAGGCCTGCTGTGCCTTGGTGAGCATTTCGTTGAGTTCGCTCCACTGCCGGCGTGCCTCGTCCAGATCATCACCGGAACCAATCGCCTCATCTGTCATGGCGACAATGCTGGCACAAGCAGTGAAGACTTCCGCGAAACCACCCCCACATTGTTCATCCCCGGAAGTTGATCACACGACTACTAGAATCAACTCGTCAACCGCACTCATCAACAGCTGAGGGAGTCACTTCGTGGCCACCGCCAACATCACCCGCGCAGAAGCCGAACAGCGTTCCGCCGTCGTGGAAGTCCATGCCTACCGGGTCCTCATTGACGTCACGGATGACGCCACCGACAGCCCCGGGAAGACGTTCCTCTCCCGCACGGAGATCGACATGCAGGCCGAGGGTTCTGCGACGCATCTTGACCTGATTGCCGCCAGCGTCACAGAGGCCACCATTGATGGTCAACCCATCCCCCTGGAGGGCTTCGACGGGTACCGCCTGCCGCTGCCGGCCATGGAGCCCGGTGACCACACCGTCGTCGTGGAGGCCGTCTGCCGGTACTCCATCTCCGGCGAGGGCCTCCACCGTTTTGTGGATCCGGCCGATTCACGGGTGTATCTCTACTCGCAATTCGAAACAGCGGACGCGCGCCGCATGTTCGCCAACTTCGAGCAACCGGATCAGAAAGCCACGTTCCAGCTGAGTGTGCTGGCTCCCAGCCACTGGCAGGTCATCAGCAATTCCGCGCGGGTGCAGCCCACCCCGGTGACCGAGGGCACGAGCCGTTGGGACCATGCACCCACACCCCCGGTTTCCACCTACATCACAGCGCTCGTGGCGGGTGAGTACCACGTGGTCGAGGGTGAGATCCTGTCCGTCGAAAAGATCTTGCCTGCCGCCGTCGCCTGCCGCCGGTCCGTGGCCGAGTTCCTGGACGCGGACCGCATCCTGGAGACCGCTCAGCGCGGTTTTGAGGTGTTCGAGGAGGCCTTCGGGGTTCCCTACGCGTTCGACTCCTATGACCAGATCTTCGTTCCCGAGTTCAATGCAGGCGCCATGGAGAACGCGGGCTGCGTCACGTTCCGTGACGAGTATCTCTTCCGGTTCCGCGTCACCGCCCGGGAGATGGAGTCCCGCGACAACACCATCCTGCACGAACTCGCACACATGTGGTTCGGCGATCTCGTGACCATGGCCTGGTGGGATGACCTGTGGCTCAATGAGTCCTTCGCCGAATGGGCCTCCCACTACGCTGCTCAGGAGATCTCCAAACGCTATGACACCGGCGCCGATCCCTGGGCCTCCTTCAGCAACGAACGCAAGGCCTGGGCATACCTGCAGGACCAGTTGAGCACCACCCACCCCATCGCCGCTGACATGGGCGACTTGGAGAAGGTGGAGCAGAATTTCGACGGCATCACCTACGCCAAGGGCGCCTCCGTGCTGAAGCTGCTCGTCTCCTTCGTGGGCGAGGAAGCCTTCCGGGCGGGAGTCTCGCAGTACTTCCACAAGCATGCCTGGGGCAACACCACTCTGCGCGACCTCCTTGTCGAACTTGAGGACACCAGCGGCCGTGATCTGTCCTGGTTCACCGGCCAGTGGCTGGAGACAGCCGGGGTGAACACACTGCGGGCGGATTTTGACGTGGATGAGAACGGCAACTTCACCCGCTTCGCCATTGAGCAGACCGCCTCCGAGGACTACCCGACGTTGCGACGCCACCGTCTGGGCATCGCTGTCTTCACCCTCACCGACGGTGAACTCCGCCGGACCCACACCGTTGAGCAGGACATCGACGGCGCCAGTACCGACGTCGAGGAGCTCGTCGGTATCCACCGCGGCGACGTCGTGCTCGTCAACGACGGCGACCTCACCTACGCCAAGGTGCGTTTTGACACGGAATCGGCCGCGGCCCTCGTCGAGAACATCGCGGGGCTCAGGGATCCCCTCGCCAGGGCCGTGACCTGGTCCTCGTTCTGGGATTCAGTGCGCGACGCAGAGGTGGCTCCCCAGGATTTCGTCACACTCGCACTGCGCGGAATCCCCAGCGAAACGGACATGGCGGCCACGGCCACTGTTCTGTCCCAGGCAGCCGTATGCTCGGGACGTTTCATGGCCCCGGAGCTGCGCGCCGATGCCAATGCGCGCCTCACGGGTGGTCTCGCGCGACTCCTGAAGCAAGCCGAGGCGGGCTCCGACAAGCAGGTCACCACCGCCAAGGCACTGATCGGCAGCGCCCGCTCAGACAAGGCAGTGGAACTGACCCGGGGCTGGCTCAACGGCGAGGAGGTGCCCGCGGGCCTGGTCATCGACACCGGCATGCGCTGGTCCATCATTTCTTCCCTGGCCCGCGTGGGAGCCATCGATGCTTCAGTGATCGGTGCGGAGAGGGAGCGTGACAACACCAGTGCCGGCGCTGAGCGTGCCGCAGGTGCCATGGCCGCACTCCCGGACGCAGAGCACAAGGCTGAGGCCTGGCGGCGCGCCACGCAGGACCCGCAGGTTCCCAATGAGACGCATCGCAGCATCGCCATGGGTTTCTGGCATCTGGGTCAGGAAGAGGTGACGGAGCCGTACGCACAGAAGTACCTGGAAATGGCGAGTGCCATCTCGCGTCGCGAAGGTCTCTGGGACGAGCGTGGCTACGCGGCCATCGGCACGGTGCTGCGTTGGCTCTTCCCGGACCCATTGATCAGCCACGATCTCGTGGATCGCTACCGGTCGTGGCTCGGTGACAACGATCCCACGCAGCAGGTCCAGCGCTCCATCTCCGAGAGGCTCGACGAGGCGCGTCGGGCGCTGCTGTGCCAGGAACACAGCCGCGCAGCAGCCCGGCCGGAGTGACCAGCCTTCGCCGGGTGCGACAAACACCCGGCGAAGAGGCGTATCCTTTGCTTCCATGAACTGGATGCTTCCGCTTGAAACCCTCCCCGGCTGGCCCGAGGCCCCGGATGTGTCCGCCACACACATGCTGTTCCTGATGTTCCTTGGCCCGTTCGCGTTCGGCGCCGTGATCGTGCTCATCGCCTTCACCCCAGCCCTCGGCCGTCGGTTTCGCGGCGAATTGAAGTCAGAACAGGACCCGGCCGCCGAGTACGCCGCCGTGGAGAATGAAGCCGAAACCCAGCGCGAACTGGAACCCCAGGCCCGGCGCGCCAAGCCCGACTTCGGCGTTTGAGCAGCGACGTGAATGCCGGGCCACCCGTTGACGTGAAGTCGGTGATGAACGCCTCTGAGATCGGCCGGGCGGTGTCCAGAATGACCCACGAGCTGCTGGAGCTGGCGGGCGGTGCAGAAGATCTCGTCATCCTCGGAATCCTGACGCGCGGAGTTCCGCTGGCCCAGCGGATCGCCCGGGTCATCAACGACGCCGAGGGTGTGGAGGTGGCCAGCGGCGAGCTGGACATCACGATGTATCGCGACGATCTCCGCCACCAGCCCCTGCGTCCCGTGGGCCGCACGGTGCTCCCCGGATCGATCGACGACAAGACCGTCGTTCTTGTCGATGACGTGCTCTTCTCGGGAAGAACCGTCCAGGCCTCACTGCTGGCGCTCGCCGATCTCGGCCGCCCCGCCACCATCCTGCTGGTGGTGCTCGTGGACCGCGGGCATCGCGAGCTGCCCATCCAGGCCCACATCGTGGGCCGCAGCGTGTCCACTGGCCGCAACGAGCGGGTCCGGGTATCCATGGCCGAACTCGACGGCGTGGACGAAGTCACCATCGAATCGGAGACGAGCACCCCGTGAAACACCTTCTCGGCATCGAGGGCATGGCCCTTGACGACATCCAGGCCATCCTGGCAACCGCCGAGGAGATGCATGAAGTGCAGCAGCGGCCCATCAAGAAGCTGCCCACGCTGCGTGGACGTACCGTCGTCAACCTCTTCTTCGAGGATTCCACGCGCACCCGCTCCTCCTTCGAACTCGCAGCCAAATGGCTCTCCGCCGACGCCATCAACGTCGCCGCCAAAGGTTCCTCGGCCTCCAAGGGTGAATCGATGAGGGACACGCTGACCACGCTGGACGCCATGGGCATTGACGCCATCGTGATGCGCCACGCCGGCTCCGGCTCCGTGGCCCAGGCCTCGGGTTGGGTGGAGGCCAGCATGATCAACGCCGGCGACGGCACGCACGAACACCCCACGCAAGCGCTGCTCGACGCCCATGCCATGCTCCGCCACTTCCGTGCCAACGATCTGGGCACGCTGGAGGGCAAGGAGGTGGTGATCGTTGGAGATCTCCTGCATTCGCGGGTGGTTCGCTCCAATGCGCTGCTGCTTCCCCAACTCGGCGCCCACGTCACACTCGTCGCACCTCCCACACTGGTCCCTCCTGGCGTTGGTGCCTGGCACGTCGATATTTCCCATGATCTGGACGCTGCCCTGACCGAAGCAGACGTTGTGATGATGCTGCGCGTGCAGCGCGAGCGCATGCTCGGCGGATTCTTCCCCTCCGAGCGGGAGTACACCATCCGCTACGGCCTGACCGCACAGCGTCTGCAGAAACTCAAGCCTCACGCCGTGATCGCCCACCCCGGGCCACTGAACCGCGGCCTGGAGATCTCATCAGCCGCCGCCGACAGCGCCCGATCCATCGTGCTGGACCAGGTCTCAGCTGGCGTCGCTGTCCGCATGAGCGTCCTGTACCACCTGCTTGCCGCCTGATCATCTGTGAAAAGGACTTGAACCATGACCGACTTCATCATCTCAGGTCCCGAACTCGCGGACGGCAGCAAACGCGACCTCTACGTGGCTGGTGGGCTGCTCGTCGATGAACGGTCTTCCGACGCCGAGACCATCGACGCCGACGGGCTGATCGCGCTCCCGGGACTCGTGGACCTGCACACACACCTGAGGGAGCCCGGACGGGAAGATGCGGAGACGGTGGAGTCCGGTTCGCTGGCCGCTGCGCGCGGTGGCTTCACCTGTGTGCACGCCATGGCCAACACCCAACCCGTCACGGACACTGCCGAGAAGGCCGAGTACATCGACGATCTCGGACGGGCCGCAGGCCACGTGCAGGTGGTGCCCATCGGGGCCATCACCAAGGGACTGGCGGGCAAGGAACTGGCCGAGCTCGGTCTGATGCACAATTCACGCGCAGGTGTGCGGGTGTTTTCGGACGACGGCATGTGTGTGATGGATTCCGCCCTGATGCGTCGCGCTTTCGAATGGATCAAACCATTCGACGGCGTGCTCGCCCAACACGCGCAGGACATCGGACTCGCCGGCCCGGGCGCGTGCTGCCACGAAGGCGAGCTCTCCGGGAGGCTGGGACTGGCCGGGTGGCCACCCGTCGCTGAATCCGTGATCATCGCCCGCGACGCGCAGCTGGCGGAGGCCACCGGCTCCCGACTCCATGTCTGTCATGTCACCACCGCCGAGGGCGTCGACGTCATCCGCTGGGCCAAGGCCAGAGGCATCAACGTCACGGCCGAGGCCACACCCCATCACCTTCAGTTGAGCACATCCGAGGTCATCGGCTACGACACGGTCTACAAGGTCAATCCCCCGCTGCGCACTGATGAGCACATCGACGCGATCCGGACGGCCCTTGCGGATGGAACCATCGACATCGTCGCCACCGACCACGCGCCACACGCGCCACAGGACAAGGACCACGCATTCGCGGAGGCGAAGCCCGGGATGCTCGGGCTCGAACAAGCTCTCTCCGTCGTCATGGAAACCATGATTCACACCGGCAGACTTGACTGGGCCGGCGTCGTCGAGCGGATGAGCACCGCTCCGGCCCGGATTGCACGCACGGCTGGGCAGGGACGTCCGCTTGCCGTCGGGGAGCCCGCGAACTTGGTGCTGGTGGACCCCACACGAAGAGCTGTAGTGGACAGGGCTGACTCTGCTTCATTGAGCCGCAACAATCCGTACCATGGGCGCGAACTCCCGGACCCCGTGGAACTGACCATGTGGCGAGGACGCATCACCCACCGTCGCTGATGCTGGCCCTGTGGTTCCCGATGCCCCTACCCTGATGTCATGGTTGACGAGAGCGATCCACGCACACACAAAGCTCGCGAGGTGGCCGAAAAGGCCGTTGAGCTGGTGGAGGACAAAGTACCGGAGAAGGCGAAGCCCCACCTTGCCATCCTTCTACCCATTGTGATCGGTGCTGTTGTCCTCGGGCTGCTGACGTGGGGCGCCAGCGAGATATACGAAGGAGTCTCTGAGAAGGACGATCTGGCCCTCCTGGACCAACCCGTCCTGGATGCCATGGTGGCTTCGCGGACTGGCTGGCTCAATACGCTGATCGGCGGATACACCCAGATAGGCGGACCCATTGTCTCCCCCATCATCGCAACCATCGTGGTGATCGTCATGTGCCTGCTGTGGCGTTCCTGGCTTCCCGCCACCCTGATGGTCGCCGCCGCCATCGGATCGCTGACCGTGACATTCGTCGGCAAGGACATCATTGACAGGGTCCGTCCCGCCCACCAATTTGCCATCGCACCGTATGAATCCACACCCTCTTTCCCCAGCGGACACGCACTGAACGCTGTCGTCGTCGGCGGAATCATCGCGTATCTGCTCTACCGCCACTTCGAAAGCCGCGGAACCCGGATCATCATCGTGGTCCTTGCAATCACTTATGCGGTCACCATGGGTGCTTCGCGCGTCTACCTGGGCCACCACTGGCTCACCGATGTAATAACCGGCTGGCTGTTGGGCGGAGCGTGGCTGGCATTGGTCATCACGACACACGTCGTCGTTGCCGCAGTACTTCAACGACGGCAATCGGCGGCGGGGAACGCTCCACCAAGCTCAGAGACTCGCGCTGACTGAGCGTTGCAACAACAGCGCACAACAGAGGCGCCCGATCGACACAATCCTCGGTCGGGGCCCCTCTGACACTGGCTGGATCAACCCTTGACTGCACCTGCCGCGAGGCCAGACTGCCAGAATCGCTGCAGTCCGAGGAACAGCAGGATGAGCGGAATCACACCGAGCAGTGCACCCAGCATCACGGCGCCCTTGTCCGGGGCAAAGTAACTCATCATGCCGTAGAGGCCCAGCGTGACGGGCTTCAGGGCGTCATCGGAAATCATCATCAGCGGCAACAAGAAGTTGTTCCACGTCGCGACGAAGATGAACAGAAAGATCGTCACCATGGCAGGCGCGAGCAGACGCAGCACCATGGTGAAGAAGATTCGTGCCTCGCCCGCACCATCAATACGGGCCGCTTCAAGCAGTTCTGTCGGCACGGAGGAATCCGCGTAGACGTTGCCCAGGAACACTCCGAAGGGGCTGACCATGGAGGGAATGATGATGGACCAGATTGTGTTGTTCAGGCCCATCTGCTGGAACAGCACGTACAAGGGCACTGTCAGCAGAGCGATGGGCATCAGCAGACCGGCCATGATGGTGACCAGAAGCGCCCGTCGGCCCGGGAAGATGAACTTCGCCATGGAGTAGCCACAAGCGACAGAAATCAGCGTGCCGAGCGCTGCCGCCGTGGTGGAGTAGAAGACCGAGTTGAACACCCACCGGGGGAAGAGCCCGTTGGTCCAGCTCATGAGGGCATTCCAGTTGAATCCCCAGTTGATGTCGGCGAACCAGAAGCCGAAGCTGCTGACCAGATCCGAGTTCGTCTTCGACGATGCGATGATCAGCCACACGATGGGGAGTAGGAAGTACAACAGTACGAACCCCAGCACCACCAGGGTGAGAATCCTTGCGAACTGCGACGGCGCCACCGAACGCGGTGGTTGGTCCTCCACGGAGGGACGGTATTCGAGCCCCTGAGGCGTTGTTTTCGTCTTGACAGCCATGGGTCAGTCCGCCTTTCGTTGGGCCAGCGCGTAGAACACAGCCAGGACACCGGCGACGAGCGCCATCAGGATTGACACTGCCGAGGCAGGACCAGCACCCGCCGGTGTCACCCTGCCGAACATGCTGCCGTAGGCCATCATCATCGGCGTGTAGTCCTCGGGCATCCAGGATGCCAAGGACTTGATGACGGTGGGCTCATTGAAAAGCTGGATTGTTCCAACGATGGAGAGCAACACTGCCAGCAGTGCGGCACCACGCACCAGGGGGATCTTGATCCGGGTGGTGATGTTGAAGCCGGTGGCTCCGTCGATGCGGGCGGCCTCGTAGAGATCACCGGGAATCGCCTGCAGCGCTGCAAGGAAGATCAGCATGTTGTATCCGGTGAACGTCCACGTGGTCATGTTTGCCATGGAGGCCAACACGATGCCCGGAGCCAGGAAAAATGGCTCACCCCGGAAGGATCCGAGATAGTCCGCGAAGGGTGAGACCTGGGGCAGATAGAGGTATCCCCAGACGATCGCGGCGATCAGGCCAGGGATGGCGTAGGGCAGGAAGTAGAGCAACCGCCACGCGCCGGGCCGGCGGACGAGGAACGAATCCAGCAACAGCGCCAGGAACAGCGCCATGCCGATCATGACCGGAATCTGGAAGACGCCGAAGAGCACCACTCGCCCGATCCCACTCCAGAAGGCAGAATTGGTGGCGGCGGTGACAAAGTTGTCCAGTCCGACGAAAACCTCGACCTGCTCGCCACCACCAAAGAGGCCTTCGCCGGTGCTCTGGCTCCGGAACAGGGCGGCACGAATGGAGGTGACGATGGGTGCAGCGAAAACCAGAAGGAACAATAGAAAGAATGGCGCGGCAAATGCCCAGCCGTACAACGCCTGACTCCTCGCCTGACGACTTCCTCGTCGACGAGTGGGAGTAACCTCAGCCTTGGTCGACATTGATCAACAACTCCTCACAGATGGAAGCGGAAATCGGGCCCGGAACCACGATGGTTCCGGGCCCGATCATTCATCAGCCTTCCGACACCGGCAGGCCAGCGTCCGTCAGCGATGCAATCGATGCATCCTGTGCGGCGGTGAACACATCTGCCACCTGACCGGAACCACTGGCAGCGGCTGCCGCGGCCTCGGTCATTTTGGGGCCAACTGCGGAGAAGCCGGGGATGTAGGCGAAGTCCGCGTTCAGGTTCTCATTCGCCGTCACCAGCTCAGCCATCACGTCCTGGCCACCGAACTGCGTGCTCCACTTCTCGGGAGTTTCGGCAGTCTCAGCCGCGGCCGGGACCAGACCCTGCGAAGCGAGATCGTTCACCTGGGTGTTGAACCAGTTGTTGAACTCCATGGCTTCGGCCGGGTATTCGCAACCCTGCATGACTGCAACACCGGAACCACCGTCGGGGCCGGTCATGGGCTCGTCACCGAACTGGGGAAGCTGTGCGACGCGCCACTGGCCCGCGTACTCGGTCTCATCCAGCGGATCGAGCGCGAAGCCGACCTCCCAGGCAGGAGCGATGTTGCCAATGAGCGTGCCATCCACCAGGGCGGCGGTGTAAGCGTCGCTCCAACGATCGTGGGTCAGAGCAGCATCCGCATCCAGCAGTTGCTGCCAGAAATCGGCGACGAGCATGGACTCATCGGATGTGGTGTCCACCTTCCACTCGTCGTTCTCGGCGGAGTACCAGACTGCGCCTGCACCGGCAGCCTGACCCGAGAGCCAGTTCTGGGCCTCATCCGCCTCGAAGTCGGCGATGTACTTGCCCTCGGCTGCTGCCGTCTTGGCGGCGGCAATGAATTCTTCGGTGTTGGTGGGCACCTCGATGCCAAGTGCCTCGAACTCCGCCTCGTTGTACATGTAGATCAGCGGACCGGAATCCTGGGGGAGACCGATGGTCTGATCCCCGACAGTCATCTGGCCATAGGCGCCACCGAAGTTATCCCTGTACTTCTCAGCTTCTTCGGTGACGTCCATCGTGAGGCCCTTGACGAACATCTCCGGCACTTCGCCGTAGCCAAGCTGGGCCAGGCACACACCGTTGTTGGCGTTGATGTCGGTTTCGAGTTTCGTGATCATTTCCAGGGCCTCACCATCGAACTTGGTGGAGGTGACCTGAATGTTGGGGTTCTCGTCGTTCCACCGCTGCACGATGTCGGCGACGGGGGTCATGCCCTCACCATCAGGCAGACGGTGAAGGTATTCGATCTCCACGGTCTCGCCGGCGGCCGCTTCGCCGTTGGTGGCGTCGGGAGTGGCCTCCGGATCAGCGGAGCCGCCACAGGCTGTGAGGCCGAGTGCCGCGGCAGACAGGAGCCCAACGGTGGTCATCAGGCGCTTCGGGAAAACTGACATTGTTCCTCCGGGTCTTCATCGTGAACGGATTCGTTCCTTTCGGACGACGTTACTAGTCAGTTGTCTGATGTCCAGTACTGAGCGCGCAATTACACTCTTCGGGACCGAAACGACCGTTATCAGTGAGCGTTTCGTTATCTCTTTGTGACACTTCGTGCACGGAAACGCTCACATCATGATCACGCAGGTGAGATGCGCTGCTCTCCCTGTCCGTCCCTGATGATGCGGGGAAGGGAGCTGATCCCGGCCCTGACAGCGGCTGCCTTCAGGGACCGAAGCTCTTCGATACTGTGGAACCAAATCCTAGGCACAAGGAGAGCCCCATGAGCCCACAGAATCGCGCTGACGTCGGAGTGATCGGCATGGCCGTGATGGGATCCAATCTCGCGCGCAATCTCGCGCGCAATGGATACAGCGTGGCGCTGTACAACCGGACCACCTCCAAAACAGAGGCGGTGGTGGCAGAGCATGGTCATGAGGGAGACTTCCGACCTGCCGTGGAGTTGGAAGATTTCGTCGCGTCTCTGGAGCGGCCACGCAGAATCATCTCCATGGTGAAGGCGGGCCGCGGCACCGATGCCGTCATCGATTCCCTCATTCCCCTCCTGGAAGAAGGGGACATCGTTGTGGACGGAGGCAACTCACAGTTCGAGGACACACGCCGCCGGGAACGCAAATTGCGTGAGTTGGGCCTGCACTTCGTGGGGGCGGGCATTTCCGGAGGCGAGGTGGGTGCCCTGGAGGGGCCGTCGATCATGCCCGGAGGCTCACGCGAGTCCTACGAGGCACTCGGCCCCATTCTGGAGAAGATTTCGGCGCATGTCGATGGAGAACCGTGCTGTACCTGGATTGGCACTGACGGTGCCGGCCATTACGTCAAGATGGTGCACAACGGCATCGAGTACGCGGACATCCAGGCCATCGGCGAGGCCTACGAGCTGCTCAAGGCTCTCGGCCTGACCCATGTGGAAATGGCAGACACCTTTGCCGCATGGAACACCGGGGACCTGGATTCGTATCTCATCGAGATCACCTCCGAGGTGCTGCGCAAGACTGATGCCCGCACCGGCAAGCCGTTGGTCGAGGTCATTGTTGACGCTGCCGGAATGAAGGGCACGGGTACATGGACGGTGCAGAGCGGCCTCACCCTGGGCACCCCGTTGAACACCATCGCCGAATCCGTGTTCGCTCGCGCCGTGTCCTCACACCCGGCGCTGCGCAAGGCCGCCCAGGCAGCGTTGCATGGCCCGGACCAGAGCTTGCACGTCGCCGATCGTGACTCCTTCATCGAGCAGATCCGCCAAGCGCTGTGGTCCAGCAAGGTGGTGGCCTACGCCCAGGGGTTGGACGAGATTCGCATGGCTTCCGAGGAGTACGGCTGGGACATCGACGTGGCCGAAGTCGCCCGCATCTGGCGTGCCGGCTGCATCATCCGCGCCAAGCTCCTGGAACGCATTCGCTCGGAGTACGCGGCCGGAGGGCTGGTGTCGCTGCTGGTGGCCCCATCAGTGGCACAGGATCTCGCCGACAGCCAGGATGGCTGGCGCAACGTCGTCGCCCAGGCGGTTCTCGCCGGCGTTCCGGTACCCGTGTTCTCCGCAGCCCTGGCCCACTACGACCTGGCCCGCGCGCCGCGTGTCAACGCAGCCCTGACGCAGGGCTTGCGGGACTATTTCGGAGCGCACACCTACCTGCGCACCGACATTGACGGCGTCTGGCACACCGATTGGTCCGGCGACGGCAGCGAGGTGCCTGGAGAGGACATGCACTGAGTTGATTGACAGCGGGACACCTCGACCCGCGCCGGACTCGCACCTCGCCAGCGCTACTCGGCGAGCGGTGGAGGCCGCGTCGAACAGCACCGCTGGTTGAGTAATGGCCACAAGGAACGCGCCGCCCTGAGTGCCGCCTACGAGAAACGAGTGGCGGCGTACCGAAGGAAGCAGCGATGCGTCGAAATAGCACCGCTGATTGAGTAATCGCCGCGAGGAACGAGCAGCGATGTGTCGAAATAGCACCGCTGATTGAGTAATCGCCGCGAGGAACGAGCAGCGATGTGTCGAAATCCTCGATGCCCGAACGGCGACTCGACACACTCGCCACGTGAACGGCGGAGCAGAACCGGAACTGTCACGACTGGCTGGCACACTTGCTTTCCATGACCACCGTCGATCCGCTTGGCAGTTTCTCTGCCCCGGCCCGCACGTGGTTCGCCGACGTCTTCGCCTCCCCCACCGAGGTGCAGGAGCAGGCATGGGCGAAGATTTCCGGGGGCGAGCACACGCTCGTGGTCGCGCCCACCGGGTCGGGCAAGACTCTGGCCGCCTTCTTCTGGGCGCTGGACAATCTCGCTACAGCGCCGCGAACCTCCAACACAGGCACGCGCGTGTTGTACGTATCCCCCCTGAAGGCGCTCGGTGTCGACGTGGAGCGCAACCTCCGCGCGCCGCTGGTGGGAATTCGTCGCACAGCCGAGCGCCTTGGCGAGAGCGTCGCCGACATCTCAGTGGGGGTTCGCAGCGGTGACACCCCAACCCGGGAGCGCGCCGCCCTGTTGCGCCGTCCCCCGGATGTCCTCATCACCACCCCTGAATCGTTGTATCTGATGCTCACCTCGTCGGCGCGCTCGACGCTCGCGGACGTCGAGACGGTGATCATCGATGAGATCCACGCCATTGCAGGCACCAAGAGGGGCAGTCACCTCGCGCTCTCCCTGGAGCGCCTCGACGCCCAACTCGGACGCGACGTGCAGCGCATCGCTCTGTCCGCCACCGTCCGGCCCATCGAGAAGGTGGCCACTTTTCTCAGTGGTGACCGGCCCGTGTCCATCGTGGCCCCACCGTCCGCGAAGAAATGGAACGTCCACGTGCGGACCCCGGTCCCCGACATCACGGACCCCGGCCCCAGGGACAGACCCGCCGAACTCGACCCGCTGCTGGGTGGACCCGCCACGGACACGCCAGAGCCGGAATCCAACACTTCGCTCTGGCCGCACGTGGAGGCTGAGGTCTACGACTCCGTCTGCGCGGGGAACTCCACACTGGTCTTCACCAACTCCCGGCGGGTGGCAGAGCGGCTCACCGCCCGGCTGAATGAGATGTGGGCTGAGGAGCATGACCCCGAATCGCTCATCGCTCCAGGACGACGACCACCTGCCCAGGTGATGCAACCCACCGACGAGGTGGGTACGGCACCAGCCGTCATCGCCCGCGCCCACCACGGCTCGGTGAGCAAGGAGGCACGCGCAGACATCGAGGCAGCTCTGAAGTCAGGCGAGCTGAAGTGCGTGGTGGCCACGTCCTCCCTGGAACTGGGCATCGACATGGGTGCAGTGGACCGGGTCATCCAGGTCTCGGCTCCACCCTCGGTGGCCAGCACCCTGCAGCGCATCGGACGCGCCGGACATCACGTGGGCGCCACCTCCACCGGGGATGTCTACCCGATGCATCGCGGGGACCTGGTCCCCAGCGCCGTCGCCACCGCCCGCATGCTCGAGGGCGCCATCGAGGAAGTGCGGATTCCCCGTTCACCCCTGGACGTCCTGGCGCAGCAGACGCTTGCGGCCGCCGTCGCCGCCGGGGAACCAGGGCTGGACATCGAGGAGTGGTTCGCCTCGCTGACGCGGGCCATGCCCTTCGCGGGTCTGGATCGCTCGGTGTTCGACTCCGTCATCGACCTCCTCGCCGGGGCCTACCCGAGCGCCGATTTCGGGGAACTCCGTGCACGGCTCGAGGTGGCTGACGGGCGCATGGTCGCCCTGCGCGGGGCGCTACGGCTGGCAGTGACCTCCGGAGGGACCATTCCCGATCGCGGCATGTTCGGTGTCTTCCTCGCCACCGATGATGATGTGGGCCGTCGCGTCGGCGAACTGGACGAAGAGATGGTCTATGAGTCCCGCGTCGGGGACGTCTTCACCCTGGGTGCCTCCTCCTGGAGAATCCAGGAAATCACGCGGGATCAGGTGCGCGTCCTTCCCGCGCCCGGGCACACCGGCCGCCTTCCGTTCTGGCACGGGGATGCCGAGGGCCGCCCGGCCGAGCTGGGTCGGGCCCTGGGCCAGTTCCATCGAGAGGTGCTGCGAGCGCCGGAAAAGCTGAACCAGCAGTACCTGGATGAGAACACCCAAACCAACATCCGCACCTACCTCGCGGAGCAGAAGGAAGCCACAGGCAGCGTGCCGGATGACACCACCATCGTCCTGGAGCGCTTCCGTGACGAGGTCGGCGACTGGCGCTGCGTGCTGCACTCCCCCCTGGGCAGGGGCGTGCTGGGCGCGTGGGCACTGGCGATTGGCGAGGCACTCTCACGGGAATCAGGCATTGACGTCGTGCCTGTCGCCTCGGACGACGGCATCATATGGCGCCTTCCGGACAGCGATGCAGCGGAAAGGCTCAGCGAGATTCTCGCCGTCAATCCCGACGAGGTGGGCGCCATAGTCACCGAACAGGTGGGTGGCACCGCTCTGTTCGCCGCACGTTTCCGGGAATGCGCAGCCCGCGCACTGCTGCTTCCCCGTCGGAACCCTGGCAAGCGGGCCCCGCTGTGGCAGCAGCGCCAGCGCGCAAGCCAGTTGCTGGAGGTTGCGCGGCTGCACCCCCGTTTTCCCATCATCATCGAGACCGTTCGCGAAGTGTTACAGGACGTCTACGACCTGCCCGCCCTGGTCACCGTTTTGCACGGTCTGCAGCGCGGTTCCATGCGACTCGTGGAAGTGGTCACCGACAGTCCCAGTCCTTTCGCCGCCACCATGCTGTTCCGCTACACGGGCGCTCAGATCTACGAAGGGGACTCGCCCCTGGCCGAACGTCGCGCGGCGATGCTGTCGATGGACCCGGCACTGCTCGCCTCCGTGCTGGGCACCGTCGACCTCCGGGAATTGCTGGACCCCGCCGTCATTGAAGCAGTGGAGGACGAGCTCCAGCATCGCGCCGGAGGTGCGGAGGCAACGGATCGGCGCATCCGCTCCGCGGATGCCCTGGCCGATCTACCCCGCATGCTCGGCCCCATCCCGCTGGCGGCATTGCCCGCACATCTCGAAGAGGAACTCGCGGCGCAGCTTCCCGCGCTTCTCGGGTCGCTGGGAGGGAGGCTACACATCCTGCAGCTGGCTGGGCGCGAGCACCTCGTAGCCGCATCAGATCTTTCGCTGCTGCGCGACGCACTGGGTATCCCGATTCCCGCTGGCGCCCCTGCGGGTGAGGACACCCCGGGCCGAGACCCGGTAACTCAGCTCATCGCTCGCTACGCCCGAACTCATGCACCATTCACCGTGGGACAGGTCGCCGCCGCTTTCGGACTCGGCGCCGCCACTGCCCTCGTGGTGCTGGAACGCGAAGTGGCTGCTCGACGTCTGGTGGAGGGCCACTTCACCCCGGGTCGCGAGGGTGTGGAGTACTGCGATCCGGAAGTGCTGCGACGCATTCGCACCCGGTGCCTGGCGCTCGCTCGCTCACAGGTGCAACCGGTGTCCCCCTCCGCCTACGCCCGTTTCCTCATGGACTGGCACCAGGTCAGTGATCCGCCGGATTCAAGTCCCGATGAAGTTCTCATCACACTCCAACGGCTCGCGGGTGCAGCCTTGCCGGCCAGCGCATGGGAGACGCATGTGCTGCCATCACGACTCCGCGGCCACCAGAGTGCCCATCTTGACGAGCTGGTGGCCGAGGGCGAGGTGCTCATCCGGATCAGGGGCAGCGTGGGACCCAATGATCCACTGATTGCACTCGTGCCCCGTGATGATCTCGACCTTCTCCCACCCGCTGATCCGGTGTCCGACGACGAAGCCACCGGCCTTGCATCCGACCTGAAGGACGCGGGTGGGCTCTTCTCCGAGTTGCGGGCGCTGCGGCAGGCCTCTGAACCCGGATTGAGTTCCGCCGCACTGGCGGAGGAGATGTGGCGCACCGCTGAGCTGTCACTGGTGGCCCCCGCATCCATGGCGCCTGTGCGGGCGCGTATCGGTGGCCCCACCCGAGGTGCCCACAAAGCTGCACGCAACACTCCTCGTCGGCGGACCCGGCTGCCCCGCCCGGGACGGTCCCTCCTGTCTCGCACGGGCAGCATCGGCAGCCCACCGCAGGTGGCAGGCCGGTGGTATCCCGTGGTGGATCCCGCGATCCCGCCGGAGGAACAAGCAATCGCCCAGGTCTCTGCGTGGTTGGAACGCTTCGGCGTGATCACCCGCGGTGCCGTGGCCGCTGACGGGTTCGGCGGCGGCTTCGCTGCCGCATACCGGGTGCTCGCCGAGCTGGAATCAGCAGGCAGGGTGCTGCGAGGCTATGTGGTGGAGGGGCTCGGCGGGTCACAGTTCGCCACCTCAGCCACCATCGATCAGGTCCGTGACTTCGCCGACAGCCCCGACGACACCCCCTGGCCCTCCGGAGTGGCGGAGCCTGCGGTCGTGGTGCTGTCCGCGGTGGATCCTGCCAATCCCTACGGCAACGTGCTGTCCTGGCCCGAGCATCCCACCGCGAGGCCATCGCGGGCCGCCGGAGCACTCGTGATCCTCGCCGACGGCGTGTGTCTGGCCCACATCAGCCGCGGCGGACGACAGCTCACCCTCTATCCCCCCACCTGGCCGCAAGCTGTCTCCCGGCAGGAAGTGGCCGCCATGGTGACGAAGGCGCTGCATCAGGCCGCCGTGCATGGACGTCTCAGCAGGGTGCGCATCGAGGAGGTCGACGGCGAGCGCATCGGCGCCACCGACCTCATGGAGACCATGCGGGCTGCCGGGGCGCGCGTCTCTCCGCAGGGCGTCGTCATTGAGGGCAGCAATGCCCGAGGGTGACACCGTCCATCGCCTCGCCGAGCGCATGGCCTCCCTGACCGGCCGGTTGATCACGGCGTCAGACTTCAGAGTCCCTCACCTCGCGACGGAGACCCTGGCCGGACGTCGCATTGACCGGGTATGGGCATGGGGCAAGAGCCTGTACTGGGACTGTACCGATGCCGACGGCCATACCCGTGTCCTCTACACCCACCTGCGCATGGAGGGCATCTGGAACATCCACCCGGTCGGAACAAAATGGCGCTCCCCGGGCCACACCGCCCGGCTGGTGGTGCGGGTGGAAGGATTCCCGGACCCGGCTCGGGAGGTGGAGTTGGTTGGCCACGAGTTGGGAAGAATTGAGCTCTTCGACGCCGTGAAGTATCCGGAACACACCTCTCATCTGGGCCCGGATCCGCTGGACCCGGACTGGGACGAGCCCGGCCGGTGGGAGATCCCGGGGCGTGACGAAGCCGTCCGAAGATTCGTCGCCCAGGGACAGCGCGCCCTGGGCGAGACTCTGCTCGACCAGCGTGTGTTGGCGGGGGTGGGCAACGTCTACTGCAATGAACTGTGCTTCTTGCAGGGGCGCCATCCCTCGTTGCCCGCCAGCTTGGTGGATGCCGCACGCGTCATGGACCTGGCAGCCCAGAGCATGCGCGCCAACCGACACCAGAACCTGCGTGTCTTCACCGGCGTCAATCGCCCAGGTGAGAACACGTGGGTCTACGGCCGCAAGAATCGACCCTGCCGACGCTGCGGCACCCAGATCCGCTCCGGCTTCCTCGGCGGGGCCACCAGCGTCGCTGACCCCCGGGCCGGACGTGAGCGCATCACCTACTGGTGCCCCACCTGCCAGCCCCCGGAGGCAGAAGTAACCTGAGCCGCCACAGCCCGGCTCAGATCACGAATGCCCTGGAAACGTCCGCCTTCACCCACGCCGTCACGCCGATATCCCTCCCCGCGCGCGCTTCAGGAGGATACTGGAAACATGAGAGTTCGACCCGGCATCATCCTGGCGGTCGTGGCCGTACTTGTGGTGGCGCTTGCCGTCGTCGCTGCCGTCGTGTCCAGCAGCCGTGATCGTCCCACGCTCGACGCCACGACGCCCGAGGGAGTCGTCCAGCTCTATGTTCGAGATCTGTTCAACGACGACGTCGCAGCCGCCAAGAAGTATCTGGACCCCGCATCCAACTGCGAGGACTCCTTGCGCGACATCTACATCTCCGACACGGCCCGGGTTGCTGTGATCAAGACTGAGACGAAAGAGGACTCGGCGACGGTCCAGTTGCAGATCGAGGAGGGCTCGGGCTTCGACGGTGGCTGGTCGCACAGCGAGGATTTCACGCTGCGTCGCGACTCGGGGACATGGCTCATCACGGGGGAACCCTGGCCCCTTTACGAGTGCCAGTGAACGGGTGATCACGTGACATTTCTCCTGGTACCGCTCGCCATCATCAGCCCCATCGTGGTGGCGGTGATCATCGTGCTTGCCATCCGCAGACGCGGGGACACTACGAGCCCGGGCAGCGGGGCAAGCAGCGATGGTGGAACGAGCAGCGTGCGCCGCTTCTTCCAGTACCTGCTCCTGTTTGCGCTCACCGTCGTGGCCGCCATCGGTATGGCAGACCTGCTGGGACGAGCTCTCGGCGTCGATACCTCTGAGGGTGACACCCTTGCCCAGCCTCTGTCGTTCGTGCTCGTCGGAGCGCCGTTGGCATGTCTGATCGCGTGGTGGACCCGCCGCTCCATTCGAAGGGATCCACGCGAGGCAGCGGCAAGTGCCTACGACCTCTACCTCACGCTGACCGCCTTGACGTCACTGTTGGTCGCGATGCTCGCGCTCCGCGACCTCCTCTCCGCTGTGCTGAGGGGCGGCTTCGATGTCCGTCCCCTGGCCGAGTTGTTCGTGTGGGGTGCCCTCTGGCTCCTCCACTGGAGCCTGGCACGTCGTCTCGGTGAGACTCGCAACAGACCCCACCTCCTGCTCGGTTCCCTGATTGGACTCGTGACAGTCGCCGTCGGCCTGGGTCTTCTACTCACCACCAGCCTTGAGGTTCTCCTCCTGCACAACGCGGGCCAACTGACTTTCGGGACTGGCGGGCTCCTCACCAAACACGGCGCCACCTTCGCCACGGGGGCCCTGGTATGGGTTCGCTATTGGTTGGGAGCCGCAGCGGGGCTGCCGCGCAGTACGCCGTGGCTGGTCGTCGTACTTCCCATAGGAGTGGGCGGCGGATTGCTCACTGGACTGGTGGCCGCCAGCCTCTTGCTGTGGCAGGTGCTGGTATGGCTGCTCGGTGACCCCTTCGCCGCGAGTGCGCAGCAACACTTCATCGATTCGCCGCGCGCCTTTGCCTTCACCATCGTCGGGATGCTCATCTGGTGGTACCACGGCGCGGTCCTGGCGGAGGCCCGGGCAAGTCGTACCGAGGTGCGCCGTGTCTATGAGTACTTGGTCTCGGCCATCGGGCTGCTCGCCTCTGCCGCTGGCGTGGGGATGGTGATCGTCGCGGTCATCGAGGCCTTCACCCCGGGGCTCGACCTCGGCGTCTCGGTCACGAACACACTGCTCGGCGCCGTGACACTTCTGGTGGTCAATGTGCCATTGTGGTTGCTCTTCTGGGGCCGCATTCAGCGTGCACGGGCAAGTGATCCGGTCACGGAAACCACCTCCCCCACACGCAGGATCTACTTGGTGTTGCTTTTCGGTGTCGTCGGCGTCGCCGCCGTGGTGGCGCTCATCGTCGCTGTGTTCGTGCTCTTGGAGGACATCTTCGCGGGCACGACGTCCGGGGAAACCGTCCGTTCGATGCGCTACGCCCTCGGTGTGCTCGTCACTGCCGCCGCCGTCTCCGCCTACCACTGGGCGGTGCACAAGGAGGACCGCACGGTGGCTCTTCCGGACCAGCCCGCCGGACCCCGGTCGGTGATCCTCGTCGGCGCCCCCTCGCCGGATCTGGCACAGTCCCTCTCGCACTACACCGGGGCACGGGTGCAATTGCTCGCCAGGGCCGACGGCATCAGACCTGACTGGTCTGAAGAGGTGTTGCGTGAGTTGCTCAGCACCCATGCGGGTGAGGATCTACTCGTGATTGGCGGGGATCCCCCGGACGTCATCGTCCTGGATCGCGGAGGATCAGCCTGACCCAGTCAGCGGGCGCCGCCACGGCGTCACGCTCCGAGCACCTCGTCCACCCATTGCGGGACCACCGTGCCGGCCGGCCCCAACCGGGTCTCCTCGAAATCGGTGTTCACCCACGATGGCTCCAGGTTGAGCTCGACGGTGTGGGCGCCAGCCGCTCGTGCCATCTGCACGAAGCCGGCAGCCGGATAGACGTTGCCACTGGTCCCGACGGCGGCGAAGACGTCACAGCGTTCGAGTGCGGTGAAGATCTGATCCATGCCCAGAGGGATCTCGCCGAACCAGACGACGTGCGGCCGCATCTCCCCCTCGGTCCCGCACACCGGACAGCGGGTACTGGCATCGACGTCGCCGCGGAATTCGCTCACGGAATCGCAGGCACGGCAGCGGGAGCGCAGTAGTTCGCCATGCATATGGAGCACGTTGGCGGAGCCTGCCCGTTCGTGCAGATCGTCGATGTTCTGAGTGACCAGCAGGAGGTCGCCGTCCAGTTCGTGTTCCAGCCGAGCCAGCGCCACATGCGCCGCATTGGGCGCCACCACGCCATCGGTCAGCTGTCGCCGGCGCGCGTTGTAGAAGCGGTGCACGAGATCAGGGTCCGCCGCGAAGGCCTCGGGGGTGGCGACGTCTTCCGGTCTGTGGTTCTCCCACAGACCGTCGGAATCCCGAAACGTGGCGATGCCGGATTCGGCGGACATTCCAGCACCGGTGAGAATGACAATGGATCGGGCCATGCCCCTACTGTGCCATGTCCTCGACACCGCGGAAGGATCAGGCGGAGGACGTCGTTTCGTGCGCTTCGCGCCGCAAGGCCCGCAGCGTGTGCATGATCTCGCGATGATCCCGGCCGAAGTGGTCGTGGACGAAGGTGTAGAGCTCGAACAGCTTGTTGTATGCCGTCACGGCCTCGGGATTGGGCGTATAGGCGTCCTGCTGACGGCTGCCCATGGCCTCGCCGGCCGCCTCGACGTCCTTGTACAGACCTGCGGCGACAGCCGCATGGATGGCCGCGCCCAGTGCGGGACCCTGCTCGGACTCGATGACCGACAGCGGCATTCCCAGCACGTCGCAGTAGACCTGCATCAGGAACCGATTGCGGAGAAGCCCTCCAGCGGCGATGAACTCGGTGATGTTCACCCCAGAATTGATGAAAGCCTCCACGATGGTGCGTGTGCCGAAAGCCGTGGCTTCCACCAGCGCGCGGTACTGGTCCTCCGGTTTCGTCGCGAGCGTCTGCCCGATCATGACCCCGGACAACTCGTGGTCAACGAGAACGGACCGGTTGCCCGAGTGCCAGTCCAGAGCGACGAGCCCGTGCTCACCCACTGCCTGCTTCTCGGCCAACGACGACAGGTACTCATGCACCCCCATGCCCGCTGCGTCAGCTGCTGCCGCGTACTGGCCGGGGACACAGTTGTCGACGAACCAGCCCAGAATGTCGCCCGCACCTGACTGTCCCGCCTCGTAACCCCAGCGGCCCGCGATGATGCCACCGTCCACCACGCCACACATCCCGGGGACTTCGCGCAGTTCCTTCCCGCTCACGACGTGACAGGTGGAGGTACCCATGATGGCCACCAGCTGTCCCGGTCCCGTGGCCTGAGCTGCGGGCGCGGTGACATGCGCGTCGACATTGCCCACGGCCACGGCTGTCCCTTCCGGGAGCCCCGTCCACTCGGCGGCTTCAGCGGTGAGGCCGCCAGCCCTGCTTCCAAGATCCGCAATGGGGTGCTCCACCTTGTCGACGATGAAGCTCCCGAAGCCCGGCGCCAGGGACTCCAGGTAGTCAGTGCTGGGATACTGGCCGTCCTGGTACATGCCCTTGTAGCCAGCGGTGCAGGCGTTACGGACGTAGGTTCCGCAGAGCTGCCACACAATCCAGTCAGCCCCCTCCACCCAATGCTCCATTGCCTCATACACCTCGGGCGCTTCCTCGAAGACCTGCAGACCCTTGGCAAGCTCCCACTCCGAGGAGATCAGCCCTCCGTATCGGGCAATCCACGGCTCCGACCGCTCGTGGGCGAGGTCAGTGATGCGATCCGCCTGCGGCTGCGCCGAGTGATGTTTCCACAACTTGACGTAGGCATGCGGCGTGTTGACGAATTGCTCCAGCTCACTCAGGGGAGTCCCGTCCGCAGTGACGGGAACCATGGTGCATGCAGTGAAGTCCGCGCCGATCCCCACAACGTCCTGGGGGTCGACTCCCGCAGCCTGCAGCGCCGCTGGGACAGCGCGACGCAGCACGTCGCGATAGTCGTCAGGGTTCTGCAGTGCCCAGTCCGGTCCCAGCCGTCGTCGGTCACCGGCATCCAAACGCGACTCCATGACGCCGTGCTGGTAGTCATGCACCGCCGAGCCCAGCTCGGCACCATCGCGTGCCCGGATGATCACCGCCCTTCCCGAGAGGGTGCCGAAATCGACTCCCACCAGCAGCGGTTCCCGAGTGTGGACCATGCAGACCTCCCAGTGCACAGACGTACGGTTAACGTTGACATCATCGTCTCACACGGGAAGCACGGCGTCGGGATGGGGCGTGGAAACGTTCATCCCTGATGTAATCCAATGTGGCAGGATGTTGGCGCCACAGAATTCAGCGGACGGGGACACGAGATATGACCGTGCGGCAGGCGATGCGCAAGCGCGCCAGGTTCGGCCCTCCCCAGGACACAATTTCGGCCCAGGGCGCCGCGATGGCTCAGCCCAAGGGGCCGCAGCTACAACCGGAGAACAGCACAGGTCAGGCCAGCCACCAGTTGGTGGTGTCCTTCCTCACCACCGGCCGCGCCATCGCGTTGCTCGGCCTCTTCCTTCCGGGCTCGATGCTGGCCTGGAGTCTGCTGACCGGCTCGTCGATCCGCGGAAGTCTCTCGGAGTACTACTACACGCCGGTGCGTGATCTGATGGTGGGCACGCTGATCACGATGGCCCTGTTCCTGTGGAGCTACCGAGGTTTCAGTGATCGTGACGATGACCTGCGCGCAGATCGACGGGTGGGCAAAATTGCTGGAGTCGCAGCCGTCATCATCGCCTTCGCACCCATTACTCCCCGCAATGACGACAGGTGCACGCTCGTCCAGTGCATCATCGGCGACAGATCAGCAGCCTTCATCCACAGCATCGGCGCCTCGGTGTTCTTCATCTGCCTGGCCGTTTTCTGTCTCGTGCTCCTGCCTCGCAGCGTGGTCAGCAGCGATGGCGCGGTGAAGCGGGTGAAGATCTATCTGACGTGCGGCTGGATCATTGTGGCGGCCTGCGCCTTCATAGCCGTCTGGCAGTTCCTGCCAGCAGAGATCATTTTCGTCCTCGGTCACTTCCGTCCGGTGTTCTGGGCCGAAGCCGGCGCCATCGTCGCGTTCTCCTGCGCCTGGCTCGTGCGCGGTAGAGCCCTGGAGGACGCCATCAACCGCAATTATCAACTCAGCCGGGCAGGAGCGGCACCAACCGCTCCCTGATCGAATCCGGCAGAGGGGTGGGGTGCAGATCAGAGCCCGCGCACACCACCACGGTGCGGCCACGGGCAAAGACTGTGCCGTCGTCCGGATTGAAGACCTCGCTGGCCAGCGTCATGGACGAGGTGCCGAGCTTCTCGGGTGCCGTCCGTACTGCGTAGGGGGTGAGCCGGTGTGACATCTGGGAGACGTAGTCCACGTCCTGGCGTGCCACCAACCAGAAGTACGACGAGTCCCCCGCCCCGGCCCGGGCCATCGTCGGATCCCACTGGGCGGTGACCTCGATACGCGCCTGTTGCAGGTAGTCATACATCGTGGCGTTGTTCACGTGTCCATAGGAGTCGTGATCAGACCATCGGGGATACAGCTTCGTCAGCGTTCCCCGTCGCTGCAGCGGCGCAGCCTTGAGTGCGCGCAGGGGTTCCGCCTCCACTGCAGCTTCTGAGAGGAAGTCCCGTTCCTCGGGGGCGAGACGCACCGGTCGACCCGTGGTGAAGTCATACGGGCAGAGCACGGTGCGCGCCTTTGCCACCGGTCGCGACTGCTGGGAGAGGGTGTAGAGCACCTCGAAGCGGGCGCCGCCGACGGAGGCCACCCCGAGTTCAATGTCCACACCCTCGGGTGTGTACTCGACGCTGGAGAGGTACTCCACCTGATGGCCCACCACGACGATGCCTGCGTCAAGGAGTGCTGAGGTTGGTCCGCTGCGGAAGAAGGCGACGCGCGCCTCCTGCATGTAGTCCACGATGTGGGAGTTGTTGACGTGCCCCTGCGCGTCCAGATCTGACCAGCGCAGGGGGCAGCGGAACGAGAACACTCACTCTTCCTTGTCGTAGAGGGAATCCACGAGGTCCGCATAGCGTTCGTACACTTCGGCGCGGCGCACCTTCATGTTGGGCGTGACCAGATCATTGGCGACGGTCAGTTCCTGATCCAGAATGGCGAACCGCTTGACCGTTTCCCAGCGCTCGAGCCGCGTGTTGGCCTTCTCGATCTGACGCTCGATGGAGTCATGGATCTCCGGCAGTTGTGACAACTCCGCATAGGTGAGATGTGACATGGAGCGCTTGTCGGCCCATTTCTGGAGCAGCGGTGGATCCAGGACCAGGAGTGCCGAACAGTATTTGCGGCCATCGCCCACGGCCACGGCCTGCGAAACGTAGGGAATGTTGGCCGTCAGGGCGCCCTCCACCTTCTGCGGCGCAATGTATTTCCCGCCGGAGGTCTTGAAGAGGTCCTTCTTTCTGTCGGTGATGCTGAGGTTGCCGTCGGCATCGAACGAGCCGAGGTCGCCGGTATGGTACCAGCCGTCCACCAGCACCTCGTCGGTCAGATCCTGCTTCCCGTGGTAGCCCGGTGTCACGATCGGTCCGCGGATCAGGACCTCATCATCATCGGCGAGCTTGGCCTCAATGCCGGGCAGGACCTTGCCAACGGTCCCGAACCTTGGGTCCGTGGGAAGGTTCAGGAAGGCGATTGCGCTCGTCTCCGTGGAGCCGTAGCCCTCGACGATCAGGATCCCGGCGGAGTAGAACCACTGCTGTACCTGCGACGACAGCTTCGCCGATCCGGAGATCATGAAGCGGATGTTGCCACCCAACTTCTCCTTGAGTTTGCTGAACACCAGCTTGTCAGCCACCTTGTACTGGATGCCCAGCAGTTTCGGCACCTCACGTTCCTCAAGGCGATAGGGGCGGGTCTTCGCCCCGGTGGCGAAGGCCCACCGGGCGATTCTGCCCTTGAGCCCAGTGCTGCCGGTCAGCACTGCGGCCCGCACCTTCTCGAAGATACGGGGAGCGCCACACATGAACGTGGGTTTCACTTCGCCCAGACCGGCCACAATGCGGTCAATGCGGCCATCCACCGCGGAGGCGAACCCGTAGGACAGCTGGACCGCGAGCAGGGCCTTGCCGAAGACGTGGCTCAACGGGAGCCACAGATATTGCAGATCTGAGGGTGACAGCAAATACCAGTGTTTTGTGCCGGCGCCCTCGTACACCCACGAGCCGTGGTTCAGGCGCACGCCCTTGGGCTGCCCGGTGGTGCCGGATGTGTAGATGAGTGTGCTGAGGCTGTCGTGGTTGGTGCTGGCAATCGCGTCGTCCACGATCTTGGCGTTGGATGCGAGTGCTTCCGTTCCGAGCCGCTTCAGCGTGGCGTAGGTGATGATGCGATCTGTCTCCTCCACGCCGGCAGGATCAATCACGACGATGGTGTGAACCTCGGCTGTGAGGGCCTCGTCGTCCAGCACCTTCTCCATCTGCTCCGTGTTTTCGGCCACCACGATGACCGAGCCGGAGTCGTTCAGGATGTAGTCAACGTCCCCGGAGGCGGTGTTCGGGTAGACCGTGGTGGTGGCGCCGGCTGCACAGGCGATCGCGAGATCGACGAAGATCCATTCCAATCGTGTGTTGGAGATGATCGCGACACGCTGTTCAGGACGGAGCCCGCGTGCAAGCAGACCGGCGGCCACCGCATCGACGTGCTCGCGGGTCTCTGCCCACGTGTAGTTCTTCCAGGTGTTGGGGCCATCCGCCCGGTCAGGTTCCATGAACGCCAGAACATCCGGCGTTTCCGCCACACGCATCCGGAACATGTCGCCAACCGAGGTGGCAAAGCCAAGCAGTTCATTCTGCAGAGACATGGTGGAATCCCCTTCCAATGTATGAGCCAGCCTATCGAACAACGGCGTCTTGGCCCGGAAGCCGGGAAGGACACGCATGTTGACGAAGGAGAGACCACCCTGCGCAAAGCCGGGCAACAGTGCCCGGATACGCTCAGGGCATAGCTTCACCGCCGACGCTGACCCAACGAGGGAGAAGGACAGAGGAGGGATAGTGTCGCATACGGCTTCACCGCCACCCATCTGGCTGCGACGCCTGCGTCTGGCAGGCATCGTTGTTCCCGTCGCTGCGATCGTCATCTTCCACTCTGTCCAAATGGCGCGTGACGGCGGAGCCGATCTCGTGATCGGCATACTGTCCGTTCTTGGCGTCGTCGCTTTCGGTGTCACCATGTTTGTGCTGCTCGGTCGCGGATACCGCGTCATCGAACACCAGAACCGTGAACTCGCCGGCACCAATGCAATCCTGACGTCCGTGGCACGCCATGACCCGCAACCCGCCATCCTCGATCAGGTTGTGGAGCACCTCGTTGAACTTCTCGGCGCCGACGACGCACGCATTGACATTGCGAGGGGCGCTTCGGTCAGCGTCTCTGCGCGGACCGGACAGAGCCCATCGCCGTCGGCGTCGGCGTCAGTGGTGAGTAGCACTCCCGTGATGTTGCGCGGCGCACAAATTGGGAACATCCAGGTGTTCGGCAACGAGGAGCTGCGCGATCACGAGCAACGGCTACTGGAAACAGCCGCTGACATGGTGTCACTCACGGTGGCGCAGGCCGGCGTCCTGGAGAACGCACGCCATCTTGCCCGCGTCGACGAGCTCGACCGCATTGCCCGCGAGCTGCACGACAGTCTGGCGCAAGTGCTCGGCACCCTTCATCTGCGGTTGCGAGCCGTTCCAGAGCCGATCGGGGAACACGCGGAACAGGTGCGCGCAGAGATCGACGCACTGGGAGACCTGTGCCATGCCGCCTATCAGGACGTGCGAGAAGCGATCTTGGGTCTACGATCGCTCACCCGTACCGACGAGTCGTTCACCCAGGCATTGAGCACCTACGCCTCCCACTATGCACGGCTGGGTGGCCCGGTGACCGAGCTGAGCCTCAACGGGGTCGAACCTGAGCTTGATCCCGCAGCCAGACTGCACCTCCTGCGGATGATCCAGGAGGCACTCACCAACGCACGCAAGCACGCCGCCGCCCAACGGGTCCGAATTGTTCTCGATGATGTCGCTCAGGGTCATCACGTGCTCATTGAGGATGATGGTCGAGGGTTCGACGCCGGGACCAGGAGGTGCGAACACGCGGGCTACGGTCTCCAGACGATGCGGGAGCGCAGCACTCTCATCGGCGCCACGTTGGACGTGCAATCCGAGCCCGGCGCCGGCACCCGCGTGAGCATCCGTCTGCCGCGCAATGCGGAGAAGCTGCCCGAGATGGAAAGAACTGCGCGATGAGCGAGACGGAAGTCACTGACCGGAGCATGATCCGCGTAGTACTCATCGACGATCAGAGTCTTTTCCGCCAAGCCATTGCCACGCTCGTGGCTGCACAGTCAGACATGAGCGTTGTCGGCCAGGCGGTGGGAGGCGAGGAGGGGGTGGCGGTTGTTCTCGTCACTGAACCCGACGTCGTTCTGCTGGATCTGGAGATGCCCGGGATGGACGGCATAGAAACCGCGCGAGAGATTTTGGCCAAGAGACCGGGAAGCAAAGTGGTGATGCTGACCGTCAACGATGATGATGACTCCTTTCTCGCCGCCATCCGCGCCGGAGCGCACGGCTATTTGTTGAAGGATCTTCATCCGGCAGAGCTGTTCGCCCAGATTCGGTCAGCGGCATCCGGCCAGAACCCCATCGCGCCGAAGCTGCTGCCTCGACTGTTGAGCCAAGTGCGTACAACCCCGTCACACGAGACCGCTGGGTCTCATGCCTGCCCCAACCTGAGTGACCGGGAGCTGGAGATCCTGCAGTGCGCGGCCGAGGGGTTGACCAACAGGGAGATTGGGCAGCGTCTTTTCATCACCGAGGGCACTGTCAAGAACCACATGCACAACTCCTTGCGCAAGCTCGGTCTCGACAACCGTATGCAGGCGGCGGCCTACCTCGCCGCAGGGGGATTTCGGCGCCCGGACATGCCGGAATAGACCCCACTCGCGAAGCGAGTCCGACGAACGCGGCGAGCACGGTGTGTTCATGGTGGGCGCGGCCCCACTCGCGAAGCGAGTCCGACGAACGCGGCGAAGCCGCTTGTTCGACGGAACATCAAGTCGCGCGAGCGAAGCGAGCCCGATAGGGCCAGGGGCGAAGCCCCGGCCCCGGGGGGCCACGGGGGGCCTGCCCCCCGTGTGGGGGGTCCACGGGGGGCTTGCCCCCCGTGTGGGGGGTGTATCGAAAGGCACATGGGCACACCCCAAAGATCTATCTCCGGTGGGCCTCGAATTGAGATTATGCACCGACGTTCCTTGAAAGACTTGTCGCAAGATTCACGACAGGGCTACGGGAGGGAGTTGGAGTCGATGGCCAGCATCAGGCGTCCAGCGTTCCTTACCCGCTTGTGGAATCGATTCGGCATGGCAGGGCTCGTCTACTCGAGTCTGGCGCTGCTGGTGGGTGCCGCAATAGGACTGGGAATCTTCACGTTCGTCTTCGCCAACGGCATCGCATACTTCGGCAGTTCGCCTGAGACGTGTGCCCAGTGCCACGCGATGGATGAGCACTACGAAGGTTGGCAGAAGGGAAGCCACGCCGATGTGGCCACGTGCAACGACTGCCATGCCCCCCACGACAACATCGTTCACAAGTACTGGAACAAGGCGGACAACGGTTTTTGGCACGCGCTGAAATTCACCACCGGTGACTACCCCGAGAACATCGAGATCCGTGAGAAGAACTCTCGCATCACACAGGACTCCTGCCTGTCCTGTCACGGGGATCTGGTGCACGCCATCAACATGACCCGATCTGACGATGAGCAGGTCGGCTGCATTCAATGCCACAGCGAAGTCGGCCACATGAGGTGATTGAGATGAATGACGAGAATGACCACAACCCCAGCGACCCCGTCGATGAGAACACTGAGTTCGTCGAGGAGGATGTCCAGGCAACTGGCGCGTCCGCAGAGGGGGCGTCGCCCCGCTTCCGCGATCCCGGCCGTCGCTGGAAGCTGCTGCTGGGCGTCGGGGTGCTGGCGATGGCTCTCGTCACAGTCGGCATAGCAGCACTGCTCCTCAACATCTCGGAACGCAGGGATGAGGCGCGTGAGCCGTATTTCCGGGTGACGGAACTCACCGAGAACACCACATCCGCGGAGGTGTGGGGCCAGAACTTCCCGCTGCAGTTCGAGTCCTACAAGCGCACGATCGAAATGGATGAAGGACGTCCCGGTGGCTCGGAGGGCCTTCCCGCGGTCCTGGACGAGGATGATCCCCGTGCCAAGACCACGACGGAACAGAAGCTTGAGTTGGATCCACGACTCGTGGACATGTGGAAGGGCTATGCCTTCTCCATTGATTACCGCGAGAAGCGTGGCCACGCCTACATGCAGCATGACCAGTTGGTGACCGAACGCGTCAAGCAGGTGGACCAGCCCGGTGGCTGTGTCAACTGCCATGTCTCCACTGTGGAAGTGATGAACGAACTCGGCGACGGTGACATGAAGGCGGGTTTTGACGAGATCAACGCTATGTCCTTCGACGAGGCTGCTCCGTTGTTCGACCACCCGATGACCTGCATCGACTGCCACGACCCGGAGACCATGGAGCTGCGCATCACGCGTCCCGCCTTCGAGAAGGGTATCGCCGACGCCAAGGCCGCCGAAGGGATCAAGGACTACGACGTCAACCGCGACGCCACGGCCAGCGAGATGCGCACCTTCGTGTGCGCGCAGTGCCACGTGGAGTACTACTTCAAGGGTGAGGGCAAGACGCTGACCTTCCCATGGGGCAAGGGCCTCAACATCGACGATGAGTACGACTACTACATGGAAGAGGGTTTCACCGACTGGACCCACGAGATCACAGGCGGGGAGATGCTCAAGGCACAGCATCCTGAGTTCGAGTTGTGGAACCAGGGCGTGCACGCCGCCGCCGGCGTCAGTTGCGCTGACTGCCACATGCCGTACCAGCGGGAAGGTGCGATGAAGGTCAGCGAACACAATGTCCAGAGCCCGCTGGAGAACATCAACGCCTCCTGCCAGACCTGCCACTCCACGTCGGAGGGTGAGCTGCAGGCTCGCGTCGACACCATTCAGGAACGGCACCTGAGGACACGCGACGTGGCGCAGGACGCGCTGACGGAGCTGATTGCTGACATCGAGGCCGCCAAGGAGGCCGGTGCCACCGATGCGGAACTCAAGGAGGCGTGGGACTATCAGCGCAAGGCCAGCTTCTACATCGACTGGATTGTCTCCGAGAACTCGCTCGGCTTCCACGCACCGGGTGAGGCCCTGCGCATCCTGAATGACGCCACTGACGCGGCGCGCAAGGGGCAGCTCGCGCTGCTGGAGGCATGACCCAATGACACACGAGCCCGAGAAGTCGGCCACCGATGATCCAGCCCTCGAAGAATCAACGGGGGCCGGAGACGACGAAATGACGTCCGAAGCCACCCCGGTCCCCCGACACCAGGAGACCACTGAGGATCTGGATACTCGGGTGCGCGAGTTCCTGGCCACAGCTCCGCCTGACCTCACCGAGTGGGCCAAGGCAACCGCTGCCGGGCTGGATACCTCCACCCCGGTGGAGCCGGTGGAGCGTCGTCCCCGACGACGAGTGCCCACCGCGCTGGTGGTACTGCTCCTGGTTCCCGTCGTGATCTGGGGTGTGTACAAACTCGGTGCACCGCCGCCGAGTGATCAAGCGGCACCGGCGGCAGGGGCTTCATCCATGCCGTCGATGCCGCCCGGCCACGGCACCCCTGAGCTCGACACCGAAGCAGTGGCGGACCTTGAGGCCCAGGTTGAGGCAGACCCCACCGACATCGCAGCGATGAGTGAGCTCGGCAAGCTACATCTGATGGCGGGAGACTCTGAAGCTGCGGGCCAGTGGCAGCAGCGCATCCTCGCCGACCATCCCGATGACATCGATGCGCGCCTTGCGCTCGGCGTGGCGCTCTTCAATCAGGATGAAGTCGTCAAAGCTCAGGAACAGTGGGAGCGTGCAGCAGAACTCGACCCCGCCAAGGCCGAGCCGCACTACAACCTTGGATTCCTGTACCTGTCGGAGGACCCGCCAGACATGGAGAAGGTGAGTCAGCACTGGGACAAGGTCCTCGAACTGGAGCCCGCTTCGAGCATGGCGGAGACAATCAATGCGCACATGGGTGGCCTGGAGGGGTTGGAACCACCATCGCAGGATGATCCATGAGCCTGACGATGCCTCTGGTGGCGTTGGCCGGCGTTGCATCATTTGCATCGCCCTGCTTCCTACCGGTGGTACCAGCTTGGGTGGGCTACGTCGCTGGCTCCGATCGCTCGGCCGGTCACCGCGCCAGGGCACTCGGTCAGGGTGTGGTTTTCATGGCGGGGTTCACCGTCGTGTTCGTGTCGCTGTGGGTGTCTCTGGGGCTTGTCGGTCACGCCCTGGCGGAGCACCGCACCCTGCTGCGTATCATCGGCGGGGCCATTCTCATGGTGATGGGCCTGCACCTGGCAGGCATCATCAATCTCTCCCTATTGCATCGCCAGTTCCGGGCAACACCCAACATCTCCGCCGCTAGGGGCCCTCGTTACAGCCGCTCTTTCCTGCTGGGACTTGCTTTCGCCGCTGGCTGGACACCATGCATCGGACCCATTCTGGGCGGCGTCATAGGGCTGGCCTCCACCACGGGCAGCATTGGGGAGGGCACGGTGCTGCTGTTGGCGTATTCATTGGGACTCGGCGTGCCGTTCCTCCTCGTCGCCGTGGGCGCCGACTTCATCACGCATCGTCTCGGGTGGTTCCAGCACCATCAACGTGCGATGTCGCTGACCTCGGGTCTGTTGTTGGTACTGCTGGGGTTCCTGATGATGACCGACCAGTTCAGCCGTCTCGCCGCTTTCGTGCCATCGCTGGGACTATGAAGGATCGCTCATGACCACCATGCACAAGACGCCCAGCCGTACTCCGGAGGTACGCCCCCGTCGACGCCGGGGCCCGGCCGTGACTGCCGTGCTCGGTGTCTACCACTTCTTCCACAAGAAGAAGGTGGGCCTCCTGCTCATCCTCGCCCTCAGCATCATGGCGTTGGTGGGGGTGCTGTTTCCCCAGGTTTCGCCCGAGCTGCGGGCAGATCCCGCCGCGTATGCATCGTGGCTTGAAGACCAGAGAGTGAAGTACGGCGGGTGGACCGCCGTACTCAGCTTCCTACGAGCATTCTCAATGTTCAGCTCCCCCGCTTTCACCATCGTGACAACGCTGCTCGCGCTCAGCATCGTCGCTTGTACTGTTCACCGCCTTCCGCTGTTGTGGCAGCAGGCCACGCGGCCCCGCATACATGCCGCCGAGCGACTGTTTGACCGGTCCCGTCTGCGGGCCACATTGGAGGTACCACTCCCGCCGGAGCAGGCCACACAGCGGGCCCGCGAACAGCTGTCCGCAATGCGCTTCAGAGTCCTGGACGACCCCAGGGGACCAGGCATCAACCTCTTCGCCGATCGCAACCGATTTGCTCCCTTCGGCACCGTCGCGGCCCACCTCGCGTTCATACTCATCCTGCTGGGCGTGGTGGTCTCGGGCACCATGGGCTTTCGCGAGAGCCAGTTCACCGTCGCAGTCGGCTCCACGCGGGACGTCGGGCACAGCACAGGCCTGAACGTTGAGGTGCTGTCCTTCGCCGACACCTACCAGGCCGACGGCCGTCCCAAGGACTATGTGAGCGAGGTGATCCTGCGCGAGAACGGCCAGCAGGTCGCGCGCCAGGAGGTGCGCGTCAACGAACCCCTGCGCCACGACGGCGTCAAGATCAACCAGTCGTACTTCGGGGTGGCGGCTGACATGCTCATCACCGACGCCGACGGCACCGTCCTGTTCGACCGGGGGCTGCCGCTGGAGTGGACCACCGAGGACGAGCGCCTGACCTATGCCAGCTTCCGACTCGAAGAACCAGACATGCTCATCTATGTGGTCGCCCCCGCTTCCGGGCAGGTGGAGGACAGCATCGGTCCCGGGCAGGTACGCGTCGAGCTCTATCCCGGGGAGCAGGACGTTCCTGTCGCCACCGAGATCCTCACACAGGGCCAACCCATGGTGATGGAGGACTTGTCCATCACTTTCGAGCGTGAACAGAAGTACACCGGGTTGATGGTCTCGCGTGATCCCGGTGCCCCCTGGGTGTGGGTTGGCTCCGTCCTGCTGCTACTGGGGACCTACCTGACCATGGGGCTGCGCCACCACCGGTTGTGGGTGCGCGTCACACCCCACGGGCAGAACAGCATCGTGCGGATCGGGTGCCCGGACCGCATCGATCTGGCCTTCGAACCCCGCTTCCGTCGGCTGGCCGATGACATGACACGACCACCATCACCGGACGAAACGCCGCCACTCGATGAGGCATCCCTGAACGACACATCACGTCACACCACGAAGGAAGGCTGAGCCATGCTCGAAGTCTCCAATCTCCTGCACAACGCGTCGCTGCTGATGGTGGCGTTGGCACTGATCGGCAATGTTGCCTCGGTGGCCACCCACGGGAGACTCAAACGCTCCGAGACACCCGCGAGGCAACGCGTTGCCGTGGGCGCGAGTGGCCCAGAAACCTTGGATCAGATGGGCAGCACGGACGTCGAGAAAGGACGTGGGCTTGGCTGGTACTCGGACCGGCTCATCGAGCTGTCCTTCCTGTCGTTGACGGTCTCCCTGGTACTTCGCTCACTCGTCACCGGTCATGCCCCGTTCGCCAATCAGTTCGAGTTCGCCACAGCATTTGCGTGGGCGGTGCTGGGCTGCTTCGCCTACTTCGAATGGCGCTACAGGATCCGTGGCCTGGCGCTGCTGGTGTTGCCCATCGCGGTGGCGCTGCTGTTCTACGCCTCCAATATGGAAAGCGATGTCTCACCGCTCATCCCTGCCCTGCAGAACAGTCTGCTGCTCACCCTGCACGTGTTCACGGCTGTGATCGGCAACGGTGCCGCCGCGGTCTCCTTCGCCGCCGCCGTGCTGTTCCTGTTGCACTCCCGGATTCGTCTGAGGGTTCTGCCCAGCGAAGAAGTTCTGGAGGAGATCGGCTACCGCGCCGTCGTCCTGGCATTCCCCATGTTGACGCTCATGATCGTCCTCGGCGCACTGTGGGCGGACACGGCGTGGGGCCGCTACTGGAGCTGGGACCCGAAGGAGACAGCGGCGCTGGTGACCTGGCTGATCTATGGCGCCTACCTGCACGCCCGAGTCGTCGCTGGGTGGCGTGGTAACCGTGCGGCCTGGTTGCTCATTCTGGGATTCGTCGCCGTGCTGTTCACATTCCTTGGCAACCACTGGTTCGGTGGTCTGCATTCCTACGCCTAAGGCACGCACATGACCACGCACGCACGCAGGGAGTCCACAATCTCCACAGTCGACGACGCTCAGCCACCTGAGAGCAGTGGCGGCTGGGGGCGCATCCGTAACTCCCGGCTCGGCAACGTGCTGGTGCTGGTGGTTGTGATCGCTGTGGTGCTGGCAGCGGCGTGGTGGATGAATCAACCGACCCCGGACGCGAGCCCCGTTGACGTGGCCGGCGACGCTCCCCCGCCGGTAGCCGGCGAACCGGCAGCCGACTTCACTGCGACCACTACCGACGGCGAAGTCTTCTCGCTGTCGGAGCAGGCGGGTACTCCGGTGTGGTTGTCCTTCGTCGCCACCTGGTGCTCGTCATGCCGCACCGAGGCACCGGACATCCAGGATGCCTGGGAGGCCTCCAATGGCGAAGTAAAAGTCGTCTCGGTCTATTTGGGTGAGCCCACCTCCACCGTCGCCACGTGGGCGCAGCGATTGGGCATGACCTATCCGCAGGTGCCGGATCCTGACGGCGCAATCTCCGGTCAATACCGCGTCATGGCGGTGCCCAGCCACGTATTCATTGATCGTGAGGGGGCCGTCCATTCCACCCACGTCGGCATTCTGACGCGTGACGAGATGACGGAGACTCTGGCCGAGCTCGCCACGGAGTGAATCGATGATGCGGGTGGGCACACCACCTGTGAGAACTGCGTCCCGGATGGGCGTCGCCACTGCAAGTCCTCAGACCGGTTGGAAGCCAGCTCGGTAATGGAGGGCATGCTGACGGTGGCAGACTAGGACTCATGTCCGACGAGCCCCACAACCTTCTGCAGCGGTTCCGCCTGGCTCTCGGAAAAACCGCCGAGATCCTTGACGACTCAAAGCTGGCGCGGGCCCTGTACTCCACCGATGCGTCGATCTACCGTGTCCTCCCGGTCGTCGTGGCGCATCCTCGCACGCGCAACGAGGTCGTCTCTCTTGTGCGCGCTGCGCTCGAGGTCGGCATGCCCATCACCGCTCGCGGAGCGGGCACATCCTGTGCAGGAAACGCCGTCGGCCCCGGACTGGTGATCGACGTCTCGCGCCATCTGCGCACCATTCACTCCATCGATCCGGAGGCCCGCACAGCCGTTGTGGATCCCGGGGTCGTGCAGGAAACGCTTCAACAGGCCGCCAGGCCCCACGGCCTCCGGCTGGGTCCCGATCCGTCCACGTCAACGCGCTGCACCGTCGGCGGAATGATCGGGAACAACGCCTGCGGCCCCCGCGCTCTCGGGTACGGGCGGATGTCGGACAACGTGGTGGCGCTGGAGGTCATCACGGGAACCGGTGAGATTCTGCACCTGGGGACCGACGACCTTCCTGAACTGCGCGACCTCGTCGCTGGCAATCTGGGCACCATTCGGACGGAGTTCGGGACATTCGGTCGCCAGATCTCCGGCTATTCCCTCGAGCATCTCCTCCCAGAGAAGGGCTTTGACCTACCCCGTTTCTTCGCCGGCACCGAGGGAACGCTCGGCATCATTCTGTCAGCCACCATCCGGCTGGCTCCGGATGCCCCCGAGCGTGTCATGGTGGCGCTCGGGTACCCCAGCATGGCCGACGCGGGCGATGACATCTGCCAACTCCTGCCCTACAAGCCCATCGCCTGTGAAGGGCTGGACCGTCGCATCGTCGACGTGGTGATCGACAAGCGAGGGCGTGAGTCCGTGGGGACCCTGCCCGCTGGTGACGGCTGGATGTTCATCGAACTCGTGGGAGAGGACCCCGCCGAGGTTCACGCCCGCGCCGAGACACTTCTGGCGACCGCTTCCTGCGTCGAGGGCTGGGTGGTGACAGACCCATCGCAGGCCGCCGATCTCTGGCAGATCCGGGCCGACGGCGCGGGTCTGGCCGGCGTCAGCCTGACCGATCCGGCCTACCCCGGCTGGGAGGATGCCGCCGTCCCACCCCAGCGTTTGGGTGATTATCTGCGCGACTTCGACGCCCTCCTGGCGCGCCACAACCTGCATGCCCTGCCCTACGGTCACTTCGGCGATGGCTGCGTCCACGCCCGCATCGATTTTCCCCTCACATCCGAGGGCGGCGCCGGGAAGTACCGGGCCTTCGTGGTGGAAGCTGCGCAACTCGTGGCCAGCCACGGAGGCTCGATGTCCGGCGAGCACGGCGACGGCCGGGCGCGCTCCGAGTTGCTGCAATACATGTACACACCGGAGGCGCTGGAACTGTTCGGTGCCGTGAAGAACATCTTTGATCCGCACAACCTGCTGAACCCCGGGGTGCTGGTGGACCCGGCCCCCGTGGAAGCGGACGTGCGGGCTGTGGCGATAACGCTCTCGCCCCTGAACCTGACGCACCCCACCTTTGTCTCCGAGGTTCACAAGTGCAGTGGCGTGGGCAAGTGCATCGCTGACAACACGGGCTCCGGCGGGGTCATGTGCCCCAGCTTCCAGGCGACGCGTGACGAGAAGGATTCCACTCGCGGGCGCTCGCGTGTGCTGCAGGAGATGGTCAATGGATCACTGATCGGTGGTTGGCGCAGCCCCGAGGTACACGAGGCTCTGGATCTGTGCCTGTCCTGCAAGGGTTGCGCACGGGACTGCCCCACCGGCATCGACATGGCGGCCTACAAGGCGCGCGTCACACACGAAACGTGGAAGGGACGTCTGCGGCCACGCAACCACTACGCGCTGGGCTGGCTGCCGCGCTGGGGGCGCATGATCACGACCGTGCCCGGACTGGGGGCCGTGGTCAACGTCGTCGGGCAGGCCCCTGGCCTGGGCCGCCTGCTCCGGTGGGGTGCCGGTGTGGACGCGCGACGCGACATCCCCCGCTTTGCCGGCCGGAACGCACGTGGCCGGCTGGCTAAACTCACCGACTTGGCTTCGAGGGAACTATCGGCTGATGATGACCAGAAGTTGGTTGCTGTCGCGCCTTCCGTCGTGCCGTCCCCTCGTCCGCTGGCAGGAGATGCTGCCACGGTTGTCCCCTTCCCCAAAGGGCCTGTGCTGGTCTGGGTGGACTCGTTCTCCGACTGCTTTGAATCCACCACGTTCGCCGCCATGGTGCAGGTGCTCGTGCGGCTTGGCTACGAACCCCGCGTGCTGGAGCGCACCGCCTGTTGCGGGCTGACCTGGATCTCCACCGGGCAACTCGACGGCGCTCGTCGCCAGCTGAAGAAGGCTGCAGCAGAGCTGGCCCCCCTGGTGGCGGCCGGGATTCCCATTATTGGCCTGGAACCCTCATGCACGGCGGTGTGGCGCAGCGACGCCCCCGAGCTGCTCCCTGACGACGAGAACGTCGCCGCACTGAATGGCACAATCCTGACACTGGCGGAGTTCCTCGCCACGGACACCGATTTCGTGGCACCTGACTTGACCGGGCACACTGTCGTCGCGCAGCCGCACTGCCATCACGCATCGGTCATCGGCTGGCAGGCCGACGCGGCCCTCCTGGCCTCTACCGGCGCCAACGTTGTGCGAGTGGGCGGCTGCTGCGGTCTCGCCGGCAACTTCGGAGTGGAGATCGGGCACCACGAGGTCTCCGTCGCCGTCTTCGAACATGACCTGCTTCCCGCCGTCACGGAGGCCGGCCCCGACGCCATCGTGCTGGCCGACGGCTTCTCCTGCCAGACCCAGCTGAGCTCTTTGGCGGACCGCAGTTCCATGTCGCTCGCGGAGCTGCTCGCCACGCACTGATGCCAGCAGGATGACCATCTACCCAGCTGTATTCGTTTGTATTACAATGGCTGGACGAGCCCGTTCGATGTCGATGACTTGGACGACGACTGGCCCTTCGAAATTGACCATCAGGCCAGTCACCTCTTCAAGCACCCTGGTGTGGGTCTTACGACATCGGTGACGTTTGGGCCAGCCGGCCGCTGTTCTACCCGGCGAGGTCCCCAGCCCATTGGCTGATGGTCGCTGAAGTTGCCGGAAGAATCCTCACCGTGCCGCTTGCACCCTCGAGGACCGGCAACCGCAACACGTGCCGCCCGATCGGCTGCTACATCGCTGCCGACCATCTGGCCAGACGCTACAAGGAGGACCGATGACCAACATGACCGCTGACGAAGAGAACGCATTTTACGCCGATCCTGCCAACCAGGAGCCCCAGGGGCCCCCTGTGCGCCGCAAGGAAAGGCTCAGCCAGCCTGTGCCCGTGCGGTTCCCCGAAGGACTACTCCGTGAAGTCCGTGACCATGCCGCAGCGGATGACCGCTCTGTCTCCAACTGGATCCGACGAGCCGTCGAGCATGAACTGGCTCGCAGCCACACTGAACGGCATCCCGTCGAACGTCCTTAGGTGCCTCGCACGCTCGTGCGACTGAGGAACGCGCCCGTCGCCAACAGAGCCACAGCGCCGAGCGCAAACAGGAGCAGTGCGGCCCATCCGACGGTGAACGCCGACGCCAGCGCGCCCCAACGCGGAATGACGATCAGGATCGCCCCCACCAACAGCACCACCATGGCGGCTGCGATGAGCAGTGGTCCGCGGCTGCCGAAGCGCAGCCACGAGGCACCGAACATGGCGCCGACGGCCTGCATGGACAGCGTGCCGGCTGTCACGATGAGCAGGAACGGTACCCAGTTGCCGCTGCCCAGAACCGTGACGTCCAGTGCGTAGGCATTGAGGAACCAGTGGTCCGTCGCCTTCTCCAGGACGAGGAGCAGCGACAGGATCGCCGCGACGTAGAGGGTCTGCAGCAGGAAGTAGATGCCGGTGCCCAGCACATAGTCACGTCGGGTGGTCCCCAGGGACGTGGCGAAGGCGAAACACGCCGTCGCCGCCTGCACACCCAGACTGATGAGGAAACCAGCGAGGGTGCCCACTATCCCACCATTGTTGCGAAACCCCTCCAGCACCTCAGGATTCGAGGTGGGAACCCCGGCTGCCCGCAGGGTCGCGACTATCACCACCATGAGGACAACGACACCCAGCCCGAGAATCAGCGGCATGACGAACGTCGAGAACCTGCGGTTGAAGTGCATTCGTACAACTGCCATTGCTCGACTCATTGCGAAACCTCCTCAGTCTGCAGGCCATAGGCGGCCACCAGTTCGTGAATTGATGCGGGTTCGACGTCGACGCCCGCCGCTTCCGCCTCGCCACGGATGGACTCGGTTGCTGTGACCAGTGCGGTGCCGACACTGCCCATGTCGGAGCGGCGCAGCACCTCATGGCCATCCAGCACCCGATCAAGATCGCTGCTGCGACCCGAGAGCCGAACCGCCCGTCGTCTCAAGTCCTCGAGTTCGGAGTCCTCGCGGACCCGGCCCCGATGCAGGACAATGACCCGCTCCAGCAGCTGCTCCATCTCGTCGATGAGGTGCGTGGAGACCACTACGGTGCGGGGGTGCTCGGCGTAGTCCTCCAGGAGGAGGGCGTAGAACTGAGTGCGGGCGGTGACGTCGAGGCCCAGGTAGGGCTCATCGAAGAAGGTGATGGGCGCGCGCGACGCGAGGCCGATGAGCAGGCCCACCGCCGACAGTTGTCCACGGGAGAGCTTCCGAATAGTACGGTCCCCAGGGATCTCGAACGTCTCGATGATGCGAGCGGCCAGGTCCGCATCCCAGTTCTCGTAGAACAGTGGCCCCACGCGCAGCAAGTGGCCAAGCTTGTACTCGTCGGGATAGCGCTGGTTGTCCCGGATGAAGCAGGTGCGGGACAGTACCGAGGCATTCTCCCTAGGAGACTTCCCGAAGACCCGGATGGTGCCCGACGTGGGCACTTCCTGGGCGGTCATCAGGGACATCAGGACGGTTTTACCCGCGCCATTGCGCCCCAGGATGCCGGTGATGGAGTCCTGCTCGATGCTGAGACTGATGTCATCCAGCGCGACCACCGAGCCGTAGCGCTTGGTGAGATTGGCGACTTCCATGGCTGATGTCATGATGCTGATTCCTCCCGGATCAGGTTGATGAGCGTTTCGGTGTCGATGTCGAGCGCCTTCGCCTCAGCCACCAACGGTGCAACGTGCTTCTCCAGAAGCTCTGAGCGTCGTTCGGCGGCGATGAGTTGACGCGCACCCTCTGCCACGAACATGCCGATCCCCCGCTGTTTGAGCAGGATCCCCTTGTCCGTGAGAGATGCGACGGCACGATTGGCAGTGGCGGGGTTGATCCGGTAGAAAACAGCGAGCTCATTGATCGACGGCACTTTGTCGCCCTCGGCGTAGCCGCCCCGCAACACGTCCCCACAGATCTGGTCCGCTAGCTGCTGGAAGATCGGTGTGCCATCGTCGAACACGCCCCGCTCCTCTTACTTGGTTAGTTGGTGTACTAAGTAACCTACTAGCTGCGTAGCTTGGAGTCAAGACTTCGCTGCACGGCGAGGGTCTGAACACCCTCCGCCGGTTTGAGCACGACACCCGACGAAGGAGCCGTCGTGTCGAAACAGCCCCCGCTGGTTGAGCATGACGCGCGACGAAGGAGCCGTCGTTTCCAAACAGCCCCCCGCTGGTTGAGTATGACGCCCGACGACGAAGCCGCCCTGTCGAAACAACCCCCCGCTGGTTGAGCATGACGCGCGACAAAGAAGCCGTCCTGTCGATACAGCCCCCCGCTGGTTGAGCATGACGCGCGACGACGAAGCCGCCCTGTCGAAACAACCCCCCGCTGGTTGAGCATGACACCCGACGACGAAGCCGCCCTGTCGAAACAACCCCCCGCTGGTTGAGCATGACACCCGACGACGAAGCCGTCCTGTCGAAACAACCCCCCGCTGGTTGAGCATGACGCGCGACAAAGGAGCCGTCGTGTCGAAACAGCCCCCCGCTGGTTGAGTATGACGCGCGACGAAGGAGCCGTCGTGTCGAAACCCCCGCGGCCTTCTGAGATCGGTTTCGACACGTCGCTGACGCTCCTACTCAACCTCCTAACGGATCGACACGTCGCTGACGCTCCTACTCAACCTCCCAAC
>CANLSH010000008.1 GCA_947493705.1 uncultured Arachnia sp. | reverse complement strand
TCACCACCGGCCCCCGACAGCAATACCGCTGGCCCCCAACGGCAATACCCGGTGGCCTTCACGCCTTCGAATACTCAGTTTGACTGAGAGATCCGCCAGAACCGCTGGACTACGCTCTCCGGTAGCCAATACGGCCAAGATGGCCCGCCCGGAAACACCAGTGATGTCGGTGGCTACCACCGACAGCTTGATTCCGGCATCCTCCAGCACCTTCTCCAAACGTTGCGCTTCCCATTCCCGGCACGTTCCCTGGCGATCGCGATCCGGGTGCGGGTCAGATCGCGCAGTTCCCGGATCGGCTGAGGCGGTGCGAACGAGGCCCGCAACAACCCGTGAGCGCCAAGCTGCGCCAGCCACGTCGCATCGGAGACGTCTGTCTTGCGGCCGGGCAGGTTCTTGGCATCGTGGGCGTTGACCAGCAGCACCTCAAACGGGGCGTTTTCCAGCATGTAGTAGTGAAGTCGGGCCGAGGCGCGGTTCCGGTCTTTCGACCGGCCCGTTTCCTCGGACCGCTTCCCGCACCCGCCGTGCGGCTTTCACCGCAACGGGCGCTCCACAAGTCCCGGAGCAGGAATGGTGCTGTTCATCGTATGGACGGCCACGGAGATGGGATCGCTGTTCCCCGGTATCGGTAGCGTGTCGTGCTGACCTTCGCCGGATTGAACAGTGTTCGTTCCTCCGTTTCTGGCCACCAGCCGCCGCCGCAGAAGCGGCGACGTAACTCCTTCACGGTGATCCGGCGGTGTTTCCGGCGCAACCATCGCATGACCCACGCCCACGTGTAGGAGCTCAGGTACTTGAAAGTTGCGCTGGACACTCCGGGCCGGAAGTAGGCGCACCAGCCCCGCAACATCCAGTTGAGCCGGATGAGGAGGGCATCGAGCGGCTGGCCGGTGTCCATTCCACGGCACATCGTCTTCACCTTGCCGGTCACGGCCATGACGGCCTTTCGGGCTGGGTAGGTGTAGACGTAGCACCGATCAGTGCCTCGTTTGCGATGACGCTGGATACGCCATCCCAAGAAATCGAGGCCCTCGTCGATATGGGTGATCAGGGTCTTCTCCGGCGACAGCCGCAGTCCCATCGGGACAGGACCGTGGCTGCCTGTTCTCGCAGCTGTTCAGCGTCGGCCCTGGTACCCGAAACGACCAGGCACCAGTCGTCTGCATAACGGATCAACCTGTAGTTAGGCAGACCGTGAGACCTTCGCTGTCCCCGTTGGTACGGGCTGGTTCCGGGACCGCCCGGTGCCTCGGCGATGGATTCGTCGAGGACCGAGAGCGCCACGTTACTCAACAGCGGCGACACGATCGAACCCTGGGGGGTACCGGCGTTGTTTTCCCGCAGCACGCGGTCCTCACCGAGGATGCCTGCCTTGAGGAACGCCTTGACCAATCCCAATACGCGTTTGTCCCCGATACGACCGCGCACCCGATCCAGAAGGGCGGGATGCGAGATCTCATCGAAACAGGCCTTGATGTCGCCCTCCACGATCCACTCATAAGAGTGGGACGCCAAGAAACGCACTTCGGCCACCGCGTCATGGGCTCGTCGATTCGGGCGGAACCCGTAGGAACACGGGAGGAAGTCCGCCTCGAAAATCGGCTCCAACACCAGCTTCAACGATGCCTGCACCACCCGGTCGGTGATCGTGGCGATCCCCAGACGACGCAACTTGCCGCCCGCCTTGGGAATCATCCGCTCTCGCACCGGGAGTGGACGGAAGCTGCGGTCCTTCAACGAGGCCCGCAACTGGTCGAGGAAGTCCTCGACACCCATCAACAGCGCGACAGACGACGCAGTATGCCCGTCGATCCCGGCTGTCCGTGCACCCTTGTTGCCCCGCACCCGTGCCCACGCCACCAGAAGGAACGCGGGATCAACGACGAGGTTGAACAGATCATCGAACCTGCGATGAACATCATCACCGGCCCAACGGTGCAGCTTGGTCCGAATTTCCAGTACCCGGCGCTCCGCCTCAAACAAGGCATAGTCCAGATCGTCGGTATTCACCGGCGACACCTCCTGGTCTTCCAGCACTTCGGCTGCTGACATGCTGGCCCCCTTCGCCATGCACGCGCCTTTCGCGCGCTCGGACTACTACGAGACCTCCGCCCCATCCGACAGCCAACAGCCGGCAACGGACCTGCCCACCAACGGGTTGAATACCCGCCGGGAGGGCGACCGCGGATGGTTCCCACGTTCACCACGAATCGATCGATGAGGGAGGCGCCCACCTTGACCCCGACAGCATCGCCACAGTTACGCCGCAGGCATTTCACCGTGGCCTCCCCACCGGACCACTCAACCGGCTTCGGAGTTGACCCAGACCGCCTCCGCGGCTCCCGGTCACGCGCTGCACACCGGCCCATATCCGTCAGGTTTGACCCGGCACTGGACTTACGGGGCGTCAGACAGTGGTTCCTCACGTACACCTTCCCATCACTGCTTGCCGGACCCGGGTCGTCTGACAGTCCCAACCCGTCCCGTACGTTGTCGGAGGCTGCTCCCACCCTGCCCGGCGTTCCCCGGACCTAGGCTGCCTCCCAGCTTCATCGGCCAGCTGCGACTGACCAACGGCAGGGTCCTTTCATCCCCACTCGATCCATAGCGCCTCGTGCCGAACAAATGGTTTCCAGTAGTCACCGGTGGCCTCCATCACCACGCAGGTCACCTCACCCTCAAGCAGATGCCCTCGCAACGCCAGGATGCCAGCCGTCATCGACGACCATGTCGTGACTTCCTCCGAGGTCCGGCTCCCGACCTCCGGCAGGATCCGCACGCACGCCTTGGCATCACGTTTCGACAGGTCTAACCCAGCGCACCGGGCATGCAACACTTCCATCACGTACTCCTTCCCGAAGGCCTTCAACAAGGCAGACTGCGGGCGGGCAAACGATCAATCAGGAGTCTGACTCGCGTGCTCGTAGCAACAGTCCACGGTTCACAAGGCAGCCCGCACCCCATACTTTTGTTCCGGCTCACGACACGACTGAGTGTCCGAGGTCGACCGCAACCCACCACCACTCCACCCTTGGAACGCTCACCGCCAGGGCCGATTCTTCCCGGCCACGATGGCCGCAACGCGGCCCCAGCTACTTCTGTGAAGAGTCGGGGAACCGGCCAAATGGCCACAACAGAATATCACCTGGCCATGCTGCGGATGGCCGCACCGGTCAGTTGAGGAATGCCGACGTAGGCGCAGCTCCTTTTCCTACACCATATCGGGGTGCCCGGCCAGTGTGCCTTATCACGTTGACGAGAAATAGCGGCACAAGAAGAAATCGAAAGACATAGGGAAGAAAAATATTGGAGGATGCTCGAACACTAAACCCACACAAAATAAAGAAGGCCACCACGAAAGCGATGCGTACCGGAGAAAAACTAGGAGGAACGCTAAGGCTGAATCCGATGAGCAAGCCAAATACGAGCATCATCAGTAATCCACCGACCAGTCCAAAATTGAGGTACGCTTCCGCGAAGGGGGTAAAGCCCGGGCCATACGTCATTCCCAAATATTGCATAAGCCATGTCGACGGACTTGCGAAGAGGAGGTCCGAAGTCATCCTCTCCAAAGAATGTGGAATTAAAAACTCCGGAAGTAACCGGAGGGCACCACTCACATAAGAGCCACCATTTAGGTAATCCACCTCACTTGGAACTAGTCGAAACATCTGAGCGAGCGGAAAGATCGTAATACCAAGAGTGTGAATTGTCTCGACAAGCGGATTAGAATCCACGAGTGCAGCCCTTAAATCAAATTTTCCGCCACTCATGGCATGGCGCAAAAGGCCAACGAACGGAGTAAGCAGGACTGCAGCAACACCATATAGGACCAACATCCTACGGCCTTTTCGCATCTCGTCTTTGGCACTCTTAAATGAATACCACAGAAGAAAGGCGCCGAGCAGCATGATCAGACCTTCACCGCGATCACCCGCAAGCAAACGTAACCCTCCAACAACTGAAAGGACCAGAGTAGCCTTCAAACGACGCTCCCTTCCACCGGAACAGCCGATAAAAACTAGACCCACGAGGAAGAAGTAGGATAGTCCCATAATTCCATTGCCAAGGCGCGCCCCGTCTTGGTAGTAGGCAGAATACCCGTCAGTTATAACGATTTTCAGGTTATTGTAATTAACTAGCGCGTAGGGAAGAACCCCTACTAACAAGCAAAGCCATCCCACAGTGTGAAGTGCTCGGGCCTCCCTTGGGTCTGCAACAAGACCCACTGCTGCTCTTTCGGAAAATTGGATCCGACCTCCCACGATGACTATACCAAGACAAAAGAAGCCATAGGAATTGAGGTAGAAAACCGCTGCGTTTACAACTAGATTAACAGGCAATCTGCCGACAACATCCACACCAGCGGTTGAAATCGAGAAGGCGTGCAAAAGAAGCCACCCGGAAGTAAAAAGAGATAGAAGTAGAGAAAAAATAACTGCCGGCGTAAGAAGACTACGAAAGACAATTCGTAGCACGACAAGCTGGGCAGCAAGATTTACCACTGATAACTGTGCCAGCACTTTCAGGCGCTGAACGTTATCAAGGCCAGGAGCGTGCAGAGAGACATTTACAGCAAAGGCTGTCGCCCCCATCAGGCATAACTGCAGAACAAGGAAACGCACCATGGATGGTGAGCGTGATGGTAATTCCTGCTCAAATGAGTTTTTCACTGATCGCTTTGCCTTTCATCTCTGAGGCCATATTGCGCTCCCAATGTTCGATATCTCTGGGCGATATCTCGGAGGGAGCCGAGTCCTTGCTGATGTTTCACGACCATTCACCTCTTCAACTCGGCCTGATGGAATCACAAACAACTTCAGGTTTACATCTCCAAGTTCAGCGGGACCGGCGCTCAGCACTGACACTCTATTCGCAGACTTAACACTTTGCTCCGTGCCGGAAAATTTGACATCTCTTCCTCCGACCAACTTGCCGCAAGGCCGCTCCTTCATCTCTATCGTCGACCTCTCCTCGGCCCTCCAATAACTGGTGGCGAGACGCGGCAGTGTATTTTGACTAGGGACCATCGGGCACTGCCCCAGCAATCGACCAGCACCCCTGCTGGCAGCGACGCGTCAGGATTAGTGCCGCCCATAAAGGTGACGACAGAAGGGGGAATCGACCGTGCGACGATGACCGGTAACCGGAATGGGCTGCCTTGGGAATGCCTTGAATCTTTGCCATGTTATTTCCCGACACTGCACGGCTCACCGATATAATGCGCTTATTTAAGCGTACCTCATTATATGAGAAACGATCACAAATCGCGATGAGTAAGGTGCGCACGATAACCATCAAGGAGATCCGCCGCCCCTCGCTGGATATAGCGACTCCGCTACTTCCGGTGTTGGAACAGCATCAAGGACTTCGAGAAGCCCTGCCCATATGCGCTCTGGCTTGAATGCCTCCTGCGCACGACGTTTTGCATTCAGACCTGTTCTTTGCACTATTTCTGGGTTTTCTGCAAGATGATTGATGAACTCCACAATAGCCTGACTATCATCTACGTGGATCAGCCATCCGGTATTGCCGTCAATCACGGAATCGATGGCCCCGGTCGCCGTCGTCACTATGGAGGGCACCGATGCCGATGCTGCCTCCAGTACAACATTCGGAAATCCTTCACGACGGGTCGGGAGAACTAGAATATCCATAGCGGGAAAATATCCCCACACGTCATCGGTCCAACCGACTCGACGAACTCGATCTTGCAATTTGTCGACTTTTATACTCCAACCCGGCTCCTCTTCATCCCCGATCAGTAAGAGGCGAGCACGCGATGTCAAGCGTGGATTGTTGAAAGCATCCAGAACTGTTCCTATACCCTTGTCACGGGTTATACGCCCGATGAAGCCGACCACAAAGTGCGCTTCGTTCAGGTTATTGAAACTCCTCGCTTGCGACCTTTTCACGACAGAGATGCGTTGCGCAATAGCTTTGGTGTCTACTCCGTTGCTGCTTCCATCTCCGATAATCCAAGTCTTACGTCTCGGAGGCAGGCCTCGATTCAGCGCTTCGACCGCCAGCGATGGACTTACAAAGATGACGTCAGTGGCAACATGCATGCTGATCCATTCCATAGCCATAAGGACTCCTGCAAGCCACCCACGCGCCCCTTCCGCGCGCAAGCCACGAACCACGTAGATTCTTCGGGGCACTCGCAAGATCCATGCCGCTAATCCGCCCAGCAACCCAGCCTTGGGTGTGCTGACATTGATCGCTGACGGCCGATGCTTGCGAATCACCAATAGCCATGATTTCAAGGCCGCAAGGTCTTGACAAAACGATATGGCACGGGTCATTTTCACGGGCTCGAAGCGTACACCTTCACCCTTAGCAAGTGCTTCCGAATCCCCGTCGGGACTAGATGCAAGGATGACATCCCATCCTTGATCTTGAATCCAGGAGAGTTGTCCTTTCAGGAAGCTTTTCGCACTTTTAGCGACCGTTATTCCATAAATGACTGTCGGTCGAGTACCTTCCCCGCTACCCTTCATCGCCTCGGCACTTTCCAACGTGGCTATCGGGAGTCGGGGGCGCGCCTGGTGTGGTTTCAGATTTACTTCTGTGGTCGCTCAGTACTCTCCTCAGGTCAGCGGACAGCTCCCGAGAGGATTCGCTTGAACCCGCCTGCCGCTGACCGAACCACATGAGTTCGACTCTCCGTGCCACTCCCGCCATTCTTGGAAGCACCTGACCGACCCCCCTCAACGTAGCGACCACAAAAATGCAGATCCAACGAGGTAGAACAACCGGCGGGCGACCCCCGGCCACTTCGAGGACCTCCTGCACGTTCATCCCTTCCCAAGGCTGTAGGACAACAGGGGGCAGGCTCTTGTGGTCCGTACCGACCTTCCGGATGCAGCGAGCCAGGCCAGTCAAACTACTAACGACCGTCGGTTGGTCGCCCGGGGCCGCGACGCTGGCGAACTGAGAGCTTGCCACGCGTATCAGCGAAGTGGTGGTGTTACGACCGCTTCCTTGAACGGAAGTAGCCCGAACAATCACGAGTCCTGTCCCCGTGCCCCCTGTCATCAGGGTCAATATTCCACGCTCGCCCAACGCCTTGGACTGCGAATAAGGTGAAAACGGTTCCACCTTCGTAGATGCATCGAGTACAGAGCGCCGACCTTGGACCGCGGCCGAGCTCGTGTGGATTACCCGCCCAACTCGTGCTCGGAAAGCCGCCAATGAAATCAAAGTCGGAAGGAGTGCATTAGCGCCGAATAGGGCGTCACTGTCAATGCCGTCCGGGGAAGCCGCGCCCGCCGCATTCACGACCACATCCACTCCCTCAAGTGCTTCAGCGAGCGCAATCAACTCAGGAAGTTTCCCTGCTAATGTAGTCAGTAGTCGCCCGTCGGTCCCTCTGTACCGCAGTGTCAGCCTCGGTGCCACAAGAGTACGCACTCGAAAACCTTGGGATGTCAGCTCATCAACCACGCCGCTTCCAACAAAACCACTAGCGCCAATTACCGCCCACACCCTTGGATTCCAATCTGAACGGGCGGGAGTATCGGGGGGCAAGGGAACAGGGTGGAAGTAATTGACAGGTTTGGGAGACAGCCTATCCCCAAAAAACCGAGGAAGAAGCAGGTATATTGCTGTAAGCGCGCTAATGCCAGCAAGCCCCATAGGCCAGCGTAAATTAAGGTCTGCGAGCAATAACCCGATACTGCTGTTAGCGGCCGTGAATACTCCTACAATGACGGCTACGCCTACATGCGTGCATCCGATGTTCGTGAGTCTCTGATAGACGTGAGTTCGGTGCGCTTCAAACACCGGTTCTCGTCGCTTTGCACGTCTCAGGAGCGTCGACACAGCGTCGGCCCAGTAGATACTGAGCGGAGCAAGCGCCGCTACGGGGTTTAGCCCCTTAAGAATACTCGCGATCGCCGTGGCACCTAAAACGCCTCCGAGAAGATAGCTACCAGCATCGCCCAAGAAGATCCCCGGGGGGATCAGATTCCACGGAAGGAAGGTAACAAAAATAAGAGCTGTAATAGATCCAATCGTAGTCAGCCACGGCTCTGCTTCTATTCCGCCGAGAGCCGCAAAGGCCAATCCGACGACTAGGCCGTGAACACTCGAGATCCCATTGACGCCGTCCATGAAGTTTGTGAAGTTCACGTGCGCAGCGAAACTGACAGCCGCAATGAAAACCCAGATCCAGCTGACGCCTAACCCCCACGAAAAAGAGATTGTCATTGCGCCGCCTATCAAAATTTGGGTGCCGGCACGCACTGAGATAGGGAGACCCCGCAGATCTTCGGTAAGCCCAACAAGACTTACTAGCGCTGCGGCACCACACACTGACGCGAACGCCAGTGATGAGCTTGGAGGGAGAGGAAAAAAAGCCCAGATGCCACCGAAGGTTAAACCGAGGAGCGGTGCCACGCCCCCACCTCTCAACGTGGGGGTTGTATGTGACGACCGCTGGTTCGGGACGTCCACGACACTCATCCGTCTGAGGCTGGGGCGTAGAAACGTCGGTGCTGAGAGTGCTACAACACCTGCGAGAATAACCGCCCCCCACACGGCAGCGTTCATCGTATCCCGTCAGCCGGAACTGCCTGAGACCCCGCGCCGTTTAAATCGGACAGTTCATCTCCCCAACAGATGTATCCAGCACTTTCGTGAGACCCGCACGGCCCGCGCGCCGTCACCTTGACGCTATTGATCAATGGGTGTGAACTCTTGGTGTGCTCCTCACCATGACTGAAGAGCACCTCATGAAGCTTTTCACCCTCACGAAGACCGGTGATACGCAATTCGATGTCCTTGCCAGAGTCGCGAATTAGCCGTTTCGCCATGTCAAGGATGCGCACAGGTTCGCCCATGTTGAGTACCAGCACCTGACCGCGTTCTCCTATCGCTCCGGCCTGGATGACCAACTGGCACGCCTCCGGGATGGTCATGAAGTACCGCGTGACGTCGGGATGTACCACGGTGACGGGTCCGCCCTGATCAATCTGCTGAGTGAAAGTGTGGAGGACAGATCCGCGCGATCCGAGGACGTTGCCAAACCTCACGGACAGGTAGTTGCCGTTGTAGTTCTGCGCAAACCACGCCGTCAGCTCTTCAGCACGACGCTTCGTTTTACCAAGGACGCTTGTAGGATCTGCTGCCTTGTCGGTGGAGATGTTGACGAAGGTTTCCACATCGAATTCAGCGGCGCATTCCAGAACATCCAGTGTTCCGTGGACATTGGTCTTCCAACCCTCCTCCGGGTACTGCTCAAGCAGAGGAAGGTGCTTCAGAGCCGCGGCATGAAAAACAACCTCTGGGCGATGGTCAGCGAAGACCCTCTGCAACGCTGGCTTGTCCCGAATGTCACACAGCACCATGTCTGGCGTATCGAGAAGACCTCGCCCGTAGAGGGACAGCTGTACGGAGTGGAGCGCCGATTCATCCCTGTCCAGGCAGACGAGCTCCTTGGGACCAAACCGGTGCACCTGCCGAGCAATCTCGGAACCAATGGAGCCACCGGCTCCTGTGATCAGCACGACCTTGCCACGCACGTAGTCGGCAATGGAGTTGAGATCCGTTTTGATGGGTGTACGGCCCAGTAGGTCGGTGACGTCGAACTCGTGAATATCTCCCAGCTTGAGCTCACCGCCTGCCCACTCGCGCAGTGGCGGCAGCACCAACATCTTGATGTCGGCAGCATCGAGTTCCGCTGAGAGGTCCTTTAAAAACTTGGCCGACGCTGTGGGGACCGCCACGAGAACGGTCCGGACGTTCAATGCTCGGGCCTTGGCCACCAAGTCCTTGCGTTTACCCAGGACACGGCCAAACTCGTACTTGCGCTGGCGCTTGCGGGGATCGTCGTCGATCAGGCCCACCACGTGATACGGGCTGTCGGGATCTCCCAGGAAGAGGTTGCCCAGTTGGCGGCCAGCGTTGCCCGCACCGTAGACCAGGATGCGCTCAGCCTGGCCGGCTGCCTTGGTTCGCTGAGCCAGCTGAACGGCCACGGCTCTGGCTGCGAACCGCGCGGCACCCATGAGGAGAAGCGTCATGAACGGAGACAGAAATCCCACACCGCGGGGGAAAGTGGGAACCCCGATGATGAAAGCCATGCCGACGAGAAACCCAACGCCCATCGTGACGGTGCCCAAGGTGGAGGCCTCGACGAAACTGCCCACACGGTTGGAGCCGCCATACAGACCGGCCAACCACCCCAGGAGCATCTGGGCAGCGGCTGCGATGATGCTGTACAGCAAAATGCTCGACCACTGGACGGCGCTGAGATCGAAGTCATAGCGAAAGACGACGAGAGCTACTGTCGCCCCGAACCAGCACAACGCGTCGATGATGCTGAGCGTCAGATAAACATCCATGCGCTCCAGGAACATCCGTGGCGTCGCACCAGGCTTTTCTCGCCCACGCCGCCGCGTCATGGTTGAGGCTCCAGCACCTGTTCCTCAGCAGGTTCCACCCGCTGGCCCTTCTGTACGGACTTCCAATTGACGGAATTCGAAGGACTGACGGCAGTCGAGGTGTACTCCGCGTAATAGCCGGTGTAGTACCCGCCACCATTTGTTGGCACATCGTTGAGGACGACGCCGAGCAGTGTCACCGATCCTGCATCCAGCAGTCTGGTGGCTTGCTCAAATTCCGGCCGCCTCACCTTCCCGGAGCGCGCCACCATGATGGCACCCGCGGTCTGCGCGGCCAAGACAACGGCATCGGTCACGGGAAGCAGCGGCGGTGCGTCGAAAAGGACGTGATCATACTGCCGCTCCACCGTCGCGAGGAGATGGGACATCGCCTCGGAGCCGAGGAGCTCGGACGGGTTGGGCGGAACGGTGCCCGAGGGCAGCACTGCCAGGGACCCGGGAGTGACGTCAATCACCATCTCCTCGAGCTTTCCCCGACCGGTGAGAACATCGGTCAAGCCGAACTCATTGTCCAGACGCATGCGGTCTGCCACCTGGGGGCGACGGAGGTCTGCATCGATCAGCAGCACAGACTCACCGGCCTGTGCTAGCACCCGTGCCAAGTTGACCACCGTTTGTGTTTTGCCCTCGCCTGCCATGGCGGAGGTCATCACCATGGACGGGCGACGCTCGCCACCCAGACCCACGAAGCCCACGTTGGTTCGCAGCCGGCGATACGCCTCGGCGTTGGCCCACTGGGAGCCCGACGTTTCAGAGTTCCGCGCACTTGCGTCGTCAATGTGCCCGATGGAGCCGAGCAGCGGGGAGGCTGTGAGCGTTTCAACATCGGAAGCTGTCCGCACTCGGGTGTCGAGCACGCTGCGCAGGACCGCCTGTCCAACACCCAGCAGAAGCCCCAGGACCACGCCGAGGGCAAGGTTGACGGCGGGGCGCGGAGCGGTGGGCGAAGTCGGTGTGACGGCCGGGTCGATGACACTTGCCGCCACCAGCCCCTTGCCCAGTCCGTTGTCCGGGGACAGCTCGTCAACAGCACTCGTGAGGCTGGCGGCCACCGCATCAGCAATCCGCGCTGCTTGCGTTGGGTCCCCATCGGTGACTGAGACGTCAATGAGAGAGGTGGCCGTGGGGGATGTGACCGTCACCTTCGTCGCCAGCTGCACGGGCGTCAGGTCCAGAGCCAGTTCCTCGATGACAGGCTCCAGCACCACTGATGTCGTGGCCACGCTGACGAAGGACTTCACCTGACGCTCGGCGTAGGTGGCACCCTGGGACAATTCGCCCGCCGAATCGCCGCTCTCGACGGCCAGAAATAGCGCGGAGGAAGCGGTGTACGTGGGTTTTTGCACAAGAGTGAGAGCAGCAGCGACCACTACGCACAGAAGCAGAGTGGCGACGGCACTGCGCCAGTAACGGCGCACGATGCGAAGGTATTGCTGCAACTCCATCAGGGGGACCTCGTCAGATATGAGAAATGGCGTTCAGTGATGGGAGTTCCCTACCTCAATAACGTGCTGGCGGCTTCCCCCGTTGCCACTCACCTTATGTTAGATACCACTACTTGGCTCAACCGGGTCATACTGGTGCAGTGCCTGTCAAGACGAGGCACCGTATGAAAGAGAGGCCATGAGTTCACGCCGTCCCCGCACCCTCCTAAGTGCCATCGGTTTGGTAGCATTAGCCCTTGTCGCGGGCGGTTTGAGTGCTGCTGCACTGCTCCAGAGCAACCCCATAGCGGCCACCCCAGCTCCCGTATACACATCAGCGATAACTGCCCCCACATCCTCGCCAATCACTCAAGAAACTGTCCCCTCAAGTGCATTGTCCTCTTCGCCTGAATCAACTTTGGACGACTCTATTCCGCCTCACAACGCATCAAAGGTTGTTATTATTGGAGATGTCTATTCTGACATCAGTGCACCCAATCTTTGGACGCTGACCGTTGCAGAGGAACTGGAATGGTCACCCGTCGTCAATATCTCCGATCCGGGGCGCGGCTACGTTCGTGCACCATCATCATGTGATATTTATGCGTGCTCGAACTTCAGGGGCACCATTTCAACGGTGGCGGAGCACAATCCAGACATAGTGGTGACCTTCGGCGGCACTGCCGACGGTGATAACGACCTCAGCACTGCGGCGTCGGAGTACTTCGCCGCTTTGCGCGAAGCGCTCCCCGCCGCGGAGCTGATCGCCATCTCCCCCGTCACCTCCGAGGACGAGGTGCCATACTTCCTCCGGCTGCATGATCAGACCATCAGCGCCGCGGTGGAGGCCGTTGACGGCATCTTCATTGACGTGGGACAGCCCGGTGTTGGTGACGGCGAGCAGCTGTCTGCTGAGGCACAGGACGAGGTGGCTCAAGCCATCATTGAGGAACTGTCATGAGAGCCAGGGACAGCCGTCAGCGGTTCCGTGGAAGGGGGACGTCGTGCATCCGTTGAAGGTGGAAGCCACTGACATCCCCGGCCTCCTGGTGCTGCGGCTCCACGTGCAGCACAACGACGTGGGGTGGTTCAAAGAGGACTGGCACCGTGAGAAAATGGCGGTGCTGGGTCTGCCGGATTTCCGTCCCGTGCAGCACAATCTCACTCACAACGATCGACGGGGCATCACCCGTGGCTTCCATGCCGAGCCGTGGGACCGGCTCATCACGCTGGTGTCCGGGCGTGCGATGGGCGCGTGGGTGGACCTGCGAGCAGGGCACACCTTCGGCAAGGTTGTGACGGCCGATCTGGATCTGGGAACAGCAGTCTTCGTGCCACGCGGCGTCGCAAATGCGCATCAGATACTCGAGGACCACACGACGTTCAGCTATCTCCTCAATCACCACTGGACCCCGGAGGCACGTTCTCAGCTCTCCGCCGTCAATTTGTTTGACCCGGCGCTCGACATCACCTGGCCCATCCCCCACCAGGAAGCAGAACTCTCCCGCACTGACGTCCGTCTGCCTCCCCTCCTCAACGTCACCCCCATGAAGCCTCGCCGAATTCTGGTGGCTGGCACGGACACACCCCTGGGCCGCACACTCTTGTCAGCCCTTCCGGGGGCGGACGGCATCGGCGCCGCAGCGATGTCGCCCGAGGCCCGCGTTGAGAGCCCTGTGGATCTCTCCGCCTACGACACCCTCATCAACGCACAGGGCGAGACCGGTTCCGGGTCCACACGCGAGGCACGTGGGGCGGAACCGTGGGCCACCAGCGCAGCTCACGCAACCCATCTCACGGACCTGGCTCGACGACACCGGATGCGCTACGTCCACGTGTCCGCCGATTGCGTCTTCGAACGCAATGCCCCCGCCCACACCGAGGACTCCGCGCTGAGTCTCCTCGATCCACCCAGCCGAGGCCTCGCGGTGGCAGAAGTGGTGGCGGCGACGGCGCCGAGACATCTTGTCGTCCGCACCGGCTGGGTGGTGGGCGATGATGACCACACCATCGACGAGCTGGTGGCGGCCGCTCGACACGGCCGGACGCTTGAGATGAACGCCACCCAACATGGACGCCTCACTTTCGCCTCCGTACTGGCGGCGGGAATCCTGCAGTTGCTGGATTCTGGCGCGGCATCCGGCACCTACAACCTGACCGGTGAGGGACCAGTGGTCACGTGGGCAGACATTGCCCGACGCATCTTTGAGCTCTGCTCCCGCAGCGCCGACGACGTTGTCTCAGCCCCACCCTCTCGCGAGGCGACCGGCTCCGGTGGCGGCGTGCTGGATCTCACCCGTATTCGATCCACTGGCTTCCGGCCCGGCAACTCCTGGCTGCAATTGCAGGACCACCTACCCGGGGCGGGCACGCCGCGTGGCCCACGAGGCACGTCTGCGAGCCCACAGCCCGGCATGTCCCACGCAACCCCCGATTCCGCGAGCCATCAACCTTCTAGGCCCTACCGCATTCTGTTCGTCTGTACGGCCAACATCTGTCGCTCCGCCTATGCCGATGTCGTCGCCCGTGGTGCAGGAATGAACGCTGTTGAGTTCTCCTCCGCCGGCACACACGCCCTGGTGGGTGAAGGCATGGATCCGCCCATGGCCGTCCACGTGGGAGAGCGTGGCGACGTGGGTGCACACGTCGCCCGGCAGCTGACGAGCCAACTCCTGGAGGAGGCCGATCTGGTGTTGACGATGGGCGTCAACCATCGTCGCTACATCCTCGATGAGTGGCCAGCGGCCGGACGCAAGGCATTTCTTCTCGGGCACGTCGCCCGAGAGATGGCGCAGCTACCCGAACACGTGACGCTGCAAAACCTCGTCCCCCACCTGTGGAAACATAGGAGCGCCGATCCAGCGGATGAGGTGGCGGACCCCTACCGTCGTGGCCCCGAGGTGGCAGCCCACTGTGCGGCGACGATTGACCAGTACCTTGAGGCCATCCTGGATGGATGCACGAAACTGATGAACGAGACGGAGAACCGATGAGCGACGACAGATTCCTGCCGGGCGAGGACGAGGACGCCATCCCAGCAAAGCGCCGCAAGAAGCGGATGCGAGACCGCTGGGTGTTGTTGTCGATCATCGGCGTCCTCGTCATTGCGTTGGTGGCTGTGGGCGCTGTTTTGGGCTATTACGGCAAGGCCACCAAGGACGCACTGGATTCCGTCGTTCGTGAACCGACGCTGATGCCAACCGCCACGGAGAACCGCCCTGAGCCGGTGCCCACCAAAACGGGCGAGTCCAATCCCCCGCTGAACTTCGTGCTGATGGGCACCGACGCTCGCAACCCGGACGAGCGCGGTCGCTCCGATGTGCTGATGGTGATGCACATCCCCGGCGATCGAAAGGACGCCTACCTCATCTCTTTGCCCCGCGACTACTGGGTGGACATTCCGGGATACGGGAACTCCAAGATCAATGCGGCCTACTCCTACGGAGGTCCCGCCCTGACGGTGCAGACCGTCGAGTGGCTGCTGAACATCCCCATCGATCACACTGCCATCGTCGATTTTGAGGGTTTCATGAATGTCATCGATGCCCTGGGCGGTGTGACTGTGACGAACCGTCAAGCATCCTCCAGCGGAGGTTTCACTTTCCCGAAGGGAGAGGTGGAGCTGACCGGCGCGAGCGCGCTGCAGTTCGTGCGCGAACGCAAAAACCTGAATGAGGGTGACTTCAGCCGTACTGAGCGCCAGCGCGATGTCCTCAAAGCCATCGTCACGAAACTCACCTCCCGGGGGGTCCTGACCAACCCGGGACAATTCCGGGACGCTGTGACCACCCTGGCCCCCAATTTCACCGTCGACGGCGACCTGGACAACAGCAGAATCGTCGACATCGGTCTCGGCATGCGCATCAGCGGAGGCGAAGACATCAAGTCACTCATGGCGCCCGTGGACGGCATCGCAACCAGCTCCGATGGGCAGTCGATCGTGGAGGTCAACGGCAAGAAACTCGACGAAATGGCCGAAGCACTGCGCAACGACACCATGGACGAGTACTACGAGGCCGACAAGGACGGCTGAACAACCATCTCGACCCATCGCACCAGTTCACGCCGCTGCATAGATCCGCTCTGCCCTCTCCCAGAACTTCATCGCGGAGTTGGGCATGCAGCCCGCTGCGGGCTACCAAATCGACTCTGCGTTCGAAGACCCTTGACAGCTCGTCACAAAGGTCTTCGGTCTCCCACCCGAGCCGTGCTCCCGGCTGAAGGGTGTAGAGCAGATCGATGTCACTGTCGCCATCGGCCGCTCCTCGCGCGACCGATCCAAAGACATCCAGCCGTGCGATGCCGTAGCGCTCACAAATCTCGGGGAGCTGTTCGCGGTCTGTAACCAACGTCGTCATGGCGCGATCTCCCGTCAGGCGGACAGTCTGAGTCTACTTTTGACGATGCTCTCGACCGCTAACCCTCTGCAACTCCAGGCCAAGTTATCGCTAGTCGTTGCTGGGCTACCGCGTACCTTGTTCACGTCGGCTGAAAGGCCTCTACGGTGGGGAACGTGATGACAGACTTGGTGCCCGACGACTACGCGGCCACGCTTGAGGATCTCAAGAAGCACGTGTATGCAGCACGCTTGCGGGTGCAGCGCAAGGCCAACACCGAGCTGCTGCTGCTGTGGTGGCGGATCGGTCGCACGATCCTGGACCGGCAGGCGGAGCAGGGCTGGGGCGCGAAGGTCCTCACGCGGCTCGCCACCGATCTGCGGGCCGAGTTTCCGTCCATGAAGGGGTTCTCCCGCGCGAATCTATTCTATATGCGTGGCTTCGCGGAGGCTTGGCCGGATCCCGATGCAATTGTCCAACGACCCGTTGGACAATTGCCGTGGGGCACGTCATCGAACTTCTCGACAAGCTGGAGAACCAGGAGCTGCGCGACTGGTACGCCGCGAAGGACGCGCACAATGGGTGGAGCCGTCCCGTGCTCGCTCACCAGATCACTACCCGCCTTCATGTGCGCGAGGCGGCGGCACCGACCAACTTCTCTGGGGCGCTGGAGCGGCTTGACTCCGACCAGGCGCAGGAGATCACTAAAGATCCGTACGCACTGCAATTCCTCGCCATCGACAGCGACGCCTCTGAGCGCGAGCTTGAGCAGCGCATGGTTGACCGGATCCTGGACACCATGGGTGAACTCGGACCTGGGTTCGCATTCGTCGGCCGTCAAGTGCATTTCGATATCGACGGCGATGACTTTTACATTGATTGTCCCGATTCTCGGATTATCCCGATGCCCGGGTGACGGGCTTTTCGATCTGGGTCTAGCTTGCCACTTTGGTGTCGGTTGGGCGGTGAGGTGTCGGGATAACGACGCTTGCCTTTTAAAGATACAGCGCAGACAAGGCACTTCCACGCTCAGTAGTTTGGACAACCAGCACGATTCGCCGAGGTGTCCAAGGTGGGGTGCCCCGGTTCGGGTGCGCAACCGCAAGGCAGGGTCTCGGGTGCGTTGTTGAGTTGATGGGCCACGGGCGTTGATCTGGACTACAGCCTGTCGCCAATCACTGATGAAGGATCGGAGCTCGTGGCACCATCGCGTAGGTGGACGAGATGATGGCAATAGGCGATGTGACGCTGTTCGTGCGTCAGCTTGGCGAGACGCAGCCCGACAGGCCATCCCTCCTGGTTCTGCACGGTGGCCCAGATGTTGGACACAGCTACCTGCTTCCGGGATTGCAACCTTTGGCGGAGGATCGCCATGTCGTCGCCTTCGATTTCCGCGGCTGCGGCCGCAGCAGCCGTGGGCTCCCTGACGAGGCCTTGCAACCGGAACACGTGATTGGTGATGCGCACCAGTTGATCGCACGGCTCGATTTGGAACAGGTCGACCTCTTGGGGTTTTCGACGGGTGGACGTGCAGCACTGGAGTTCTTGCGCCGGTTTCCTCACCAGGTGCGGCGAGTGGTCTTGGCATCGACAAGTGCCTACCCAGCCTCTGATGCGCAGGAGCACCTGAAGGAGTGGGAGGAGTTTGCCCGCCGTCAGTGGATGGAGGAAGCCGCCGGTGGGGCGTTGCGCGGCTCTACTATGGCGGTCTGGAATCTTGAGATGGCGCCGAAGTATCTCGCCATGATCAAGAACCTGGACGTCGGAGACTGGAGATATGAGCGCTGGCTTGCCGGGGAGATGCATCCATGGGTCAACGGCGATCCCGAGAAGATCCTTTCCACCTTTGAAGGGCGCATCCTGATCCTGCACGGTGAGATGGACATGGTGTTCCCTCTTCAACTGGCTAAGCGTCTTCACGGAGCCGTTCCGGCCAGCGAACTGGCCATCATCGCCGATGTCGGGCATATGTCCCACTTCGAGGAGCCCCTGCGTTGGGCAGGCCGAATTCGCTCCTTCCTGGACCGGTGTTGATTCGCTCTGCGGCCCCGGACAACCGTGACAGAAGGACCCTGGCTGGGTGGCAGCCCACTTCAGCAACGACGTCTTGAGAAGGTCACTGTATCGCGGCGGCTACTTGAGGCCACAGAGGCGCTGGATGATGTCCTCTCGTTCGTGCCAGATCGGGGTGGGTGGGGGATGTCCGGTTGCTGTCGTGGTGGCCTTCTCCAAAGCTTTGCGTTTCATCTCGGTGTCAGCGTGAGCGTAAATGAGAGTGGTTCCCGGGTCGGTGTGGCCTAGCCATTCTGTCAGGAGGGCCAAGGGCATTCCGGCGTGGTAGAGAATGCATCGCGCGAGCGTGGCGCAACATGTGAGGGTGGGTCTTGGCAGGTACTTCGGGGCAGCTGCTGTGGGCGGCTTGAGCGTGCTGGCGGATGAACCTGGCGACGTTGTCGTCCGACATCGTCGTCTTTTTGTGGTGGTGGATGGTGTAGAAGAGCTGCTGGTCGAGGTTGCCGTCGGGATGGAACGCTGCGGCGTATCGCCGGTAGTGCGCCAGAGTCTGTTTGGTGAGGGGGATGCGGCGAGGTTTGGCACCTTTGCCCATCAGGTCGATACAGCCGCGTTTGGTGTCGATGTCCCCGAGTCGGAGGGCCAGCATCTCGCCGTCGCGAGCTGCTGTGTCATACATCAAGATCATGAAGAACTGGTCTCCGAGTCCGGTGCGGGTGGCTGGGTCGGGTTGGGCAAGTAGGGCTGTGATGGCTGCTTCGCTCATGTAGGCGATCGGGCCGGCCTGGGTGTTTTTGAGCAGGGGGATGGCTGTCAGGTCGTCGAGGTACATCGTCAGCATCGGCTGGCAGGCGGAGCTGTATTTGAAGAAGGAGCGGATGCAGGCCAGGCGTTGATTGTAGGTCGCGGGCGACCAGTTCTTCGTCTGGCGCATGTGGTTGAGGAATCCGGTCACGGTGGCGCGGTCGAGGTCAGCGAGGGTGATCTTGTCGAGAGTGACGTGTTGGGTTTCGCTGACCCATCCGAGCAGCATGTTCCATGTGTGTCGGCAGGCAGTGATGGTGTGAGGACTGGCTGCGCGTTGGCGGGGAAGGAACACGGTGAACCATTCCCGCAGGAGCCGATAGAAGCTGTCGTCGCTGGTCATGGGGATACCTCCGGGATGATGTCGTCGAGGCTGGTCAATCCGGTTGCTGCAAGGCGTTCGGGCAATAGGTGGACGTAGTAGGCGGTCGAGGCGTAGGACTCGTGACCCATGTAGGCCGACAGATACGGCAACCAGTTGCCGAGGTCTTTGCCGTCCTCGACCCAACGCATGAGGGTGCGGGTGGCGTAGTTGTGCCGCAATGTGTAGGGGGTGGTGCCCAGCGCGATTCCTCCGGCCAGGTCTTGGCAGAGGTGGTAGGAAGAGGTCACCCAACGCCCGGGGTAGGGCTGTCCGTTGCCGGCTTGGAAGAACCATTCCCTGCGCGGCCATCTGGTCTCTGCGATCTGGTCGTAGCGCTCCAGCGGGTAGGCCAGGTCCGTCCCGAACGGGATGCGGCGATCCTTGTTGCGTTTGGTCTCAGTGATCGTCAGCATCGCCCCAGCCAGATCGACATCGCGGCGCCGAAGCCGACGTGCCTCCCCGGGTCGCAGACCGCAGCCAAGCATCAGCCGGAACATCACCGGCACTGTGTATTCGCGCAGCGGGGTGTTGGCGGATTCAGGGATACGGTCGAAGGCGGCTAGCAGTGCCACCAATTCGGCATCGGTGAACACGTAAGGCGTGGCCTTGGCCGGCGTCGGGATCCAGCCGTGGGGCAAGACAAATGCCTCGACGCCGGTGGAGCACAGATACTTGCCGAACCCTCTGATCGCGTGCGCCTTGTAGGCGGGACCTGGTGAGACACCCTGACCACACCACCGGGTCACGAGTTCGCGGGTGAGTACGGTGGCGTCGGGATGTTCTCGTACACAGAACCGGTCAAAGTTTTGCATCGGATAAAACACCGTCGCCCACTTCCGACCCAATTCCGGGGATAGTTTGATCATCGCTGCGATGTCAGCGGCGAAACCGCTGTGAAACTCTGCGGTCATGACAAGCCCTCATGCGTTGAGACCAGGCCGGGTAACGGGAGGCAGCACTCCGCCATCGCCGCGTCATGCAGCGAGAGGTAGCGCTTGGAAGAGTCGATGCGGGCGTGGCCCAGGACCTGGGCGGTCAGTGCCAAGTCCGCGCCTGAGACGATCAGCCGGGTTCCGGCGGTGCGTCGGAAGGCGTGGAACGTCTTCCCGTCAAATGCCCTGTGGGTAATCCCGGCTACCTTGAACCAGCGCGCAACGATGTTGGGGCCCGCTGCGTCAGACAACCCGACGAAGGGACGGTTGACCCGGACGAAGACCTCCGGTGCGTGAGTCTTCGGGCGAGCATGCAGCAGCCAGTCGGCGATTGCGTTGCCAGCTTGGGTCGGCAAAGGCAGTACCAACCGACGTGACGTCTTCTGCTGGATGATCCGGATCTCGTCGCGTCGCCAGTCGATATCCTCCAGTCGTAGACGCACTACGTCGCAAGCGCGAAGACCCGTCGTCAACGCCAGACAGGCCATTGCGTAGTCCCGTTTGCCTCGCACTGTGTCGGTGTCGATGGCAGCCAGTATCTGCTCGACCTCATCGGCTGTGAAGCACGGCAACGCCCGAACTCGCTTCGGGGAGGGGACCGTCAGTTTCCTTTCAACGATGAGATTCGACTTTCCGGCCCGGTTCAAGAACCCGAAGAACTTCTTCAGCGCCCACACGACGTTGCCGATACCCGATGAGTGCTTCCCCGCTGCAGCGACCAGGAACCGGCGGACGTTCCCCTCATTGGCAGTAGCCAACTCCACGCATCCGGAGCGTTGCAGATGGTGCAGGAACTGACGCGCGTAGAGACACACCAGATTGGTTGAACTCTCGGCCAGGCCACTGTTCACACACCAGTCCCGAAACGACCTCAAGGTATCCTCGAAGTCGCCCGGCAATGCCTTCGGTTCACGACGGTATCGATGCCACTCGACCTGCCCGGCCACGCCGAACTCCCACATCAGCCAAGCAATCTTCGTCAGCCCCGACAAGAACACCAAGCCGATCTCACCACGCTCGAACCGGGCCGCCTGGGCTGCGACGAACCCGTCCCTGGCGCTATCGGAGAACACTTCGATGCTCTGCGTCTCGCAATACCGGCACACCGCCGTACCGCACCGCCCGTAATACGCGATGGTCGCCTCAGATAGTCCGGCCCGCGTCGCCGCGGCCAGCACCTCCACATACAACCCAGATACTGCTTCACCCATGCCCTCGTCCTTCCCTGCGATGGACCACTGGCGCTCCGTTAAGCGCCACAGAACCATCACAACGGGCCAAGACCGGAACTGCAGGGCAACCTCGTTATTCCGATTCCGCTACCGTCACCTCTCGCCGGGAACGCCTGTCATCCGGGCATCGGAATAATCCGAGAATCGGGACAATCGATGTTATCCCGACGTCGGGATAACATCGATCTGTTGTTCTTCCACGTCGAGCAGTTGCGCTACGTGGTGATAGAGCTCAAGACCACGAAATTCGACCCGCGTGACGCTGGCCAGCTCGGGTTCTACCTCGCGCTCGTCGACGAGCGCAGCAGGATCCCCGATAAGCACCAGCCGACCATCGGGATCCTGCTCGTCGCCGAGAAGAACGACACCGTCGTACGGTACGCCCTCGCCGGCTCCGCCCAGCCGGTCGCGGTGAGCAGATACCTGCTCAGCGCGGAGGCACAGAAAGCGCTGCCGAATGAGGAGGCGATCGCGCGCGCCTTCGCCGACGAGCTCGCGCGCGACATCGACGAGGACGAGACGGCACAGCAGAGTAGTAGGAGACAGCATGGACCGTGAGAAACGCCGCCCGAGCGGGTTCACGGTCCCCAGAGATTCCACCGCACGCCCGTGGTGATTGTGGCCCACCAGCTGACTCGACAGCTCTTGGAGGGGGCAGATCTGGTCCTGACGATGGGTGTCAGCCACCGTCGCTATGTCCTTGATGAGTGGCCATCGGCCGCCGGACGCAAGGCATTCTCCTGGGGCACGTAGCCCGCGAGGTGGCACGGCTGCCGGAATCGATGACGCTGGAGAATCTGGCTTCTCACCTGTGGAAGCATCGCAGTGCTGACCCATCGGATGAGGTGGCGGCCCCCTATCGCCGCGGACGCACTGGGCGGGGTGACCGTCAACAATCGGCAGGCATCCTCTGGCGGAGGGTTCACCTTCCCCAAGGGGCCCGTGGAGCTCACCGGCGAGAGCGCTCTCGAATACGTCTGCGAACGCAAGAACCTGGACGGCGGCGACTTTGGCCGAACTGAGCGCCAGCGCGATGTCCTCAAAGCCATCGTCACGAAACTCACCTCCCGGGGGGTCCTGACCAACCCGGGACAATTCCGGGACGCTGTGACGACCCTGGCCCCCAACTTCACCGTCGACGGCGAGCTGGACAACAGTAGAATCGTCGACATCGGTCTGGGCATGCGCATCAGCGGAGGCGAAGACATCAAGTCGCTCATGGCGCCCGTGGACGGCATCGGAACCAGCTCCGATGGACATTCAATCGTGCTGGTCAACGGCAAGAAACTCGACGAAATGGCCGAGGCACTGCGCAACGACACCATGGACGAGTACTACGAGGCCAACCAAGACGGCTGACTCGCCTAGTGATGGTCGAGCAGCGAGCGGGCTCACGGCAGCGAAGCCGCGGCAGAAGTGGGCGACAGACTCCTGCCACGTAAGGTTGCACCTGATGCTCCCCAGACGACGTTCCGCACGGCCCGGTGCTCGGCAGCCCGGCGGCTTCTACGGCTGGCACGTCACCGGATTCGCCGCAATTCTGCTGATGGCGACGGCTCCCGGACAGACGGCCGGGGTATCCACCTTCATCGACCCCATGATTGCCGATCTGGGCATCGACCGCACCAGTCTCTCCACCGCCTACCTGATCGGGACGCTGACCGGCGCCCTCGTGGTGCCCCGGATTGGCGGATTCATCGACAGGTGGGGAGTCCGACGCTGCACCCTGGTCATCGGTGCCGGCTTTGGCACGGTGCTACTCCTCATGGGCACCATCGGCGGATTCGTCGGGTTGCTTTTCGGCTTCATGGGAATCCGCTCCCTGGGGCAGGGCGCGCTCGGGCTCGCGGCCACCACTGCTGCCGCGCGCTGGTTTGAGAGGAGGCGCGGACGAGCGTTGGGGATCGTGTCGGCCGCCGGGACGGCCGGCATCTCGTTGGCACCAGTGCTGACGGAGTGGATCATTTCCCAACAGGGATGGCGAACAGCATGGTTCGTTCTGGGTGTCGTGGTGCTGGCGCTTGTTCTCCCCGTGGCTGCGTTCGGCCTTCGCGACGACCCTTCGCACCTTGGTCAGATGCCCGACGGCATCCCCGGCGGCCATGACTCCCCCACCGTCGCGCGCTGGGGTTTGACGAGGCGGCAGGCGTTCACCGAGCCCTACTTCTGGGTTCTGATCGGCGGATTGGCGGTCTCCGGGATGCTGAGTACCGCAGTTGCGCTCCACCAGATCAATCTGTTGGGCGCGAAGGGACTCTCCGCCACGGAGGCGGCCGCCAACTTCATTCCCCAGACAGTGGCGGGTCTCGTGGCCACTCTTGTGGTGGGCAACATGATCGACCGCCTGAGTATCCGCTGGGTGGTGCTGGCCTCCATGTCATTGCATGTAGCGGCACTGGCATGGTTGACGGTGGTCACTCCTGGTTGGTCAGCCATTGCTTTCGGCATGGCCATCGGTGCGGCCGGCTCCTCCATACGGATCGCCGAGGCTGCGGCCATCCCCGCCTACTTCGGCGTTCTCCACTTGGGAAGCATCCGTGGCTTCGTCGCCTCGATCAGCGTGGGCTCGACGGCACTGGGGCCGTTGTTGTTCTCGGTGGGCAAGGAAATCACCGGTTCCTTCAATGAGGTCATAACCGCCAGCCTGATACTCCCGGCGGCCGTGGCCGTTGCTGGTCTGATCTTGCGGATACCGTCCCGTCCAGAACTCGATGAGCGAGGAGCCCTCCGCTGAGAACCCGAGTTGGGCGCAGAGGCAGTGCGATGAGCGCCGCGCCAGCACCCACGTGGAGACCGCGAACTCCCCCCAGAGTCCGTGTCTGCTGTTGGGCACCTCATGGGGCGCTCACCGCACTGCGGTCCTGTGCCGCCTGGAACACGCCACTCACCGCGAGGTGGGCGCGTTCAGGCTTCATGGAAATGGAGTCAGTCGCTATCGGAGATGATCGCCGTCACGCTGCCACCATTGATCATCACGGGCACACCTGCGACGACGTGAGTGGTGGCAACCATGTCCTTGGCAACCACCACCTTGCGTTCACTGATCTGCGACGTGATGCTTCTCATTGAAATTCCCCCCGGAATTTATACATCACAAACATTTTTGCAGAACTCCAATCCGGAGACACCTGCATCTCTGTCTGATACAACAGGCTACGGGATGTAACCACAAGATGATCATAAACACCTGAAGTCAGTAAATGCAACCTCTGTGGTTGATTTCTATCCCCAAAAGTTGATCAGGAGTTCCGGACATAGTTTTTAATATTATTTCGATGACCAAAGGTGCATATTGTTGCTGCCCGGGAGCCCATCTCCCGCTCCTTGTGCACCAGCACTGAGCCTCACCTGACTCTGAGTGCGCGTCGATCCGCGCGGAAGCAGCGCGGATGATCCACCGCGCGGTTTGGTCCGGCGCGCACTCCTTCGCTAGGCTGACCCACGGAGGATTCGCCTAGAGGCCTATGGCGCTCGCTTGGAAAGCGGGTTGGGTTCACGCCCTCACGAGTTCGAATCTCGTATCCTCCGCCATCACCTGGAAGCCCTCGACGCCGTCGGGGGCTTTTCAGTGACTTGACCACTCAGGCTGTCGACACTCATCGTCCGGCGACGGCGGAAAGCGGCAATGGTCGCGTTGTCATGCAAGGACCAACAACCCGGGCATCAGAGCTGACGTTTGCGCGTAAAGCTGGATGGGATTGGAAAGGGCCACCCCTCTCAGGAGTGGCCCTTGCCTTCGGCCGAGCATGGGTTCGGGGGGGCGACCCTCTCAACCGAGAATTGCTACGACCACTTGCTCTGATCAATGTCTTCACCAGCATCGACGGCCGCGCTAAGGCGAGTATAGACAATAAAGCTGATCAATAGCAAGACTCAAGAGCTAGCCACCAAACATTTAATTACTTATCGGAAGTCAATATTTGATATTGCTACTGATTGCTGCCTTCGAATGGCTTTTTATAGTGAAGTGAGAAAATCGCAAAGACATTAGAAGCGTCAGAATCGGCGCGCCTGCCAGGAGCAGGAAGCTCCGAGCAAAACCCCATGGAATCGGATCGATACTGAATGCAGGAATGGCCGCCCCCTCGTGGGGACGGCCATTTCTGGGTCAGTTCGGTGCACCACCGACTGTCAGGTCATCCGACGCCTCCGACGGCCGAGGATCGCCAGCGTTGTTCCCGCACCGATCAGCAGCACGCTTGCCGCAATGATGCCGCCCCACGCTCCTGCACCTGTGTTGGACAGCAGACCCGGCCTGCTGGGCTTCTCCGGCGCCGGGGGAACCGGATCCGGCTTGCCTGGCTTCTGCGGCGGCGGAGGGCCATCGTCAGGCACTCGCTCGACAGTGTTGGTCACCGTCACCGACGAATCCGGCTCGGCAATCGTCAGCGTGACCGAGTCGGCACTGTAGCTCGGCGCACCCCACGTGTACGAAGCACTCTCGAGGTTGCCCTCCGGTGCCGTTTCCGACACCGAGCAGACGGACCCCACGGGGATCTGATCCCCCAGCAACTTCGTCTCACCATCAGCCACGGCCGCCGTGCCTTCCACGGTCTCGCCCGCTGGGGTGGCGCACTCCCAGATGAACTCGAACACCGCCTCATCGCCCGCGGTGAAGCCAGCGGTTTCACCCACCACCTTCTTCACGGCCGACAGCGACCCGAAGTTCACAACCGGCTCTGCGCAATCCTCGGCGGTGGCCGTCTCGTCATCCCAGGAGACAGTCGCCTCGTTGGTGAACGCTCGATTGCCCTCGTCGGTATCGCTCTCGCAGACGCCTGCTGTGGTGCCCACCACAGTGGGCTCCACATCAGCAGTGACGGTCACCAGGTACACATCCGTGCCTCCAGCAGCCAAGCCTCTGTCAGTGGCCAACACCGCAGCGTTGCCAGTCGTGAGATCCCAGACGCCTTCGACGACAGGATCACTTCCGGACAGCTCCCACGTGGCAGCAGTGGCAGTGATGCCTTCGCCGTAGCGCAATGTGTCCGAGAGTGAATACGTGCCCGGGATCTCCGACTCATTGTCAACAGTCACCGTGTACGTGACCTCCCAGGTGCCCTCCGCCGTCTCCACCGCACCATCTGCGACCTTGGCCACAGTGAAGGACGGATCCGGCAGATCCACGCAGGCATCAGCAGGCAGGCTGTCATTACCAGTGACCACGGTGCCGGTGTTCAGCAGTCCGCCTGATTCCCCGCCATCAACAGCCTCACACTCACGCTGCTGCGATGTGAGTGGCTCGGTGACGCGGATCCTCAACGTGACGGTGTAGACATCGGCCTCGTCCTGCTCAATGCTCTGACCCGCCGCAATGACGTCGGTATCGCCAGTGTTCCAAGCCTCGTCGACAACAGCGTCATCGTCGGTGGCCTGATCACTCACGACCGAACGCTCAACCAGCTCCACACCCTCGGGAATCTCCGGGATGTCAGAGATGGAGTACACCACGCTCTGACCGTCGGTGGCGTCGCTGGTCACCGTCAGCGTGTACACGGCATCGAAAGTGCCGTCACCGTTGGCGCTGAGGGAGTCTGCCGTTTTGGAGAACTCCACCGTCGCAGGATCGCCGCAGGCCTCGGCGGAATCCACCACGGAGCCATCCACCAGTACCTCGGCACGGTTCAGGAAGCCCGTATTGGGTTCCTCCTCGGTGGCTGCGTCACACGTCATTGACGTGGTGCCCACAACACCTTCGGCCACATCCACCACGACGGTCACCGTGTAGGTGTCCGTGGCTGCCGGGGGCAACACTCGGTCCGTGGCGATGCTCGCCGATGTGTTTTCATCGACGGGATCCACCCATGCACCTTCGGCTGTTTCCCCATCGGGTGCATCGTCCCAGCTCCAGGTGGCCGACTGCACGGACGCGCCGTCTCCGAAGAGCAGCGTGTCCACGAGTGTGTATTCGGTCACCCGCAACACATCACCGGTCACCGTCAAGCCGTAGGTCACGGTCCAGGAACCGTCCACGTTCTGATCCACGGAGCCCAATGTCTTGATCACCACCGGCTCTCCCGGCACAGGGATGTCGACGCAGTCCTCATCGGTCTGCTCGGAACCGTTGACCGTGAGCCTCGCCTCGTTGAAGAAGCCGTTGCCTGCTTCACCACCGTCGGCAACACATTCCAGCACTGTGGAGCTGATGGTGACATCCACATCAACATTGAACGTGACGGTGTAGGTGTGGACGCTGTTGGCCGCGATGGCCTGTCCCACCACGATCGTCGCGTTCGGCCAAGGCGCCGGGTTGACCTCTGGGGTGTTGAGGCCCGCCACCACTGACCAGTTGTTGATGGTGACGCCGGTGGGGAAGCCCGGGTCATCGACGAGATCGTAGAAGGTGGAGAAGCCCTCGGAGTTGTCCACCGTCAGGGTGTAGGAGACATTCCACGAGGCGTCATCCTGCTGGTCCGCCGTGGCGTTGTCCTTGGTGATGTTTGGCTCGGTGGGTGACTCACATGCCTCGACGGTGCTGTCGATTCCCGCGCTCGTCATGGTGGCCGAGTTCAGGAAGCCGGTGCCTGTCTCGTCATCGACGAGAACACAGTCGGCAATATTGGTGCCCACGTCGTCCTGCGGCACGGAAGCAACCACCGTGATGTCGTAGACGTGGCTGGAGGTTCCGCTGGGCAGGACGCGGGCGGTGGCAAGGGTTGTGGTGTCCTCACCGTCGGCCCATGTCCCGGAGGCATCGCCCGCCGCCGCGTCAGCAGGAGCGTTGGTCCATTCCCATGCAGCGGAGTTCACCGTCGTGCCGTCACCGAACCGCAGGGTGTCGGTCAGGTCATACCTGGTGTTGAACTCCTCATTCGCAGTGACGGTCAGGCTGTAGCTGACAGTCCAGGTGCCGTCGAGGTTCTGCGAGATGCCGCTGACCGTCTTGGTCACGGTGGGGACACCCACCTCTTCGACGGGCGCGCAGGCGTCATCATCTCGTGTCTGCTCACCCGAGGTGAGGGTGGTGCTGTTGAACAGGCCGTTGCCCGGTCCCGTGGCGCACTCGCGTTCCGCCTCGGGCAGGCCGCCCGGGATGTCGAGGGTGAACAGCACGCTGTAGACGTGTGTTGCGTCAGCCGCGATGAGCCTGTCCTCGACGATCGTGCCCTCGGTCCCGGACCACGGATCAACCTCGGGATCCGGGGTGCCGGTGGCGGTGACGGACCAGCCCTCCACCACAACACCGTCCGGGAAGCCGGGGGTGTCGGTGATCGAGTAGTAGGACTCGACTCCGCCGGTGTTGTCCACCGTGATGTCGTACGAGACGCTCCAGGAGCTGTCATCATTTTGCACCGAGGTGGTGAAGTCCTTCCTCACGCTGGGAACCGTCGGAGAGGCACAGTCTGCCGCGTCCGCCGAACCGCCCGGGAAGGTCACGGTGGCCGTGTTGAGGAAGCCACCGCCGTCGATATTGTCCTCACCGGTGCACAACGCACCTTCGGGAAGCTGCTGACCACCCGCCACTGACGCGGTGACCGAGACAGTGTAGGAATGGGTGGTGTTTCCGCCGATGAGTTCGTCGGTGACAATCGTGGTGCTGGGCGTTGCGGCCGGATCGGCCCACGTTCCCGACAGGGCCGGTGTGACCGGCGCTGTGCGGCTCCACGCAGCGGCATCGGGGGTCAGTCCGCCACCGAAGTCCAGCGTGTCATCCAGGCTGTACTGAGTTGCAGTGTCGCCATCGTTTTCCACATCGACGTTGTAGGTGACCAACCAGGTCCCGTCAGGGTTCTGGGAGATCGCCGTGACGGTCTTGGTGATTTCGAGCAACGACAGCGGGATGTCAACGCAGTCTGTGTCCTCAAGGCTCTGACCCGTGGAGGTCAGTGTCGCTGAGTTGAAGGTGCCGGTTCCGCTCTGGTCACCGGTCACCGCGCAGGTCACATCAGCGGTCGTTGCAGTCACCGGAACGCTCACGTTGACGGTGATCGTGTAGACATCTTCAGTGGGGGTGTCACCGTCGGCCGCGGCCAGTTGGACATCCTCAGCCAGGGTTGTGGAGCCATCCCCGTCCCAGTCATCGATACTGCCGTCCGGCCCTGCAGCGCCGGCCGTATTGATGATCAGATCGGAGTCGAAGTCCAGTGTGTCGCTGAGGTCGTAGAACAGTGGCAAGCTCGAGGAGTTGGTTGCAGTCAGTGTGTAGACCACATTCCAGGAACCATCGGCCAGCTGCAACGGTGTACCGGCAACCTTGGAGAACGTGGGCGCAGCCGGGGTGACGCACGCCTCGTCCGTGCCGACGATGTTGTCGCCGATCCTCAGATCAGTGGTGTTCAGGAAGCCGCCGCTGATGCGATCAGCCGGGTTCGCTGCGCACTCCAGCACTGCCTCGTCGCTGGTGAAGGCACCGTCCTCAATCTCTGCGTTCACCGTGACGGTGTAGACCACGGGGGCAGCCCCCGGGTTGACGGTCTGCACCGTGGAGACCACCGTGTCAGTGATGCCATTCCATTCGGGGCGTGCCCCGATACCGGAAACACTGGCGGAGGTGACAGTGATTCCGCCACCGAAGAGGAGCTCATCATCCACCTCGAAGGCGGCCGGCGCCACCTCGCTCGGGTTGGTGACGGTGACCGTGTACGTGATCGTCCAGGAGCCGTCGGCATTGTTCACGGGAGTGGCCGCAGTCTTCTCGATGGTGGGCGGCAAACCCTCAAACGTGTTGACGATGGTGCAGGCAACCTGCTGTCCGGAGACCAGCGAGATCTGGTCGGTGTCCGAGACTTCCACGGTGGCGTTGTTGGCGGCCTGGTCCACGCATGTCCAGATCTCACCGTCGGTGAACTCTCCGGAGCCCGGAAAATCATCGGCTCGCTCCTCAGCGAGCGTGATCGCCGTGTTGGCGGGCACCTCGGCGAGGCTTGGTGTGCCACCGGCACCGCTGAGATCCACTCCCGCGCCGGATGCGCTGAGAATCCAGTTCTCGGCGAAGCTCTGCTCGGCACCTGCGATGGACTTGAACAGCTGCAGCTCCGGCAGGAGGTCATCGTTGGTGAACGTGCATACAATTTCGTCGCCCGCCGCAACGGTGATGACGTTGTTGACGAGGTTCACACCGGAATTGGGTTCGCCGTCATTGGTGCAGACCAGGCCGATCAACTCGTAGTTGGACGGCCCACCGGCTTCAGTCAGCGTGTACTCGCCGGGCAGGACTCTCACGTCTGTTGCTTCCGGGGTGCCGGAGACGACGTCGGTCAGATTCGTGGAACCATCGGGGGCCACCGCCGAAAGATCCCAGTCCTGGGGGGTGGCCACCCCACCGTCGTCATTGACGACGTCTTTGATCAGGGTCAGCGATGCGGGGACATCATCGTTGTTGATGGAGCAGGTAACGTCCTCACCCAGCCCGATGGTGACTGTGGAGCCGTCCTGCACGCCGCCGGTGCAACTCCAGACGCTGGCGGTGTAGCCCGACTGGCCGCCGGACTCCGAGAGGTCGTAGGAGCCAACCGCCACCGCTCTGTCCGTGACGGCGTCAGCACCCACGGGTCCGGAGATTCCGGTGGTGGGGCCCGAAGCGGTCAGCGTCCAGTCGGTGGGCACAGCCGTGCCGCCGTCATTGTTGGTGACGGTCTTGACCAGCGTCAGCGTGGGCGGCGTCGCCGTGTTGACGATGGTGCAGGTGGCGTCATCGCCGAAGTCCAGGGTCAGCGCATTGCCATCAAGCGTGCCGTCGGTGCATGACCATTCGCCGGCTGTGTAGCCGTCCGGTCCCCCACTCTCCGACAGCGTGTAAACGCCAACACCCACGCTCTGGTCTGTGACGGCGGCGGAGTTCCCGGCGCCGCTGATGGGGGTGGGGCCATCTGCTGCGAGTGTCCAGTCGGCCGGGCCGAAGGTGGCGCCCGTGGCGCCGTTGTCGACGACCTTTTCCAGGGTCAGCTCGGGTTGTGGCAGGGCACGGTTGTAGACGATGCAGCCCACGGGGTAGTCCCGGTTTGCGTCGACGCTGAAGCCCAGATCAGTATTGGTGGAGGCGACCGGGGCATCTGTGTCGAGACGCGTGCAGGTGGCGTTGTTCCCATCGACCTGCTCCAGGCTGAAGCCGGTCTGAGGTGTCTCCGTCACTGTGACCGGGCCGGAGGCTGTCCCGCCGGCGAAGGTCAGTGGGAAGTTGACAGCGCCGGTCTCTTCAGGAGTGACCAACGTGTTGGGAGAGGCCACCGTCACGTTCGCAGAGCCCTCCGCCGTGAACGTCCAGCCAGCGGCCGGAGCAGCATCGTCAACGGTGCCGTCGGCGGGAATGACTTCCTTGATCACTGTGACGGAACCCTCACAAGAGCCCAGTGCCAGTTGCTGGAGTTGGGCGCCGGCCTGTGCGTAATCCTCGGTCCGGAAGAAGTCGGCAGTTTCGTAGTTCGTTCCATCAAATTCGGTGCGTCCTGAGACCGCCCGCAGGTTGAGCCGGGAGTTGGCGTCATTGGTGACAGCATCCCCCACACCGAAGGCGATGACGCGGGAGCCCTGAGCTTTGAGTCGGTTGGCGGAGAAGATGCCGGTCTCAGCTTCGATGATGCTTCCGAAGCCCCGTGAGCCCACGCGAGGATTGCCGTAGACCGTCGGGTTGCCGTCGGTCATGAAGACCACGACATCGTAGATGTCGGCAGCCGCACCGGGGGCGGCGAGCCCCTGATCCCAGTTCGTGGCGCCGTCCGAGTCCCAGCCGGCGTAGCGCGCCTTGAACGCATCTGCCTGCTCCTGGGTGGAGACTGAGGTGAGTTCGGGGAAGTTCCGGCCAGCCCCGCTGGCGGGCGAATCCGAGGCGAATGAGAAGAGCGCCATACGCGAGGGAGTGCCCACGAGCGATTGGGCGAGTGTGTCGGCCGCCTCCTTGAGCGAGGTGTTGGCTGCTGCGGTGGAGCCGGAGATGTCAATCACCAGCCCGACGTCAATCCCGCAGGCTTGAGGAAAGACCGGGTTGATGCGGGAGTTCTGCCAGATTCCGGTGCTGGCCTTGCGGACGTTGAGAGTCGTGTCGAACATGAAGTCTGCGGTGGAGGTGTAGATATTTCCGCTGCGCAACTCGTCGCTGGTCGGGAAGGAGTAAGGAGTGGCTTCTGATCGGGCTGCACTGGAGGAGCCGGTGCGCAGTTCAGTGTTCTCGTACCAACCGGTCGGCGCGCTGATCTGACGAACGAAGAACTGTGCATCGCGATTCGCACCACCGACCTGTGTGTTCGGCACGGTGATACTGCAGTCGCCGTCGGCATCCGAGGTGCACTGATAGAGAGGTAGGCCCCCTGTCTCGTTCTCGTAAAAACCCAGAGTGACGCCGGCCAGTTCTGACACTGTGGTGAGGCCGGTGCGGTCGCCACCAACCTTGACGGTGATCACGGCGTCGTTGCCCTCTGCCGGCGGCACCGCCATGGGAGCGATGGTCTGAGGGCCATCCAGCGCATCAGCTTCTGCAATCGCGCTCTGCTGCGGCGTGTCGGTGTCATCCGAGGCACCGGCCTCCTCCGGCACTGCGGCGTCATCGGGCACGACGTCTGCCTCGACCACGGGCGGTGTGGATTCCACGGCAGGCGTGGGCTTCTCAGCAGGCGACGGCTGCGCCGGGTTCTGATCCGTGAGGTCCGTCGACGGTTCAACGGTTTCAGTGGTGCCCGCGTCCGGGGAGGGCTCGGCGAGGGTGGTGGCGGAGGGTTGAGCGTCAGCGCCCGGGGTTTCATCTGCCTGGGTGTCAGACGGTGCTTTTTCGGTACTATCAGCATCTTCGGCGATGCCGTTCTCCGCGTCGTCCACGGCAGGTGCGGTGCCCTCGACTGCAGCTTTGAGTTGGGCGGCGACCTCAGTTTCCGATTGGTCAGGCTCCACGCCCTGCGCCAGAGGCACGGCCACCCCCATGACGGAGAGGCTGATCATGAGCAGCGAACTGAGTCCCAGGGTCACAGAGCCCCGTATCCTCCGATTCGCAGATCGCACTGAACGTGATCCTCCAGTGGCTGTCAATCGACGTGACATTGGCCCTCCCATGGGCTCTTCGGGGGAGTTGTCGCACACCAGCCACTGCCTGGCATATCCGCCGGACGGCAGCTGAAGCTACCCGCACCACTCCCTCGTACTAATAATGGTGTAGCCAGACAGTAACGGCGCAGGGAACGTGCTGGATAGCTGAGAGCAGAATCTATTCCCCCAGGTTGACACCAGTCACGAAATGGAGACAGCCAATGGACCATGTCATCATTTCATCGATGCTGCTTTCGGGTCCTTCCAGTCATTCCAATATCCCATCTGAACATTTTCAGATCCCTTGTGGAGAGACTCCTTCTCCAGTGCCCAGAACATAAAACAATGGATGAGTGCTATCGCACTCATCCATTGTTCAAAAGGCCGCAATGGCTTCCAACTACACCGCGGGGATTACTTCTCCTCCAGCTTCAGTGCGACACCCAGCGCGAAGAACGTGGGAGCCCACTGACCAACGAAGATGCCCCAACGGTCACCCTGGGCCTTGTCATCCGGACCGTTCTTCGAGACCTTGCGCGAGACGAAGTAGGACAGAATACTGAGGGCAATGGACGCAAAGCCTCCCGCGTAGCAGTGCTCGCTCCGGAGACCTTTTTCTGACAGTGTCTTGACCATATGGTGTTGCTCCTTCCCTGAAACCGACGCTCGTCGGCTCCATTTCATTCTATGGCCGAACGAGTTCAACCGCAGGCGTTGCCACCAACACGTCCTCCCCGATTTCCGCTCCATGACCCTCCGAGCCCCATCCCCACGGGTGAACTGGCTGTCGGACATGGGCCTCGTGATCCGGAAGGGCTCTAGTGTGGACTCCTCAATCGCCCAAGACGAACAGGAGCTTCAGCATGTCCAACGACGACGTCGACAATGAAACCACTGACCAACTGGCTTTTCAGAACCCGGTCACTCGCTTTCCCGAGATTGAACCACCCAAGCAGGACCAGCCCGAACCTGGATTGGATGCGGGCCTTGAACCCAAGACAGACCGGGGCCAGCACTCCTATCGGGGCACGGGCCGTCTGAAAGGACGGCGGGCGCTGATCACCGGCGCCGACTCAGGAATAGGTGCCGCGGTGGCCATTGCTTTCGCCCGTGAGGGAGCAGATGTGGCCCTGAATTATCTTCCCGATGAGGAAGAAGACGCACAGTGGGTGAAAGGCATTATAGAAGAAGCGGGACGAAAGGCAGTACTACTGCCGGGGGATCTCACCGAACGCAACTTCTGCGAACAATTGCCGGATGCCGCCGCCGAACAATTGGGGGGCCTCGACCTCCTCGTCAACAATGCGGGGAAGCAGATCGCCCAGGAGAGCATTGAGGACATCAGCGATGATCAGTTCACCGACACATTCACCGTCAACATCATCGCGATGTTCCGCATTTGCAAGTCAGCTCTGAAACACATGCCAGCGGGTTCCACAATCGTCAATTCCACCTCCATCCAGGCCTACAGCCCGTCGCCAACCCTGATGGACTACGCCTCCACGAAGGCAGCCATCAACAACTTCACCAAGGGGCTCGCCCAACAGTTGGCCCCCAGGGGTATCCGGGTGAACGCCGTAGCGCCCGGCCCCATCTGGACTCCTCTGCAGGTCAGCGACGGCCAGCCCAAGGAGAAGCTGCCCAAGTTCGGGAAGAACACACCTCTGGGGCGGGCAGGTCAGCCTACTGAGCTGGCACCGGCGTATGTGTTCCTCTCCTCGCCGGAATCCAGCTACGTCCTGGGTGAGACACTGAACGTCAACGGTGGCGAACCGACCCCCTGATGCGATGGGGTGATGGCTCGCCCGGACCAGGGAGCAACAGGGTGACGAAGATGAACCGATCAAACACCGCGCCAGCCCTCGCACTCGCAGGTGTGAATGCGGCGGCTGGCGTGTTGCACTTCGTGAAGCCGGAGCCATTCGACGGCCTCATTCCCCATTGGCTTCCGGGTGAACCGCGCACTTGGACCCATGCGTCCGGCGTGGCCGAACTGGCCACAGCCGGGCTCATGGCGGTGCCTGCCACGCGCCGAATCGGAGGCCTCCTGGCCACAGGTGTCTATGCGGCGGTGTGGCCGGGCAACATGCAAATGGTTGCGAACTGGCGCGACAAGCCGTGGCCCATGAAGGCTCTGGCGTGGGGGCGTCTACCGCTGCAGGTCTGGCTGATGAAGCAAGCCTGGAGTGTAGCCAGAAGCACACCGCCAACTCGCTGATCACGTCGCACAGATCATATGTTCAACGCGCTCAGAAACGACTCGCTCTGATGAGCGCCCCCCGTCATTGCCACCTCGACACGAAGATCACCATTTGAGTGGTGTGCAACGATTCGAGGCATGCACCCCTTGGAGGAACTGGCCGACTTCGACGAGACCCACCTTCTCGTTCGAGGGATGGACGTGCGGGTCTTTGAATCTGACCGCGTCACGGGTCCAGCGTTCGTCCTCATCCACGGCTTCGGGGTGTCATCGCGTTACTTCGGGCCCCTGGCCAAGGAACTGAGCCAGCATGGCCGCGTGCTGGTTCTTGATTTGCCGGGCTTCGGCGGAACCAAGGGTCCCGGCCGTGCTCTACGGATCACCGGATTCGCGCATGTGATCAACCAGAGCATCCGGCGCCTGGACGTGGTGAAGCCTGTACTGATCGGTCATTCCATGGGTGCTCAGGTGGCAGTGGAGGCTCTCGTCCGCGCCCCAGACGTTGCCCACGGCGCCGTCCTCGCGGCACCGGTCGTCAATGACCGCGAACGCAGCGCCCGGATGGTGCTGTGGCGTTTTGCACAGTCGGCTCTGAGGGAGTCACCAGCATCAGTAGGGGCTTCCGTCCGAGCGTTCCTCCATGCCGGGCCCCGCTGGCTGGTCCACGACTTCGGTCCCATGCTGAACTACCGCATCAAGGATCGCGTCCGTGAGCTCGACGTCCCGTTGGTGGTCGTAGGGGGCCAGAATGACCGTGTCGCTCCACCAGACTGGTGTCAGCGTCTCGCCGGTGTCCGCGAGGGCGTCGAAGTTGTGATCGTGGAAGGAGCGGCACACGAAATGATTCACACCCACTCATCCGAGGTTGCACGTATCGCGCTGGGATTCACGGAAAGTGGCCTCGACACATCGCAGATCCCCTCGACACAGCGACAATCGTTCCTCGCATCGCCAGTCAGGACAGGCGTGCCTCTCAGCGACTACTCGACCACCGACCACGCCCCCACCCCACAGGACACTGATCAAGTGATGACCCGGGAGGATAGCCACGCCCTGAGTGGCGAGGCGACGCGAGAGCCCCCCAAGACGACAGGACCGGGAACGTCCAGAGATGGCCGATCACCGCGCCGTCCCTCCCCCGGGCTTCCGCCGTGCGGCGATTGAGGGCACTGACCCGCTGGGGCATCGACGCCATCCAGGACTTCGCCCACGCCGCACGGGCACAGGCGATTGCCATCTGGCTGCGATACCGCGGCGACGTGGGCTTCACCGTGGGCTCAGCCGACTGCTCGCCGATCCCCGTCGTTCTGCTCCCCGGCATCCTTGAACGATCCACCTACCTGGCCCCCATCGGCAAGTACCTGGCAGCGCGCGGCCATGCTGTCCACGTCATTGACGCGCTGGGCTGGAACCTCGCGGGGATTGAGGAATCCGTCGAGCACTGCCTGCAGGTTCTTCACGACGAGAAGGTGCACGGCGCCGTGCTCGTGGCCCACTCCAAGGGCGGCCTCATCGGCAAGGCTCTTCTTCTCGATCCCCGCGTGGAAGACGCTGCCATCGGTCTCGTCGCCGTCGCCACCCCGTTCGGTGGCTCCACCTTCGGAGGCCCATTGCAGCGGCTGCCCCTGGTGGAGAGTTCGCCCCTCGGGCTGTTCCTGCCCCAGAGCAGCGACCTAGCACGGCTGGCACGAGACGAAGACGTCAACCGTCGCATCGTGTCCCTGGCCCCCGAGTGGGACCAGATGATTCCGGGCGGCTCCCACCTGGAGGGCGCCACCAATGTGATTTTCGCGGGACGCGGTCACTTCCGGCCCGTCAATGACACCGACGTCTGGCAGCAGGTGCACACCCATATCCACACACTCGCCGAGCAGAAGCCATCCGGCAATCCCCCGGTCTGATGGATTTCACGCACACCACCGCATGCGAGGATCGCGACTTCCCCGAATGGCACGGCGGACGCACACATGCGCTGGTCTGGGCGCTGCTGCTCGAGTACCCGGAACTGGAACAGTTCATCGCTGACGCACGGTCCCGTCTCGACGGACTTCTCCTTCCACGCTACGAGCGGCAGCCACACGTCACCGTCGCTTTCGCGGGGCTGGCCGAACAGCCCGGCCTGCCGGGTTACGACGGCGAGGACCTCGAGGCAGACCTGGATCGACTCAGGTCCGTGGTGTGCGGTCCGGTGGACGTGCGCGCGACAGGGTGGGGCAGCTTTCCGATGGTGCCGTACCTCGCAGTCAAATCGGAGTGGTTGCACCGGGCCCATGCGGCTCTCGACCGCAATGACGCGGAACGTGACCAGATGTCCTACGTGCCACACGTGACCGTCGGGCACTGGGCGGGAGCATGGCGTCGGGACAGCGTCCTCGAACGTTTGGCCGCACCCCTCCCGACGCAGGATTGGCAGGTGTCAGAACTATCCCTGATGCGCTACGAGACCCACGACATCGCAGGCCCGCTGGAGCCGGTGGGCCATATGGGACTCGCGGACGGCCGCTGGTCACTGCCTCATGAGGCCCCCGACAAAGTTCCGAGGAGAATCAGCAGATCCTGACAGGGGCACGACCATATGCGGGTGCACATCCAGGGGACCGCCCAAGGAAGCGCTGATCAATGCTGTTCTCGGCGAGACCGTGCCGGGCGGGATGAGATGGTGTCACGACATCTGGTGCGTGTACTGGATGTCCATATCCAGATGCAGGGGCGCCAGATCGCCCGATCCGGTGCGCCACAGCCAGGACGTGGTTGATCAGTGGTTTCCCAACTTGCGCAACTTCTTGGGTACTCGACTTCCGCTCGACCACCAACAGTAAATTGAGGAACTATCAATTCAGGTGAGCGAGGGCTCCGGTTCCCAGTGCCACAGCCACGAGGAACACGGCTTGCGTGACTTCGATGATCGAGCCGAAAGTGTCGCCCGTCAGGCCTCCCAGGCGGCGTGCAAGATGCGCCCGCCACAACCAGCCTGCGCCGAGGGCAAAGAGGGCTCCGGCTCCGAACGTCGTGCCTCCGCTCGCTTCGCTGGTCAACCAGCCCAGCAGGACGGAGAGCCCGGCCCCCACGATGGCCCAGACCGTGGCCGTGGCGCGATGGGTCACGCCATGGAACAGGGCACCGAAACCCTGGGGTCGCGCGCCGCTGTGCGCGGAGGTGGTCGCGATCACCACAACAATGCGCCCCAGCATCACCGCACACACCAACGCGAGGGCACCGGCCGCCGGCTCCCCGTTGGCCAGGCGGGAGAGCGTCGCGACGTCGATCAACAGCACCAGGAGCAGGACGATCACGCCCATGGGTCCGACGTCGGAGCGTCGCATGATCTCGAGGGCCTGCGCCGCGGGCTTGCGGGAGCCGAGCCCGTCGGCCGTGTCGGCCAATCCGTCGAGGTGCAGCGCACCGGTCAGCCACGCAAGCATCGCTATCCCGAGGACGGCACCGAGCAACGGCCCGGCCAACCAACTGGTCAGCCACGTGACGCCGCCTGCAAGCACTCCCAGCATGAAGCCCACCACAGGAAAAGCTGCCATGGCGCGGCCGGCCATCCGTGCGTCGATGTTCTCGACGGGTGGCATCGGAATGGTGGTGAACAGCCCGAGCGCCACCACGAGAGGATTCCGGGCTGTTCGGTCGGTCATCGCCACCTGCGTGCGACGCCACCGATGCACAGCCACAGCTCGTCACAGCCCGCTGCGACGCGCGCATTCAAACGTCCCAGTTCGTCCCGGTACAGCCGTCCCGACGCAGTCCCCGGCACCACACCGGAGCCCACCTCATTGCTGACGAGCACCACTTCGCGTCGCGTCCTCTGGATAGCGTCCACCAAGTCATCAGTGCGTCCCGTAAGTTCTTCTCGCCACTGATCCTCGCCCAGCTCCCACGCGCCCACGTCGTCCAGAACCCTGGCGAGCCACAGCGCGAGACAGTCCACCAGCACGGGGGTGTCGCTGTCCTCACGCAGGATTGCCGAAATCTCCATCGTCTCCAGCGTGCTCCAGCCCCGGGGGCGGCGAGCGCGGTGCAGCTCTACTCGGGCCGACCACTCGGGGTCATTCTCGGGAACCAGGGAGGTGGCCACGTAGTCCACCGCATCCCGGCTCTCGAACTGCGCCTCTGCCCAGCGTGACTTGCCGGAGCGGGCGCCACCGAGAACCAGGGCCGTGCCATGTCCCCGACCCATCGGCTCCACCGATCCGCGCTTTGCGAGTGCGGCCAGGAGAGCTGTGGCGAGCTCGTCGTCGTCGGAGATGTCCACACGAAACTGCATCGCCGTCAGCCTCCTGATTGGATGCCGACGTCGGCGAATGTGGCCATGTCAGCCAGGATTCTGGCCGACGCCTGCACCATGGGCAGCGCCAGTGCCGCTCCGGATCCCTCACCCAGCCGTAGACCCAGGTCCACCAGTGGATGCAGCCCCAAGTGCTTGACCGCCGGCCCGATTCCGGGCTCGACGCCGGCGTGACCGGAGACGAGATAGTCGCGCACTTCGGGTGCGAATCCGACGGTGACGCAGGCAGCGGAGCACGCGATCACACCGTCGAGGATGACGGGAATGCGGTGGGCAGCCCCGGCCAGGATGAAGCCGGCCAGTGCGGCATGCTCCAGGCCCCCGACGGCAGCCACCGTGCCCAGGGGGTCGCCAGCATTGGGTTGGTGGAGGGCAAGGGCAGCCTCGATGACGAGGCTTTTGTGGGCATGCATGTCGTCGTCAGCGCCAGCGCCACGCCCGGTGACCAGGGCCACGGCTGCACCGGTGAAGGTGGAGATCAGGGCGCTGGCCGCGGTGGTGTTGCCGATGCCCATGTCGCCGGTCATGAGGCACCGCGCGCCTCCGGCGATGGCCTCCCGCGCAGTCTCGATGCCCACCTCCATGGCGGCGCGAGCTTCATCCCTGGTCATGGCAGCTTCCACGCAGATGTCTCGCGTGCCGCGGGCGACGTTGCGATTCCGAATGGCGGGGTGCTCCGGATAGTCGGTGGCCACGCCGACGTCGGTCACGAGCAGCGTCGCCCCCACCTGGGAGGCCAACACGTTGATGGCTGCCCCGCCGCTGGCGATGTTCATGAGCATGGAGGCCGTCACCTCCTGCGGCCACGGAGTGACCCCTTGGGTGATGACGCCGTGGTCACCTGCAAAAACTCCGATGACGGCAGGTTCAGGTACAGGCGGTGGGCACTGCCCGGCCATCGCCGCCAGACGATTCCCCACCCCTTCCAGAAGACCCAGGCTCCCTGCGGGTTTCGTCAGCTGCGCCTGCCGCTCCTCGGCTTCGGACAGCGTCGTGGCGGAGGCGGGCTGCACAGCGGCGACGGTGCGCTCCAGCACTGTGAATGGATCCTCAGGCGTGCTTTCCAGTGAACACGTGTGAACGGTGCCGGTGCCGAATGCCGTCCATTCCACGTCCCGATGGCCGCGTCCCTCCAACACCGCCAGCAGCACACGGATGGCATCACCGTGAGACACGAGCGCCACCTCGTCGTCGTCGCTGAACTGCTGGCCCAACTCCGTCACCAGTGTGTTCATGCGCTTGTGGACGTCGGCGATCGATTCCCCATCACCCCACCGCACCTCACTGATGTGCATGCCCTCGGGTGTGGGTTGTTCGCTGAGCTCGGACACCCGGCGCCCCTCAAGCTCACCCAGCGACTGCTCACGCAACAGCGGCGTCAGCTCCAGATTCACCTGGTGCCGCGAGGCGACGATCTCCGCCGTCTGTTGGGCGCGCAACTGATCACTGGAGATCACCGCCTTCAGCGGCCGATCCACCAATTCGCCTGCAGCATGGGCGGCCTCGATGAATCCGGTCTCGGTCAGCGGCACGTCCATCGTCTGGCCCAGCAGCCGCCCCTCCACGTTCCACATGGTCTGGCCGTGTCGCACAAGATGAAGAATCACGGCCTCCACACTATGCGCCGTTCCTGCACCCAACGTTCGGGATCACGTCTCCCCGGTCGCTGTATGGGAGCATCGGAGGCATGGACGCGATTGATGAGTTGATTCTTGCAGAGACCCCGGAGCAGGCTGGAGCGGTCGCAATCATTGATGCCCCGGCACTCGTCGAACATGCCCTGGAGCGCAGCAACGACGTCCGCGTCTGGTGCGACGACTGGCGCGATGCGCAGCTCGTCGACCCCGATCTCCTGGTGGAACACCCATCGGACCTCGCCGGAGTCGGCCTGGTGTGGGCGCACCTCCCGAAGTCGCTCGCCGCGCTCGACGAACAGGCAGCGGCAGTACAGGGTGCAGATGACGTCACATTCCTCGCTGGGGGTCGCGTGAAGCACATGAACCTGACCATGAACGAGGTGCTGCAGAAGCACTTTGTGGCCGTCTCTGCCAGCTTGGGCCGGCGAAAGAGCCGCTTGCTGAGGGCTTTCGGCCCCAACAATCTGGAGTCCGACTGGCCGAAGGCACGCCACCACGAGGACCTGGGTCTGACCATCGCCGCTCATGGCGCCGTCTTCAGCGGCACCAAGGTGGATGCAGGGACCCGCCTCCTGCTGTCAAAGGTGAAAGTGGAGGGTGACACCGTCCTGGACTTCGGTTCAGGCAACGGGGCAATCAGCGCCTTTCTGAATCGCCGTGGACATCGGGTGCTGGCCCGTGACGTCTCATGGTCCGCCGTCGCTTCCACGCTGGTCACGGCCCAGGCCAATGACCTCGTCGTCGAGGCCACTTGGGGCGATGGTCTGCAGGGCTATGCCGACGGCAGCATCGACGCCATCGTGACCAATCCCCCGTTCCATCAGGGCACCACGAAGGACTCCTCTGACACGTTGGCGATGTTTGACGACGCCGCTCGTGTCCTGGCACCGGGCGGCCAGCTCTGGTGCGTCTTCAACTCGCATCTCCCTTACCGCAAGGAGCTCAACGTCCGTCTGGGACGCACCCGGGTGATCGTCCAGGATCGTCAGTACACGGTAACGCTCACCACTGTGTGATCCACAGCAGGCATTCAGCGATCACACAGCAGACACACAGCTTTGAAGGGTTTATTGGACTGCATCAGACATCGCACACGGAGGAAATCATGAGTTCGCAGGATCCGCGTCCGCACTTCGACGCACCTCAGTCAGGCCCGGAGCAGTTCCAGACGCAGCAGCCAAGAGCGCAGCAGTGGCAGGGTCCGATGACCGGTCCCCCGCCGTCGAACCCCTATGCCCAGAACCGTCCGAACACGCACTACGGTCCACCACAGGTGTTTGCCCCCCGGCCCGCCAAGGCGCGCGCGGGCATGGCCAGCATCGTGGCCGTCGCTCTGCTCTCCGCCGGCGTCGGTGGCGGTGCTGCCTTGTCGGCGGACTACTTCCTCGGCAATGAGGACACCACATCACCCGTCGCCACCACCCAGGTGGTGCAGGCGGATCCCAGCAATCCGGACTGGGCAGAGGTCGCAGATTCGGTGTCCGAGGCCGTCGTCGCCATTCAGGTGGCAAGCAACGCCGGCGCCGGGCAGGGCTCGGGCGTGATCCTCGACACGGATGGCACCATCGTCACCAACAACCACGTCATCGACGGCGGGGCCTCGGACGCCCAGATCCGTGTCGTCGTGGCCAACCAGGCCTATGAAGCCACGGTGGTGGGCACTGATCCCTCCACTGACCTGGCGGTGATCCGCCTCGTGGACCCGCCGTCGAACCTGAAGACGGTGACGTTCGCAAATTCCTCAAAGCTCGTCGTCGGTGAGCCAGTCATGGCCATCGGCAACCCACTGGGTCTCTCCGACACTGCAACCACAGGTATCGTCTCGGCGCTCAACCGCCCGGTGACCACACCTGCGGTGTCCCCCACAGTGGGAGACCAGGGAAACGGCGTGGTGGTGACGGCAGCCGTACAGACAAGCGCAGCCATCAACCCGGGCAACTCCGGTGGAGCCCTGCTGAACACCTCCGGTGAGCTCATCGGGATCACCAGTTCCATCGCATCACTGTCCAGCGGTGCTTCCTCACCCTCCGGCAGCATTGGCCTCGGTTTTGCCATTGGCTCGGACCAGGTCCGCTACATCACTGACCAGCTGATCGAAACAGGCACTGCGAAGCATGCTCAGCTCGGAGTCAGCGCCAGCGACAACGCCAGGAGCCTACTGTTGGGAGCCCAGGTGGCCGAGGTGGTCCCCGGTTCCGGCGCCGCAGTTGCCGGCATCGAGGTGGGCGACATCATCACCGCCGTCGAGGGAGTGAACGTCACATCGTCCGAGTCGCTCGTGGCGCTCATCCGCAACGCGGAAGTGGGTCAGGAACTGACTCTCAGCGTGGTGCGGGGCGGCAATGAGCAGGGAGTGAACGTCACCTTGGGCAGCGCTGAGGGCTGATTCCCTGATCGCGTGGAGTTCCGGCAACATTTCGGCTGGTCTGTCCCCCGAGATGTTCCCGGGTCTCGCGGAGCAACACCGATAGCCTTCCGGTCATGCAGATCCGCGTCGTTTTCGTTTCCCCGACCCCCGTCATGGAGGAACTGGTCGCACTCGTCCCCAATCCGGGTGCTCGATTCACGGAGACCACCGACTACGGACACGTGGTCAGCGTCCTGTGTGAGCATGACGCCCCCGGCGCGCTGCGCCAGGAGCTGCGGGAGTCAGGTCCGGGTGTCGCCGTGGGTGTCATCGCCGGTCCACTCGCAACCTCACCGGCCGGGCTCATCCTGCTCGACGTGGATTCAACCTTCACCACCACCGAAGCCGTGGACCTACTGGCAGAACATGCGGGTGCCGGGGAAGCCGTCGCCGTCATCACTGAACGGGCCATGCGTGGTGAACTGGACTTCACCCAATCGCTGCGCGAGCGCGTGGCGACGCTTGCAGGTCTGCCGCTCGCTGTGATGGACGATGTGGCACCGCGCATGACACTGTCCCCGGGCGCCGTCGAATTGGTGCAGGCCGCGAAGACCGCCGGCACGCTCGTCGGGGTGACGTCCGGGGGGTTCACCCAGTTGGTGGAACCGATGGCCAAGCAGCATGGGCTTGATTTTCATCACGCCAACGAACTCGGCACCCACGTCGTCGACGGCGTGGCACGGCTGACCGGCGAGGTGGTGGGTCCGGTCGTCGACAGGGACCAGAAGGCACGTGACCTTGCCCGGTTCGCGGCAGCCCATGGTGTGGATCCCCGCCTGAGCGTGGCGGTGGGCGACGGCGCCAATGACCTCGCGATGCTGGCCGCAGCCGGGCTGGGCATCGCCTATTGCGCCAAGCCCGTCACCGTCGCGCAATCCGACGTTGCACTCAATTTTCCGAGGCTGGACGCTGTCATCGCGTTTGCACTACTGCGCTGAGCAATTGTTCGGGGGTCGATGCCCCTGGGATGGCCCGAACCGATAGCCTTGCGGCCATACTGCAAAATTTCCAAGGAGGAAAGATGTCGGGTCGCATTCACCATGAGGCACTGCGTTCCAAGGTCATGTCAGCGCCGGACGCGGCTGCTCTCATCAAGAATGGCTGGAATCTGGGATTCTCGGGCTTCACAGGGGCCGGATACCCCAAAGATTTCCCGGAGGCACTCGCGGCACGCATCGATGCCGCGCACCACGAGGGTCAAGAATTCAAGATCAACGTCCTGACCGGCGCCTCCACCGCGCCTGAGCTCGACGGCGCCCTAGCACGAACCGGGGGAATCAACTTCCGCGCGCCGTACCAGTCGGATCCGGACATGCGTGCCGCCATCAACAAGGGCACCAGTCACTACTCAGACATCCACCTCTCCCACATGGGACCGCAGGTGTCCCAGGGTTTCCACGGCAAGCTCGACGTCGCCGTCATCGAGGTCACGGCCATCACCGAGGATGGCGAGCTCGTGCCGAGCTCCTCCGTGGGAATGAACCGCACCTACCTGGACCACGCGGAGAAAGTGATCCTCGAGGTGAACTCGTGGCAGTCCGAGGACCTGCGCGGGATGCATGACATCTACTACCCCATTGGTGCGCTGCCTCCGAACCGCGAACCGCTGCCCATCCTCACCCCGTCGGACCGCATCGGTCAGCAGACCCTGAAGGTGGACACGGACAAGATCATCGCGATCATCGAGACGGACAGCGCGGATCGCAATACGCCGTTCAAGCCACTCGACCACGATTCGAAGGCCATCGCCGGGCACCTGTTGGACTTCCTCGGCAACGAGGTGAAGCAGGGACGCATGCCGAAGAACCTGCTGCCCATGCAGTCGGGTGTGGGCAACATCGCCAACGCCGTACTCGCTGGCCTCCTTGAGGGCCCCTTCGAGAACATGACCTCCTACACCGAAGTCATTCAGGACGGCATGGTTGACCTGCTCGACTCCGGAAAGATGACGGTGTGCTCTGCAACGGCGTTCAGCCTGAGTCCCACGGCTGCAGAGATCATGAACGAGAAGGCCAAGGACTACCGCAAGAAGATCATTCTTCGCCCCCAGGACGTCTCCAACCATCCCGAGGCAATCCGTCGCATGGGTGTCATCGCATGCAACGGCATGATCGAGGCGGACATCTACGGCAACGTGAACTCCACCCACATCATGGGTTCCCGCATGCAGAACGGCATCGGTGGCTCCGGTGACTTCACCCGCAACGGCTATTTCTCCAGCTTCGTCACGCCCTCCACAGCCAAGGGTGGAGCCATCTCCAGCATCGTGCCCATGGTCAACCACGTGGACCACACCGAGCACGACGTCTCGGTCATCATCACGGAGCAGGGCCTCGCCGATCTGCGTGGGCTGTCTCCTCGCCAGCGCTCCAAGGTGATCATCGAGAACTGTGCACATCCGAACTTCAAGGAGCCACTGCGCGACTACGTGAAGCTTGCGGAGAAGGTGGCCAACGGCCTCCACACCCCGCACGACCTCGAGTCGGCACTCAGCTGGCATGTCCGTTTCCTCAAGACGGGCACGATGGTCGCCTGACCACCAGTTCGCTCGAAGGCCGCAGCCCACACGGACTGCGGCCTTCGTCATCCCGACGATCGGCCACCACCTCCGATGGTCGAGTAGCCGCGCGACGAAGGAGCCGGCGTGTCGAGATCGCCTCAACCCGCCGGACGTCTCGACAGACTCGCTGGCCCTTCGGCACGCTCCTTTCGTTTCTCAAGGAGCCAGCAGGGCAGGCTGCTCGCTACTCGATGAGCGGGAAGAAGGACGAGCACTCCCTTCTTCACGACCCGGAAAGGGTGACCGGCGCTCACTCCACCCACCGCTGACCGAGTAGTCGCGGCGACGAAGGAGCAGCGACGTGTCGAGGTCCCCCCTCGAACGCACCACGTCTCGACAGACTCGCTGGCCCTTCGGCACGCTCCTTTCGTTTCTCAAGGAGCTACTCAGGGCAGGAGGCTCGCTACTCGACGAGCGGGAAGGTGGTCGGAGCTCGGTACTCGACGACCCATTGTGTTCCGCATGTCAGACTGGGGCCGTGACTACACAGGACTTCCTGCAAGACATCGACGGCGAACTCGTGGCACTGCGTCGCGACCTCCACCAGATTCCCGAGGTGGGACTCGACCTGCCGCAGACCCAGGCCCGCGTCCTGGCAGCCCTCGACGGCCTCCCACTGGAGATCACCCTCGGCACCACCTGCAGCAGCGTCGTCGCCATCCTGCGCGGCGGAAAGCAGACCGACGGTGACCGCGACGTCGTCCTGCTCCGCGGGGACATGGATGCCCTGCCCGTCGAGGAGTTGACCGGCCTGGACTATGCATCCACCAACGGCAACATGCACGCCTGCGGGCATGACCTCCACATGAGCCTGCTCGTGGGCGCCGCACGCGCACTGTGCGATGTGCGCGACCAACTCGCAGGGGACGTCATCTTCATGTTCCAGCCCGGCGAAGAGGGCGTCGACGGCTGCCGCTACATGCTGGAGGAAGGCCTCCTGCAGATCGCCGGCGCCCGCCCGACAGCCGCCTATGCCATTCATGTGTGGTCATCACTGGACCCGCTGGGGACATTCTCCACAAAACCGGGCCCCATCATGGCGTCCTCCGACGTTGCGCGCGTCACCGTGGTGGGGCACGGTGGCCACGGCTCGGCACCCCACCTGGCCAAGGACCCCGTCCCCGCCCTGGCCGAGATGGTCACAGGCACCCACTCGTTGGTGACACGCGGGTTCGACATCTTCGACCCCGTCGTCGTCACGGTTGGCCTGCTGCAGGCGGGCACGATCGCGAACGTGATCCCGGAAGACGGACGCTTCGAAGCCACCCTTCGCACCTTCTCCGATGCCGCCCACACCAAGCTGCTGGCCGAACTACCGAAGATGGTGGAGGGAATCGCCGCCGCCCATGGTGTGAGCGCTCACTACGACTTGTTGGAGCAGTACCCCGTCACGGTCAACGATGCTGAGCACGCAGACCTCGTGGCGGAGGTGGCCGCCGAACTGTTCGGCGAAGACCGACACAGCCGCTGGGAAGCGCCCCTGGCCGGTGCGGAGGACTTCTCCCGTATCCTGGAAGAGGTGCCGGGCTGCTTCATCGGGCTCTCAGCATGCCCGGCGGACCTGGACCCGAAGACAGCGCCCTTCAACCATTCGGCCTATGCCCGTTTCGACGACTCGGTGGTGGCCGACGGCGCTCTCATCCTCGCAGAACTGGCGCGGAAAAAGCTGGTCTGACCGAAGGACTGCCCCCAGCATGGAGATCTGTGCCACTCGTGGTCAGGACAACCACGAGATGCTCATTTCTCCATCCCACAGGACAGTGGACACGGCATCCCTGTCCTGCGACTACTCTTGACTGCCGGAGGTGACATGAGCGACCAGGCCACCCACAACGTCGACGATCCCCAGCCGATCGTGACGCTGCCGCCCTTGCCCGTGCTGAACAGCGAGGCTCCCGTGAGCCCCCGCACCGGCGAGCCACCGCGCCCGGCACTCGTCGTGGCGGCGCTCGTAACGCTGTTGCTCGGCTCAGCCAGTGTCGCCGTCACCTACGCCCTGCACTGGTGGGCGGCCGCCAACCCCGGAAACTACGCAAGCTCTGCCCGGCTCATTCAATGGGTGGAGCCGGAACCGGGCAAGTGGTTGGCGCTTACCCTTGAAGGGGTGCTGGCCATCGTCGCTGCCATCGCAGCGGGAGCCTGCGGGGTCGCTGGCGTCCAGGCTTGGCAGGGCCACAGCTGGTCGAGATGGGCAGGCGTCGTGGCGCTGGTGCTGGCGGGCGGCGTGACGGCGCTGTTCGACTGGACGGGACTGATCGCCGTCGGACTGGCACTCGTGGGCACGATCATGCTCTTTTTGGCGCCTGTGACTCGCTTTTTCAAGGCATTCGTCTCCTTCCGTGCCGTGGGTCGCAGCCCCTATCGCCGTCCCGAGCGAATCTTCTACGGGCGTCTGCCCCGGTACCGCTGAGGAATCCCGTGCGATCCACCAATTCCATCGTCACCGCGGGCATGCGCCTGCTGCGTGGCGTGATCAGAGCCTCGTCGACCACCGAGCAGCGCTCCCGACGTCAGCGCGAGCACGCAACATCCCAACCCACCTCCGAGGGATACCCCGGCGACTTCACCGGGGATCCCCGCATCACATATGCGCCCTTCGACGACGACATCGCCGATCCGGGCGAAGTGGTGTGGACGTGGGTCCCCTATGAGGAGGACTTCTCCCAGGGCAAGGACCGGCCCGTCCTGATCATTGGCCGCGACGGCCGCTGGCTGCTCGCACTGCAGGTCACGTCTCAGGACCACGACGTGGATGCTGCTCAGGAGGCCCGTGCCGGACGCTACTGGACCGACATCGGCGTCGGTGGCTGGGATGCGCAGGGCCGCCCCAGCGAGGTGCGGTTGAACCGCATCATCCGCATCGACCCTGACAAGGTTCGTCGCATCGGAGCCGTGCTCAGCGAAAACACGTTCCACCGTGTGGCCAAAGGCGTATCGCAGCACTACTGAGCTCGCGCCACACACCGCTCCCACCAAAAGCGGGGCTCCTTGCAGAAGTAACCTCACCCCAGCGTAGTGTTCGACGCAGATATTAAGGCACCCGCTGCGGGAGCCCGAGCTTGGGGGAGCTTCGTCCATGAAAAAACTGTGTCATCCTGTTGCGACGTTCATGCTCGCCGCAGTTCTGATCATCGGCGGGATTTCAGTTCCGCATGCAGCGGCCGATTTTGACGTCTACACCACTCCGGGTGAGCACTCCATCGCTGGGCGCCAGTGGCGCACCTGGTGTGAACCGTACTCACAAACTGCGCGCTGCCGCACCGAGATTCAGGCCACGACGGTGGTGAGAGCCGGCTCCACCTACCAGCAACGCCGTGGTTGGACGTTCAACAACCTCACCTACGTCAGCTCGCCCAGCCCACTCTGGACGGGCAACCCGTTGGCCACCACCGGTGACCATGTCATCGACGGACGGACTTGGCGGACCGAGTGCAGGACACCCAAAACCGGCAATGGCTGCCGGTCCTACCTGCTGGCAGATGTCGTGGCCGCCGTCGAAACCTCAGCAGGATGGCGGTACCGGACGGAACGCAAGTTCGTGTTCAACAACATCGTGCAGTACGGCCAGCTGCGCACCGACCTTGCAGAGCTGACCAAGTGGCACCCGTCCACAACTCCACCCGCGGAGACGCCGCCTGTGAAAGCGCCACCTGTGGAGACACCGCCCGTGGAAACACCACCCGTGGAGACACCGGTGGAAACTCCTGATCCAGCGCTTCCCCCGCAGGTGAATTACAACAACAGGAAGGGCCCAAACAACACTGACCGGGTCACTCTCACATACGACGACTGCCCCAATTCGCTCAGCGCTTTCAAGGCGACGGTGCGTGCCGGGGAGGAGCTGGGCATCGCCCTGGCACTCTTTCCCAGGGGTGACTGCATCGCCAAGGGCAACTTCGAACCAGATTTTGCCCGCGCCCACGGCCACTACGTCTTCAATCACAGCATCAGCCACCCAAGTCTGCCGCAACTCAGCTTCGACGAGGTTGTGAAGGAACTCGGAGCCCCTGGCGTGGTGACCACCTACGGTCGGCCACCGTTCGGGGCATCGAGTCCGACTGTGAAGCGTGCCTACGACGCCGTCGGCATGAGGCAGTGGTTCTGGAACGTGGACACCAATGACTGGAGGGACAAGACACAGGAGGAGGTCGTCGACTATGTCGTGGAGAACACCCGTGCCGGCAACTCCGTGCTGATGCACATGCAGTGGAGGGCCTTCAACGGCGACGCGTTGCGTGAGATGAAGTCCGGGCTCGCCGCGCGTGGTATCTCGGTGTGCCGGAACCGTGGCGTCCCCACGGCTGTGAAACCGGAAAAGATGGACTGCTGACCCGAAAGGCCGGGCTATTTCTTGGCGTGAACCGGCTGTTGCAGTTCCGTCACCCAGTCGGCCTGATCCTCGGATTCGGACCGCACATAGAGCTCACGGCAGGGTCCGGCGAACTCATATCCGTTCTCCACAATCCAGCGGTGCAGGGCCTGCCATGACTCCTCAATCCGGTCCATGGACCCGAGGTGAACGCCGCAGACTGCCTTTCCATCGGAGACCTCAATGATCTCCATTCCCGCGGGTGCCTCACCGGCATGGGCAAATCCGACGACGACGTCCATGCCGCCGTCAGCCTCCCGGTAGGTGGCAATGGGTGTGCTTGGGGTGAAGTGGGCGGCCGCAAGCGCCTCCACGGCCTGATCGAACATGGGGCCGATGTGTTGCGCCATGGTCTCGGGATCCAGGGTGTCGGTGTAGGCCGCGAGGCGCACTCCGTCGATGTGTTTGACTACATAGTCGGTGGACATGTCGTCCTCCCTCTCGATCATTCGAAGCCTCGACTCAACCGCCGCCAGCCTGGTGCCTGCGACGCGCATCTCCTCCTCCACCTTTGCCTGGCAGAGCCGCAGCATCCCTCGCAGTTCCTCGGCCGAGACCCGGTTGGCCACAACGTGGCCAACCTGTTCGAGACTCAGACCAAGATCTTTGAGTGCGACGATGCGGTTGAGGACGGAAAGCTGCTCGGGGGAGTAGGAGCGGTAGCCGGTCCACTGGTCGACGCTGGTGGGGCTGAGGAGCCCCATCTGGTCGTAGTGGCGCAGCATCCGCACCGACACCTGCCCGAGTCGGGCGAAATCTCCGATCAACATGTCAACCACTCTCCGCCCTGACACTGTGTCAGGGTCAAGGACCCCACAAAATACCGCTTGGGACCGCTACAACTGGCGACACCACTCGCGGCGCGAACGAAGTGTCCAGCACAACAACGCACTCCTACTCTTGGTCAGGTACCGCCTCGACAAGAGCGCCGGTCCATAGTGGCAGCGCGACGAAGGAGCCGCGTGCCGAGGGAGCCCCGGCGTGTATCGAGACCTCGACACGGCCGCATGCGGCCTACTCGGCCATCGGAATTTGGTGCACTTTCCGCAGCACGGTTCGGTCAGAAGCCGCCCTACTGTTCGACATCAACCAGCGGCACCGAGGCACACCTCTTCTACGGAACCACTGATCAATCATGTCCTGGCTGCGGCGGCGATCTGGCGTCCCTACATCTGGATATCGACATCCATTACACGCATCAGATGCAAGAGACACCATCTCATCCCGCCCGCCACGTCCTCGCCGAGAAGCATTGATCAGCGCTTCCCTATGATCGGAGCGGTGCTGGTCATTGGACCGGCGGAGCGGGGGATCCACTGATGGCCAGATCACGCAAGACCGACCTGCCCCGGCCAATCTTTGCCCGTCTCTATGCAGCCATGGCTCCCCGGATGGACGTGCGAGGCCTTGCTGAACTGCGGGATGAGTTGCTCGCTGACCTGCACGGCAATGTCGTTGAAGTGGGCTGCGGCAACGGTATGAACTTCAGCCACTATCCGAGCTCAGTCTCCAAGGTGCATGCCGTGGAGCCCGAGCCGCACCTCAGGACCCTCGCCCGCGGCGCGGCTGCAGACGCGCAGACCCGCGTCGTCGTGACCGGCGGCACCGCGTCGGCTCTGCCCCTGGACGATGCGAGCGTCGACGCGGCCGTTGCGTGCATGGTGCTGTGCTCCGTGCCCAGTCAGGAGGCCGCCGTTGCCGAACTCCGACGCGTGGTGCGCCCCGGCGGAATCCTGGTGTTCCTGGAGCATGTCGCTTCGGAGCGTCCCGGGATCGCAAGATTCCAGCGAATGGCCGACGCGACGCTGTATCCGCCGCTCGCCGGCGGTTGCCATCTGGCTCGCGACACACTGGCGGCCATCAGGTGCGGGGGCTTCGTCGTCGACGCCGTGAAGTCGCCACAAGAGGTGAGCGGCATGGGCGGTGCGCTGGTGCCCCACATCATGGGCAAGGCTTTCCGCCCCTGACCTCCACACCTCATCAGTGATGCTCTCGCCACCGCAAATGGAGCCAGCCACCCCAAACGCAGTTCGCCACTGATGTATCAGTAGCGAACTCCATCAGGGGTAGCGCGCGACCACAACGGTGGCGTCCGACCACAACGGTGGCGCGCGACCACAACGGTGGCGAACGCGAGCGAAGGTGGCGGACAGCAGAAGAGGTGGCGTCCCCCCGACGGCGCAGGACTGCTGCGTATGACTCCAGCCAGCGGCGATTCTCTCTTGACGCCAAGACAGTGGTAGTCTTCTCTGCGTCGGCCCGCCCAGTCTTACCTCGGGCCGCTTGGCGCGGCAGCTAGCTGCTTGGACGCCGTGGATGCCTTAACACAGCTTTTGCGCCGGTGAGACTCACTCCCGATTGGTTCCCTTTCTTGTCTTCAGATTTCGCACGCCTCGGCGTGTCCGCTGACTTTGTCGCTGCCCTGAACGCACGCGGCATCACCACCCCGACGCCCATCCAGGCGGCGACCCTTCCCGATTCCCTGGCTGGACGCGACGTCCTCGGCCGTGGCCGCACCGGCTCCGGAAAGTCGTTCGCCTTCCTGCTGCCGATGGTGCAGCAGCTGCGCGCCTCCGGCCGTCGCCAGGCCAAGAAGCCCCGTGCGTTGATCCTGGCGCCGACGCGCGAACTGGCCCTCCAGTTGCACGAATCCCTGGTTCCGCTGGAAAAGGTGGCCGGCCTCAACAGCACCGTCGTCTTCGGCGGCGTCAACCAGAACCCGCAGGCACGTGCCCTGGCCGCAGGTGTTGACATAGTCATCGCCTGCCCCGGTCGCCTCCTCGATCTCATTGGCCAGCGTCTCGTCGACCTCTCACAGGTGCGCATCACCGTCATCGACGAGGCCGATCACATGGCAGACATGGGCTTCCTGCCCGACGTTCGTCGCATCCTGGCAACCACACCGACCGACGGCCAGCGCATGCTGTTCTCCGCCACCCTCGACGCCGGGGTGAACACGCTCGTCAAGCAGTTCCTGCACTCCCCCGTCGTCCACGAGGCCGATTCCGAGCTCTCCCCCATCACCGAGATGGATCACCACGTGCTGCGCGTCGACACCGACAGCCGCACCGCCGTGCTCGCTGACCTCGCGGCAGCCCCCGGCCACACCATCATCTTCACCCGCACCAAGCATGGGGCGAAGAAACTCGCCAAGCAGCTCATCGGTATGGGTATCCCGACGGTGGACCTGCACGGCAACCTCAGCCAGAACGCCCGCACCCGCAACATGGACGCGTTCCACTCCGGCAAGGTCTCCACGCTCGTGGCCACCGACATTGCCGCCCGCGGTATCCACGTCGACGACGTGTCGCTGGTGGTGCACGCCGATCCGCCCACCGAGCACAAGGCGTACCTCCACCGCTCCGGCCGCACGGCGCGCGCGGGCAATGCAGGCACCGTCATCACCATGGAACTGCCGTCCCAGCGGGGTGAGGTCCGCACGCTCCTGCGTCAGGCGAAAATCAACGCCACCTCCACCGTCGCCAGCACCGGTGCACCCATCCTGACCTCACTCGCTCCGGGCCAGCGCACCTTCCTCTCTCCGGCCGAGGCGGCCGAGAAGTCGGGTGTGCAGCCGAAGCAGGAGCAGGGTCCCCGTCGTACTTCGACCGGCGGCAACTCGGGTGGGCGCAATCGCTCACGCGGTGGCTCCGCTGGCCGCAACGGTTCGTCCTCCGGACAGAGCCGCTCCGGCGGCTCCGGTGGTCGCAATGGCTCGTCCTCAGGGCAGGGTCGCTCCGGCGGGTCCGCTTCAGGGCGCGCGACCGCCGGCGCTGCTCGGGCAGGAACGACGTCGGCTGCGGACTTCTCCCGCAACTACCGACGCTCACGCTGATCTGATCTGATCTGATCGACGAGGCGGGCTTGGCGGTGGGTGACCACTGCCGGGCCCGCTTCTTTCGTATTACCCACTGGTCCGGGAAGAATCCAGCCGATTCCGTAAGTGTCGGAGCCCGGCCGATTCGACCCCGGACAGAGTTGGAGCGGGCGGCAGGAATCGAACCCACTCCTCCAGCTTGGAAAGCTGGTGCTCCACCATTGAGCCACGCCCGCGTGCAGTGCTCGATGCTACACGAAAGCGCCTCGATGAGCGGACATGGTGGCATTCGCGGTCGTGACCGGCACGGCTGTGCCCGTCCTGCGCCTCACTCCACGCGCAGCGACCGGTATGTCTGGGACTTGAGTGAGGACAGCTCAGCCACCTGCGCGAGGTAGAGCTCGGCGCAGGCCAAGGCGTCGGTGAGCGCCTCATGGGCGGCATAGGCGGGCAGACCGTAGCGTTGCCGGGCATTCCACAGGCGCAGTTCATTGCCGCGCGGCTCGTCGTCGAAGCCCTGCGAGAGCAACCGTCGATGCAGCGCGAGGGTGTCGATCCTGGGTACCACGAGCGGTGCTCCGAAGTGGCTTTCACACGCCCTGGAGAGGAACTGCTCCTCAATGGTGACGAAGTGGGCCAACAGGATCCGGCCCCGGAGTGCGTCAAGGATTTCCGTCAGGACATCCACCATGGGCGCGCCAGAAGCGACCATGTCGTCGGTGAGGTGGTGCAACACCGCGCTCTGTCCCACCTCCGCACCAGCACGGATCACGAGGTGTCGCGCTCCACCGAGCACGATGTCCGGCCCATCGATGGGGACAAACCCGGCGCTGAGTGTTTGATCGCTCACCGGATCAAGGCCCGTGGTCTCCAGGTCAATCGCCAGCAGGGTCAGCTCTGACGCGGGTGTCTCCGGCTCCGGCCATGCACCCGCGTAGAAGTCTTTCAACGGGCCCTGTGCCTTGGCCCGGGCGCGGTTGCGGCGTCGTTCCTGCCCGCCGAACAGTGCGTCGAGCATCCCCGGGCTCACGAGATGTACTGGGTCTGGTGGACGTAACCGACGGCGTTCTGCATTTTACGGATGACACCGAAGGCATCGCGCAGGTGTCGCTTCTCGAACGAGGAGAGAGAGCTCGGTGCCACGTTGTTGTCAGGGGTGTCCCCCGCTCTCAGTTGCCGGATCTGGTGGCGGAGGCGGGCATGGTTGATCAACTCGAAGGCGTCGGCCAGGTTGTCGGCATTCTCCTGCGAGAGGGCCTCAGCGGAAGCAGCGGCCTGCAGCCGGGCTCGTGTGTTGACCTCTGTCAGCCCCTTCGACAGGGCGAAGAGCCTGGCCATCTGAACGACGGCGATGATGCCGCCGGCCTTGAGGTCCAGGGTGTTCTTGTGTTCGCCCTCGGTCTCCAGAACGAAGTCGCGGAAGAACCCGATGGGGGTCCGCCATGCCTGGCACTGCTTGGCGAGGTATGTCAGGAATCGTGTCGCCTGCGGTGCCCGTCCCACCACGGCGTTCTGCAGACGGGTGAACAGGTGATTGTCCCCGTGCACAGGGCGCATGTCGAAGAAGGTCTGGGCATACAGCAGGGCATCCGGCTCGGGTTCGTTCATCCACCCGGCGAAATAGTGGCCCCACCTCTGCAAGGGCTGGCGCCACTGTGGGTTGCTCGCCATCATGTCGCCCGGACAGCGCGGATAGCCGCAGGCCTCCAGCCCGTCGACGACGCGGTGACTCAGATCGGAGAAGTAGGGCAGGTGCTCCGGCAGGACGGCATCGTCGAGAATGATGGCGTGGTCCTGGTCCGATTGCAGCCCCTGTTCCAGGCGCCCCTGGGAGCCGACGGCCATCCAGCAGTACCGCACCGGCGGTGACCCCAGTTCCGCCTCGGCAAAGTTGAGCAGTTTGCGGGTGAAGGCGTCACCGACGGCGGTCACGACCCGGCCGATGTCGTCTGCGCTGGCGTCCTGGACGACGTAGGTCTCCACGACGTCCGGTAGCCGTGCCGCGCATCGCTGCAGCCCCGCCAGATCAACCTGTTTCGCGATGTCGCCCACCAAGTAGATGGGGTTGGCCTGCTCAAGGCGCATCAGGTCACCGGCGGTCACCAACCCGATGACCCGTCCGCACTCGAGCACCGGTAGGTGGTGGACGCCCTTCTCCGTCATGTCCAGCATCACCTCCAGAGCGAGCGCATTCGCGTCGATGATGTGCGGCTTCGGCGTCATGACGGTGGACACCGGCTCAGAGGTGTCGTGGCCGGCCGCCACGACCTTGTTGCGCAGATCCCTGTCGGTGAGGATGCCGACGAGATCGTCGTCCTCGACGACGATGAGGGCAGAGACCCGCTTGTGACGCATGACCGTCGCCGCATCGAGGATGGACACGTCGGGCGTCGTGGTGATCGGGGCCTTCTTCAAGATGTCGCGGACCCTGGTTTTCAGGACGGCACCGCCGGAATCGGAGACCTGGACCGCCTGTACGGCGCTACGGATGCGCCCAGCCTGTTGGGTCATGAAGAACCGCGTGAACGGCGGTTGTGTGCGCAGGAGTTCGTTGAACACCTCCGCGGGCATGAGATAGGTGAGGGAGTCCTGGATGGCCACCATGGTGTAGGTGGAGGGGCCGTCGGCGATGACGCTTGACATACCGAAACAGGTCCCGGGATCGGAGCGCTCCACCAGAGCACCATGGGGGTCACGAATGTCGACGGCTCCGGAGCGGAGAATGAACATGGTGGAGTTGGGACGTCCCGCCGTGACGAGTGTGGAGCCGCGTTTGAAGTAGCGCGCGCTCAGTTGGCGGGGCAGTTGGGCCAGGACCGGAGGTGGCAGTTCGTCGAATGGCGGATGCTGCGCGAGGAAGTCCCGGATCTCTGCGAGTTCGACGTCCATGTCTCATCGAACCGCGCCCGCTCTCAGGTGTCCAGTCCCATGCCATCGGCGCGGCGTAGGTGACGGGTGGCGAACCCGGCACTTGACCACGCTGCTCGCCGTGGATCGGGCGACGGAGATGGCGGATGCGGACCCGGCACTTGACGAGGCCGTTCACTGTGGAGCGGGCGACGGGAATCGAACCCGCGTGTTCAGCTTGGGAAGCTGACGCTCTACCATTGAGCTACGCCCGCGCGACCCTGAAGGCCGTCACCAGCTTAGCCGACACCGACGTCGACAAGCACATCCCACTGTGGCCCGCCACCCGAGGCGCTGCGCATTTCACGGCGTCCTAGACTGGCGTGGTGAGCATCCAGGGCAATTCCGACGGCATTGGGCATCTTCGATGCTCCGACGGCGATCGTGATCTGGTTGCCAAGGTGCTCGGAACTGCATTCGCGGATGGTCGCATCACGTTCGAGGAGCACGACGAACGCCTCAGCAGGGCATACGCGGCCCGGACATTCGGAGAACTCGACGTCCTGACCGAGGATCTCGTTGCGCCCGGCTCCCCCGCGGCATTGGCCTCGAATCATCAAGACCTCCCCGATCGACGCTTCGCCGCCGCGCCCGCCGTCGGCCCGGTGCTTCGCGACTCCACCACCGTCATGTCGACGCTGCGGCCGGGATCTCCGCTGCATGTACCGGCGCGATCAAATCTGGTGGTCATCCTGGGGGAGGCGAGAATCGACCTCGTCGACGCAAGTTTCGCCAGTGAGGTCGTCCGCATCCACCTCAATGTCTTCATGGGTGAGGTCAAGATCCGAGTGCCGGACGGGGTCCACATCATGAATGCACTCACCAATGTCATGAGCGAGTTCAAAACCAGTGATCTGTCAGTGGAGCCGAGCTCCGTGACGGTTGAGCTGCACGGGACGTTGGTCATGGGCAACGTGAAAGTCCTCGGCCCCCGCAGCCGCCCCGGCAAATACGAGCGGTTCATGCGCTGATGAAGAAGGACACCATGGAAGATTTGTTCCGCCCGCCCGCTGCGCAGTGGCGCCCACTGTCGCCGTCGTATCTCACGCTGAAGCTGTTGATGATCGGCATCAACTGGGCGATCGTCGGTGCGTTCATCGTGGTGCCGCTGGTGGTGATGGGGTTCACCTGGTGGTGGCTCGTGCTCATCGCATTCCTGCTCTTCTGGGCGTGGCGGTTCCTCCGGGCGCCACGGGTCTTCCGACGCTGGGGCTACGCCGAAACCGATGACGACGTCTATCTCACCCGTGGACTGCTGTGGCGGGAGCTGACCTGTGTGCCGTACGGCCGCATGCAGCTCGTCAACGTTTCGTCCGGCCCCATCGAGCGCGCATTCGGGCTCGCCAGCGTCGAACTCGTCACATCCTCCACGTCAGGCACCATCACCATCCCCGGCCTCACCCGTCCGGATGCCATAGCGCTGCGTGACCGGCTCATCGAACGCGGCGAGCTCCTGCAGGCCGGCATCTGATGACGCAACCCCCCACAGATCCACCCAGGAAGATTGTCATCCGACGCCGTGCCCCCACGGAAGAACAGCCCAGCCAGCGCGACATCCGACCGGAACAGCCCACGCAGCCAGAACGCTGGGACCCTCCGGAACCCGGCGAAGACCACTCTCTGACGCCGGGTCAGCAAACGCATGCTGGACCCGGATTCCTCGCGCCGGTCCAGCAGGCGCACTCGGCGCCGCCGTTCGATGCACCAGTCCAGCACGACCCGCACGGACCGCCGCCCAACCCAGTCCTCCAGCCTGACGCCCCCGTGCCCCAGGTGCCGCTGAACAAGGAGGTGGAGCGCCCTCATCCTCTGACGGGCGTCGCCCGGAGCTGGATCGCGCTCTTCGGACTCGTGCTGGTTTTCGGTCGCGACGTGGCCGAGCGGGGCCTGTCCTCGATCGCCGAGATGAACCCCTTCGCATGGGTCATCTTCAGTCTGGTGTTCGCCGTCGTGGTGTTCAACCTCGTCTGGGGAATCATCGAATGGCGCACCACAACGTTCGTGGCCGACGACGAGGAGTTCCGCATCGAGCGCGACTTCCTCTCCCGCGACTCCAGCCGCATCGCCTACACCAAGATCCAGTCCGTGGACATCGAGCGATCCCTGCCCGCTCGTCTGCTGGGGCTCTCCAGCGTGACCATCGACGTCGGCGGTGCCGGCGGCAAGAAGCTCGAGTTCCTGGCAAAACAGCGCGCAGAAGCCCTCCGCGATCAGCTGCTCGCGCGCATGAAGCGCCAGGCCGAAACACCCAACCGCGACGACACGCAGCCCACGGAGCCTGCTGAAACCCCGGAACAACCGCCCGCACACACCATCGTGACCGTCAGGCCGGCCACGCTTTTCAAGGGTGTGTTCGTCTCCGCGTTCCTGCCGTGGCTGGTGGCCGGACTGGCCGCTGTCGCGGTGATGCTCACCTTCGGCGAAGGCCTCACCTTCGCAGCGCTCGGCGGCATCGTCTTCGGTATCGGCGGCTACCTCTGGAGCCAGATCGTCAACAACTGGAACTTCCACCTGGACAGGGTCCCGGATGGTCTCCACATGACCCGTGGACTTTTCACCACGACGTCGCAGAGCCTGAAAGCTGATCGCATCCAGGCCGTCTCCATCCACCAGGACTACCTCCAGCGCCTCACCGGGCTCTACCGGGTGCGGGTCACCGTGCTGGGGCTGAGCGGTGGCGAAAGCGGTCAGACGAGCGGCACAGTGCTTCCCTACGGCACCCGCGACGACGTCACACGCGTGCTCGCAGCCTTCTGGCCGGGCATCAATCTCGACGCCATCGAACTGCATGGCCAACCCAGCCGTGCCCGGTGGCTGACCCCGCTGGGTTTCAAGCGACACCTCTGGGGTGTGGACGATCAGACCGTCGTGGCGCACCATGGCTGGCTCGATCACACCATCACCCTGGTGCCGCACCGCCGCATGCAGTCCATCGAGATCACGCAGGGGCCGTGGCAGCGGCGGCTCGACGTGGCGCGCGTTTTCCTGCACACCACTGACGGCCCGGTGTCAATGAATTTGTACCACCTCGACGCGGTGGAGGCCCGGCAGTTCTTCGACGAGCAGCGACAACGTGCACGGATCGCCCGCAGTACGCCCGGAGAACCCGGTTATCTCTCGTCGCTGCCTGCACCCCTGCCGAGGGACTCATCCCCGGTTCCCGGGCCGTTTGAGCCCCGCATTCACCAGTAGGCCCCAAACCGCTACGCTGAGCGGTCATGAGCATCATTCTGGGCATCGACGTCGGCGGCTCCGGTATCAAGGGCGCTCCGGTAGAGCTGGAGACCGGCGAGTTCACAAGCGATCGGTTTCGGATTCCCACACCGAAGAAATCCACCCCGAAGAACGTGGCGAAGGTCATCGCCCAGATCATTGATCACTTCGCCGGCGAACTTGGCGACGCCCCAGTTGGTCTCACCATCCCTGCCCCCGTCAAACACGGGGTGATCCCCTTCATCGCCAACCTCCACAAATCATGGGCGGGCATGGAGGCGAAGAAGTTCTTCCAGGATGAGTTGGGGCGCGACGTCACCCTGGTCAACGACGCCGATGCCGCCGGGCTCGCCGAGGTGCATTTCGGGGCAGCAAAGGGCCATCCCGGCCTTGTGATCCTGACCACACTGGGGACCGGCATCGGTTCCGCCATGATCTATCGAGGTGTGCTGATCCCCAACGCCGAGCTCGGCCACCTGGAGCTCGACGGGTACGACGCCGAGAAGCGCGCGGCGTCGTCGGTCAAGGACAACGAGGGCCTGTCCTACAAGGACTGGGCCATTCGCCTGCAGCGCTACTACAGCCATGTGGAGATGCTGTTCTCCCCGGACCTGTTTGTCGTGGGCGGGGGCGTCTCCAAGGATTCGGACGAGTTCCTGCATCACTTGGATCTGCGCACACCGATCGTTCCCGCCACGATGCGCAACAGGGCAGGAATCGTCGGGGCAGCGTTGGCGTCCCGCGACGCCCTCGAAAATCCGGACCCACTGGACCCGGTGGTCAACCCGCAAGCCAACACCCCGGTGGCCTGACGGAATATGACGCCAGAACTCTCTCACCCCATGGTCGAGCAGCGCTCGGCGAGGAACGCCTGTCCCGAGTAGCTGGGCGACGCAGGAGCCCCGCGTGTCGAGGAGAGCCTTGCGCGTGTCGAGACCCTCGAATGGTCGAAGAGAATCTCGACACGTCGCTGCTCGTGCCTCGCAACGACTACTCGATCACCGGTTATGCGCGACGCCCTCGAAAATCCGGACCCACTGGACCCGGTGGTCAACCCGGAAGCCAACACCCCGGTGGCCTGACGGGCCCCCCGACGTCACATGCGGTCGGGGGCGTCGATTCCGAGGAGGTCGAGGCCCTTGGCCATGACGGATCTCGTCGCAGCGCACAGGGCCAGCCGTGAGGAACGAACCTCGCCCTCTGACTTGAGTACGGGGCAGGCCTCGTAGAACCTCGCGAGCGCGCCGGCCACGTCGTAGAGGTATCCGCACAACTTGTGGGGCGCCAGTGACACCGAGACCTCGTCCACCACTTCACCGAAACGGCTCAGGAGCAGCGCCAGCTGTTGCTCAGCTGGCTCCTGCAACACCGCGACGGCACCGAACGAGATACCCTCGGCCTCCGCCCGGCGCAGGATCTGACACATCCGGGCGTGCGCGTACTGCAGGTACGGACCCGTGTCCCCGGAAGTCTGCACCATGCGCTCTGCATCGAAGGTGTAGTCCTTCTGCAGGCTGCTAGAGAGGTCGGCGTACTTGATGGCGGCCAGCGCGATGTTGGGTGCAGCCTCGGCCTCCGCCTCGTCGAGCAACACGTTCAGCGGCACCGCCGTGCCCTCGCGCGTGGAGAACTTCTTGCCGTCGGCGCCGAGCACCTGTCCGAAGCCGACGTGCTGAGCGGCGACATCCTCCGGCAGGTAGCCCGCCTGTCTGGCTACGGCGAAGACCTGTTCGAAGTGGAAGGTCTGGGGCGCGCCAACGACGTAGATGATGCGGTCGGCCAACAGGTCAGTGACGCGGTGCCGGATGGCGGCGAGGTCTGTCGTCGCGTAGCCGTAACCGCCGCGCTGGTTGCGGATGATGGCGGGCGAATTGAACCCGGGCACGAAGGCCACGAGCGCGCCGTCGTCCACCACGGCGATGCCCCGGGATTCGAGGTCCTCGCACACCGCTGGCAGGTCGGCGTTGTAGGTGGACTCGCCTGCAAGATCCTTATTGGTGAGTAGCACGTTCATGCGGTCATAGGTGGCGTTGAAACCGGCCAGGGAGACGTCGATCAGCTGCTGCCAGATGCCCAGGGTTTCGGGGTCGCCGGCTTGCAGCTTGACCACACGGTCGCGAGAGCGCGTGGCGAAATCCTCGTCGGCCCTCAGGTGGTTGTTGGCCCGCTGGTACAGGGCCTCGGCGGAGGCCAGGTCCAGCGTGCTGAGATCGAGGTCCTCGACAAGAATCTGCTCCACGAGCATGCCGAACTGGCGTCCCCAGTCGCCGATGTGGTTCTGGGCGATGACGGTGTGACCCAACGCGCTGAGGACGCGGTTCAGACAGTCACCGATGATTGTGGAGCGCAAGTGTCCCACGTGCATCTGCTTGGCCACATTGGGCGCCGAGTAGTCGATGACCACCCGCTGCGGGTGCGCGCTCAGGTTGAGACCGCCGTGCGGGTCCTCAAGGATGGCGCTGGCGGCCGCGGCGAGCACCTCGGAGCGGATGCGGAAGTTGATGAAACCCGGACCGGCAACCTCGAGCGGCTCGCACAGATCGGACACGTCCAGCGTCGCAATGATGTCCGCCGCCACATCGCGGGGCGGACGGCCTTCCTGCTTCGCGAGCCGGAGCGCGACATTGGACTGGAAGTGGCCGAATTGGGGCTTGGTGGCCGGGCGCATCTCCGGATCAACACCCGCGACGGCGCGAACACGGGCATCAAGCAGCGCTTCCAACGATTGCATGGTTGGCATTGTCCCACGCAGCGTCGCTGACTGCCCAACGCAGCCGTTGTCCCTCTGGTGGCGCTACGGTGTTGGGAAGAGTCCACACGCCGCAACCCGTAGGAGGCACCCATGACAAGCGCACCGCTCAAGAAACTGAACGACGGCATCCAGATCCCACAGATAGGGCTCGGCGTCTTCCAGATGACCGACGACGAGGCCCATCGGGCGACGCTCGCCGCCTTCGAAGCCGGCTACCGCCACGTCGACACAGCTGCGATCTACCGCAACGAGACCGGCGTTGGCCGCGCCGTCGCGGAATCCGGTCTCTCCCGGGAGGAAATTTTCGTCACCACGAAGCTGTGGAACAAGGCGCACGGCAAGGACAACTCACGGGTGGCCATTTCTCGCAGCCTCGAAAAGCTGGGGCTGGACCGCGTGGACCTCTACCTCATCCACTGGCCCTGCCCCGCCACGGGGCTGTACGTTGAGACGTGGGAGCAGCTGATCGACTTCCGCTCCGAAGGCCTGAGCAGAAGCATCGGCGTCTCCAACTTCCTCCCCGACCACCTCGACACCATCGTCGACGAAACGGGCATCACACCGGCCGTCAACCAGATCGAACTGCATCCCACGTTCCAGCCCGACGACCTGGTGAATCATTGTTCTGACCTCGGTATTGTCATCACGAGCTGGAGTCCTCTGGGCGCCGCTGCGGACCTGGAGCATCCGGACATCGTGACGATCGCGGAAGCGATGGGCGCCACTGCCGCGCAGGTGATCATCCGTTGGCATCTCCAGCGTGGCTTCGTGGTCATCCCCAAATCGACCAATCCGGAGCGCATCGTCGCCAACTTCGCCGCGCTGGACATCGAGTTGGACTCTGACCAGATGGAAGCGATCGATGCGGCCAGCGCCGACAATCGGCTCGGGCCAGATCCGGCCACCATCGAGCCCTGAACAAGCCTCGGTGAACCGGCCGTTAGGGAACCACTGATCAATCATGTCCTGGCTGTGGCGCACCGGATCGGGCGATCTGGTGCCCCTACATCTGGATATGGACATCCAGTACACGCACCAGATGCAGTGACACCATCTCATCCCGCCCGCCACGTCCTCGCCGAGAACAGCATTGATCAGTGGTTCCTGAGCGTGGTTCACATGCTCATCTCAATGATCGGTTGCGGTTATCTCGGGCAGTCCACGCAGCATGTACGGCTGAGATCGGCCACCATGTTGTGGGTCTGGACATCGACCAGCGCCGTATCGACTCGCTGTCAGCTGGGCTCGCGCCTTTCCATGAGCCCGGGCTGCCGGAACTTCTTGATCGCAATGTCGCCAACGGGCGGCTGCGGTTCACTACTGATCCGGCTCTGATCCGGGACGCTGATCTGCACTTCATCGGCGTCGGCACCCCTCAGCTGGAGGGTGAGCTGCGTGCCGACATGAGCCACGTCGACGCGGCACTGGAGACGATCCTCACCCATGCCGGCTCCCGGCAGGGCACGCCGGCACTCGTCGTGGGAAAGTCGACGGTTCCCGTGGGAACCGCCCAGCGACTTGTTGAGCGCATCAGCGAGGCGGACAGCAATCTGCTGCTGGCCTGGAATCCCGAGTTCCTGCGTGAGGGCCATGCCGTCGAGGACACCCTCCACCCGGACCGGATCGTCTAAGGGCTTCCGGAGGTTCGTGATGCGGGCGCGACGGCCCGGGCTCTTCTGGATCGGATGAGTGCTACGCCCCGCAGCTGGCCGCAGACACCCCTGTGATCGTCGCCAACTACCCAACGGCGGAACTCGTGAAGGTGGCCGCCAACTCGTTCCTGGCCACCAAGATTTCGTTCATCAACTCGATGGCTGAACTCTGTGACGCCACCGGCGGCGACGTCACGCGGCTCGCCGAGGCCATCGGATACGACGAGCGCATTGGCTCCAAGTTCCTCCAGGCAGGCATCGGCTTCGGTGGAGGCTGTCTGCCCAAGGACATTCGCGCTTTCATGGCCCGCGCAGCCGAGCTGGGAGTTGATGAGGCGTTGACGTTCTTGCAGGAGGTGGATGCCATCAACCTGCGGCGACGTCACCACGCCGTCGCACTGGCCGAGGAGGCCGTGGGTGGCTCACTGCAGGACAAGAGCATCGCGGTCCTCGGCATCACCTTCAAGCCTGACACGGATGACCTCCGGGACTCTCCCGCGCTGGACATCGCAGACCGCATACTGGCTGCCGGAGCCCGCGTGGTGGTGGTTGACCCGGCTGCGGCAGGCGAGCTGCGTCGGCGTCGCCCGGATCTGCACGTGGCTGACAGTGTCCAGGAGGCCGTGACCGGCGCCGACGTGGTGATGGTGCTGACACCGTGGAAGGAATACGTCGCCCTCGATCCGGCGAAGCTGCTACCCCTGGTGAAGTCCCCGGTGATCATTGATGGCCGCAATGTGTTGGACCCGCATCTCTGGGATGCCGCGGGCTGGACGTATCTGGGGATGGGGCGACGCGTTTCCACGTGGTGAGCTCGCACCCCACTGATATTGGTTCGCAATTGGCCGGGAACGGCACCAACTCCGGTGCCAACAACGGTGTTCGGAACCGTTTTCAGGGGCGACGGTCAATGACCCCTTCAGCGTTCACAATTGTTTTCACGAGGCCGGTCCATGGGGGCCGAGCCGCAAACCAAGCTGGGAGGCACATCGCACATGTCGTTGAAGCCGGGTGACAAGGTGACGTGGAACACACCACAGGGTGAGACCCACGGGGTGGTCAAGGAGGAGCGCACCAAGGACTTCCAGTTCGAGAAACAGAAGTTCACGGCGAGCGAGGATGAGCCGGCGTACATCGTGGAGTCCGAGAAGACCGGTGCGCAGGCAGCGCACAAGGAGTCGGCCCTGACGAAGAAGGGCTGAGCCGTGGCCAAGCCACCCAAGGGTGTGCAGGAAGCCGCGGCCCGCGCCGTCCGCTGGATTGACGAGGGAAGGGCCGGTAAGAACTTCACCGACGTCGGCCGCGCCCGCGCGCACCAGCTTGCCGATGGTGAGGAGATCAGCGATGACGTCCTGCAGCGCATGCACAACTACTTTCAGCGTCACAGCGTGGACAAGGACGCCGAGGGTTTCAAAGGCGGCACCGACGGCTTCCCGTCCCCCGGCCGTGTGGCGTGGGATGCGTGGGGCGGGGACGCTGGTCAGCGATGGGCCGCCAGCGAGATGGAGAAGAAGTAGCCCTGCCGCACGTCGATCAGCGGGCGCCAGCGAGCAGGTTGAACGGCACCATGGTAGGGGAAATGGATGTATTTTCCGGTGACCACGCCCGCATCGAGGCACGGGCAGCGACGTGTCGAGTCCTCGCGCGGACGCTGGTCCGTCAGAGTTCGTCGGCCGCCTCGAGGAGCGCCGGGGTGAACGGATCCTGGCGTGGGGTGCGTCGTGTCAGCAGATCCCACGCCATCTTGATGTTGGCCGCCTTCTCGCGCCTCTCTCCCGTCGCATAGAGCGTGGGGAACTTCTCCCGAACACTGACATCTCCCACTCCGACGGCGTCGATCCCGATGTCGGTACAGATCGCGATGGCGCGCTCCAAGTGGTAGAGCTGCGTCAGGATGATCATCTCTTCAACGCCGAACACGTCACGGGCACGCACGCACGAGTCGTAGGTGTCGAAGCCCGCCGGATCCTCCACCACCCTCTCCCGAGGAATCCCCTGCGCGATCAGGTAGCTCCGCATGACGGTGGTCTCGAAATCGCTGTCAGGGGTGTTGTCCCCAGAGACCAGGACAGCTCTGATCCTGCCCTTCTCGTACAGCTCGACGGCCAGGTCCAGCCGAGCGGCAAGGAAGGCCGACGGGCGACCCGCATCGGCTTGGGCGCCGAGCACCATGGCGATGGGACGGGCGGGTACGCCATCGACGTCGAAGATGCGCCCCGCCGACACCGCGGAGACGTGCCGTGACCCCAGCACCATGGCTCCGAGCACCGATGCGGCCACGAGAACGGCCCCACCGAGAACCAGCCATCGCAACACACGCAGCGCTGGGCGTCGCTCGGAAGAGGGTGTGACGATCACCCCACCGACGCTCGGGCCGCTCCTTTCCACGTCCGCCAAGTCAGTTCCGGTTCTTCAAGTACCATCCCACCAGCGACTGCGTGGAGCCGTCCTGGCGGACGAGAGCCTCGGTGTCACCGGAGACCGCCGGTGCAATCTCGTTGGCCAGCTTCTTTCCGAGTTCAACGCCCCACTGATCGAACGAGTCGATTCCCCAGACGACGCCCTGGACGAAGGTGATGTGTTCGTAGAGAGCGATCAGTTGGCCCACCACCGATGGCGTCAGCGCGGGCGCCATGATGGAAGTTGTGGGTCGGTTGCCCTCGAAAACGCGTGCCGATACAACCTCCTCAGCCGTGCCCTCGGCGCGCACCTCTTCCTCGGTCTTGCCGAAGGCAAGGGCTGCAGTCTGCGCGAAGAAGTTGGCCAGGAAGAGGCCATGAACGTCAGCGTCGCCATCCTGAACGGGATGTGCAGGATTCGCCACGGCGATAAAATCCGCCGGGATGAGGCGTGTTCCCTGATGAATCAATTGGTAGAACGCGTGCTGGCCGTTGGTGCCGGGCTCGCCCCAGAAGATCTCGCCGGTGTCACAGGTGACAGGCGTGCCATCCCAGCGCACGGACTTGCCGTTGGACTCCATGGTGAGCTGTTGAAGGTACGCCGCGAAGCGATGCAGATACTGCGCATACGGCAGGACGGCGTGACTCTCGGCACCCAGAAAATTGACGTACCAGATGTTCAGCAAACCCATCAACAAGGGCACGTTGCTGTCAGGATCCTCGGTGCGGAAGTGGTTGTCGACGGCGTGGAAGCCGGCAAGGAAGTCGCGGAAACCTTCCGGGCCTATCGCGATGACCACCGGCAGCCCCACCGCGGAATCAACGGAGTAGCGTCCACCCACCCAGTCCCAGAACCCGAAGGCATTCTCGGGATCGATGCCGAATTCAGACACCTTGTCAAGAGCTGTGGAGACAGCGACGAAGTGCTTGGCGACGGCGGCTCTGCGCTGTTCGTCGGATTCGTCGATTGCGCCCCCTTCTGCCAGCTGTGTCAACAGCCATGTCCGTGCCATCCGGGCGTTGGTGAGGGTTTCCAGTGTGGTGAACGTCTTGGATGCGACGATGAACAGCGTCGTCTCCGGATCCAGATCGTGGGTCTTCTCCCAGCAGTCGCTGGGATCGATGTTGGAGACGAAGCGGCACTCGATGCCCTGCTGCTTGTACGGCATGAGCGCCTCGTAGACCATGACCGGTCCGAGGTCCGAGCCTCCGATGCCGATGTTCACTACCGTCGTGATGCGCTTGCCGGTCACACCGACCCATTCGCCGGAGCGGACCTTCTCAGCGAAGGCGTACATCTTGTCCAGCACTTCGTGGACATCGGCGACGACGTCCTGGCCGTCCACTTGCAGCTCGGCGTCGCGCGGGAGCCTCAGTGCCGTGTGCAGAACGGCCCTGTCCTCTGTGACGTTGATGTGCTCACCCGCGAACATGGCGTCTCGTCGGCCAGCCACATCCACCTCATCAGCAAGACGCAGCAGCGCCTCCATGACATCGGCATTCACCAGGTTCTTGGACAGGTCGATGTGTAGCTCTGCCATGTCAAAGGTGAGTTCGGCGGCGCGATTCGGTTGCTCGTCGAACCATGTGCGGAGATCGGGCTGCAGTTGATCCTTCAGCGAGGTGAGCTTGGCCCAGGACTGCGTGGCGGTGGGGTCTACAGGCGTAATCATGGGCCCAGAATAGGCCTGTTGTGCCGCGTCGGGGGCTTTGGGTCCCGACGAACGCACATGGGTCCGGCGCTGATGACTGGTCAGGAGACGCTGATATGCACGTGATCGTAGTGATTGGCTGAGGCGGATCCACGGTCGGACATGCTGCGCCAACCGTCACCGGAACGCTGCGCGGTCCAGATCTGCTGGGCGTAGATGACCTCGACGACACCCAAGGAGGAAGCATTGGCGCGCACCCAGCGCGCAACTTCCCAGCCAGCTTCGCCGGAGACCATGGCGTCGATTGCCTGACCGGAGCCGTGGTACCCGCCTGAGCCGGCCCGATAGCCGCCGTAGCTGGTGATGCTTGAGAACTGGGAACACACTCGGTTCAGGACGCTGACGGTGCGGCTGGTCATGTTACTGGTGGCATTCCCGGCTTTCGCGCAGCCGCCCGCGGAGGAGGCCTTGGGAGCTTCCTCCGAAGAGGCAGAGGAGGAGGAGGCCGAAGGAGGGCCCACCGAGGGCGACGAGTTGGCCACCGAGGAGGACGACGGGGCCACCGGTGTGGTGGGGGCTACGGGTTCAGTTTCCGTCAGAAAACTGGACTTGATCCAGCCTGCACCTCTCTTCAGTGACACCTGCTGCCAGCCATCATGGCTGACATCGGTGATTGTGAGTCCGCCGCCCTGGGCGATGGCACTGATGACGTCAAACTCTGTCCCGGGACCGGTACGGACGTTGACTGAGGCGGTGCTCCATCGTGACCCGGCGGCCGCGCCCTCCACGCTCCAGTCCACAGCGGGTGTGGTTTCCACTGGCGTGGTCTCCACAGGGGTGGGCGCCACCGATTCAACAACCTCAGGCGCTGAGGCAGTGGCTGGAGAAGCAGGCGCAGACGTTGTGGGGGTGGCCGTCACGCTCGGGGATGGGGTGGGGGTGGGAACTGCCGTCGGGGTGGGCACCGGCGAATAGAGGGCAGCCGGCAGGCTTGTTTGTACGGGCTCCCGGGTGAACTCACGGCTTGCGCGGTTGGCCACTCGCTCGTCGTAGGCAGCCAGCGGATCGGCAACGCTTGTGCTCTCGCTTGCACCGAAGGGCACGAAGGTCAAGGCAGTGGTGGCCACCAGGAGTCCGACGATGGTTGTGGGGGCAAGGCTCCGGCGAACGAGAGCACTGACACGGGAGGTGTTTCCGTGACGGGGAGATGAGGTGGACGTCGTGACCTCGGGAGCCTCCAGCGCTGCCCGTCGTGCCTGTACCATCCATCACCTTTCTGAGAATTAACCAAGTTTTTTTAAGAATACGCTCAGGCCCCAGAATCTCCAACTCGACCACCGCCCCCCACCGGTGGGTTAGAGTTCCCACGACTGCACGATGGGAGCAACTGATGAAGACGCGCGATCCGTCCACCAGGGTTCCCGAAGCGCTCATGGCCATACTTGTTGTGCTCCTGTTGGCTCTGTCGGTCGCCACTGCCTCGGCAGATCCGCAACCCAGCCCAAGCGCCGCCTCTGAACCACCGCCTGTGAGGGTGACTCTCACAGCAACACTGGCTTCCCCCAGCGTCGCTGCGGGTGGTCTCATCATCATTGAGGGCACACTCAAGGATCAGGATGGAGATCCGGTGAACGGGGCCCGCATCACAGTGATGCTGGATGACAAGGAAAGCTCCGACTCACTGGTCATGACCGATGAGACCGGTGCCTTCCAGACCTTTGCCGAAGTGCCATCGAAGCGCCAACCGGGTGAGGCGTCGCTGGTGGTGACATTCGCCGGGAACAACACCTACGAGGCTGCGTCACAGGAGATTCGACTGGCCGTCGACGAGATTCCCATGGGCGAGGGCACGGCGCCGGAAGCGACACCAACGCCCCTCGACGCGGCTGACATCTCCCCCTCGACGGATCCGTCCACGGTAACCGTGGGCATGGAGGACGCGGCGGAGGAAATGCCGGACAGGGACAGCGCCCCACTGTCGTGGTTCTATGTGGCGTTGGTCGTCGTGGCTGGAGCTGCGCTGCTGGTCACCGCCGGGCTGGTGATCCGAGGAATCTATGGACGCGGCGGCGAACCCGTCCCACGTCGCCCCGGCAGCCTCGACATGCTCCTGGACCAGGCCGCAGAGGATGATGAGAAGCCAGACGGACCCCGATGACAGCGGAGCAGCAACTGTCACCATGCATGGGCGCCTCTGGACCACATCGCGCCAACCAGAGGTGATCCGACGCCGATCAGCTCAGGGCTGACCTCCAGCGCCTCGATGCACCTTCACGAACGAGCCACACCGGTCACGCAGGGCTCCAAGATCTCCACCCCGCAACGCGTCACCCAGCAGCGTTGTGTCCACGCAGGCGGCTGGCGCCCCTGCCTTCATCCACTCCGTCGCGGAGAATGCGCCAATCCCTCCTCGGGGAATTACGTGCTCAGCCAAGCCGAGCGTGCGCAGCCTTTCTGCCATGACGTGGCCCACCACGTCGGCGGGGAACAGCATCGCACCCGTGGCACCTAGGGCAAGGACCTCACGTATCTCGGCTGGCGTCATGGCCTGACCCCAGAGTGGGATCTCAGCCTCTCGTGCAGCTGCAACTGCTCCCTCCTCCAGCACATGCGCCAGAGCAAAACCAGCCCATTCGCGGATTGATTCGATCGCCTCACCCGTCATCGCTCCATGCACACCGAACCGGGCGCGCGCACCGAAGATCGCGATGATGTCCTCGGTGTCCTCGTGGCCGATGGGCAGCGAGAACGTCCTCAGCCCCTCCTGGATCATGACCTCAATTGGCCCCACAACATCATCGGGATTCGCATCATCAAGGCAAATGATCAGTCCGGCCGGAGCGGTTGTTGAACGCATGTCCCCATCATGCCCGGCCCTGCAATGCCCGTCTGCACATGGGCGTCGTGTCACCAGTCCCGACGGACACATGTCAACCCACAGCTGTGCCGGGGCTTAGGGTTCCCCCATGAAGCAGCTGACGCGGACCCAGAGGCTCGATCGTCTTCCCTATACCCGAAAGCACAACAAATTGTTGATGGGCTCCGGGGTGGGGTGGGCGCTCGATGCCATGGACATCGGGCTCATCTCCTTCATCATGGCTGCACTCGTGAAGGAGTGGGGGCTCGGCGACACGGAGCTCTCCATACTGGGCTCGATCGCTTTCGTGGGGATGGCCGTCGGTGCCTCCGTTGGCGGGCTGCTGGCTGATCGAATCGGAAGACGGCAGGTGTTCGCCCTCACGTTGCTGGTTTATGGTCTGGCCACCGGCCTGTCAGCTCTCTCAACTGGGTTGGTGATGTTGATTGCGCTGAGGTTCATCGTAGGCATCGGCCTGGGCGCCGAACTGCCGGTGGCATCCACACTGGTCTCGGAGTTCGCTCCCCAACGAATCCGTGGCCGGGTCGTCGTCGCGCTGGAATCCTTCTGGGCCGTCGGGTGGTTGGCAGCCGCCTGCATTGGCTACTTCCTGGTGCCGACGGTGGACAACGGCTGGCGCTGGGCGCTCGCTCTGGGCGCCATCCCCGCCGTCTGGGCACTGGTGATCCGGTTCGGGCTGCCGGAATCAGTTCGTTTTCTGGAGTCCAAAGGCCGGCATGCTGACGCCGAAGCGGTGGTGACGGAGTTCGAGGAAGCCGCCGGCGCCCCCACTCCCGAGGCGCTGAAGAGTACAGAGATCCCGGCGCGGCCGCCGAAGGTGGAATGGAAGGATTTGTGGAGTTCCCGGTTCCGTCGCTCCACCATTGCGCTGTGGCTGACATGGTTCGGCGTGAACTTCGCCTACTACGGCGCGTTCATCTGGCTCCCGACCCTTCTCGTCCAGAATGGGATGGACCTGGTCAGGTCCTTCCAGTTCACCCTTTTTCTCACCATCGCCCAGCTTCCGGGATATCTCGCGGCGGCCATCCTGGTGGAGGTGTGGGGGCGGCGGGCCACCCTGGCCACATTCCTCGGCGGGTCCGCCGTCGGGGCCATTCTCTTCGGACTCGCGCCACAGATCGCCGGTGCCGCTGTGCCGGGCAGCGACTCCGGCCTCTACTGGATCACGCTGGGTGCTGGCTGCACGCTGTCGTTCTTCAACCTGGGCGCCTGGGGTGCGTTGTACGCGGTGACGCCGGAGGTCTACCCCACCAACATGCGTGCCTCGGGCGCGGGCGCGGCGACGGCGTTCGGCCGAATCGCTGCGATGTCTGCGCCCCTCGTCGTTCCGCTCCTCAACGGCGTCGGCGGACTCCCCCTGCTGTTCACAATCTTCGGCGCGATGTTCATCATGGCGATGGTCGCCGCACTGTTCCTCCCCGAGTACCGTGGCGACGCGCTGCAGGAAGTGTAGGCAGAAGGGTCTCACAAACAGATGAGACCTGAACGAAATGTGATCTTCGGCCTCCTCTCGGCACAAGCCGACGCCGCCCATGCGCGCCTGAGAGATCACATTCGAGCGTCTTTCCCTGGGCCCATGAAGACACCGGGTGCCCAGCCGTCACCGGCCCCTGGCCGACGAAAACTCCCATCCGGTTTCCAGACGGGCACTACACTCGCGGCGTCGGGTCAACCATGAAGCAACAGATCATCCCCGAACAGCCGAACTCGATACGCTCACGCAAGGCCGATGACACCATGAAACTGAGTAACGCCAGGAAGGCAGAAGTGGCTGCGCACGACCATCTGCCGTTGACGACGGCTGCAGGCACCCATGTCTCATAGGTTGCGAGTTCATGCGCCGGGATGGACATGGGACTCCGCTCGGATCAATGGTCGAGACCTGTACTTCCGACGAAACGACACGGCGGGGCAGGAGACGCCCGTCGTCCACCTGCACGGGTTTGCGCTCTCCGGCAGTTACCTCATGCCCACCGCCAAAAGACTGGCCGTGCGAGGGCTGAACATCGTCCCTGACCTGCCCGGGTATGGCCGAAGTCCCCATCCGCGGGGGTCGCCGCTGGACATTCCGGCGCTCGCGGAGCGCGTGCTGGCGCTGCTCGACGCGCTCAACCTCCCTGAAGTCGTCCTGATGGGGAACTCGATGGGATGCCCGGTGGCACTCGAAGCGGCCACCTTGGCTCCTGACCGGGTGAGCCGACTGATCCTGGTATCGCCAGCCGGTGGCAAGCACAACCAACCCCTGGCGCGGGCGGTGGCCCAACTCCTCCAGGATGGTCCCAGAGAACGGCTCACTTTCTTCCCCCTCGCCATCCCTGACTATCTTCGGTTCGGGCCTGTGAACATGCTGCAGCTGTTCAAGGAGATGACGCAATTCCCGTCGATCGACCGTTTGCTGCAGACCGATGTTGCGACGCTTGCGGTGTTGGGCGACCGTGATCCGCTCATGCCGTCATCCCGCTGGGTGCATGAAGTGGCCCAGCGTGCCAGGGACCACGTCACTGTGAGGGTCATAGAGGGCGCCGCACACGCCATCAACTTCAGCGATCCAGATGACTTGGCACATGCCGTCAGCCAGTGGCTCGACGGCAACGGCCACGAGGAAGAAGCCTGCGGAACCCTGTGACGTGCGGGCGGCGTCGCACTATCCGCTCGCCAGAGAACCGCATCCGTCACATCGTCGCAAGTGTGGGCGCCGAGCCGGGAGCGCCTCTCGGCGCGGGGCCGCTCGTAGCGGCGAATATTGGAGCCCGGGGCTACCGCGGCTCGGCGCGTCCAGTGAGATTACCGCATCGTCGCCGAAACCAAAGCGGCGGGTCAGTCGAGGTTGCCGGAGCGCCACAACCGGGCGCTGGCCGCCAGGTCGCCCGCCAGCCCCATGAGCCGGCCCGTCGCCTGCCCATCCAACGGCCCCGACGCCTGCACGTCCCCCGTGCCCAAGAAGTCACGCCCAGCCGATACCACCCGCGCGAAGGCGGCTGCGCGCTCCATCGCCATGGCGAAATCGCCGTCGAACACACCTCGCAGGATGTCGTCGATGACCGAACGAACCTCCTCCGGGCCCGTGGGGTCAGCCCCAGCGACCGCATGGTTCGGCTCGGAGTAATGAACGCCCGCCGCATACTCGCGAGCGGCGGCATTCAGATCCGCCAAAGCCCACTCCCGCAATGCATACAGTCGATACAACGCGCCGGGCAATGATCGAGCAGGACGGTCGGCCCACAGATCGGCCAATGTGGTGATCCCGACCTCCTCCACGACTGTGATCAGACGCCGCGTCACCTGAGGATCGCTGCCTGCACGCCCCACGCCCAGCAGGACTGCAGCTGTCTCGTGGGCGGCGTGCAGCTCCGCCACGGGGTCAGTGCCTGCTGCCATCGCGTCGAGCGCGGCTGAGTCGCGAAATGCGGGGCGGCGGGGTTTCGGTACGTCGGGCATTGTCCCAAGGGTACTCATCAAGGTTCGCGATGCGAATGCCTCGACGAGCGCGAGGTTCGTTGCGACGACGGAATTGATGCCTCGGACTCTTTGAACCTTCAGGTATGACCTCTTGATGGGCAAGAGTTGGTAGACACATGGGAAAGCTCGCGTCTGGTGAAACGAGAGCCACACTGGCTGTCCGGCGACGGGGCAGGAACGGGCGCAGCCTGTACCGGCCGTAGTTGGGCAGGTCGTGCCGACGAGGCAACACAAGCGCATACTCAGAACCGAAAGGGACCGGGCCGGTATGGACACTGACATTTTGCTGATCGCCGTCGCCGTCCTTGTCTTCGCTCTGTTGGCGGGGCGGCTTGGCGGTACACCCATCACCATGCCGATGCTCTTCACGGGAGCCGGTTTGCTGCTCGGTGGGCACGTCCTCGGCGTTGTGGACGTCGGACTGGACACTGAGGCCGTGAGCGTGCTCGCCGAGGTGGCACTGGCAGCTGTGTTGTTCACCGATGCCAGCCGGATGCATCTCGGTTCGGTGCTGCGCGAGCACTCCATTGCGGTCAGGTTGCTCACCCTGGGGATGCCGCTGGCGATGGTCATCGGTGCCGTAGTCGGTGTGGTGTTGTTTCCGGAGTTGCCCTTCCTGACGGTTGCGGTTCTCGCCGTGGCGCTCGCCCCCACGGATGCTGCGTTGGGACAATCATTCGTCACCAACGACGCCGTCCCCCGGAGAATCCGACAATCCCTCAACGTGGAGAGCGGCCTCAACGACGGTCTGGCGCTGCCCTTCCTGCTCGTACTGGTGGATCTGGCCCGCAGCGAGGCCAGCGGCGTCTGGCACTACGTGTGGCTGTTCGTGGCGATGGTCGGCTTCGGCACCCTCGCCGGTGTTGGTGCCGGCTGGCTCGGTGGGAAGCTTCTCACGTGGAGTGCGAAGCACGACTGGACGACGGCGACGACGCAACGGTTGGGCACCCTCTCGATCGCGGCAGTCGCCTACGCCGGGGCGGAGTCGGTTGGGGGAAATGGGTTCGTCGCAGCCTTCGTCGCGGGCCTCATGATCGGCACCACAGCACGGTCCCTCCTCGAGACGACAAGTATCTTCGCCGAGACGGAGGGGCAGCTGCTGACACTGCTCACCTTCCTGTTCTTCGGTGCGGTGATGGCCGGGGAGGTCCTGAGCGAGCTGACCTGGCAGACGGCCGTCTACGCCGCCCTCAGTCTTCTGGTGGTCCGTCCCCTCGCCACCGTTGCCGCGTTGATCGGGTCGCGTCTGTCGTGGCGCAGCGTCGCGTTCATCGGGTGGGCAGGGCCGCGGGGACTCGCCTCCATCGTCTACGCCGTCATCATTGCGGAAGCTGGCCGCATCTCGGGTGCGGAAGAGGTGTTCAACGTCGCGGCCTGGACGATTATTTTCAGCATCCTCCTGCATGGGTTGAGCGCGGCACCACTCAGCCGGCGCTACGGCAGTTACGTCGACACCGCGCTGCCGGCGGATGCCCCTGAGTGTGAGGAGGTCACCGAAATGCCAGTGCGACTGCCACCTCGCCGGGGACAAAAGGCCGACGAACAGGCGTGATGTGAACCGGGAGCGTCACGAAAGGGATGTCAGGTGTCGACGAGGTGAGGGGCTCGACCGTGATCCTCAGGACAGCAGCCGACCCCAGGCAGGCGTCTGCCGCGAAGCCTCACGACGCGGATGCCTCGGAGGGCATCTCATGCCGGTACGTCCATGAGGTGAGGGCCGTGCCAAGCCCCACCATGAGTACGCCCCAGAAGATGTGGAGCGAGGTCATACCCGCCTCCCCCATCACGTACTGGGCTACGACGGCCAACGCAAGTCCCACCGCGAGGCCGACGTTGACCGGGCCTGCTGAGCGACGCAGCACCAGATAGACCACGGCGCTGAGGATGCTCACGACAAGAGTCACCACGGCACCCACTTGGTGGTACGGCACGTAGACCCGGGCACCACCGATGAACGCAGCCGCCCACCCCGCCTGACCAATGAGACAACTGATGACCACGGTCGCGGCCGTACGCAGAATGATGAGGTGGGGGTGGGGCAGGACCGGCTTTCGCATGACGTCACCCTGCCACCTGCCCGGGTCCCTGGCGGCCACGTCCATGTGGCTCATCGGCCCGGCGGGCCCAAGACTATTTGGTAGGACTCGTGGCGAGCACGCCACCAGTCCTACCCAACAGATGCTTCCCGGCATGCACCAGACGTGCATCGACCGGCATGCCAGACTGGCGGCATGACAGTCACCTCCACTACTCAAGGTCCCATCGTCGTCACCGGCGCCAATGGACTCGTCGGCGCCCGCGTGTGCGAGAAGCTGGTCGAGTCCGGCGCCTCGGTACGCGCCCTCGTCCGTCGCAGCGGCACAGCTCCCAGGCTCTCCGGCGTGGAGGAGGTGGTGGGCGACTTCGGTGATCCGAGGCTGGCGCAGTCCGTCGTGGAGGGCGCGTCAGCGGTCGTCACCACAGTGCACCCGATGGGTTCAGACAAGGAGACCCAGCGTCGGGTCGCGGTGGAGGGTACGCCGGTGCTGGCCCGCGCCGCCCGCGATGCCGGAGTGTCCCGCCTCGTGCACATCTCCACCGCCTCGGTCTACGGACGGTCCCCGGAGATGGGCGACGTTGACGAGTCCACACCGTTGGTCGGCGACGATGCCGACGACTACGCAGAGACCAAAAGGGACACGGACCTGGCTCTCTGTGAGGTTGACGGCCTCACCACCGTGCTGGTTCGCCCACCGGTGATTCTGGGCTCCAGTCCACAGTCGATGTGGAACACACTGCGCCCAGCTGCAATCCGTGAGAACGAGGCAGCCCGGCGCGTCAAGCCCGATCAGACGTTCGCATGGGTACACGTCGATGATCTCAGCACCCTGGTCGCCGACCTCGCGACGGGCAGGGTCGCGACAGCCGATGATCCCGCGAAGGGGCCGCGTGAGGACGGCTGCACTGCAGTCAATGTGGTCGGTCGGGAGTACGCGACGTTTCGCGACTACTACGAGAGCGTCTGCGAGGCCGTCGGCGTCGAACCGGTGTGGCTGGATGAACCAGCCTGGACCGGCCGATACCTTGCTGATCGTGCGCTGGCCTGGGGCTGGAGTCCGGCAGTCCACCTGCCCGAGGCACTGACCGAATTGCAGGATGGTCTGCGCGGATAGGCCCGCCCACCGGAATATTCGAGGCTCCTCGGGCGTTGTCACGAGGTATGGGCGTTCACGCGCTCAAGCACATATCTGTCGATCGAGGAGTTATATCAATGTCACGCATTGCCATCGTTGGAGGCCACGGAAAAATCGCGCTGCAGGCCGCAGAAATCCTGAGTGGCGACGGGCACCAGGTCACCTCGCTCATTCGGAAGCCCGAGCAACAAAGCGACATCGAAGAAGTGGGCGCGACCGCCAGCATCATTGATCTGGAGTCCGCATCGCAGGATGAACTGGCGGACGTCTTCAAGGGCCACGACGCCGTCGTCTTCTCCGCAGGTGCGGGTGGCGGCAGCCCCGAGCGGACCTACGCAGTGGACCGCGACGCCGCCATCAAGACCATGGACGCCGCGAAGGCAGCTGGCGTGGAACGCTATGTCATGGTCTCCTACCTCGGTGCTGGACCCGACCACGGCGTGCCTGAGGACGATGCGTTCTACCCCTACGCCGAGTCAAAGGCCGAGGCCGACACCCATCTCAAGGGCACTGACCTGGGATGGACCATTCTCGGGCCGAGCATGCTGAGCGACGACCCGAGGACCGGCAACATCCAGGTGGATCCCACGGAGTCCGGCTCCGTGTCCCGCGGGAACGTGGCGCAGGTCATCGCAGCGGTCCTCGCGGATGATTCGACGGTGCGCCGCACCATCGAGTTCATCGACGGTGAAACTCCCATCAAGGATGCCGTCACCGCCAAGTAGGTCCACGTAGCGGTCCTGTCCCTGGCCAGTTCTTTTTGTGTCACTCGGCGCAGGCGAAGGAGCTTTTGCTCCTTCACCTGCGCCGAGTGCTTTTTTCGGGCCCGGCACGCTGACCGCCCCTTGAAAGCGCTGATCAAGGAAGCGCTGGTCAAGGCTGTTCTCGGCGAGGACTTGGCCGGGCGGGATGAGATGGTGTCACTTCATCTGGTGCGTGTACTTCGATGTCCATATCCAGATGCAGGGGCGCCAGATCGCCCGATCCGGTGCGCCGCGGCCAGGACATGATTGATCAGTGGTTCCCCAGGTCTCAGTCCTCAGAAACCGTGATGGTGACGTCGATGTTGCCGCGGGTGGCGTTGGAATACGGGCACACCTGGTGTGCTGCATCCGCGAGTGCCTGTGCCTGTTCGTGCTCGAGGTCAGGAATCACGACCTCCAGTGTGACCGCAAGTATGAATCCGCCGTCGGCATGGGGAAGGACGTGCACGAGGCCGCCGACGGAGGTGTCGGAGATCGCGACCTTCTGCTGGCGTGCAACCATCTGCAGGGCGGAGTGGAAGCATGCGGCGTAGCCGGCTGCGAAGAGTTCTTCGGGGTTCGCGCCGTCTCCGGAACCGCCCATCGACTTCGGGATCGCCAGATCAAGATCCACCGTTCCCGACGTCGTTGTTACGTGGCCGTTACGGCCAGCACCGGTCGCGAGCGATTCTGCGGTGTAAAGCGGTTCCATGGGGTGTGCCTTTCGTCAGGATGATCTCACCGAGCTGGGGTGCGGGAGAGATCAGCGATTGTGGATCAGACATAAGTATTGCACGTCACTCAATTGTGCACAATGTATTCCGAGTCTCTCACCGCTCCGCTCCGACGACGGCACCCGGCGCTACCCGAATGCTCCCCCGCCACGCGGTCACCATCCCGCCATGACCCTGGCGACGGCGTCCCGCTCAGCGCTGCGACCAAGTCCGTTGTGCATGATCGTCTAACATGAGCTAGCCATGAATTTTGCCCGAGCCGCCGAATCGATCCGTTCTCCGCGGAATCTGTGGGGCCGGCTGGTAGTGCTGCTCATCCCCATGACCGTGCTGGGAGTGGTGCTCAAGCTCATCAGGATTGACGCATTCTTCCCGGCGTCGGGCGTGACAGATGCTGGTGCAAAGGTGTCATCGGATGTTGCGTTCGGCGGCGCTTGGGTGCTGTTGTGGACCACTGGATGCCTCCTGTCCGCCGGCAGAGTGCGAACGGTCATCTTTTACACGGCTCATGTGGCGACCCTTTTCATGGGCCTCTTCGCCGTACTGAATCATGAATACGTGCTCCACACAGGAAATCCCTTGTCCTGGCTCACCCTCACTGACGCGGCACAGCAACGCGACGAGCTGCAGGCCCTGATCGAGTCAGAGATCACCACCACAATCGTTGCATTGCTGATCGGTGTCGTGATCGGGGTCACCGTGCTGCCACTGATCCTGGGGCCATTGGTCAACCGCCTCCTCGGACGCCGCCCCAGGACGCTCCTGACGCGCCACCCCGGTGGGCGGGTCGAAACTTTCGGTGCTGTTGGGCTCATCGCGTTGTTGATCGCTTCGGGGTGGAGCGCCCCCACCGCATCGGCGGCGTTCTCGCTTGCGCCGCCTCTGCAGTTGGCGATCACCCCTGTGAGGGCGGCGAATGCCTACCCTCAGGAACCGGCAACTGCAACCGTTACTCCCACGCCGGAGACCACACGACTCGTCGACCACAGTGGTGAGTTCCGCAATGTGGTCATCATCACACTGGAATCACAACGCTCAGCGACGACGCTGCAGGATGTGAAGCAGCCCGTGACACCGATGATCGACGCACTGAAACAGACATCCATCCGGCCGGAACGCGGCTACTCAGTGCTGCCGCACACCTCCAAGGCACTAACCGCCATCCACTGCGGTATCGCGCCGCCGCTGGACAGCACCAACTCCGAGGCCGAGCCGGACAGCCTTCCCGCAAAGTGTCTGCCCACCCTGCTCGAGGAACAGGGATATGCCACATCGTTCTTCCAGTCCGCCACCGAGAGATTCGAGCGGCGACGCGGCACGGCCAGCAATCTCGGATTCCGCGACTTCATGTCCGTCGATCAGATGAAGTCCCGCGGCTTCCATCGTGCAAACTACTTCGGTTACGAAGACGAGATCATGCTTGAACCCCAGCGCAAGTGGCTCGAAAACAATGGCGATCAGCCGTTCATGCTCTCGATGTTGACTGTCACCGGCCACCACGATTACGCGCTCACGGGCTATCCCCGCATTGATTTCGTCGACAACACCCGGTTCAACAACTACCTGAACGGGATCCACTATCAGGACCAGTTCGTGGGCAAGGTCATCGACATGTTCAAGGATCTGGGTCTCTACGAGAACACCATCTTCGTCCTGGTGGGCGATCATGGCGAAGGCTTCGGTGAGCACCGAGTCTTCCAGCATGACAACACCATCTACGAAGAAGGCATCCGCATCCCCTTCCTCATCCACGACCCCGCTCGGCAGGGTGAGCTCATCGATGGTCCCGCCAATCAACTCGCCGTGCTCCCAACCGTCGTCGACCTTCTCGGATTCACACTGAGCAGCGAGACCGAATACAACCCTTCCCTGATCAGCGGAGAATCGCAGGCTCCGGTGGTGACCACCTGCTACGCCCGCGGCAAATGCACCGCAACCATGGACGGTGACATGAAACTGATCCATCACTTCGACGACCGACGCGACGAAGTGTTCAACCTGTCACTCGACCCACACGAGACCGACGACCTCGTCGAGGTCACCGACCGGGCATGGCTGGATGAGATGCGTGACACCGCCCTGCGCTGGTATGTGGACACTGAGAACAGCTACGAAGCATTCCGCACTCGTTGAGACGCCAAGTTGGAAGGCCGGAGCGTCGTGGACACGATCGAGAGTGTTGCGCCAGCCCCGGCCTCGGCGCCAGGCGGTCAGGCGGCCACCGTCCTACGGCGGTGACCGCGCTGCCCCCGGGCCCGCAGATGTTCCGCGTCAGAGCCGGGAGCGGAACTCAGAGTGCTGCCGAACCACGGCAGCAGGCACCTTGGGACCCATGCTCTCCAGGAAGTCGTCGGCGTCCTCGGCTTCTGCGCCGACGGCCGCGGAGTCGATCTCAAACAGGGCTTCCCAGTCCTCAGGGCTCACACCTGCAGCTGCCCAGTCGATGGAATCGTCTTTCGGCACCAGGCCGAACGTGGAGTCCTCCGCGTCGACGCGCCCCTCGACGCGTTCCGTGATCCATGCGAGCACCCGCGAGTTCTCGGAGAATCCGGGCCACAGGAAGCGACCATCCTCACCGCGGCGGAACCAGTTCACCTGGAAGATCTGGGGAGCGCCCGCGGACTGATTGAGTTGCTCACCGACGTTCAGCCAGTGCTGCCAGTGATCAGCCATGTGCGTTCCGGAGAACGGCAGCATCGCGAACGGGTCTCGGCGGAGCTCACCCAGCGTCCCCTCGGCAGCGGCGGTGCGTTCGGAGGCGAGAGTGGCACCCATGTAGACGCCGTGCTCCCAGTCGCGGGCCTGCGCCACGAGCGGCACGTTGGTGGCTCGACGGCCGCCGAAAATGATGGCGTCGATCGGCACCCCGGCCGGATCATCCCAGGTGTCCGCGATGGCGTGGCACTGGTCGGCGGCGACGGTGAAACGCGCGTTGGGGTGAGCCGCCGGGCTCTCGGAATCGGGCGTCCAGTCACGGCCCTGCCAATCGGTCAGGTGCGCGGGAGGCTCACCTGTCAACCCCTCCCACCAGACATCACCATCGTCTGTGAGGGCAACGTTGGTGAAGATGGTGTTGGAAGCAAGCATTTCGACGGCGGTGGGGTTGGTGGAGTAGCCCGTTCCGGGGGCGACGCCGAAGAAGCCGGCCTCCGGATTGATGGCGCGCAGGCGGCCGTCCGGACCCGGAGCCATCCAGGCGATGTCATCCCCAATGGTTTCGACCTTCCAGCCGGGCAGTGAGGGCCGGAGCATCGCGAAGTTGGTTTTGCCGCAGGCGCTGGGGAATCCGGCGGCGACGTGGAAGGAGCGACCGCGCGGGTTCGTCACCTTCACCAACAGCATGTGCGCGGCCAGCCAGCCCTCCTCCTCGCCGATCATGGAGGCAATGCGAAGCGCGAACGCCTTCTTGGCGAGGATGGCGTTGCCGCCGTAGGCAGAACCGTACGACCAGATCTCGCGGCTCTCCGGGTAGTGCACGATGTACTTGGTGTCGTTGCACGGCCAGGCGACGTCCTCCTCTCCCGGCTGCAGGGGGGCGCCGACCGAGTGAACGGCCGGCACCCACTCGGTGTCCGGGCCGATCTGCGCCAGTGCGTCGGCCCCCATCCGCGTCATGGTGCCGGTGCTGATCACCACGTAGGGCGAATCCGTGACCTGAACGCCCAGACGTGCCAACGGGCTGCCCACGGGCCCCATGGAGAATGGCACCACGTACATGGTGCGGCCACGCATGGCTCCTTCGAGCAAACCGTCCAGCGTTGCACGCATCTCTGCGGGCGGTGCCCAGTTGTTGGTGGGACCAGCGTCGTCCTCACTCTCGGAGCAGATGAAGGTGCGCGATTCGACCCGTGCCACGTCGCTCGGGTGGGAACGGGCGAGGTAGCTGTTGGGTCGCTTGGCGGGATTGAGCCTGATGAGCGTGCCCGCTTCGACTGAGTCATCGAGCATGCGCTGACGCTCCTGTTCGGATCCATCGCACCACACGATCTTCTCCGGTTGAGTCAGCTCAGCGATCGTCTCCACCCAGGCGACAACGCTGTCGTCAGCGTTGGAGGGTGCGTGGTGTGTGTGGGTGAGGGTGGCGGTCAACAGTTCTCCCAGCTGTGAGGTGCAATCTGCGTTGATATGGCCTTGGCTTCACAATAGGCAGGAGTTTGGGGCGAAACGGTACTGAGATTGCTGTGAAGATTGCCGTTTCTTCATGTATCGTGAATTTCATGGCAGATATCTCCACCCTTGGTCGGCGCATCCGGCACTTCCGCGTCGCGGCGGGCCTGACACTTGAACAACTGGGAGACTTCACGGGAACAGCTCCGAGCCAGCTGTCCATGGTGGAGAACGGTCACCGCGAGCCCCGTCTGTCGCTGCTCGAGGCGATCGCGTCAGCACTCGACGTGTCGGCATCAGACCTGCTGGCGGCCGAGGCGCCTTCCCCCCGTGCCGCGCTGGAGATCGAGATGGAGAAGGCCCAGGCCTCGCCCGCTTACCGGGAGCTCGGGCTGCCCGTCCTGCGTCCCACCCGCGCCATGTCGGACACGACCCTGAAGACAATCGTGGGGCTGCACCGCGAGCTCGACCGACGTGCCCGTCTGTCGATCGCCACGCCGGAACAGGCCAGGCGAGCCAACACCCAGCAACGCCTTCGCATGCGCGAGCGCAACAACTATCTTCCCGAGATTGAACTGATCGCGGAGCAGGCGACCACGGCCGTCGGACACACCTCGGGAGCTCTGACGCACCGAACCGTCGCGGAGATGGCCGAGCGGGTGGGGTTGAGCATCGTCCACACCGACGACCTCCCAAGCTCAGCACGCGCAGTGGTGGACCTGGAGCACGGCCGCATTTACATCCCACCGGCCTCAATCCCCGGTGGACACGGGCTGCGTTCACTCGCGTTGCAGGCCGTGGCCCGCAGCATCTTCGACTACGCAGCCCCCGTCGACTATGCCGATTTTCTGCGACAAAGACTGGAAGCCAGTTACTTTGCAGCAGCATGCCTGATGCCGCAGACAGCCTCCGTAAGTTTTTTGGAGCGGGCGAAGAGGGACCGCAACATCGCAATCGAGGACTTCCGCGACTCCTTCGGAGTCACCCACGAAGCAGCAGCACTACGATTCACTAACCTCGCGACCCACCATCTGGGCATCACCCTGCACTACCTCCGCGTCAACGGCGACGGCACGGTCGTCGGCGCCTATGAGAACGACGGTCTGCCGCTACCGCAGGATGCCACCGGCTCCACGGAAGGGGAGGTGGTCTGCCGCCATTGGAGCGCGCGGCGGGCATTTGCCCGCACCACCCGGACCACCGAGCACTACCAGTACACCGACACGCCAGCCGGCACCTACTTCGAGGCGACGCAAACCGGAACCGGCGCGGCTTCGGAGTTCTCCATCACACTCGGCTTTCCCTACGCCCAGTCCAAATGGTTCCGGGGGCGTGAGTCGCAGGCGCGGGAGGTCTCGACCTGCCCCGATGCCCGCTGTTGCCGCCGACCCGAGGACGGGCTCACAGAGCGTTGGGTGGGGCAGGCGTGGGCGTCGCCGAGAGTGCGCAGCCACCTGTTCGCCCCCCTGCCCCACGGCACCTACCCGGGAGTGGACGACCGCGAGATGTATGAGTTCCTGGAGGCACACGCGAATGACTGATGGGAACAGGATCAGCGGCCAAGTTGGCTTCCGCAGAGACCAGCTATTCTTCGTCCTTCCTCAGGAAGCTTCGCGAGTGGTTGCGTTGTTCGAGCGTTGCCATCACGCCACTACGAAATGTGTTGACAGACGCAGAATCGGCCCGGTGGTCCGCAACCAGAGTGCGGACCACCGGGCCAACAACTGACTACAGCGCGCGCCAGAGCGTCGCGACTCCTTGGCCACCACCGATACACATCGAGGCAAGGCCCCATTCGTGATCGTTTCGGCGAATGTTCTCGATGGTTCGGGCCGTGATGATGGCGCCGGTGGCACCGATCGGATGGCCCCAGGCGATCGCACCGCCGAGAGGGTTGACCCGGTCTGGGTCCAGGCCGAGGTCACGGATGACGGGCACAGCCTGGGCCGCGAAGGCTTCATTCAGCTCGACCCAGCCGATGTCCGAGACCGACAACCCATTGCGCGCGAGGATGTTCTCCATCGCAGGCTTCGGCGCATATCCCATGATCTCCGGAGCGATGCCGACCTTCGTGAAGTCCACCAGCTCTGCGAGGGGCTTCAGACCCCGCTCGGATGCAACGGAGGCTCGGGTGAGGATGATGGCGCAGGCGCCGTCATTGATGCCGGAGGCATTGCCTGCGGTGACCGTGCCGTCGCGCCTGAAGACCGGACGCATCGCAGCCAGCTTCTCGAGGGTGAGACCGGATCGCGGGTGCTCATCGGTGCTGACGACTGTGTCACCGCGACGCGACGTGATGGTCACGGGCGTGATCTCCGCGTCCACGGCACCGGATGCCAGCGCCTCCTGGGCACGCCGTTGGGATTCGAGGGCGAACTCGTCCTGCTCCTGACGGGAGACGCCGTGGCGCTCGGCGACGTTCTCGGCGGTGATCCCCATGGGGTCGAGGCTGAACGGGTCGGTGACCATCGAGTATGTGCCGTCAAGGAGGGTGCGGTTTCCGAGTGTAACGCCGGCGCGAGCCGAGAAATCCATGAAGGGCTGCGCGGACATGTTCTCGGTGCCTGCGGCCACCACGATGTCCGCCTCGCCGACCATGAGTTCCATCGCCGCGAGACCAACCGCCTGCATGGATGAGCCACACAGCCGATTGACGGACATGGCGGTCGACTCGACGGGCGCGCCCGCCTCGATCGACACACGCCGCGAGATGTAGGCGTCGTGACCGGTGGACCCCACGCAGCCGACGATCCACTCCTGCGGATCCTCCGGTGTGAGACCCGAGCGCTCCAGCGCCGCCTTCGCAGCTGTCGCGCCGAGCACATGAGCGGGCACACCCGCCAGGGACTTCCCGAATGTGCCCACCGGGGTCCGTGCATAGCCCAGTACGACGATGGGATCTTCAGTTTTTTTCATTGACTCTCTCCTTTTTCAGTATGACGTCCAGGCGCCATCGATCGGGTAGGAACACCCGCTCATGGACGCCGAGGCGGGGCCGGTCAGGAACAGCGCCAGTTCGGCGACTTCGTCAGGCTCGATCAGTCGCTTGACGTGGGCGCGGGCGAGCATGATCTTGGCGATCACCTCGTCCTCGGCCATGTCGTGAGTCCTTGCCTGCTCAGCGATCTGCTTCTCCACCATCGGCGTCCTGACATAGGCGGGATTGACGGTGGTGCTGGTGACGCCGTGCGGGGCCCCTTCGAGAGCGACCACCTTGGACAGCCCTTCCAAACCATGCTTGGCAGTCACGTATGCCGACTTGAATTCCGACGCCCTGAGCCCGTGCGCCGAGGAGATGTTCACGATCCGTCCCCAGTTCTTGGCATACATGTGCGACACGCTCTGGCGGATCAGGTACCACGGTGCATGCAGCATGACGCGCATGATCAGTTCGAACCGCTCGACGGGGAAGTCCTGGATGGGGCTGACGGTCTGGATGCCAGCGACGTTGACCAGGATGTCGATGTCGGTGGGCAGATCACCGATGGCCTCAGTATTCGACAGGTCACAGACCATCGGCTCGATACCCGGGAGCGCTGCCGCGAGCGATTCCAGCCCCTCGGCGTTCATGTCGACGGCGACGACGTGTGCGCCCGCCTCGGCGAATTTGACTGCCGTGGCGCGTCCGATGCCGGATGCCGCACCGGTCACCAGTGCCCTGCGTCCATCGTGATACTTCTCGTAGATGCTCATTGTGGTTGTTCCTTTCAGACCAGGCCGGTGGCGTAGTAGAGACCGATGATGACGAAGACGGCGAGCGTCTTGATGATGGTCATCGCGAAGATGTCCTTGTAGGAGGACTTGTGGGTGAGTCCGGTGACGGCCAGCAGGGTGATGACTGCTCCGTTGTGGGGCAGGGTGTCCATGCCACCGGAGGCCATCGATGCAACGCGGTGCAGGACCTCCATTGGGATGCCGACGGCGTCGGCCGCATTGATGAACGATTCGGACATCGCACCGAGGGCGATGACCATGCCGCCGGAGGCTGAGCCTGTGATTCCGGCCAGCGAGGTCACGGTGACGGCCTCGCGGACCAGCGTATTGGGAATGGCGGTGAGGCCGTCGGCGACGATCCCGAACCCGGCGAGGGACGCGATGACCGCGCCGAAGCCGTATTCCGAGGCGGTGTTGAGCGTCGCCAGGAGTGAGCCCGCGATGGCCGGCTTCACATCCTCGGTGAAGTGCATACGGATCGTCTTGAATGCCGTCACCACGACGAACACGATGGCGAGCAGCAGCGCGCCCAGTACCGACCAGATGGCCACATTCGCTGAGGTCATGACGGTCACGGAGGTGGGCTCACCGACGACTGTGGACGGGAACGAGGTCTCCTCGCCGTAGAGGCGTGGGATCAGGTTGGTGAGGACCAGGTTGACCACGCCGACGATGACCAGGGGCGCAACGGCCAGCAGCGGGTGCGGAAGTTTGTCCCCTTCCTGGATGTGAGCGATGGGTTCGTTGGTGTGTCCCGTGCCATAACCTTCGCCCTTGGCAGCTGCCTTGCGTCGCTGGCGCTCGAGGTACAGCATGCCAGCGACGAAGATGAGGATGCCTCCGACGGTGCCCAGGACCGGGGCCGCGTAGGCCGTGGTGTTGAAGAACGTCGTCGGGATGATGTTATGGATCTGCGGCGTACCCGGAATCGCGTCCATCGTGAACGTGAACGCGCCCAGAGCGATGGCACCGGGGATGAGTCGCTTCGGGATGTCGCTCTGACGAAACATCTCCGCTGCGAATGGGTAGACAGCGAAGACGACGACGAACAGGGAGACGCCGCCGTAGGTCAACACCGCACCGACCAGGACGATGGTCAGGATGGCGTTGCGCGCCCCCACCACCTTGATCACTGCGGTCACGATCGATCTGGCAAAGCCCGAGATCTCCATGAGCTTGCCGAAGAGGGCTCCCAGCAGGAACACGGGAAAGTAGCTCTTGATGAAACCGACCATCTTGTCCATGAACAGACCGGAAAAGACGGGGGCGACGAGGCCGGGTGTGGTGAGCAGAACGGCGCCCATGGCCGCGATCGGAGCGAAGAGGATGACACTGTGGCCCTTGTAGGCCATGAACATGAGGAAGGCCAGAGCGGCGATGACAACGACGAGCGAGTAGAGGGCCATGTGTGTCCCCGCCTTCTCAGACGAGCTCGACGGTGAACGGCGCCTCGGTGCTCTCCCGCACCTCGTCCTCCGTGATCCCCGGCGCCAGCCGGCGCAGCACAAGTTCGGAATCCACCACGTCGAATACGGCCCGGTCGGTGATGATGCGGTCAACAACCCCGACACCGGTCAGCGGCAGCGTGCATTCCCTGACGATCTTCGGGGTGCCGTCCTTGGCCACGTGGTCGGTCATGACGACGACGTGGCGGGCGCCGGCGACGAGGTCCATCGCGCCACCCATGCCCTTGACGAGCTTGCCCGGAATCTGCCAGTTGGCGAGATCACCGGAACCGGAGACCTGCATGGCGCCCAGGATCGCAGCCGCCATCTTGCCCCCGCGGATCATGCCGAAGGACGTGGCGGAGTCAAAGATCGCCGCTCCGGGCAACAGGGAGACGGTCTGTTTGCCGGCGTTGATCAGGTCCGGATCCTCCTCGCCCTCGTAGGGGAAGGGGCCGGTTCCCAGGATCCCGTTCTCGCTCTGCAGGATGACGCGAACGCCCTCGGGCAGATGGTTTGCGACCAGCGTGGGCATGCCGATGCCCAAGTTCACGTAGTCGCCGTCGGTCAATTCGGATGCCGCGATGGCGGCCATCTCGTCACGTGTCCAGCTCATGGATCAGACCTCCTGGGGACGGGCGGCGCGGGGCCGGACCGTGCGCTGTTCGATGTCGTTGGTGCTCACTGCGCGCATGACGTGATGCACATAGACGCCCGGGGTGTGGACTGCGTCGGGGTCGATGCCGCCGAGGTCAACGATGTTCTCGGCCTCGGCGAACGTGGTCCGTCCCGCCATGGCCACGAGCGGGTTGAAGTTGCGGGCTGTGAGTCGGTACACCAGGTTCCCGTCGGTGTCGGCGGTGTGGGCGTGCACCAGCGCGACGTCGGCCACGATGCAACGTTCCAGGACGTATTCCTCGCCGTCGAAGTCGGCGGTGGGCTTGCCCTCAGCAACGAGGGTGCCGACACCGGTTTTCGTATAGAAACCAGGGATGCCCGAACCGCCCGCGCGGAGGCGTTCCGCCAGGGTGCCCTGGGGCACGAACTCGACGTCCAGCTCGCCGTTGATGTATTGCTGCATGAAGAGTTTGTTCTCGCCGACGTAGCTGGCGAGCACCTTGGTGATCTGGTTGTTCTCGAGCAACAGCCCGAGGCCCTTGCCGTCGACTCCGAGGTTGTTGGAAACAATCGTAAGATCTTTCACTCCAACGTCGCGCACCGCCCTGATCAGGTCGGTGGGTATGCCGCACAGACCGAATCCGCCCACCGCGATGGTCATGCCATCACGGAGGATCTCGGACAGCACGGGCGCGATGTCATCAATGACCTTCGCCATCTTTTGCCCTTCTGTTGTGTGTGAGGGAGCGTGGCAGGCCGGGAGGGGAAACCGACACATCCTCGTTCGCTTCTCCAACTGCTTGCCTCGTGCTCAGACGCTATCGGGAGAGATTTTGGAATGCTACGGACGAAACAACACCGTTGAGTGCCAACAGGTTGTCGGTTTCTACAACGAGTGCGACGACGGGTCGCCAAGCTCCAACGCCCAAGTGATGCCCACGACGTCGTCGGCGTCCTCAAGTGCGGCAAGCGTCAGGTCCTCGTAGCGTCGCAGCCTGTAGCGCACCGTGTTCACGTGCACCGTGAGTGTCTCTGCGGCGCGCTGGACACTATGCCCGTGGGCGAGCCAGGCGCGGACGGTCGCGAGGATCTCCTCACCGAATGGTCCCTGCTCCAGCACTGGCATCAGGAACTGGGAGTAGTACAGCTGCCACACGTCCGGCCGGGACGCGGCGGCGAGTCGCCACCCCAGGTCCTCCACCGATTGCACTCCGTCCCGGTCAAGGCGCTGCGCGAGTCTGAGCGCCTGTTGCGCGGTCCGGTTCGAGCGCGGCAACTCACCCAGGCCCACGAACGGGCCGAGCCCGACGGGGAACCCGCGCACGTCGGGCCGCGCCGCCACCACACCCAGACACTCCCCCGCCTCCAGCACCAGGAGCGCCCGGTGGGACCCCTTGGACCCGTCCTCCTCAAGAGTTTGCTGCATGAGCTCGGCGTTGGCGTCCCGAGGGAGTGCGCATCGCAGGGCCGCATACTGGGCCTGCGGGTCCATCCCCAGAAGGACTGCCTCGTCCGGCATCTCACCCGACAGGAGGCGGTGCACCAGCTCGGTCCTGCGCTGGGCATTCCGGAGCGCGGTGGTCACCTCCAACGCGTGGTACTCGGTGATGATCCGCGTGGTGAAGGCATCCCCGACGCCCCACATGATGCGAGATCCCCTCACGGTCAGCTCGGGCCGGAGCCCCAGCGATACCGCGAGGTCCACGAACCGCTCGTTGATCAGCGAGATGGAGATGCGGAAGCCGCGCACGATCTCCTCAACCGGGACTCCTTCCCGGTGCCGCTCTGAGGCGGTCTGGGCGGCGTCGTCCAAGGTCTCCGGCAGGGGCACACGCTGTTCCTGGAGCGCCGTGAGGGCGGTGCGGAGGTTCCTCGCCACCGCCGAGTGCAGCGCTTCGGGGGTGATGCGCTCATACGAGTCGATCTCGCGGTAGATCCTCGCGCAGGTGTCCTCCGCGAGGCCGCCCAGTGAATCGCGAAGCCGGGCGAGCAGTTCCTCCACGAGTCCTCCTGCGGCCAGCCGGGTCATCGACCGCGCCGACGTGGTCGCGATCGCTGGCGATCCTACCTGTGGAAGGCGGAGTTCCGTCGACCACCGCACCGCGATACCCGTCAAGATCGATGTGTGCGCATGACAGCAGGCTGACGGACTACCGGACGATATGGAAAACATCTCGAAGCGCTTGCCACCACCCGATTGAGCATCCACACTGTTGCCTCGACCAGCGCGCAATGGGTGCAGGATTCATTCGAGCAGGGCGGGCTTCGCTTTCTCAGCCAGGAGACCGCGAGCGGCCAGTCCGATCACCGCACTGTAGGTGGGGTAGGCGAACTTCACGCCCGCGAGAGTTGCCACGTCGATTCCTGCCGCCATGGCCGTTGTCGCCGCCTGTATGACCTCCACGGCGTTTTCACCCACAGCGTGTGCGCCGAGAATGAGCTCGCGCCTCCTGTCGGAGATGAGCTTCAGGAATCCGCGCTCGCGGTCGTCAATCACGGCCCGGTCGAGAGCCGTGTACGGGAAGACTGAGACGACGCACTCGGCGTCACGCTCGCGCGCCTGCTCCTCGGTGAAGCCGACGCCCGCATAGTCGGGATCCGTGAATCCGCCCGCTGGCAACAGGTGCCGCGGGGTGCGGCGGTTGGTATCAAGCACAGCATTCTCCGCGGCCACCTCGCCCTCGAACTGCGCGGCCTGCACGAGCATGTCTCGCCCGTTGGCGTCACCGACCGCGAAGATGTGCGGCACCACGCTGCGGAAGAAGTCGTCGACCGGTATGGCGGACTTCACCACCTCTATCCCTGCCGCATCCAGCCCGAGACCGTCGACATCCACCGGCCATCCGGTCGCCATGATCACGGCGTCGAAACCCCTCGACTCCGGGCGCCCATCCTCCCTCCAGAACAGATTGATGGAGCCATCTGCTGCGCCCTCGAGGCGGGATACCGTCTCGATCCCGGTACGCACGGTCATGCCCTGTTCGACGAATGCCCGCGAAACATGCTCGGAGATCAGGGCATCCGACGCCATCAGGATGCGGGGCGCGACATCGAGCACGGTGACCTGCGAGCCGAACGAGCTGAAGATCGTGGCGAGCTGAGCGCCCGTATTCCCAGCGCCGATGATGGCCACACGATCAGGAAGCCCCGGCAGGGTGAGCACCTCGTCGGGAACGGTCGCGAGCTCCGCACCAGGCACCGGCAGCCTTCGCGAGTGACCGCCCACTGCCACAATGAATGTCTCGGCGGTGAGGCGTCGGCCCGATTCAACCACGACGGTCTGGGCATCCGTGAACCTCGCCCGGCCCTCGAGCACAAGCTCGATCCCGGCGTCGTCGAACCGCTCGGCCTCACGCTTGATGGACCGCACCAGGTCCACGCGTTCCTGCACGCGCGCGACGGTCGTCGACCACTCCATCGGGCGCTCATCGACCTCAATCCCGTATGCCCCGGCGGTGCGTATCTCGCGCATCATCCGCGCTGCCTTCGCGAGAACGCGGGTCGGAACGCATCCGGTGTTCACGCAAGTGCCTCCCGTGCGGGCGCCCTCGACGACGGCGACTTTTGCGCCCAACTCGGCCGCCCGGAGTGCGGCCGCTGTGCCGGCCGGGCCGGCGCCAATCACGACGATGTCAAAGTGGTCGTTGCCGTGATCGGTCATCGCGTCTCCCCAGTGCTCAGGCTGCCGCTTGAGTAACTGCGACGTGGATGGCCAAGGATAATCGGGGTACTCGAATGGTTGATCGCTGCGTCTGTGAGGACGACGTCGTGCACTCGAGCCATCGGCGGCAGAGAACGAGGAACTGGGGGGGCTCGTCGCAGCCACGCTGGCCGTCAACGAATGATGCAAAAGGAAGATCGAGCATGCCCAGCGAGTAGGCCAACAGAGGCACGTATGGCTTTTGAGTGACGAAGTGTCTGATTGCCCATGCTGGTCGGCATTTTCCACTACTTTCAGGACATGGGACTCCTCAACGATGCGGTCACGTGGTTCAACGACTACTACTGGAACGTCGTCATCTTTCTCCTCGTGGCGGCTGGGCTCTACTTCAGCATCAGAACACTTCTGGTACAGGTTCGGATGGTGCCGGAGATGTTCCGCAGCATCGCGGAGAAGCCAACCGACAAGGTTGGCGAGAAGGATGGGATCTCGGCCTTCCGCGCGTTCACCATTTCTGCGGCCTCCCGAGTCGGCACCGGCAATGTGGCAGGTGTCGCCGTGGCCATCAGCGTCGGGGGTCCCGGTGCTGTCTTCTGGATGTGGATGCTGGCCCTGCTGGGAGGGGCCACCGCCTTCGTGGAGTCGACGCTCGCCCAGTTGTACAAGCGCAAAGGCAAGGACTCCTACATCGGTGGCCCCGCCTATTACATCCGGGACGGGTTGGGACTGCCCTGGCTGGCAACCACGTTCGCCGTCGTCATCACATTCACATACGGCTTCGTGTTCAACGCCGTTCAGGCAAACTCGATCTCGCTGTCGATCCAGCAGAACCTGAATACAGATGATCCGTGGAACGGCTGGGTCATCGGCCTGACGCTCGCAGTGTTGACGGGGGCGGTCATTTTCGGTGGTATTCGTCGGTTGTCCGCCGTGACCGAGATCGTCGTTCCCATCATGGCGTTGGCCTACATCGCGGTCGCGATTGCAGTCGTGGTGATCAACATCGATCTCGTGCCCGGCATGATCGCCCTGATCGTGGAGCATGCGCTCGGAATTCGTGAGGTCGCCGGCGCAACCATTGGAGCCGCAATCATGCAGGGCATGAGGCGCGGTCTGTTCTCCAACGAGGCTGGCATGGGCTCGGTGCCCAACGCGGCAGCCACCGCGTCCGTGTCCCATCCGGTGAAGCAGGGACTGGTGCAAACATTGGGCGTCTACTTCGACACACTCGTCGTCTGCTCCTGCACCGCCTTCATCATCCTGCTCAGCAATCCCACGTTCGGCGACGGCGCAGAGGGCATCTCGTTGACCCAGAACGCGTTGCAGGAGCAGGTGGGTGATTGGGCAGGTCCGTTCCTGTCAGTCGTCATCTTTTTCCTGGCGTTCTCCTCCATCCTGGGCAACAGCTACTACGGCGAAGCCAACATTCAGTTCCTTCGGGAACGCTCCAAGAAATTGCTCACGGCTTTCAGGCTTGTTGTGATGCTGTGCGTGTTGGGTGGCGCTCTGGGATCCGTGGCGCTGGTGTGGAATACGGCTGATGCCTTCATGGGGGTGATGGCCACGATCAACCTGATCGCGATCATCCCCCTCGGTGCGCTGGCCTTCAAGCTGTTGAAGAACTACCTGGCCGACAGGGCCGTTGGCGTGAATCCGGTTTTCTATCGCGATGAACTGCCCGGCGCCAAGAACGTGTCCGTCTGGGACGGCACCGATGAGGTGACCCGTCAGGACGTTGCGGAGGGTGTCCGCGACTGAACCTGACGCTCTGCGCGGTGAGCCACCTGAGGTCAGAGTTTCGTCACGAATTGCGGAGTGAATGGGCTCAACAAAGGTCGAGCACAGCCAGAGTCCGGCAGACAACTGCGTCAGTTGCTGATGCACTGCTTGTTCTTCATTCGGACCAGTAGGTTACCGGTCGAATTCCAGAAACGCACCACTAGTCAAGTAGCATTTGAGCCAGTCAACTGGGAGTTTCACATTTGTGCGCATGGGAGGCCTTAAACTAAGGCCGAATGTAATCTGATTCGGTGATATATTCCCTGAAGAATCTCAATTTTACACCTATGCATACGAAACACGTGCGTAAGACGCTTTCCTCACCACGGACCTGCTTCCAATCAAAATATGCGGCCGCACTGCATCTGGCAATGAGGTTGCGGGAGCCGAGGACACTTGCGCGACGGCTCGTCCTCATAGTTTCGACGGCCGTCGGGCGGACGCTGGTCTATCGAAGCCAACAGCAGAGCAGACGGCTGCGTCGTGTAGTCGGCTGATCCGTCGTGGCAACACGTCTCATAGCGGGCATTGTAACGTTCCTGTAGCCAACCTCATCGCTGCCCCTAGAGCCGTGTCATCCACACAAGTTCTCCGCATGCTATAGATGCAGCCCTAGGACAACCAGTGCGCTGGCTAGGCGACGGTGTCGGGATGCAAAATCCAAAATGCACTCAAGGACGCCCGCAAGCCCGCTTCCCGGGTCGACCTTGTTCGCACCCTCTCACGAGGCACTCGCATGTAGATGAGGCTGAGCTTTTTTGCAGAAGGGAGCAGCCATCACCATGCCGCGCAAGAGTCCAGGAGCGGCCTAGCGGGCTCCGTAACTGCTATTGTTGTCACGAACAAGCTAATGGAGGTTGTGGCGTGTCGCATCCAAACGTTGTGCTGATCTGTGCCGATCAATGGCGAGGCGACTGTCTGTCGATCAACGGACACCCAGTGATCAAAAGCCCTTACCTCGACGGTCTCGCCCGTAGCGGGTCGCGGTTTGTCAACGCCTACTCAGCGCATCCCACCTGTGTTCCTGCGCGCATGTCGCTCATGACTGGATTAACCGCGGCCCACCATGGCCGCGTTGGCTACCAGGACGGCGTCCCCTTCGATGTTGACGCGACCTTACCGGGGCAATTTCGTAGCGCCGGCTTTCAAACGCAAGCAATTGGCAAGATGCACTACTGGCCCGAGCGGGGCCGCATCGGATTCGATGACGTGCGCCTGCACGACGGCTACCTCCACTACGCCCGAGATCGTCACAGACCCGCCGATTTCTACGATGATTACCTCACTTGGCTTCGAGATCAAGCTGGCGAGAGTGCTGTCTCGGACTACTTCGAGGACGGTGTGCACTGCAATTCTGTCGTCGCCCGACCCTGGGATCGGCCCGAACGTCTACACCCCACGAACTGGGTCGTCACGGAGGCGACCCAGTGGCTTTACCGGCGCGACCCCACCGTGCCGTTCTTTCTCTATCTCTCCTTCCACCGTCCCCATCCGCCGTACAACCCACCCGACTGGGCGTTCGAGCAGTACCTCGACAGTGCCGACCATTGCCCGCCTGTCGGGGATTGGACGGGCGTCTTTGAGGAGTTCCGCGACGACGATCGCCCCGATGCACACGTGGCCACCTATGACCAAGCGACCCTCAACCGGGCCCGGGCTGGATACTACGGGAATATAACCCATATCGATCATCAGATCGAAAGATTCCTTGAGGTCCTCAACGAGTTCGGCCTCGCCGAGGACACGATCGTTTGCTTCACCTCAGACCACGGCGAGATGCTCGGCGACCACAACATGTGGCGCAAGGGGTACCCCTATGAAGGCTCCGCACGCGTCCCGCTCGTCCTCGCAGGTCCCGGTATTCCCGCCGGGCAGGTCATCGACGAGATCGTCGAACTTCGAGACATCATGCCGACGCTGCTCGCGGCGGCTGGCGTCGAGCTTCCAGCGGGCATCGACGGCATCCCCGTCGGCCCCTGGCGGGAACCCGAAACAGTTCGTGAGTACCTGCATGGCGAGCACACGGTGCTCGGACAGTCGATGCAGTGGATCCGAACCGGACGCTGGAAGTACGTTTGGCTGTCGGCCGACGGCGTTGAACAACTCTTCGACTTGGTAAGTGATCCGGATGAGTGCGTCAACTTGGCGGGTGATCCAGAGGCCGTCGGCCCCCTCACGCGGTGCCGGGCGGCTCTAGTGGCGGAGTTGGTGGGCCGCGAGGAAGGCTTTGTCGAGGACGGAGTCCTGATCGCTGGCCGAGACCCGGTCACTGTGCTGCAGGGTGCCGGCGAGAATCCCCGCGGAGTTGCTCATCCGGACCCGAAGCCCCCAGCCGCCGCTCGCTGATCTCCGGGGTCCGTTCAACCGGGCCTGAGCCAAGTCAGGTCGCGCGAGTCAAGAAGAGTGCGGTCGAGCACAACGGTGGCGGCGGCGATGGTGGCAGAGTTGCTGTGGGGTGTGTTTCCGGAGCGGATCACGGGTTTGTGCCTTCTTGGGATCGTCAGCGGTGAGGAGTCAAGACCCTGTTGGAGAGCGGCCAGTGTGCCGTCAAGGTAGAGGACACCACTGCTTACCACTATCAGTTCTGGTGCCAGTGCTGCATTGAGCTGGGCGATGAGCCGCCCAGCATCGCGGGCGCGCTCGATGAGGATTCGTTCGGCGATGTCGGCCTCATTGCCCACACGACGGGCGAGTTCCAGTAGCTCGTCAAGTCCCTCTTCATGGCCGATGAGACCCTGAGCCCGGGCATTACCGATGACGGCTTGGTCGCTGAGCACAGCCCGCGCAGTGCTGGATCTGCCGGTAGCGTCGTCGATTGGCCAGCCTGAGATCGCTCCGCCGTAGCCGTCCGAGGCGCTACGCACGCGCCCATCCATGACCACGGCAACTTCGATGACATTCCCGACGAACACGTGCATGAAGTCCGTGAATCCGGTCGCAGCACCGTGCACGAGATCGGCGACTGCGTGGGCCCGGATGCTGGACTCCACAAAGACCGGCAAGTCAGTGAGGTCCTGGAGGAGTCGTTGCAGTGGTACGTCGACCCAGTTGAGGAAGTCGTGCCGTCGCACCACTCCGGCGTGGGAGTCGATCCACCCGCCCATGATCACCCCGAGGCCGAGAATCGGGGCGGTCGCATAGGCACCGTGTTCACGCGCGAGGTTCATAATCGCCTGCAGCGCCTCGTCGACAGTCCCGTTGTAATTCACTTGAGCCCGGCTCACGGGCATTCCGCTGAGGTCCGTGAGTGCCACAGCGATGTGCTCCACGCCAATGTGAACACCGAGAATCTGGTAAGCATCGCTCACCACAGCAATCGGTATTCGAGGTCGACCGCGGCCCTTGGAACCGGTCGGGGCGAGCTCGCTGATGAGACCGAGACCGGCCAGCTGCGCCGTGATGCGAGTGATCGGACCCTGAGTGAGTCTGAGATCGCTGGCAATTTCCGCCCGTGACTTCGGTCCGTTCGCGAAGAGTAGCCGTAGGATCGCCGTCGCGTTGACCTCCCGGACTCGGGTCGGCCGCAGTACGTCATAGCTACCCCGGGTGCCTGCTGCGTTAGTCACCGATGCCTTCCTCGTAATGTCCGCGGCAGTGACGTTGTGGCGCCGATGTCGCTGATTGAGGAATCAACCCTTGATCGCACCGGAAGTCAGCCCACTCACGATGTGCCGGTGCGCGAAGGCCGCAAGCACCACGAGCGGAACAGTAGCCACGCTAGCGGCCGCTGCCATGTCTCCATAACGGATGCTGTACTGCTGTACGAAACCAGCGACACCGACGGTCACAGTCTGTGCCTGGGGGCTTGAGGTGAGGGAGAGTGCCATAAGAAATTCATTCCACGTCAAAATTGCTACGAACACGGTCGCGGCTGCCATACCCGGCCGGGTGACCGGAAGGATGACATGCCAGAACACCCGCAAGTCAGACGCACCATCCACCATCGCCGCGTCTCGCATCTCATCCGGAACAGCATCAAAATACACCTTCATGAGCAGAAGCGCGAACGGCAGCTGCAGCACTGTGTTGACAAGCACAAGCCCGCCAATGGAGTCGTACATATAAAACTGATTGAGCATGGTGTAGTACGCGGGAACGAGCGCGATCGGCGGTAAAACCTGAATGAAAAGCGTGGCACCCAGGAGGCTCGCTGTAACCCAACCGGCCCAACGGAACTTGCTCAGACTGTACGCGCCAAGAGCGGCAATGACCAGGCACAGAATGGTCGCGCCAGCGACGACTGCCAAGCTGTTGAGCACTAGGCGGGGGAAGTCCGAATTCGCTCCGAACAGATTGACATAGTTTTGGAGGGTAAAACTATTGAAGTCCCCCGGATCGATAATTCCTCGGTCGTATTTGATCGAGTTGTACACAAGCCACACGATCGGCGCGAGCGTCATCCCGCAAGCGATGAGTACGATAGTCCGCAAAGGGATCAGGGCTTTGCGGGAGAACAGGCCGGTCTCGCGGCGGGTCACTTTTGCCATAGCATCCTCGCCACATAGAAGAGGGCGATGCCCGTCATGAGAAGCACGATGACGGTCAACGCGAGGAAGGATCCGTAGCCCAGGTTTCCTTGATTGGAGAAGACATTGTGGATATAGGTGTTGATCACCTCGGTGGAAGTCCCTGGGCCACCACTGGTGAGGAGATAGATTTCGTCGAAGACCTTGAATCCCATGACGGTCCGCAGCACGGTGGCGGTTGCGATCGCCGGGGCGATACCCGGCAGAGTCACATTCCTGATGATTTGCATCGCCGATGCGCCGTCGGTCTCGGCGGCCTCGTACAGAGACCTGTCCACCCCAGCAAGACCAGCGAGGATGAGCAAGAACACGAACGGCGTCCAGTGCCAGACATCCACTGCGATGACTGTGGGAAGCGCCCACGTTGTCGAACTCAGCCAAGCCTGGGTCGGTAGGTGCAGTGTGTCCAAGATGCTATTGAGCACTCCGAACTCAGGGTTGAGGATGAGCGAGAACGTCACGCCGACCGCGACCGGGGTGACGATCAGGGGCCAGATGAGAAGGTTTCTCGCGATTGCCCACGACCGGCCAAGGCTCTCAACCGCGATCGCGAGGGCGGTGCCAAGAATGACCTCAAGCAGCACCGCGGCCACAACCAGCATGATCGTCTGTCGAACCGAGATCCAGAAGATCTCGTCCGCCATCATGGTGCGGAAGTTGTCCAGGCCCGAGAAGTTCCAGAGGAACTCCCCGCCACTGAGGCTGACGTTCGAGAAGGACATGGTGACCAGCTGCACGAGCGGTACGCCTACGAGGGCGATCAGCACGACAATCAGCGGCAGCAGCGACAGATGGGGAAAACCGAATCGTCGCCTTCTGCCGCGTCGAGCTATGGCGGTAGATGTAGATCTCATCTGCAAATTCTTTCCCGTACGAGCCGGTAGCGCCCGTGGCCTACCTGAAGCCCGCTTCGCTGAGGACGGCTTCGATTTCCGATGCCGCTTGGTCGAGGGCCTCTTTAGCGCCAGAAATGCCGGCGACGACCTCGTTGATCCTGCGCTCGCTGACTTGGAGCAGCTCGGGGGCGAATGGGTAGGCAACATCCCGGGTGGCGATCGGGACACTGTCGAGCATCGCCGCGTACTCCGGGTGGTCATCCGCAAGATCAGACTCGAGGACGTCCGTGCGGGCCGGGCTACCGCCAAGCTCGGCGAACCTCGTCTGGCCTGTTTGGCCCACGGTCCACATGAGGAAGTCGAGAGCAGCCCTCTGTTGATCAGACCCGATGTGAGCTGGGATCCCAGCGAGCGCCGGCAGGGCGGTGGGGGCGTGACTTCCACCCTCGGGCATCGGCACGAGAGCGGAACCAACGTTGCCAACCACCGTCGATTGGGCCGGGTCCTGCAGGTTGCTCGCAGCCGCTGAAACCATCGTCGTCTGGGCGAGCCTGCCACCCTGCATGAGCGAAATGAGCTCAGCCTGCCCCACACTCTGAGGGGTGCTCGGACCGAGGGAAGCCAGCTCGAGATAGAGGTCCATTGCCTCCAAAGCGACGTCAGAATTAATCGTCACCGACCAGTCGTTCGGGGGATCGGCAAGCAGGTCGCCGCCGAGGCCCCGCAGGAGCGGCAGGAAACCGACCGTCGCGCCATTGGATCCCCTTTGGCCGCGGATCGCGTAGCCATACATATCGGAGTTCTGCTCCATAATCCGCCTGCCGTTGCTGATGACGTCTTGATACGTCGTCGGCACTTCAAGACCAAGTTCCTCGTAGATATCCGTGCGATAGTACAGAATCTGGAAGTTGCCATTGGCCGGAACGGCGTAGACCTCACCATCAGGAGAGTAGAATCGGGCATCTGCGTCCCACTTCAAAAGATCACCATAGGTGATCACCTCCGCGTCAAGCTGCACGTCCGGATCGATGGAACTGAACGGTGCCATGAACCCGGCATCGAAGAAGGATCCGTACCAAGTGCCGAACATCGTGTAGATGTCGAATTCACCGCTCCGGTTCTGAACGGCATTGAGCTGCTTGGTCTGCAGGTTGTCCGGCGGGAAGGCCCGCAGTGTGACGCTGGTGCCGGTCTCTTCGCCGTATTGCGCCGCGAGTTCCTGATACGCCGCGAGCCAGGGGCTCTCGTTGATGGCCATCGTGATGGCCTGGGTTGAACCGCTGCTTTGGCTACTGCCAGTGGTGGCGCCCTGACGACTGCCGCAACCAGCGAGAGTGCCGCCGAGAAACGGGACACCGAGGCCGAGGATGGCGGAACGCTGGAGCAGTTGCCTACGGCTCATGCCCAAGAAGTTGGAAGCAGTGTCCATCGTGTTCTCCTTCGTTGGATGAGGACTGTGGGTTCTGGCAGCTGGCCAACCCACGTTTGCTTGTTATCGACAAGTTATACGGTGTTTCGGGGTTTGTAAACCCCCTCGTCCGAAAAATGTTGAGGAGTTGGCGCTCTGTGATCAGCGCTTCCGAGACGCCAGACATGATGAGAAGGAGCCTTCAGCCGCCCGGAATTTGGTTTGAAGGACCGTATCGGGTCCCAACGTCCGTTGGCACCCACCACGGGCGCCGCTCCGGCCGGACTGGTCACTGGAAGCCTCGGGGTCGGACGATCGAGCCCTCCTCAATCGCCCAATGATCGCGCCGTGACGAGTCAGTGCGTGGCCGCTGACGCGGTCACTACTGCGAGTGTGGGAGCTTAATCCTCTCTGCGCGCTGGGGGTTGGACGGCGGAGGGATGACGGGGCCGATGTCACCGTCCGGGGCCTCGTCCAGATCGACAATGACGGGCGCGTGGTCGCTCGGCAGTTTGCCCTTGCGTGCAGCGCGGTCCACCCATGCTGCGGCGACTCGATCCGCCACCGTCGTAGAGGCCAGCACCAGGTCAATCCGCATGCCCAGGTCCTGGTGAAACATTCCGCCCCGGTAGTCCCAGTAGGAGAACAGTCGTTGGTGCTCCGGCCAGTGGGCGCGCACCACGTCGACCAGTCCGAGTGCGGCGAGTCGTTGCCGCTCCCGGTTGGTCACGTGAGTTTGGCCCGCCCATGCCGCTGGGTCGAACAGATCAGCGTCGGCCGGCGCGACATTCATGTCGCCACACAGCGCCACCTCTGCCGGTCCCGCCGCGGTGGCCTCCGCGAGCGCGTCGAACCACTCGAGCTTGTACGCGTAGTGGTCGGAATCCACCTCACGTCCGTTCGGCACGTAGAGACTGTGAATGCGCACACCGCCGCAGGTGGCGCTGATAGCTCTGGCCTCAACGGTGCCGCGATATTCGGGTTGACCGGTGAAGTTGCGCTCGACGTCGTCCAGACCGACGCGCGAGAGCAGCGCCACACCGTTGAATCCGCCCTGGCCGTGGTGGGCAACCTCGTAGCCGAGTTCACCCAGCGGTCCGTGGAGGAGATCGGCGAATGCGGCGTCAGTCATTTTCGTTTCCTGAAGGCAGACGACGTCAGGGCGGCGCTCCTCCAACCAATTCAGCAGTCGAGGCATCCGTTGTTTGACGGAATTCACGTTCCAGGTGGCGATCCTCACCCCAGTCACGCTATCGCCGTTGAGCGGTGAAGTGTCCAACACGACGGTGCAAGACGTGTGACACCGGCAGGCTTGTCCTGTCCCGTCTGCCTGCGTTCGGCGGCTGGTGGACATCTTTTCGGACGAAGGTGAAGCAGGGACGACAGACCGTGAGCACTACGATTGCATCGCTCGGGTGGAGTTCGACGCGCGACGTACAGGCACTCTAGGACTTCGGAAAAGGCATCTCCACAGACGGTGTACTCCCCGGCCGGCTCGCAGTCAGACGCAGGGCCGCAACGCTCTACTCAAACTGCTCTAGCGTGCGGATAGTACCGACCCCCTACGTGGAATGCACTGGCCGACCGTCCTTGCCCTCGCGGTCAACGAGGAGAACGCCGCCGGTGGGCGTGTCGTCACTGCCCCCCAACCGAGCCGTGGGCATCGTCCCCGCTGTCCGGCACTACTACGTTCGCGTCGTGAAGGGAGCCAGCGCATCTGGTGTGCGAGAGTTTCTCCTCACAGCCTCGACCATCGGTTTCATCATCAAGAAAACGCCTCCATCTCAGGGGCCGAGGTGGGCTGCCAGAGATCGGTTCGGCCCGTTCGATGGCTGCCGCCGGAATGGCAGCGGTACTCGGCGGGACTCCGGAACAGGTGGAGAACGCCGCCGAAATCGGGATGGAGCACAATCTTGGACTCGCCGCGGCCACCATCGACGACACCGGGACACCGGCGGCATGAAGTGCTGCCATTCGATGATTCAAGAAGACGGCGTACGGATCGTCATGGATTGCGGGATGGAGATGCGCGAGCATGTCCACCCACGTCGCGGGGGTTTCGGGTTGGAGCCTTTTCTCCAAGTGGAGTTGCCAGCTACGTGCGGCAGCGCCGAGTTGGGTCGGGCCGAGGACCCGACGGTCAGCACTTTCGACGCCGGTTGCGGCGCGCCAGAGTTCGACGTCCTCGATCAGCTCTGGGGTCAGTTGCTGTCCGGGGAGCGCCCATCCCGGCCGACCCAAGCGTCCCGTCTCCTCACGCATGTTTGCGTCGAATGCCTCAACCAGCTTGGCCCGGGCTATCAGATAGGGACCCCAACTTGGATGCTCTGTGAGGTTCGCGGGGATTGGTGGAAGCCATGGCAGCGGGCCGACGTTCTGAGGGGTGTGGATGCGCCAGGTCAGTACAGCTGCTGGGTCGTGAGCAGATTCCAGTTCACGGGCGGCCACAGCGGTACGCAGTTCGGTGAGGGGTCGCGGCCATCGACGGAATTCAGCATCAGGGTGGCGCGCAAACTCGGCCATGCCGCGCATGCGGTCAGTCCTTCCACCACATTGTCGGCCTCTCGCTCCAGGCCGGTGATGATGCCAGCGTCCACCGTGGTCTCAGCGGCGACGTGCAGAGAATCGACATAGCGGGCCGCGGCGTGGGTGAGCTGGATGGGTGCAGAGTTCTGGTTTCGGGTTCGCTGGTGGCCGAGCGGGCCGCGCCGTCGCGGGCCAGTAGCGCTTGCAGGACGTCGAGGGCTGTTTCGGGTCTCAGAGTGGTGGGGTGCACGACGCTGTGCTCGTCACCGTCTCCCACGACAGGTACGTACAAATGGTTGGCCTGACGGCCACGGGTGGCCATGACGTAGAGCTGCTGTCTCGTCTCCGAGCCGCTCAACACACCCCGGGTGACATCCAACGTCAGCCCCTGCGCGGCGTGCACGGTCACCGCATACCCCAACTGCACATGCCTGCCGACGTAGTCGCCGGGCAAGGTGACCGTTCGGCCTGAGTCGCAGTGTCTGGCCCGGAGAGCACCGTGACGGGTGACGTCCTCAACGATCCACCGGTCACCGTTCTTGACCCAGTCCGTCCTTGAGATCATCAGACGGCGATCGTTCAAGCGGGTGATGATGACATCGCCGGTCGAGGCTCGGTTCCCGTCCACCAGCCCCACCTCCGAACCTTCGCCGGTGGCCGTCGCGGTGCCGAGGCGGTGGGCTCTGGCGCGACGATTGAGCTCGGTCACTACGTCGCGGGTGCTGGCCAACATGATACTGTTCAACCCCGCTTCCTGGTCCGCAGCCCAGTCGTTGAATGCCGTCTCGAGGCTGGATTCCTGAGTGCCGGCATGAATCCGGTCGGCGTCAAGGTAGAACCCCAGCGCTTCGGGTCGCCCCTCCCGCAGTGCGAGGGAGGCGTTGGCCTCGGCGGGGTCCTGGAAGCGGAGCAGTTCGGTGAGTTCGACGGCGCCGTGGACCTCAGCGACATCGCGCAGCACCCCACCGGCACTGATCGCCGCGAGCTGTTGGTCATCCCCCACCAGCCTGACGGACGCACCCCGTCCGACGACGTGGTCGATCACCGTGGCCAGGGAAATGGTGTCGGCCATCCCGGCCTCGTCAATGATCACCAGCGTGTCAGGACCGATCTTCCTGTCCACCTCGTCGCTGCGGCCGTGTTCGAGGTCCCAGACGAGTTGTGCGACGGTGGTGGCGTCCCCGGTCTGGTCCCGCGAGATGCTGGCCGCCACCGCCGAGGGCGCCAACCCGAGAACCGTTCCGCCGCCCTCGCGCCAAGCCTCGGCCAGCACCTTGAGGGCGGTGGTCTTCCCCGACCCCGCCGCCGCGAGGGCGAGCTGAACCCTGGCGCCACTCGTGGCCATGCGCCGCACCAGGTTGGTCTGGCCAGCGTTCAGGGTGACGCCGTTCGCGGTGGAGGCCAGCAACGCCAACGACACCTCCACCTCACCGACGCGCCGCCCATCCGTGCGACCCGCCAACTCCACGATCCTGTTCTCGGCCGCGAGGACCTTTCCGGAGGTGTAGAGCTGCGACCCGGCAACCGTGTACACCGACGCCCCATCCCGACGCCGCAACACGCCGGGCTCGTTGATCCCGTCACCACCGCCGTTCCCAACCTGCTGGCTCAACCGGACTGCTGCAAGGAGCAACGCCTCCGTCAACACCTCCGTCGTTTCCGGATCGATGGCTCGTTCCCGTGCCCGCCGGGAGGCTTCCGCACGGAGATGCCACACCTGCCACGTCGCCCGATCTCCCTCCACCGCTGCGACAATCTCCCTCGCCGTCGCCGCCACCCACTGCGTCGTAATGGGCTGCCCCGGCTGGACGGGTGTGGTGGCGGCTGCCACCAGCTTCTGAATACCGTGCTCCCCCACCACCTGCTGCGCCTCCGCCCGCTAGGTGGTGCGCTGCTGGTCGACTGAGCGGGGCTCGTGTTTCGCATCACGGGTCTCCAGCGTGGCCTGCTGCGCCAACTTGATCGCCTCCACCGGCGTCGGCGGCCGCCCATGATCATCCTGGAACCGGGCCGCCAATTCAGTTTGTCGGGCCACAATCGCTACCCGGCGGGAGGACCACCGCTGCAGCAATGCAGCCGGCACACCCACCACTTCTCGCACGGGACGCTTCCCCGGCTCCGCGCCGGGACGCTCCTGGAATCGGATTCCCAACTTGCCCAGGTGTGCCTCGAGTTGGATGTTGTAGGTCTCACTGATCGACACCTTCGCCTTGAACATCAGCCGCCCATCGACGGCCAACCACTTCCCGTCAAGGGTTTGGACCTTGTTCGCAATCGCAACATGGGTATGCAGGTTCGGATCCCCCGCTCGGGAGTCTCGATGCACAAAAGTGGCCGCCACCAGCCCGGTCACATCAACCTGCCGCACACCCCCGTGCCCACAGCGGGTGAACAATGCCCGCTTCTCCAGAAACCGCAGCGCGTCCCCGACGGCGGCGTTGTGCGCCTCCTCGATCCGGGCAGCCAACTCCACCGGCGCCACCGCCCACAATGCTGACACCGACTTCACCGGCGTGAGCGTCACGTCATAACCGGCACACGCCGTCGACGGATCTCGCGACAGCTTCGCCACCTGCGACGACAACTCCAGCTCGCCCGGTGCCCTGTCAAACTTCTCGACGAAATGCTCCCGGGCGATGTCGTTTCGAATCTCCGCCCTCACAGCAACCGGCACCTCTCCCACCGTCGGATGCGCAGATTCCCAGAGGCCACATCGGATCGCCACCTCCTTCTGAAAAGCCGTGGCCCCGGAGTACACCGGGAACGGTGTCCCCAGCCTGGAAGCGGCCCGGATCTCCTCCGGCGACGCGTCAACGTCCAGCGCCGCGAGGCGTGCGGCCATGTTCGGGTGGAAGCCGCCGCCGAACAGTGCCTTCATCTGCTCCGCCGACACCTGGTCGCCGACGGCCACATCCCCCAACCCGGAAAGCCCACTCCCCCACCATGTGCCGAGCGCCTCTCTCTTCTCCCGAGTAGTATGACGCGAGGCTGGCGTGGCCCTTTTCGGTGGTGTCCTGGGCAGCGACCTGCCGGGTCAGGTAGTCGTACCCCGACCCAGCCGTCAGCTTGTGCAACGATGCCGCCATACCAATAGATGGCCCGCTGGCCAGCCGCTACAGAGCGAGCGATCCTCGGGGCAGTGGGTGTGTTCCACTTCAAGATTGAGGGGGTACGCCATAGCAAGGCGCCGTCGTGGTCGTCGTCGGTTGACGGGAGTGCGAGTCCATGTCGGTACTGCAGGCGAGAGACGGCTACGTTGTTCGTCATGATTGACGAGGGGACATCCGTGGACGTGAAACGGATGCGGCTGCGATACGCGGGCACGTGTGCACGCTGCGGTGCCTCCCTTGCGGCGGGCACGACCGCGGATTACGACCGGGCCAGCAAGACAGTCGCATGCGTGGCGTGCCCAATCCGACAGGTCCCGCCCGGCCAAGCAGATCCGCCTCCACCCCCAGCAGCGACCGAACCGACCACCGTAAAAGTGGCTTCCGGTCCCGCTACTCCGCCGTCATCCGCAAGGGAGTCACCAGTCTTGGAGGTGGTTGACGGCCAGGGTGGCGCGTCGGCGGTTGCCGAGTTCCAGCGGCGCCACGACGCTCGGCAGGAGCGCGTGAATTCCGAGTTTCCTCGAATGGGACGGTTCTTGCTGGCGGTGTTCGACGATCCTCAGTCCACGAAAGCTTGGTCGGTGGGCGCTGAAGGTGAGCGGATCCTCAGTGAGATGTTGGCCTCCATCGCCGGAAGTTCGCTGCGCGTCTGCACGACCGTCGCATCCCGGGCACGTGGAAGCACGGCATCAACGGGCGGCCGCTGGTGCACTCACTTGGTTGCGGTCCCCGCCCTTCCCCGCAGTAGCGGCCAGCAGTCCGCGGATGCCGCCCTTCGACGGAGCGGTGGTGGCCCCGTCGGCAGATTAGGCAGGTACCGTCGGGCGCCCTCGAAGCACTCCCTCGGCGTGGACAAGGCGACCTTATCAAGGTGAGTCAACACGAGTTCCCGTGCACGCGAGCCGAGGACGCAACGGATCAGGATGTTGGCGTCCAGCACCAGTCCGCGGGCCGCCGGGATGCTCACTTGGCGCGGCGCCTGGTAGAGAACTCAGCAACCACTTCCTCGGTGTCGACACCCTGCTCTGACAGCATGGCGTCCAGGGCGGATGCGGCGGAACGGAGAGAAGCCATCTTGGCAGCGTCGTCCACCGGGGTGGGAATGAACCATCCCACCGTGACGCCGTGCCGCGTCACCGCCACCGGTTCGGCTGCGTAAATGTAGTCAGCCAAGCCAGCGCGGAACTCGCGGATGCCAACCGATGCCGTCATACCAGCCCCCAATGTTATGTATCAGTGTGTACACAGCCTACTCTCGGGGTCCCGTCAATGCATGGTCCTCGGGTCTCGGCCCAGCCGAGTTGGCACTCGTCAAGTTCAACGCTGATCGCGGCATGGGCAGACGTGGGCAAGCAGTTCGTGCTTGGATGTCGCGCACCTGGTAGCCGCGTCAAGGAGAATGCCAATGGAACCCCGCCCGGTGTTGTACATCGACCAAAATTCCCGTGACCCCTACGAGTGCAGGGTGCTCCCGGAGCGCGGTAATGCGACTCAAACCGAGGCAGCATTAGAATCCGAAAGAACCTCCAAATCGAGGCTCTCAGTCCGTTGGTATTGTCTGAGGGTCATTTCGGAGTCCGAGAGCACCACCACCTCGAACGTCGGCACTTCGTCGCTCAGCATCGGCGACAAGAGCTTTGCTTGCACTATCTCGCCGAAGAGGCGCCAAAGGTGCGCAAGGGAACTCTTGTCAGCATCTAGGTTCTTGAGGATGAGTTCACTCACTCGATCAAGTGAGAGTCCTGTGTTTGGCTCGGCGCACTGAAGGCCCCTAACGCGCGTCGAGCTCCAGAACCAGTTCGGATCCACATCGTCGTGCGCGATCAACAGCTCCTCCACCACTACGATGTACAACGTCAAGTTGCGTCCCGGTCTGGACCACTGGTCCGCAGAAACCCGCAGGTCTTCGACGCGATCCAGCACGCGGCCAAAGTTGCCTGCAGAACCAGCCTTATCCTGCGCTTGCCTTCGAAGCCTACTGAAGGCCGGATAGACTTCATCAGGAAATGGGAACCGGCTGAAGGCTCGACCGACCCGCGCGGCGACGGTGCGCGCCGCAGGACCACTCGCCAACTCGACGTACCGAGCGGTGATTGGCAAGCCGACCAAGTTTAAGTTTGGTATCGAGACGGCATACTCCATGTTAGCGAGGCATCGCGACGGCTCCGCGCTACTGGACTCAAGGTACAAGTGCAGTGGCTTCTGACCCTTTCGTGCACTTGAGAGCGTCCCATCACTCGGGTTCACAATGACGGGTGCCACCAGACAGCGCGTTTTGCTCGGCTGCACTACGTCACAAGTCTGGCTCAGTATCGCGACCCCGCCTGGGGTATCCACAATCTCCGACGTGTCATGTGTGCCAGACAACGAGAGGCGTTTCAGACCCACGACATCACCCTGGCGCAGGTTGGAGCAGCCGTCATCCACTATCTCCGCCGCGGCCTCAGCACTCACAGCTCGATCCGCTCCCTTGCTGAAATGCCCGGAACCTGCAGTCGCACTCCCTCACTGCGTGCTGCCACAAGTTGATGTAACAGGCTCGTTCCACGACTTGAGTCAAGCAGTGCCGCCCGTCGCTCAGCAGAAGTAGAACCGGGCAGCATCTGCACAATGGCGAGGATCTTGGCTGCGCGCTCCTCATGCTGCGTCGACATCGCATTACCACTGATCCAGTTGTGTACCGAGCGCCGCGATACACCGAAGAGACGCCCGATCTGGTCGATCGTCAGACCGGTCAAGGCACGGATCTCTTCGATTCGTTGGGCCGGCGAAGCAGATACCGCATTTGAGTGCGTACGGTCGGGTGTAGGAAGTCCCGAGCTGGTGTGATCGATGAGAATAAGCTGGTCGAGCGGCGCCTGAACTAGTTTTCGAACGGAAGTGGTCGTAGTGGGCAAAGTTGGGAGAGCCACTCCTACTGCGGACGATGTTGCCAACGCGAAGCCAAACGCAAACGTGAAAGGTAAACGAGCGCTGCGCTCGCGGCCAGTAGTGGGAGCGCCCGATAACGTTGTCATTGAGTTTCACCGAACTCTCTGAGGAAACCCTCGGTCGAGATGTACTTGAAGAAGTCGTAATCGAGGTCCGACAACCGACCTGCTTCGACGAGGACCGCCGGAACATCGAAGGGCCCTATCCTCTCCGACGAGGCATCGAGATCAAGCACCCAAGACGGTTGCTGCAATGGCGGCACCGCCGGATCTACCGTCTCACCTGCAGGAACCAGCCCTGAGCGCACCTGAAGTACTGCATCGTCGAACTGGTATCGCGCCTGATTGGCATTTGATATCAACCGAGCATCCTGGGTCTCCCCCTGGAGACTGGCATAGCCAAGAACCTCAGGGCGCACGTACGCTGCAAGGTTCTCGACCAGTCGGGCGTCCGCGACTCGATTGACGTACCGGACACCCAGTCGCTCGATGAGAGGGATCCTAACTTGTGCCTCGATTGCGTCGAGTACTGGCTCGAGGCGCTCTAGGAAGTCGGGGAACGACGTATACGAGGTGCAGTACAGCGATGCGAATCGTCGACTCAGGCTGATGTGCCACGCTCCGTCGATGGATCGCCACTGGTGGATCCTCTCTCCCGGGGCCTGTGTTACCCCCTCCGGCGTGATCGTGTAGGCGACTTCATGGAGGCTCGAGACGACGGGATAGCCGTCGAGTGCCGAGCCGAAAGCGCGCGCGACTTCGGTTAGGTCTCCCTGCAAGTGACTGAAGTCGGGCCAACGGACTTGGAACAGCACGAGCGCCAGAGGTGCGTTGCTCAGCCGAATCTTCTTCTCTACATTGCCAGTGAACGGTCGGAAGCGTTCTCGATCTACCATGGTTCACACTCTACTTCACAGCCCTGACAAAGAGGGCTGAATCCAACGCAGTTCTAAATAAGCTACGTCCCCAGCGACACACAGATCGGCAGTTTGGACGCCCCGGAACTCCGCAGATCCAAGTTCTGGGCGGTGGTCGTCCTCTTGTTGGTCAACGATCCGACGATTTCTCGCCACGTCTACCACCACTGACGCTCTCTGCGGCAGAGGTGTGTGTTCAGGGCGGGAGCTCCCAAACTGTCGGCGGGCGGGCATCACGTGGATAAACCATCGCCGCGCCGCTTCTGAGAATCAGGACCACGGTGTCCAGCAACCGAACCCGGGTATCGAAGCCGAACCACAACTCCCGGTGTGGCCACTCCACTTCCTCAAGGGGGGTCGATCCACACCGAGAGATCGGCAGCCTGGATCGTCCTCGGGCAGCACCCCGTGCTTGAACGCGCCGCGGTGAACCTTCACGCGGCAAAGCCAGCCAGCACCCGACGGATCGCTTCCGAGCGGGACCGGTGTTCCCCCTCGGCAAAGACGTCAAGCGCTGCGATCTCCTCTACCGTGAAGCGCACGTCGATCACCTGCATGGGGTCGGCCCCACGCCCGGGACGCCCTCGCCCGCGGCGCTTCAACTCGCCGTCGTACCGGCCTCAGACTCGTCCGCCCACTTTTGAATCTGCGTCCGTGACCTGTTCGTCACCCACCATGACAAAGTCGTATAACGAACCATGGGAACGGGAAGGGGCAGGTCCGACCCATCCGGCAATGATGCGCGGAGCGCGGCAGATAAGTGCCTTACCGGAAGTCTTGACCCATCATCGTTCGCAAGTTAACTTGGAACGGTGGCTTACCGCAACCCGGTCCGGATCTGGGTCCTCGGCGACGGGTTCACCATGATCGTGGGCCCCAATCAACCCGCGATCTTCCTGGAGGTTGGCTATGTCGATGGCGACCACCTACACGTCATCGTCCACGCTATGAAGGCCCGAGATAAGTTTCTGAGGTGATGATGATGCCACGCACTGTTGACGAGATCCTGCAGCATGCCGACGAGCTGGCGGCGCGCTTCGAGTCGTACGAACGCAACCCCGACGACGAACTGGACGCCGGAGTAGTTGCCCTGCTCCGCACAGCGGTGGCGGAACGATCCGAAGCCGAGCGTCACGTGTTCGAGGCCATCCGCAAGGCGCGCGAATCCGGTATGCCATGGTCAGCGATTGGCTCCTTCGTCGGCACCAGCGGGGAGGCGGCCCGCCAGCGCTACGCAAACAAGGTCGCCTGACAAGCACCAAGCGCGGCATGAGAGTGCGTCAGTGGGTCAACGCCGCGTAGGTTTTGAATCATCGTCTCAGGTGGTTCTACTCGATCAGCATCCAGCGCCCCCAGGCTTGAACCGACCGCGCCACGATGGAACCGCCGAGATTGGCTGCTTATGAGGCCGCACGAACGCGCGTCAGCGGGTAGAGGCTGAGTTCGCAAGGTTCAGTCCTCGGCGACGAGTTGCCTCGTGCTCAGCGGCTCGACGGCGTTGTTTTGGTCGCTCATCAAGACATTGCCCTGACGACTGACCCTCCCCTCCAAAGCTACGGTCGTCCGCCGCTTCATCCAGTCCAGTGCATCATCAAAGCGCCGGTCGTCGGTCACCCGGACACTCACGTGAGTGCTGCGAGACTTTCGGAAGGTGTCGATGGTCACGGTGCCGCCCTGCCCAGGGTCACGGGCCACGGCAACGATCGGGCCGGTCAGAATCTCGATGCTGGGTTCAGGGGTGGCCTGGCGGAGCACCTTCGCCATGGCTTCGACGCGCGAAGCCGCAGCAGCAGGGATGGAAACCCCGATCAGGCTTTCCGGCTGAGGTCCGGCCACCGCGGCCCATTGGAAGGTCGCTCCGAACTCAGCCACGGCGTCCTCGGACAGGACGGTGTGTAAAGCGGTGGCGAACTCTGCGCTGACCCCGGCGAAGATCAGGTTCAGGGCGTCACTCGGTTTGGGCTCGCGCTCGGGAACTACGACCACCTCGTGGACCTTCGTGAGCGCTTCTGCGAACGTACGCATGACTCGACGCTCCACCGGCTCGGGTGGTGCGGCGTCGACTAGGCCCTCATCAATAGGGACCGGCTCGCTGACGGGCAAAAGAAGCGGGATGATGAATGACCCTCGCTTCGTGTGAGCCATCCGAGCCTTGCCTGCGATCTCGTCGGCTTCCTTGTTGTAGTTTCCTTTGATCTGCGCCCGAACCTTCATCGACGTTGTTGCGCAAGACCGGAACATCCGCCAGGCGCCCTGCATCATCGCCGTCCCTGCCTCGTAAGGGATCGTGTCCGTGATTACGAGGTCGTTGGCCGCGCGCAGGTTCGCCACGTCAGTCGACATGAGCATTACGTCTACGACGACCTGCTCAACGCTTATGCGCTCAACCTCGGCCAGACGTGAGGTGATCGAGCACCAGTCGAGGGAACCCTCCTGGACCTCATGAGGTACTGCGACGGACAAATCGGTATCTCTGTGATCCCAAAGCCGCCCCGCTGTGCCTGGGGCACGAGGGGACTCCCAGCCATGACCGGCGAGGTAGAGCGATAGGTTGCGCTGAAGGTTGCTCATGCCGACCCTCCTGTGAAGACTCGTTCGACCTGGTCGTCCCAGATTTGGAAAGTTTCGAGGTGGAGTCGATTGTGCACGGGCACTCTGACAGTCCCGGGTTGGGCATCATTCACACGAACCCAGTAGGCGTGAGCGTGCCAAGTGGTGGACCTCTCAGCCTGCGTCACCATCGCAGCGAAGTCCTTCTTGGACAACACGACGAGGACTAAGTAGACCGGTACCTTCTGCTTGGCCCACTCCCTACGTGTCAGGGTGAGTTGAGACCAGTCCTACAGAGCAAGTCCATCAATGTTGTAGGGCGAGAATCTTTGAGG
>CANLSH010000007.1 GCA_947493705.1 uncultured Arachnia sp. | reverse complement strand
CCTCAAAGATTCTCGCCCTACAACATTGATGGACTTGCTCTGTAGGACTGGTCTCAACTCACCCTGACACGTAGGGCTTTCCCAAAGACGAAACAGACCGCTCCCGATCACTTGGGATACGTCGGGTGGCATGTCTGGTTGTGGGTCGACGATCCGGGGGAGAGCACGTGGGGCCCCATCACTCGTTCTGCCTCCGAGGCCGGTTACACCGTAACCGCCACTGCCAACGTGTCCGAAGTCGTATGGGATATGGGCAATGGCGACACCGTCACGTGTGGAAGGGGAAGTGCGTGGCAGGAGTCGATGACCAGGAACGAGCCGTCCCCGGACTGCGGATACGTCTACACCCGCGACGGTGAGTACACCATCACGGCGACGACGTATTGGAACATCGAGTGGTCCGGCATCGGAAGTTCGGGGACTATAGAAATGGATCTATCACGCTCGGGAGACGTCCGAATTGCAGAAGTTCAAGTGGTGAATGTGGCGCCAGAGAATAACTGACGCCAGGTTCGAGATGTGACGCTGGGTAAGGGAGACCAGTGGTCCTCGCTCCACCTTTGACGGACCGCTGGTGTGGCACATCTGGGCTGGTGCAACAAATCTCGCGCTTCTTATGATGCGTCAGCCAGATGATCGGCATTGATCGCTGCCATGACGAAGGCGGCAACTCCCCACGGATGATTCAGTCCCGTCGGTGTCCACAGGTAGCCGAGGCGTGGGAACACCGGGACCGGAATGGTTGGCCCCGACACTTCAGGGAGCACGAGCCGGCCGTGGTGACGCCGGACTGCGCTGCTGACAGCAGTCAACGCGTTCTCAGCTGGCACCCGGAAGCTGGTGGGGAGGTATCCCTCGCGGACCGCATGCAGCCAGCCCGAGGAGATGAGTGCAGTAGCGGACAGCTCGCGGTAACCGTGTCGTGATGGCCCAGACCGGCGCTTGCCCGCCAGGATCGTCGGCCAGGTCCCGTCGCTCAGCTGAAGACTCCGCAACGCTTCGCTCGTACGGGACAACAGGGAGAGGATCACTGGGCGTTCGGGATGAGTAACGGGGAGCTGGTCGAGGATCATCGGGAGCGCTGCAACCACCCACCCGTTGCCACGGCCCCAGAAGACAGGCGGGTACGGACGCTTGGCCTTCACCCAGTACGAGTGATGCCACAGGTTGGTGTCGGCATCGAGCATGCGCTGGGCGTAGAGGCGGGGTTGCCGTGCCGCAAAGTCGACGAGCTCAGGAAGACTCTCGGCGCGACCGTACATGGCCGGAAAAACGCTGAACATCATGAGAGAGTCCACCCAGATGGAGCGTGGATAGATCCAGTTCCAGCGTGATGTGCCCAAGTGGTTGACGGCATCGTCGATGGCACGGGGGGCGTTGCGGATGTACTCGAGGGCTCTCGTGGTGAGCGGCTCGAGGTGATTGTGGCCAGACTGCTGGAGCCGCCAGGTGATGAGCGCCGGTGCGACGTGGTCCGAGTAGTCAATCCGTGGTGGGTACGCGAGATGATGATCCGCGAAGCGGAGCAGGAAGCTCTCGTAGCGGGAATCCCCGAGGTGTTCGTCCAGCAGCGACAATGCGAATCCTAGAAGCGCCGGTCCCCACATCCACGGCAGCACGGGCCTCGCGGCAGACTGTTCGACGATGTCGTCGCAGAGCGCGACGGCGATCTCCAACGGCGTCGAGTGAGTGTGGCTTGGCATTGTCACGGGTTGGGCGGTCGCAGGGCCGTGGCGACGGGACTGATCGTGCCAGTTCAGCTCCAGGGTGTGGCCGTCGTGTTCGACATGGAGTTGTTCGGGAAAGCGCGGTGCTGTGACGAAAGGCGTGTCGAAGCGCGGGTGACGGGCTGGTACGACCTCGCCGTCGAGGGTGAAGTCATTACCGAAGTCGAGTTCGTAGTCGGCGTCGCTCACACGCGCGAGGAGGACAGTATGTGCGGCAGGTCGAGTAGGCCAGCCTGTCCTGAGTAGCGCGGTGGGGAACGAACCGCGCGTGCCGAAGGGCCTGCGGCCGTGTCGAGACCACTTCGTTCGGCGTTGGAGGATCTCGACACGTCGCTGCTCGTTCCTCGCGGCGACTACTCGATCGGCGAAGCCTTGCCGCAGCGCCACCTCGATGGCGCGGACCTGGGCGGACCAGTCGTCGAATGTGCCGTCCTGGTCGGCGTTGCCCAGCACTACCACCCAGCCTGTGACGTCGCCGCGCTGGACGAGCTCATCTGGCTCGGAACCCTCTGTCAGGGGAGACGTGCTCACGACGCCGAGATACCCTGACGCCGCCCGGGCGGCAAGCCATGTCCCACCACCGGCATGACCACCGGTTTCCACCTCGCTGAACTGATCAACGGGCCAGTACAGATGAGACTGCCTGAGCCGACGGCGTTCCAGGTAGCCGCGGCGCATCCGCAGGTCGTGAAGGGAGAGCAGGACGCCTCGATCCTGTCCGACATGTGGATTGATGCCGTTGCCCACCCAGGCCGACGGTGAAAAGCTGCGGGCGGCGTCGTCGAACATCGGTGCACCCGGGTGCGTGGCAAAAACGTTGATACCTCCGGGCAGGGTCGCCTGCCAGAGGTGCTGTTGGTCGCCAAAACCGCCGGGTTGGTATCCCTGTGCACTGGACAGCAAGCCGTGACGTGTGCGCCACGTGGTGACGTCGGCGCGCTGGATCGCGACCCCTTGGGTGGCCGGATTCAGAAGACGGACAAGTGAAGGCAGGAGCCTCGACGGCGCCCGCGCGAAGGCTGACAGAGGCGACAGGAAGTGATTGGTGCGCATGTGCCAGGCTTTGAACATCGCCATGGTGGTGCGGATGGACTCCGGTGTCGTGAACGCCTCCATGAGCCAGAAGAACGGACCCGTACTGTCCAGATCCTCCGGGGATCCCACCTCACGTGTCACCTCCGCCAGATTCAGACCGAAACTTTCTCGGACGAGGGCGTCGTCCCGAGAATCAGCGATCTGGCGCAGCACCTCCGGCACCTCGTAGGAGCTCGTGATCACCACACCGGACATCCTGCTGAGGTCCCAGTGATCCCGGGGGACGCCGAAGAAATGGTCGCTGAGTTCCAGGGTGTCGGCAGCCCGGGGATCCTTCTTCTGGGCCTCATACGCACGTCCCGCGGAGCCAACGAACCAGCGCTCGAAGCGGTGCAACGCCATGTCAAGCACCACTAGATCGAGGATCATCGTTGCCTTTCGAACGAGTCCGTCGTCCTCGGCAAGGTCGATCAGCAGCGCCAGTGCTGCAGCATCCTCCTCGTAGTACGTGTTGGAGCACCATTCCGTGAAACCGAACCGCAAACGATGCTCGCACCACGTCTCAAGACGACGACGTGCCCGAGCCATCCTGTCCTTGCCGGAGAGGAGGCGCCCGTCCGCAGTGGGATTGGTGAAGACGGCGTCCGGATACCCCTGTCCCGCAAGGTATTCAGCCGCCGCAAAGATCACCTGGTGGTTCTCGGACCAGAAGCACATCGAGTCCGTGCCGGATTCGTCCATCCAGTAGCGGAAACCCACCAGTGTCGTGCGAATTCGGTCTCGCAGACCGGCGCTGACGGCCGTGTTGTCACTGTGGGCGATCCGCAACAGGGTGAGGGCGCGGAAGTCCGCACAATCGTGACGGGCGTCGACGAAATCGCACAACTCTTCGACGACGGCTTCATCAATCGGGTGGCCGTTCAGCAACCTATCCAGATCCGCGAGGCCGGGTGGAGCCATCTTGACCGTCATACCGGGATCCGGTGGTTGCTCGGCCATGCGTCGCCGTCTCATGTCCTCTCCCGACGTTGTTCCTGCAGTCTGGCCTGGTTCGCGAGGCAGACATCACGTGTAAGGGGGTAGCGTCGCGCAACGATCCATCCCAATGACAGCAGTACGGAGATGCCCACGAGCATGAACAGCCGAATCCCCAGGATGGCTTCGTCCGGTTGCACGGGAACCTCATTCGTCTCCGGTGTGACGTACCCGGTGAACTCGAGGACCAGCCCGAGGATCTGGATCACGATTGCGGTGGCGATGCCGCGCGTGAAGGTCATCAGGCCCGCGAAGGAGCCGGCATTGCGTTGGCCGGTCTGCATTTCCGCCGAATCCAGCACGTCAGGGAACATGACCCAGCTCATCAACTGCGCACCGCTCATGCCGGCGGCGAGGATGAAGGCGAAGGCGTACAGGAGGACGAGTGGACCGTCGGCAGGAAACAGTGCCACCGCTGCCACACCCACGATCGCCATGGGCAACAGGGAATAGTAGATGCGGTGCTTGGACATCCGACCCACGAGCCACGTGACAATGGGGTAGGCGATGACATTCACCAGGATGAAGGTGCCGAGAAAGACTTGCGCGCTGGCGCCCGTCACGATGTAGAGCGCGTAGTACAGGACTGTCGCGGAGACGATGTCCATGGCCAGCGAATGACATAGATACAGGCTGAGCAGCCGTCGGAACGAGGGTGTCTGCAGGGGTGAAATGAACGCCCTGATGCGGAATGGCTCGTTTGTCGGCGGTACGGGTACTCGTTCCCGGCAGAACAGTGCCACGCCAAGCATGCAGGCCGTAAAAACGGCTCCGAAGCCCAGCACGATGGAGGCATACATGGTCATCAGAGTCATGTCGCTGGCGCGGTACTGGTCGAACAGCCATGATGCAAGCAGCGTCACGGACGCCGACGCCACGGTGGAGAATAGCAGACGAGTGGTGTTGACCTTGTTGCGTTGACCGTAATCGACGGTGATCTCGGTGGACATCGAGGCGTACGGCACCGCCATGATGGTTTGCACCGTGTTGTAGGCGATGTAGGACATCATCGCCCACACCATCTTGCCGATCTGCGAATCCAGTACCGGAAACGGCAACCACAGCACGGCCATGATGGGGATCAGGAGGATGGCGCCAGCGAGTATCCACGGCCGACGACGTCCCATTCGCGTGCGCGTTCGATCCGAGATGGCTCCCATGAGAGGGTCATTGACCGCATCCCAGATCTTTGCCACGAGCACGGCTGTACCGGCGAGGCCCGGGCTCAGTCGGATGATGTCGGTGAGGAATATGAGGTACAGCACCGCGATCAGCGATGACGCGCCGCCGGCGTAGATGTCACCGGCCGCGAAGACAATGCGTTCACGGACCGTGATCTCGCCCGCCGCCCTGCGGGCCCGTGCCGTGGAACTCACGCGCCCAGTGTGACAGGCCTTGTGCATGGGGATCTCGAAAGAGCGCATTGACCTTGATACCGAAACGCTCTCATCCGGTGGCCGAGTAACGCTCGGCGAGGAACGCGCCGTCCTGAGCAGCGGTGCGACGAAGGAGTCCCGCGTGACGAAGGGAGCCCTGCGCGTGTCGAGGCTCTCCTGCTGCCGAAGGGATCTCGACACGTCGCTGCTCCCTTCGGCACACCGCTACTCGTTCCTCGCAGCGGCACTCAGGACAGGCGTCCCTCGCGGCGACTACTGGATCAGCGGGTCTTGTGCGTTCTTGTCGCACCAAAGCGCAGCCGAAAGCCGTCCTGCTGCTCGACGCGTTTGTGAGATGTGCTTGCCGAGGGTGCTCCCTGCAGTTAGTCTCGAACTCGTGGCATCGCGAGTTCTGCTCCTCCGTCGCCGCAGCGAGGCCCAGTCCTGAACTGCCAGCTTCCTCGCTGCGGAGATGTGCCGTGTCTGGCGACAATGACAATCCCAGCCGAGGAATCATCACCATGAATCAGTTCACCACCCGAGTCCAGAACAAGCCCGTCCAGCAGCCCACCCATATGCCGGTAGGTCGCTACCGGGCATTTGAGCCCGTCCAGGTACCCGACCGGACCTGGCCGGACCAGAAAATCACCAAGGCACCGCGTTGGCTGTCCACTGACCTGCGCGACGGCAACCAGGCCCTGATCGATCCCATGACATCAGCCCGCAAGATGCGGATGTTTGAACTGCTCGTCGGGCTGGGGTACAAGGAGATTGAAATCGGCTTCCCGTCGGCCTCCCTGACTGACTTTGATTTCGTTCGCACCCTGATCGAAGGCGGGCACGTGCCCGAGGATGTCACCATCTCGGTCCTGACGCAGGCCCGCGAAGACCTGATCAGCCGCACCGCTGAATCCCTGATTGGTGCGAATCGCGCGAACATTCACATGTACAACGCCACCGCAGAGCTGTTTCGTCGGGTGGTGTTCAACATCGATGAGAGCCAGTGCATCAACATGGCCACGCGCGGTACCGAAATGGTTATGAAGTACGCGGACAAGCATCTGCGCGACGTGGAGTTCGGATACCAGTACTCCCCGGAGATCTTCACCCAGACGCCCACCGATTTCGCCGTGGAGGTCTGCAACGCCGTCATCGACACGTGGCAGCCCAGTGCGGAGCGCGAGATCATTCTGAACCTGCCTGCAACGGTTGAGCGTTCCACGCCCAACACCTACGCGGATCAGATCGAGTACTTCTGTCGCAACGTGAAGAACCGCGACGACGTGATTGTCTCCCTCCACCCGCACAATGACCGCGGCACCGCCGTCGCGGCTTCCGAACTGGGGCAGATGGCCGGCGCGGATCGCGTGGAGGGATGCCTGTTCGGTCATGGGGAGCGGACCGGCAACGTCGATCTGGTGACCCTGGCGCTGAACCTCTACACCCAGGGCATCGACCCACAGCTGGACTTCTCAGATATCGACCATGTGCGACGAACCGTCGAGTACTGCACCGGTCTGCCCGTGCATCCGCGTCACCCCTACGCCGGCGATCTGGTGTATACGGCCTTCTCCGGCTCCCACCAGGACGCCATCAAGAAGGGGCTGGAGTACCTGGAACATGTGGCTGCCCAACAGGGCAAGACCGTGGCCGAGCTGGAATGGGAAGCCCCCTACCTGCCCATCGATCCCTTCGACGTGGGCCGCACCTACGAGGCAGTCATCCGGGTCAACTCCCAGTCCGGCAAGGGTGGCATGGCCTACCTGATGAAGTCGGAGGCGAAGATGGACCTGCCCCGTCGCCTGCAGATGGAGTTCAGCCGCGTGGTCCAGGACCACACGGACACCTCCGGCGGCGAAGTCAGTTCGCAGCAGATTTTCGAGATTTTCACCCGCGAGTACCTGAGCGAGGGTGCGTGGGCACTGACGTCCGCCGGATCCACTTCCCAGAACGGCCACTTCACCATCAACGCAGTGGTCAATGATCCCGACGGCAACGACGTCGAGCTCTCGGGTGAGGGCAACGGGCCGGTCTCGGCTTTCGTTGACGCACTGATAGAGACCGGTGTGAAGGTGACGGTGCTGGACTACAGCGAGCATGCACTCGAATCCGGTGGCGATGCGAAAGCTGCCGCCTATGTGGAGTGCGAAGTGGGTGAGGGTGACGACGCCGTAGTGCTGTGGGGCGTCGGGGTGGACCCGAGCATCACCAGCGCATCCATGCGAGCAATCCTCAGCGCCGTGAACCGCACCGTCCGGGAGCAGACTGAGGTGCCCTCTCAGCGGCCCTGAAGTTGCGGACGTCCAACGCATCCCAAAGTGGGATGCGTTGCGGTGCACTCTGGGCATGACGACGCAGATTGCGGTTCGACTGCCGGATGAGACGGTGGCATTCCTTGACCGCGTCAAGGCGGACGTTGAACACACCGGGATCGGCGCCGGGTCGGCGGCGGAGATCACTCAAGGTCTTCGGGATCCGGGATGAGGCTGTAGACCCACATGTCCCGGCGCCGGTCTCCCACTGACTGCCATTGACGCAGCAGGCCCTCCCGCATGTAACTGCAGGCCTCGGCGATGCGCCAGGAACCCTCGTTCCAGGGTTCGACGAAAAGCTGCAGTCTGCCGACGCCCGGCAGCGTCACCGCCCATCTCGTCAGCGTCGCCAATGCATCCTGTGCGTGCCCGCGATGCCGGAACTCCTCAGCCACCCAATACCCGATCGTGAGACGTCCACGGTCGTAGTCCCGGGTCCACAGGCCGATGTTGCCCATGGCCTCATCCGTCTTCAGGTCCGCGATCGCGAAGGAGAACCCAGTGCCCTCCGTGAGACGATTGCGCTGTCTCTCCAGGTAGGCCGCGACGTCGTCGGGCTTACCGCTGCTGGGGACCGACGTGATCAGGGGAATCAGCGGATCCGACGCCACTGACGTGATCAGCGGTGCGTCACTGTCCTTCCAGGCACGCAACCGCACCAGGGTGCCGTCCAGGATGGGAACTGTGGTCGGGATCATGATGGAACTCCTCAGGCGCTGCCGAATCGTCGTTCACGGTCACAATACTGTTCGACCGCCGACCATAGGTCCCGCCGATCAAAGTCCGGCCACAGCCTGTTCAGGAAAATGAACTCGGCATAGGCCGACTGCCAGAGCAGGAAGTTGGACGTGCGCTGTTCTCCGGAGCTGCGCACGAAGAGATCGACGTCGGGGATCTCGGGCTCGTCCAGGAACTTGCGGAACCGGTCCTCGGTGATGCGCTCCGGGTCCAACTTCCCGGCTTTGGCCTGCCGTGCGATCTCTCGCACGGCGTCGACGATCTCCGCGCGGCCCCCGTAGTTGACGCAGAACTGCAGCGTCAGTTTGGTGTTGGATGCGCTCCGTTTCTCAGCCTCCTCGAGTTCGCGGATGACCGATCCCCACAGTCGCGGCCGCCGCCCGGCCCAGCGGATGCGCACCCCCATGGCATCGAGTTCGTCGCGGCGACGATGGATGACATCGCGGTTGAAGCCCATCAGCCAGCGCACCTCGTCGGGCGAGCGCTTCCAGTTCTCCGTGGAGAAGGCATAGGCGGACAGGTACGGAATCCCCAACTCCAGGGCGCCATGGATGACGTCGAGCAGGGACGCTTCGCCGCGCGCATGGCCCTCCGTGCGTTTCAGGCCCCGCTGCTTGGCCCAGCGCCCGTTGCCGTCCATGACGATCGCGACGTGTTTGGGCAGGCGCGCTGAGGGGATCTGCGGGGGTCGCGCGCCGCTTGGGTGCGGGGTGGGTGCGCGGTAGGAGTCGGCCACGTGAGCCAACTTACCGCGCTTCGGGCGGTCAAGAGATTGCGCGGAAAGGGGCGCCGGTAAGCGGACAGTGGCGCCGGTAAAGCGAGCGGGTCATCCGCGCCCGCTCGTGCCACGGCGGAGGAGGGAGTCGCACTTGGTTGTTCGGCGACCGACAACAACGAAGCTGAGCGGGATGCGGGGCATGCGAGTCAGGCGGCTCCCTGCCCGCGCGATCTCTCAATAGGATGGGCGGCATGCCCACTTATCGTGACGAAGCCGTTGTGCTGCGCACATACCGGTTGGGCGAGGCGGACCGCATCATCAGTCTCCTCACTCGTCAGCACGGCAAGGTGCGGGCCGTGGCACGGGGCGTTCGTCGCACCAGCAGCAAGTTTGGCGCTCGGCTGGAGCCCTTCAGTCACGTCGACATCCAGTTCGCGGAGGGGCGTGGCGCGCTCGACGTCGTGACCCAGGTGGAGACGTTGCACGCGGGACTCCTCGGCCTGGACTACGACCGTTTCACAGCAGCTGAGGTACTCGTGGAGGCGGCTGATCGACTCGTCGTGGAGGATCGGACACCGGCTCTGCAGCAGTACCGCCTCCTGTTGGGAGCCCTGGTGGCCTTGGCGGATCCGACACGCCCGGCCGCCGCCATCGTCGATTCCTATCTACTGCGCTCGCTCGCCGTCGCTGGCTGGGCCGTCACGCTGGGGGAGTGCTCCACCTGTGGTGTGGTGGGGGAGACGGCACTGTGGTTCTCGCCGCAGGGCGGTGGCACAGTCTGCGCCCGCTGCAGGCCACCATCCTCGGCCCGGGTGGATGAGGAGGCGCTCGTGCACCTCGGGGCCTTGATGAGTGGCGACTGGGCCGCTGTCGGCGCGACCTCGACGCCGACGATCAATCGCTGCCACGGCCTCGTCACCGCCTACGCGACGTGGCACCTGGACCGGGCGCTACGCTCCTTGCCCTTCCTACAGCGCTGACTCAGGAGCAATCGGCGCAGAGGCCGTACAGCTCCACCTCGTGGGCGACGTCGGTAAAACCGTGCCGCTTCGCCACCTCTGCGGCCCAGATCTCCACGACCTCCGCGGCAATCTCCTGCGCGACTCCGCAGTTTCGACACACCAAGTGGTGGTGGTGGCCGTCGGAGCACTTCCTGTAGGCGGCCTCTCCCTCTGCGGTGCGCAGCGTGTCCACCTCGCCGGCCTCCACCATCGCCTGTAGGGCCCGGTACACGGTGGCCAATCCCATGCGATCCCCGAGCTTCTTCAGATCCTCATGGATCTGGCTGGCGGTACGGAACTCATCCACGCCCGCCAGGAAGTCCCGGATGGCGGAGCGCTGCCAGGTGTTACGGGGGGCGTTAGTGCTCGTCATAGTGGTCTCCGTGGAGTGCATGGCGGTGCCCGTCATGAACGTAGTCCACGTGGTCGCCGTGTTGGATGAGTTGCATTCCCGGGGTGTGAGCGTGCTCATCGTCATGGTGTTCCGCGCGTCTGTAATTCATTGCGTCATGCGGGTGCTCCTCCACGTAGGGAATGAAGTTGCGTCTGCGCCGCAGGGGGCCTGCGAGCATCCACGAGATCGCAAGTAGTCCGATGGAGGCGACGACGATGGTGGCGCCGGTGGCCGAATTCAGGTAGAAGGACCCCGCCGTCCCCAGCGCTGCCGCCAGCACTCCGACACCCATGGCGCCGAAGAAGGCGCCTTTGAAACCGACGAACAACTGTTGCGAGGTGGCCACGGGAATCACCATCAGTGCACTGATCAGCAAAAGTCCGACGGTGCGCATCGAGATGGTGACCGTCACGGCTGCGAGCACCACGATCAGGAGGTTGAGGAGTTGTACCTTGATGCCGAGAACCCGCGCGTAGTCCTCGTCGACAGCAACGGCGAACAGTCGCGGCGACAAACCGATGCAGAGGATCAGGATGATCGCGCCGAGAATGCCGATTACCCACAGGTCGGTTGTGCTCACCGAGGTGAGGGATCCGAACAGGTAGGCCGAGAGACCCGCAGAACCTTGTCCGGCGATGCCAGCCATCATCACTCCTGAGGCGATGCCTCCATAGAAGAGGATGGCCAGCCCCAAGTCTCCGGAGGCCTTGCCGTGCTGTCGCAGCAACTCGACGACGACGGCGCTCACCACGCAGGTGACAACGGCCATGGGCAGCGGGGCAGTGCCGGTGAGGAAGGCGAGCCCCACTCCCATGATGGCGACGTGGCCCAGACCGTCGCCCAGGAGGCTCAGCTTGCGCTGGACGATGAACATGCCGATGGCGGGTGCGACCAAGCCGCTGAGGAGTGCCGCCACGAGGGCGCGCTGCATGAAGGGAAGGTTCCAGAGTTCCGTCATCGTCTACCGCCAGAGATGAGATCCTGCAGGCCGAGGGCTGAGCTGGGCATCGAGGCCGGGAGGCAATCGGTGGCGCCCTGGCCGTCGTCGGCGACGATGCGCCCGTCGCACAGCGTCACCCAGCGATCAAGAACGCCAGCCAGTGGCCCCTGTTCGTGCAGTACGACGGCGAGCCCGAGCCCGTCGGAACGCAGTCCACCGAGGAGCCGGGCCAGACCATCCTGGCTGTGGAGATCCACCCCTGCAAGGGGCTCGTCCATGATCAACAGTTCCGGCTCCGAGGCGAGGGCACGAGCGATGAGAGCGCGCTGCTTCTGGCCCCCAGAGAGCGTGCTGAACGGCCATCTCGCTCTGTCGGTCAGCTCGACGAGTTCCAGCGCGTGATTGACATGCTTCCTGTCCTCGCGGTTCAGGAATTGAAACATCTTGTGGTGGGACAGGCGGCCGGAGGAGACGATCTCGCGCACCGTGGCATTGGAGACATTTAGGGTGGAGTGCTGCGGCACATAGCCGACCCGGTCCCACTGGTCGAAGTTCGCCAGCTCGGTGCCGAAGAGCTTCACCGTGCCCTCCTGGAACGGAATGAGTCCGAGAACCGCACGGATGGTGGTGGACTTGCCGGAGCCATTGCCGCCGAGAATGGCTACGGCCTCGCCTGCGTGTACTTGGAGGCTGACATCTCGCAGGATGGGCAAGCCGCCGAGAGAGACGTACATGCCCTGCGCGTCGAGGAGAGGGGGACCCACGGGCAGCGGGGGATTCGCGGAGGCAGACGGGTCCTGCTCGAAGGATGTATCACGCACAGTCGTTCGCCTTCTGGATGGCGGCGAGGTTTGCCCGCATGATTGCGGGGTAGTCCTCGCCGGCGGATTGGTCGCTGAGAGTTTCGATGGGGTCAAGCACCGCCGTCTCGAGTCCAAGGTCAGTGGCGATCGACGCGGCCACGGCGTCCGAGGCCGCGGTCTCGAAGAAGATCGTGGTGGCCCCGTACTCGCGAGCGAGCTGCTGCACTTCGGCGATCCGGGCGGGAGAGGGCTCGATGTTGGGAGAGATACCCGCGACCCCCACCTGCTGCAGATCGTAGCGGCCTGCGAGATAGCCGAACGCGCTGTGCGACGTGAACAATTCTCGTCTGGCGCAACGCTCAAGTCCGGTGCTGAACTCCTCGTCAACATCGCTCAGGATGGACGTCGCTGTTGTCGCATTGCTCGTGATGGCTTCTGTTTGCTCGGGACGGAGAAGCTTCAGGCGCTCTGCAATCGCTTCTTCCACGGCGGCAAGCCGTTGGGGATCGAGCCAGAAGTGCGGGTCCATGTCGCCGTGGTCATGACCTTCCTCGTCGTCCGCGGCGTCGTCGTGAGCCTCCAGCGACTCGTCGATGCCCTTCAGGTCCGCGAACTCCGCAACGTCAAGGACCTTGGCCGGATCCGTCTGTCGCACCGCCTCGTCCACAGCTGGCTGGAATCCGGACAGGTACACGACCAGGTCCGCCTGTGTGGCGGCGGCGACCTGTCGTGGCGTGAGCTCCACATCGTGGGGCTCGATCCCAGGGGTGGTGAGGGACGACACATTGACCATCTCCCCCCCTACGCTCGTCACGGCGTACTGCAGGGGATAGAAGGCGGCCGCAACCTGGACTGCCGACTCATCATCCGGATCACCCACGTCTCCGCCGTCGCTGATTCCGCACCCACTCAGCGCCGTCGCAGTGGCCAAGCCGATCACTACCCTGCGTCCGAGATTATTGTTCATGAGAATCAGTATCATTAGCAATACCATGGGTTGTCAAATGAAGCCGGACGAATCCGCGGTGAGGCGCCGTGTTGTGAAGGATGCACTGAAAAGAATGGGGGCGGAGTAGCAAGGTCGTCGAGTGAGTGATTCGGGCAAGCTCCCCGAGAAGAACGAGCGCTGCCCAGTGAGCGTTAGGCTGTGGTTTCCCGCAGGTCGACGAAAGGTCTTCCACATGCTCGCCATCTCCCGCTTCCAAGACGTGTGGCCCGGATTCGCCGTCGATGCTGACGGGGTTGCCGAGTTCTGGCGGGGCCGCCCTGGATGCTTGGGTGTTGATGTCGTACGGAATCTCGACGACCAGGATCTCTGGGCCATCGTCAGCCGCTGGGAGAACGTCGGCGCCTACCGTCGCTCCTTCAACGGATTCGACGCCAAAATGATCCTCACACCCGTGCTGGGGCGTGCCATTGACGAGCCGTCGGCCTACCTACCGCCCGAGGACCTGGGAACGAACCTGCCTCGGCGGAATTGACCTTATCAGCGATCGGGCAACGTCGTTGGGACTGGCCCGTCGCGGGCAGTCGCAATCTGAGCCGGGCAGTCGCGGCTCAGATTGCAACTGCTCAGGTGCCGGCACCAGCGTCGGTCACCCCAGTCCGATGCGCGCCAGCAGGTGAGTTTCGTCGGGCAAGGATCCCCGGAACTGCTCATAGGACTCCATCACCGGCTGGGAGCCGCCAGGCCCCAGAAGACGTCGCCGGAACTGGTCGCCCACATCGCGGGTCAGGCCTCCGTTGTCTCGGATCCAGGCGACGGTGTCCGCGTCCATCACTTCGGACCACAGATACGAGTAGTAGCTTGCGGAGTACCCGCCAGCGAAGATGTGGGCGAAATAGGTGGTGCGGTAGCGGGGTTGGACGAGCGGGAACGAAACGTCCCACGACTTCAGGGCAGCGGCCTCGAAGGACTCCACGTCCCCGGGCGAGGCAGGTAGCTGCGATGCCGGGGTCGTGTGCCACGACTGGTCGAGCATCATGGCGGCGAGTTTCTCGTAGGTGTCGTAGCCGATGCCTTCTGTTCGCGTTGTCACCAACGCCTCTCTGAGGGACGTCGGCATGGGCTCTCCCGTGAGGTGATGCACGGCATAGTCCTCGATCAGAGTCGGATCCCAGGCCCAGATCTCGTTGACTTGCGACGGATACTCCACGAAGTCCTGGGGGACCGCGGTGCCCGAACGCGATGGGTAGCGGACGTCCGAGAGGAGCCCGTGCAGGTCGTGTCCGAACTCGTGGAACAAGGTGATGACGTTGTCCCAGGTGAGGAGGCTTGGCGCGCCAGGAGCTGGCTTGGTGAAGTTGCACGTATTGGTCACCACCGGTTTGTCGTCGAGCAGGTGTGATTGCTCGACGATGCTCGTCATCCAAGCGCCGCCCTGTTTCGTCGGTCGCGTGAACGGGTCGATGATGACGGCTCCGAGAACGTCGCCGGTCTCCTCCTTCACCTCGAAGACGCGTGCATCCGCCGTGTAACCCACCATGTCCGGTCGTTCATGGAACGTGATGCCGTAGAGCCTCGTGGCGGCCGCGAACACGCCGCGGGTCAGAACCCGCTCGAACTCCAGGTACGGCTTCAACTCGTCAGCATCGACGGCGTTCTCTGCTGCTGCGCGTGCGGCATAGAACTCCCAGTCCCAGGGCTCGAAAGTGTCGTCGGGATGGTCGAGGACGAAGCGTGCCTGCAGAGCTTCGGCCTCACGCTGGACGATTTCCAGGACCCCCGGGCTCAGGCGCCGCAGCATGGCGGTGACATTCTCGGTGGTGCGCGCGCACCCGTCGTCGGCGACATAGGCCGCGTGGTGCTCGAAGCCCAGAAGGTGAGCTCGTTCCTGTCTCAGAGCGACGGTGTCCAGTACCAGCTGGCGGGTGTCGTGCTCGCCACCGAGCCCTCGCGTGATGGAGGCGGTGTAGACCGTTCTCCGCACATCCCGGTTCGTCAGGCTTGCAAGGACTGGCTGCCCAGTGGTGTTGGTGAGTGGCAGCAGCCAGCCGTCCTGCCCGCCGTCCTCGGCCAGGCTGCGGGCTCGTTCTCGCTCCGCAGAGTTCAGACCCGCGAGTTCGGCCTCCTGTGTGAGCAGCACCGATGCTGCGTTTCGTCCTTCGGTGATGTGCTGCTGGAAGCGGGTCGCGAGATCGGCCAACTCCGCATTGATCCGTCGCAGCCTGGCTTTGTTCTCCTCGGGAAGCGCGATACCGCTGCGCCGGAACTCGCGCAATCGTTCGTGCAGCAGATGGGAATCCTGCGTGTCGAGGACAATCTCGCCGGCATCACGTCTGGTCTGAAGTTGTCGCAGGCGTTCGTACAGCGCGTTGTTGAGGAAGATCGCGTCGGTGTGTTCCGCCAGCCGGGGAGAGTACTCGGCCACGATGGCGTCGCGCTCGGGGCTGGTGTCGGCCGATTTCGCCACCCAGAATGCGTTCAGGGCACGGGAGAGGATCTGGCCGCTGCGTTCCCATGCCTGAAGGGTGTTCTCCGCCGTTGCTGCATCCATGTTTGTGGCGACGGCGTCGAGTTCCTCCATCTGTTGGGCCATCCCGGCATCCAGCGCCCGAGCGAAGTCGTCGTCGGTGAGGGCGGCATAGTCGGGGAGTTGAAAATCAAGGGTGGAGGGCTGCATCAACGGGTTGCTCATGGCTCCATCCAAGCGCACGGGCAGATCGCGATCTTCTCGACGTTGCTGTGAGACGGGTAGTTTTGGACGATGGTGAAGAAGCGACTCGTGTCCATCGTCGTGGTCGTGGTGGCGTTCTCCGTCGCCATCTTCCTGCTGATCGACGGCGACGCCCCCACATGGCTGATCGTATTCATGGCTGCCGTCGGTCTGGCACTGGTGGCGCTCAACACACGTCGGGGCCGTCACACCCCGTGGGCGAAGGCGGAGGAACAGGTGCGGGCAGGGCACGCGGTCGTGTTCTGGAAACCGGGCTGCATGTTCTGCGAACGACTCCTGCGGGCTGTTGGCAAGGACGACCGCGTCACATGGGTCAACGTCTGGGTGGACCAGGGCGCAAATGACGAGGTCTGTCGCCTCAACGATGGTGACGAATTGACCCCGACGGCAGTGGTGGGGGACAGGGTGCTGCGAAATCCTTCAGCCGAAGAACTGGAGGAAGCGCTGTCGGAGCGTCAACACCGCTAAGGAACCACTGATCAATCATGTCCTGGCTGCGGCGCACCGGATCGGGCGATCTGGTGTCCCTACATCTGGGTATGGACATCCAGTACACCCACCAGATGCAGTGACACCATCTCATCCCGCCCGACACGTTCTCGCGAGAACAGCATTGATCAGTGGTTCCCCAAACGACAGACCGGCACGCAGTCCACAACATCTGCCGGTCACTGCAAGTGGCCTGCGAAACGCCATATGTGCCCTGTGGAGAACCTCTCGATGCAGGTTCAAGAGGCTTGTTTACGCGCATAATATTTGTATGACTGCATCCCAAACATTGGTTTCCATCCCTGGCGGCTTGCGCGAGCCAAAGAGGATCCGTGGACTGGCCGTGTTGGTGGGCGCGGTCCTCCTGATGGCTTCCTGCGCTCCGGCAGATGGAGGTCCGCAACCTGTCCGTGACCCCTCTGTGACGGCATCCCCCTCGAATGACGCTCCTTCTCAATCGAAGGAAAGCGCCAACGTGTCCTCCATCGGGCCACAACCGATCTCCTGTGGTGAGCTTCCACGCGAGCCCACTGATCTGGAAGCATCCCTTTTGGTGGAGCCGGGAGCGTTCTCGGGCAAGGATTTCGATGAGGATGCCGCTGTGGCAGCGGTCATCGCCCAGGAGCCTGAGGACCATGAGGACTGGGTGGAGGCAGTCGTCGCTCAGGTACGAAGCGAATACTCCCCGGCCGTCTGTGATGCGATCAGCTTCTCCTCTGACATCGGCGAAGCCAGCGAGCGGCCGAGCTCCCATCAATCCACCAACAGCGAAACTGCGGGACAGCAGCACTTCGCCCTGGTCCTGGATGCCAGCGGTTCCATGGCCGCAAAGACAGGCACCGGGACACGGATGGAAGCAGCCCGCGCGGCCGTGACTGGATTTGTTGAACGGTTGCCCATGGGGACGACGGTCAGTTTGCGCGTGTACGGCCAGGAAGGGGGCAACACGGAGGAGGACAAGGCGGTTTCGTGTGCCAGTTCTCGGGTTGTGTTTGAGGGTGACGTGGGTGAAGTAGCCTTCGATGCGGCGCTTTCACAGGTGCAGCCAGTGGGATGGACACCACTGGCGCGAGCGATCTCACTCGTACCGGAGGACATTCCGGCCGACGCCACAGCGGCGGTCGTCTACGTCGTGACCGACGGCAAGGAAACCTGCGACGGTGACCCCGTTGACATGGCACAGCAATTGGCCGCGGATGGAGTCCAGCCCATCATCAATGTCGTCGGCTTCGAAGCTGAGGATGCTGATCAGGTAGCGTTGTTGGCCATTGCCGAAGCCGGCAACGGGAGCTACGTGAAAGCGTCCTCCGTTGGCGAGCTGAATGCGTTTTGGGACGAGGAGTATGCACGCCTCAATCAGGCATGGGAGGACTGGCAGCGCGAGGAGAAAGCGCGAGTGGCCGCTGCCAAGGAGCAACTCAATCTGGAGGTGGAGAGAATCGCATCGCGCATCCGCACGGCCGCCGATGTTGACTCGCCGCACGCACAAGCACTGGTTGCTGCACTGGAGGAGCGCGGACACTTGAACGGCGATGCCGGTCGGGCAGTCGACAGTTCCATCAAGTGGTACTTCTCGGATGTCCACACGTATGCGTGGGGCTTCGAGTTTGACAGTAACCGCGCGATCTCCTCGGACAGCTTCGACGCAACGTTCGGTGCTTCGAATGACGCTTTTGATGCATGGCGGGAGGCGTATCAGGAGAAGGTGAACAAGGACGAATGATGGGTGGGTGTCGTCACGGACAAAATATTTCGGGATTCGGATCCTGCCTTTCCTGACCGTAGAGTTGGTGCTCGCCCACCCAGGAGAACCATGATTCCGCCCACGCCTCTGCGCCTGCACGCGCCCAGCCGCCGCGACGCAGTCGTGGTGGATCTACCTGTTGTGCTCGCGCCCATGGCCGGCGTGACGAACGCTGCCTATCGACAGTTGTGTCGCGAACAGGGTGCTGGACTCTACGTCTGCGAGATGATCACGTCGCGGGGCTTGGTCATGGGCGATCAGAAAACCCATGACATGCTGCAGTTCGATCCCGGCGAGGTCACCCGCTCGGTACAGCTTTATGGGGTGGACGCCGACGCGATGGCTGATGCCGCGCGCATTCTCTGCCGCGAGCACGAAGTGGGCCACATTGACCTGAACTTCGGATGTCCTGTGCCCAAGGTCACACGCAAGGGTGGCGGCGGAGTCCTGCCCTACAAGCGGGATCGTTTGCGAGCCATCGTGCGGGCGACGGTAGAAGCCGCCGACGAGTTCGGCGTGCCGGTCACCATCAAGACCCGCATTGGTATCGATGACGAGCATCACACTTTTCTCGACGCCGGACGCATCGCTGAGGAAGAAGGTGCGGCAGCCATTGCCCTGCATGGCCGCACGGTCCAACAGGCATACTCCGGTGAGGCTGAATGGGACCGCATCGCCGAGCTGAAGCAGGCCGTTGATATCCCCGTATTGGGCAACGGCGACATCTGGGAAGCTGAGGATGCGCTGCGGATGATGGAGGAAACAGGGTGCGACGGTGTGGTGATCGGTCGCGGTTGTTTGGGGCGGCCGTGGCTCTTTGGTGATTTGTCTGCCGCCTTCGCCGGTGACGAGCGTCGTGGACGTCCCAGCCTGGGCGAGGTGGGCGCCATGCTGACTCGGCACGCTGAACTGTTGACCGCCATTATGGGGGAACGTCACGGCCTGACCGACCTGCGCAAACACATGGCCTGGTACTTCAAGGGCTACCCCGTGGGAGAACTGCGCCGTCAGTTCGCCATGGTCTCCACCTTGGACGAACTCAGCGATCTTGTTGCGCAACTCGACGAAGATGCGCCGTTTCCCGAGACGGAGCTCGGCACCCCCCGTGGTAGACAGGGAAGTCCTCGTGGAAAGGTTGTACTGCCCCACGGTTGGTACGACGACACCTCCGGCTCACATCTGGATCTCGCCGACGCCGAGCTTGGGATCAGCGGCGGCTGATATTCGGGTTCAGCGTTGAGCAGGTGGTAACCACTGCGTCAGTGGTTCACCCACGTACAGCTGCCGTGGTCGATGAATTTTCTGGCCCGCGTTGTCGTGGACTTCCTTCCAGTGCGCAATCCAACCCGGTGTCCGTCCGATGGCGAACATCACCGTGAACATGTCGGTGGGGATTCCGATGGCCCGCAGAATGATGCCGGAGTAGAAGTCGACGTTCGGATACAGTTTCCGCTCACGGAAGTAGTCGTCGGCAAGCGCGGATTCCTCCACCTGTTGGGCGATGTCAAGGAGTGGATCCTTGATGTGCATCGACTCCAGAAGTCGGTGGGCGGCCTCTTTCAGGATCTGTGCTCGCGGATCGAAGCTGCGATACACCCTGTGCCCGAAGCCCATCAGCCTGACGCTGGAGGAACGGTCTTTTGCTTGGTCAATGTAACGGCTGACGGGAATGTCGTCCCGGTGGATGTGTTCCAGCATGTCCAGGACAGCCATGTTCGCGCCCCCGTGTCGGGGCCCCCACAGGGCATTCACCCCGGCGGACACCGACGCGAAGAGGTTGGCACCTCCGGATGCGACCATCCTCACCGTGGAGGTGGAGCAATTCTGCTCGTGGTCTGCGTGCAGGACCAGGAACATGTTCAGTGCGTGGGCCACCTCGGGCGTGGGCTCGTAGTCGCGGTACGGCACCGAGAACATCATGTGGAGAAAGTTCTCGGCGTAGGGCAGATCGTAGCGGGGGTAGGCAATGGGTTGTCCGATGTGGGACTTGTAGGAGGCCGCGGCAATGGTGCGCGTCTTTGCCAGTAGGGCGGCCGCGGCGCGTCGGAATCCGATGTTGTCGGTGATGTGAATCTCCGGCAGGTCGTAGGCCTGCAGCGCATTGATCATGGCGGAGAGAATGGCCATGGGATGGGCATCCGCAGGGAATCCATCGAAGTGCTTTCGCATGTCGCGGTGGAGCGCCGAGTTCTCGGTGAGGAGTTGCCGGAACACGTCGCGCTCCTCAGGGTCCGGCAGCTCGCCGAAGATCAGGAGTTCTGCTGTCTCGATGAACGATGAGCGTGCCGCCAGATCCTCGATGGGGACGCCGCGGTAGCGGAGAATGCCCGATTCGCCGTCAATGAATGTGATCTGTGATGCGCAGGAACCGGTATTGCCGTAGCCGTCATCGAGTGTGATGAGGCCTGTGGAAGCGCGCAGCGACGAGATGTCGACGGCGCGTTCACCCTCGGTTCCCGTGACGATGGGAAGTTCGAAGCTCTGCCCGTCCACGTGCAGAATTGCGGTCTCGTCCATGTGGTCCTCCTTCAGCTTGGGTTGTGGCCACGCTAGCCTCCGGCGCAGACGTGAGGTCTCCGGGGTGGGGCAAGCAGCTCAGAAGTGTGCCGCGGGTGGTTGTGTGGCCGCCTACACAGCGCGGGATCGGTCCGCGGTTGGGTGTCGGCCGTGATCGGGTTCGCTGGGATAGGTTGGCTGATGAGATGAATGATTCACTGTTGCCCCGCACGAAGCTCTGGGCGCACACCATGCACGGCCACGGCGATGATGTCGTCACCGCCCATGCCACGTCTCGTGCCGCCATTGAGCCAGCCGAGCAGCGGAACCGGGAGTTCCGGGAGGAAGCGGAACGGTTGCTGCTCAATCCTGCAGCCAGTCTCAGTTCGGGTGGGGGAGACCGCCTCATACCGGAAGAGCCTGACGCGCTGCGCACCTGTTTTGAGCGGGATCGGGACCGAATTGTTCACTCGACGGCCTTCCGTCGCCTTGCAGGCAAGACCCAGGTGGTGGTCTACCCGACCGATCATCAGCGCACCAGACTGACCCATGCCATCGAAGTGGCGCAGTGTGCTGTGGCCATGGCGCGAGGAATAGGTGCCAACGCGGTGCTGGCTGACGCCATGGCTCTGGGCCATGACTGCGGGCACGGACCTGGTGGGCACGCCTCGGAGGATGCTTTTGACCAGTTCATACCGGAAGGCTATGACCATGGTCCCTGGGGTGCTGACGTGGTTCTGACGGACCTCAACCTCTGTCGCGAAACCCTCGACGGTATCCGCAACCACTCCTGGTCCCGGCCTGCACCATCGAGCCTGGAGGGGGAGCTGGTGTCCTGGGCCGACAGGATCGCCTACTGTGCGCATGACCTGGAGGACGCCATTCATGCGGGAATCGTCGCGCCCTCTGATCTTCCGGACGTTGTCACCGAGGTGGTGGGAACGACGCGACGCCAGCAACTCTCCGCCTTTCTCAACGCCGTCATCACCACCACCATGGCGAGCGGCACCGTAGGGATGGACAAACAGACTGCCGAGGCACTGGCTGCCCTGCGTCGCTTCAACTACGAACGCATTTACACGCGAGCGGAGTCAACGAATCAGAGTTTGGTGGTGGTCCGGGTCCTGACGGCGCTGGTTGAGTACTACCTGCGAAATCCGGCCGCGATGCCGCGCGAATACAGGACACCCGAGGCGGTCCGTGGCGTGGTGACATATGTGGGAGGCATGACGGACAGGTTTGCTTTCGAGGCCGCGCAACGTTTCCTCGGCTGGAATCCTGCAGAACTTCCCATGGGCATCGGCAGAGACAGTTGGGTCTGATCCCGTCGCTTCTGCACGGGCACCTGGGGCGTCATATCCGGCTGCAGGGGTGCTGATCCCGTCCCAGTCGATGTAGCCGCCTGTGATGACGATCTGATTGGCGCGGTGGATGAACTCGATGGGGAAGGGGTCATGATGCATGCTCCTTGGGGGTGGCCAGAGTGCGAAGGGTGTGGGGGACACCGTTGGTGAGCATGGAGCGTGCGACTGCGACCCATGGGACGAGAAGTTCAGTTCTTTCATTGCGGTGGGTGACGAGTTCGAAGTGCAGGCTCTGCAGCAGGGCACGAGCACTTTCCGCGCCTACTGCGACGGCGTCGGGTGCGCCGCTCCTGGACCATCTGTTCCAGAAGGTCTGGGCGGCGTCTGCACCGATTTGCATCGAACCGGTGCGCATCCACGAAACGATGAGCATTTGGGTAATTGCATAGCCCACGTCGTAGGACGGACGTCGCATTCCGGCGATATCCAGATCGATTGCTGTGACGCTGAGGTGGGCATCGTCTGCGATGTGGAGGTTGTTCGGATGCAGGTCCCCGTGGGACGGCACGTGAGCAATCCCTCTCGGAGTATTGCCCTCGTACAAGTGGGCGCGGATGTCATGATGAATGTCTGTGAGTGCCCGCGCGAAGGTGGGGAATGACGCACCCAGGTCTACACAGTGGCGCGTCAGTTCGTCAGCAGCGCGATACGTGGCGCGGTCCGGCAGTTCGACGTTCAGCTCCTGCAGACCCACCAACCAGTCGGCGGCAGCACCGGCCGCGGCAGAACGTTTTGGCTCGGACTCCACCAGCCAGGTTGTCCAGGCGAAATCTGGCGCCATATCCGCAACGAGTGTGGAGTGTGAGTGCGACCATCCACGAGCAGGCGTCACACTGAGTCGGGCAGGTGGTGCGAGTCCAGCTTCGCACAACCTGTCCATCCACAGATGGGTCCAGGCCCCACGATCATTGACATATTGTTTCAGGACCAAGGGGGGTCGGTCCTTGAGGGTGACAACAGCGAGCCGTTTGGCGCCGTCGCGCAACAGACGCAGTTCGCCTATTTCAGCCGGGAGAGCCGAATTGGTTTCGGACAAAACATCTTCGGCCCAACTGAGTGCGCTGAGCCTGGGTCTTCCATTGACCGTCCAGTGGGTCTCGGGTTCCTCCGGCTGATATGGGGGGCTCTCTGCTCTCTCATCGGCTTCGCCTGGCTGTGCGGACATGCTGATGATTCTCCTCTCGGGGGGCAGGGCAAGGAGACTCGCCTTGTCACCAGCATGAGTGAGTAATATGGCGCGAAGCTTAGAGGAATCTGAGATAATCCTCAGGAAGCGCTCAATGCCGGGTCGACACATGGGTTGGCTTCGTAGGACTCTACGGAGGTAGACCTGAGAGTTCTCAGTTTGATGCGTTGCTGCGCAGTGTTTGTGAGGGAGGGTGAAGGCGTGTCTCGTGTGCGGGTGGGGGCCACCGTATCTCTGGCGCTGATCTTGCTTGTGACCGCGCTGATAGTGGGCACATGGGCCAGGCATCGACCACCTATGGACCTGGGACCAGCCATCGTTGTGACCCCAGCCGGACTCAGCTCCTCAACGGACCCGTCCCCGACGCCTGGTTCCAGCTTTTCGATGACCACGCCCACCAAGCGCGGCACTCCACCGATCGGAACCGTTGTTGAGCCCGTGCCACGTGACTTCACCCCCACTACAACGCAGCCGGTGCGCACGAGCAGCAGCCCCGTCCCGGTGGCACCGCCGAGGCCGCAACCCGAAAAGCCAATCGGTGCAGAACCAGTGTCCAAACCGCCGGTGCCTCTTGCAGGAGAAGAACATGACGACGATGACGATGGTGTCTCGAGCAGCGATGTGGAGGACGACGGCGTCGCTGACGATGACGACGATCGTGATGATGACGTAGACGACACCGACAATGATGACGTAGACGACACCGACGATGATGATGATGATGACTGAGAATCCGACGCGGCGACTGTCTCCGCGAAAGGCCGCGAATCCGCGAGTGGTCAGCGCCAGGGGCCGCATCGTCGGTTGGATGATTCTGCTCGTTGCTCTCGCACTTTCAGTCGAAGTAGTTGTTGCCTCCCAAATTCTCATCGGACGGGCCGAAGCCGAGCTCAAGGAAGAGCTTGTGCATGAGGGAGACAAGCTCCGCGACTACGCCGAGCGAGCTGTTGATCCCGAAACAGGGGTTCCGTACACCACCGTGGAGGCGTTGCTCACGTCTTACCTGGGCGTGGCCATTCCCGACAGCAACGAGACGCTGTTCAGCCTCATTGAAGGTCGGCCCTCGCGAAGAGCACGCGAGCAACCGATGATGAGGCTTGACACGGATGAAGTGTTCCTCTCAACCCTCAGTGTCGGGACCTCACCCACCTCGGGTAGGGACTCCAGCTCTGAAGGACCCGTTCACTGGGCTGTGTTCCCGGTCACGGTGGAGGGTGATCCCACCAACGGCGCGCTCGTGGTGATCGAATTCGTCGCGCCCGTGAGGGAGCACGTGAATTCCACCATCCAGATGTTGGCCATTATCAGTGCCATCGCACTGGCCCTCGCAGGTGTTGCCAGTTGGCAGGTGGCGGGCAGGGTGTTGGCGCCCATCCGCACGCTGCAGCGAACGGCCAGTGCCATTGGCCAGCAAGATCTCCAGCAGCGGATCGCGGTGACGGGTCGGGATGATGTCGCCGCGCTGGCATACACCTTCAATGCGATGCTGGATCGTCTGGAAGATGCGTTCACAGGCCAACAGCGGTTTCTTGATGACGCCAGCCATGAATTGCGCACACCCATCACCGTCATCCGGGGCCACTTGGAACTGATGGGGGATGATCCGGGAGATCGCCAGCGCACGCTGGAACTGGTGGTGGATGAATTGCGACGCATGGACAGGCTGGTGGATGACCTCGCGCTGTTGGCCCGGGCGGAACGGCCAGACTTCATCCGCCGCTCAGAGATTTACGTTTCAGACCTTCTGATGGACGTGCTGGCCAAGGCCAGCGCGCTGGGTGAGCGTAAGTGGGCGTTGGATGGGTTACCCGACCAAGCCGCCATGATTGATGGTCAGCGCCTCACCCAGGCGCTCGTGCAGTTGGCGGCCAACGCCGTCCGCTACACAGAACCGGGGGACAGGATCAGTTTCGGCGCCACGGTGATGGGGGATCGGCTTGCACTCACTGTCACAGACGAGGGGACCGGCATTCCGGAAGAAGACAGACCGGGGATTTTCGATCGGTTTGCCCGCGCGGGCCACCGCGGTGACGGGGGACGTCGCGGTGAAGGAGCTGGGCTTGGACTGGCCATTGTTGCCTCCATCGCGCATGCCCACGGGGGACGGGTGACTCTGGACAGTGCGCTGAACCGGGGTTCCACCTTCACGTTGGACTTCCCGCTGATCCAAGCCCCAGCCGAGGGCACCGATTCCACGAGCAATTCTGCCGCGAGGAGAGTCCACGTATGAGTCACATTCTGGTGGCCGAGGACGAACCGCGCATCGCATCTTTCCTGGACAGTGGGCTCACCCGCCATGGCTACGTCGTCACCGTTGTCACAACTGGTGAAGCCGCATACGAGTACGGGCGCAGTGGTGCCTTCGATCTCATGGTGTTGGACCTGGGGCTCCCCATCACGGACGGGCTCACGGTGCTGCGTCTGCTGCGCGCCGAGAAAGTGGACCTGCCAGTCGTTGTTCTCAGCGCTCGCGACAGCTTCGCAGACGCTGTCAGGGGACTGGAGAGTGGTGCGGATGATTACATTCGCAAGCCATTCGGTTTCGACGAACTCCTCGCTCGCGTGCGTCTTCGTCTGAAAACTTCGGGGGGACAACCAGAACAGCGAATGATGCAAGTGGGCAACCTCAGCCTTGATGTGTTGACGCGGCGGGTTCTTGTCAATGGCGGCGAGTCCGAGATCGAGCTCACCGCCCGGGAGTTCGCGCTGGCGGACATGTTCTTTCGCCACCCCGGTCAAGTGCTCACAAAGGAACAACTCCTGAGTCAAGTGTGGGGGCTGGATTTTGACCCAGGGTCCAATGTGGTGGAGGTCTACGTGCGCTACCTGCGTCGCAAGATCGGCGACGACCGGATCGAGACGCTCCGGGGTCTGGGCTACCGCATGAAATCCGACGGTGGCACGGGATCAGCTGATATCGCCGGGAAGATTGAGTCGGACTAGACTTCGGCGCATGGCGGGACGGATCAATGATGAGGACATAGCAGCTGTCCGCGACCGGATCCGCATTGACGACGTCGTGGGCGATTTCGTCGCGCTGCGCAACGCGGGCGGCGGGTCGCTGAAGGGGTTGTGTCCCTTCCATGATGAGAAGACGCCAAGCTTCACCGTGACGCCCTCGCGCGGGTTCTTCTACTGTTTCGGTTGCGGCGAAGGAGGTGACGTCTTCACCTTCCTTCAGAAGCATCAGAACCTTGCTTTCACCGAGGCGGTGCAGTCACTTGCTGATCGTTCAGGTATCCAGTTGCGCATCAGCGATGATGGAACCGGAGCACCGCCCGGCCTCCGCAGACGAGTTCTGGAGGCGAACGCGGCTGCCGAGAACTATTTCGCAGCACAGCTCAACTCTCCGGAAGCCATAGAGGCTCGACGCTTCCTCGACAAGCGAGGTTTTGACCGCGCCGCCGCACTGCATTTCGGATTGGGATACGCCCCGAAGCATGGTCGCCTGCTTCGGCAGGCACTGCAGTCTGAGGGTTTCGATGATGCGACGCTCAAGGCAGCAGGGCTGATCCGCGATGGTGGTCGCGACTTCTTCAACGGGCGGTTGCTGTGGCCAATCCGGGACTCCGGGCAGAGCGTCCTGGGGTTCGGTGCCCGTCGTATCCACGACGACGACAGACTGCCCGCAAAATACATCAACACCCCCGAGACACCCGTGTACAAAAAGTCGCAGGTGCTCTACGGCCTGGATCTGGCTCGCCAGTCCATTGGAAAACGGTCGCAGGCGGTTGTCGTTGAGGGCTACACCGACGTCATGGCAGCGCACCTCGCCGGCGTCGACACCGCCGTCGCCAGCTGCGGTACCGCCTTCGGGGATGACCACGCCCGGCTATTGCAACGCCTCATGGGCACAACGGATGGTCTGCACGGCGAGGTCATCTTCACCTTCGACGGTGACAAGGCCGGCCAGAATGCAGCGCTCAAAGTGTTCAAAGGTGACCAGAACTTCATTTCCCAGACCTACGTCGCCGTCGAACCCTCGGGTATGGATCCGTGTGATCTTCGCTTGGAGCAGGGAGACGCTGCCGTCCGGGAACTGGTGGGAAGACGCGTCCCGCTGTACCGGTTCGTCATGGACAACGTCATCAAAGCCTATGACCTGGAACGGGCGGACGGTCGACTGGCGGCGCTGCGTGAGTCCTCGGATCTGATCGGTGCCATCCGGGATTCATCACTCGTCAGCCAATACCTGCGTGAACTGGCGGGCATGCTGGGAATGGACATCGAAGACGTCCGACGTGAAGTCTCGCGCAAGCAGAGGCGGGGTGCATCGTCGACGCAGCGGGAGCCGCAGCCCGAGCGGCCGGCCGAGGACGACGTCGACCCCGCATGGCCCAATCCGGGAGATCCAGCACTTCGCCTCGAACGCGACACACTGAAACTGATGCTGCAGTACCCCACCACGTTCGACGCAGCCTGGAACGGTGTTGGGGCGGAGGACTTCACCCACCCCGGCTACCGGGCTGTGTTCACCCTCATCGAGGAGACGCCGCTCGTCGAGGGATGGAGCGATGCACTCCGGGAGAATGCTACATCCGAGTTGTTGACGCAGTTGCTGGTCTCCTTGCTCGTGGAGCCACTTCTCCGAGAGCCCGACGAAGTGTATTCGATGGCCCATTCGAGTCGTTTGCGTCTGGCGCACACCGTCCGTCGCATCGCCCAGTGCAAGTCGCGCCTCCAGCGGACGGATCCGGTCAAGGATCCAACGGGTCACCGCAGCCAATTCGCCGAGCTCACCGCTCTGGAGATGGAACGTAAGCGATTGCTGTCGGTCAGCGCAGGGGAGTGACCCCACGCGCGTTGTTGGAGGTGATCATGCGCACACAATGCCCGGGAGCCGGCACTGGTCTGATTCCAGCAGAACCCTGGCCCGGGCAAGAGCACGCCGCTCCATGCGTGCGACGGTGGTGGGGGAGACGCGGAGTAACACGGCAACTTCCGCCTGGCTGTGGCAGCGGGTGCCCAACCCGTAGCGCAACCGCAGCAGCTCACCGGCATCGCTGAGAAGGTTCAGGAAGTCGAATCCATGAACCTCCACCGCCTCGAAGCCACCGTCGCTGGCCAGTTGCTGAGGCCCCAGTTCGTCCAGAGATGTGGTCACGGCGAAAGCGCTGACAGTTGCGGATGCGCTCGCCCCCACCATGCGCGCCACTTCCCGTTGCGGTGGCAGCCGGTGCTGCTGGGATGACACCTCTCTGGTCTGCTCAGTCATGAGAATCCTCAGGCGATGACGCCTGTCAGGGCCGTCCAACTCCCCGGCTCTTCGGGCTGCGCTGGCGCGCACCGCGCGCTGGATGTACTCGTGAGCCAGAGTGCTCAGACGCCAACCCCGGGCGATGTCGAAGCGCATGAGGGCTTGGGCCAAACCCAGACAGCCGTCCTGGAAGACATCGTCGAAGGGAAGGCGGTGTCGCCGGGCAGACTCGTGGGACAACTTGGCCACCAGACGCAGATTTGCGAGCCAGAGCGTCTGCCATGCCACCCTGCCGGAACTCGCCACACGCTGCAGGTCACCGCGGTCGTGATCGGTGTCCGTGGTCAGCAGGTGTTGTGCATAGACTCCCGCCTCCACCTGCAGCAGAAGAGCGCGTTCAACATCCACGTTGGTCACGGGTGGGTGCAGTAACGCTGTCATGATCGTCATGGCTCAAAACTGCCACTGACTCGTGGCCACGGCACTGTCGAGAGCAATCGGAACAACACCATCACGATTCGGACAACACCACCACCATGATCGAGTTCGGTGTAGGCGACGTGAAGGAAGAGAATCCATTCAGGCGCCAGCCGCTCGTGCGGGCACAATGGGGGCATGGGCATCTTTGGAAAACGATCTGACAAAACGCTTGAACATGAACTGCAAGCCCACCTGGGCAGGCGCATCGACGTGGTGGCCCAGGGTTCCGGGCCGGAGTCATCCCTGCTCGCGACCAGAGATCTCCTGGCCCTACGTGAACGTGGACAGTGGCGTGTCTTCGGGTGGGAGCAGATTGCCACGGGTGCTTGGCGTGAGGAGGAGTCGTCGTTCATGTGGAAAACGACCTCAGACGAGGATTTCACCGTGCGTCTTGACGACGTCGGCCGCCTACCAGAGCTTTTCAAGGAGCGCGTCCAGAATTCGATGGTCGTCACAGTCAGTCATGACCTGCCGAAGGGACGCCTACAGATCATCGGTCGACGCACACTCGACGGCAGCGACGAGATCACGTGGTATGCGGTCGCGGGTGGAGGCGCAGACCTGACGGACCCAGCGGTGGCGGACTTTGTCGTCTCCGAAACCGACAGATTGAAGGCTGAGTACGAGGTCTGAGAAGCGACTACCCCATCCCGACGAGGCGGGCCGAGCCGTTTGGACTTGACGCTGAAGCATCTGATAGCGTTTCACCTCGCGTGGCCCACCAAAGCCACCGTTCCCCTGTAGCTCAATTGGCAGAGCATTCGACTGTTAATCGAAGGGTTGTTGGTTCGAGTCCAACCGGGGGAGCCAAGGAAAATGCAGTCGCCGCTCATTCTGAGCATTTCTCATGCATCGTTCGCAGACGAACATCGAAACGCTCGCATGTCCTTGCAGTCGCAATGGCTTCGCTCACTTTGAGTTTTAGCGGGGCTGCTCTGTTGATCAAGTCATCCTGCACCACGATGGTGTCGATGCTCCGTGGCTGCCGACGTCTCTGATACGGCACACCCTGTGAATGAGAACTCTCTCATCCTGAAATTATTTGTCTCACATCTGGCGTCAATAGCGTTGACAGGTCGACCAACCACAACGAGACGCGACAGTCGACGACGGTTCATGTAAGACACACAGGAGGTTGGATGCAACACGGCTCGGGGGCCCGGCCCTGGCGCGTGGTTCTGTACTCCCACGACTCCATAGGCCTAGGTCACGTGCGACGCAACATCGCACTGGCCCACTCACTCGCGGAGCACCTGCCGATCCTCACCGGACGAGAGGTCACGGGACTGCTCCTCAGCGGACTCGACAGCATCACTCGGCAGCTGCCCGTCGGTTTTGACCACGTCTCGCTGCCCGGCATCACGAAAGTTGAGGGCGCTTACGCGCCACGCCAGGTGAGTGTGTCCATGCGTCACCTCCTTTCCGTCCGCAGTCAGCTCCTGACGGCGGCGATCACGAGCTTCGGTCCCGACCTCCTCATCGTCGACCGCCATCCGTTCGGAGTCGACGGCGAGCTCACCCCTGCCCTCGCTGAACTGCGTCGGCAACGTCCGGAAACCCGCATCGTCCTCGGTCTCCGTGAGGTCCTGGATGATCCAGACACCGCCGCAACCGAGTGGTCGACTCTGGGGGATCTGCGCGACGTTCGCAACGCGTTCGACGATATTTGGCTGTTTGGCGACCGAACGGTCCACGACGCTGTCGCCACCGGTGAAATCCCGGCCGAATTGGCAGATCTCGTGCATCACGCCGGGTACCTCTCCGTCGGTCGCTGGGCCGATCCCGCGCCGCTGCGCCGCCCGAAGCCATACGTCCTCACCATGGTTGGTGGCGGCTCCGACGGAGAATCGCTCTGCTCTGCCGCCGCCCAGGCTCCGGTACCGGCGGGGCACCGCCACTTGGTCGTCACCGGCCCCCAGATGCCAGCAACCACGCGCCGCCGCATTCGGGCGGCCGCCAATGAGGACACCGACGTCGTCGAGACAGTGCCGGACGGCCTCACCACCATCCGCGGTGCCGAAGCCGCCGTCTCCATGGCCGGCTACAACACGGTTGTTGAGGTGATGTCCACGACAACACCTCACCTTCTTGTCCCGCGGGCAGCCCCACGTCAGGAACAGCTCATCCGCGCACGGGGGTTGGCGGCGGCAGGGGTCGCCGAGCTTCTGGCGCCGAAAGATCTTTCTCCAGCTGCGATCGGCGAGTGGTTCGCTGGAGCCGTCGGCCGTAGTGTTGACCGCTCCATGCTTCGCCGCGATGGTTTGGCCGAGTCCGCCCATCGCGCTGTGCACCTTCTCCACTCCACACCGCTGCAGCTCGTTGCCCGCGGCAGCCACCGCACCACCCCAATTGGAGGCTTCGATGTCGTCTGATCGCCATGTACGGACCGGATACGTTGTCAAGGTCTACCCACGCTTCTCGGAGACGTTCGTCGTCACCGAGATCATGGCTCGTGAGGCTGCGGGAGAAGATCTGGCCATTTATGCCACTCGGCCGACCACCGACGCCCGGTTCCATCCCCAGATCGCACAGGTGCAGGCTCCGGTCACGCATTTGATCCGTCCGGCGCGCGCGAGCCAGCTGTTCAGTTCGTTCCTGGACACCCACGCCGCCCTCCCGCACGGAGCTGATCGGCTCACCGAGCTGATGCCCTTGATTGAGCGGTGTGACGTCAACGATGTCGCCAACGCTCTGGAGCTCACTCGTCTCGTCCTCCTGGACGGGATCGACCATCTTCACGCACACTTCGCCAATGCCGCTGCTCGAGTCGCGGCCATCGCCGCCCACCTGACCGGCATCACCTGGTCTGTGACGACCCACGCGAAGGACCTCTTCCACGAGTCGGTGGACGAGTCTCTGCTCGAGCAACTGCTCACCCGTGCCGACACCGTCGTCACCATCAGTGACTTCAACCGCCGGCACCTGCTGCGACGGTTTCCGGGGATCACCGATCACGTTGCGCTGGTGCGCAACGGGATCGATCTCACACGCTTCCCGTACCACGCGCCACGACCGGTCATCGATGAGCTCCGTGTGCTCGCCGTGGGACGGATCGTCGAGAAGAAGGGCTTCGACGTTCTCGTCGAGGCGACGCGTCAACTCCGGGACGCCGGGACGCCGCTGTCGGTGAAAATCGCCGGCGATGGAGAACTTGCCCCTGACCTGCGCGCACAGGTCACCGAGGCGGGGCTCGAGGACGTCGTGGAGCTACTCGGTCCGCGCAGCCAGGCGGAAGTCACCGAGCTGCTCCAGTGGGCCGACGTAATGGCCGCGCCGTGCGTCGTGGGGCGCGATGGCAACGCCGACGGCCTCCCCACGGTCCTGCTCGAGGCCATGGCGATGGGTGTGCTCGCGGTCAGCACATCGGTGACCGGTATCCCGGAGGCCGTCCATCCGGCCGAGGGTGACGATCCCGCCACGGGCCTGCTGCTGGAGCCCGGCAATGTCGAGGATCTCGCCTCAGCTCTGGGAGAGGTGGCCAGCCACTCCTTCCCCCGCGAAGAGATGGCCCGCAGCGCCCGCTACCTCATCGAGCGGGACTACGACACCCGGCGCCAGTCCCGCCGGCTGGCGGAGGCGACGACGCCCGCCACCAATCAGGAGGTGGCTGCGTGACCAAGCTCGCCTACATCTGTGCTGATCCCGGCATCCCCGTGTTTGGCACCAAGGGTGCTTCCGTGCACGTCCAGGAGATTCTTCGCGGCTGGCGGGCGCGCGGTTGGGACGTCGAAGTGTTCTGTACGCGCCGAGGCGACGATGTGCCCGCTGACCTGGAAGATGTGCCGGTCACCGTGCTGTCGGTGGGCAAGGGGGAGGGAGCCACCGAGCTCGATCGCGCGGCTGATCGGGAACGTCGCGTCCGTGCCGCATCGCGTGAGCTCGCCGTCCGCGCCGCAGATTCCGGTCCGGATGCGATCTACGAGCGCTTCTCGCTCTTTTCGGAGGCCCTCGCTGAGGTGACCCACGGCCTGGGGGTGCCGGGTTTCCTCGAAGTCAACGCCCCCCTGGTGGACGAGCAGAGGCAGCACCGAATCCTGGTTGATGAGTCCGGGGCCTGGACGAGCATGTACCGCCAACTGCGTGCCGCGTCCCGGATCGCTGCCGTCTCGGAACCAGTCGCCCGGTGGGTGACGGCGACCCTCGCTGAGGTGAGCCCCAAGGTGGTCGTGGTTCCCAACGGGGTCAACCTCACCCGCATCCAACCCGTTCTTCCCGCCGAAGTCCCCACTGTCGTTTTCGTCGGCACACTGAAGCCGTGGCACGGCGTCGACGCCCTGCTGGATGCCCAGAGCCTCGCGACCCGCCCCTGGCGGCTGCGGATCATTGGTGACGGGCCGATGGGAGCCGAGCTGCGGAAACGGGCCAGCGGCCACGGCAAGGACGTCGAGTTCCTCGGTGCGCTCACGCCGGCGGCCATCCCCGCTGCTTTGGAAGGGGCCTGGGTTGCAGTCGCTCCGTATCCGGAGTTGCCTGATGATGACCAGTACTTCTCGCCGTTGAAGGTCTACGAGTACTGCGCAGCCGGGCTCCCGGTGGTGGCGAGTGCCGTCGGCCAGATCCCCGCGATCATTGACGACGGAGTCACGGGCAGCCTCGTGCCCCCGTCCGATCCGGCGGCACTCGCGGCCGCGATCGACCAGTTGGTCTCGGATTCGGAACGCGCTCGCACCATGGGTGTCGCGGCTCGCGAGTCCATGCAGCAGCACTCGTGGGATCGGGTACTCGATGCCACCGTGGGAGACATCGTCGAGAGGGGAAAGGTGGCTGCGTGACTGATCGTGGACCTGTGCGCCGCACACTGAGCATGGCCGCACCGCACATGAAGGGCCACAAGCTCGTGCTGGCGGGTGGAGTGACCGCACTGCTGTTCGAGGTGGTGTTCCGTGTTCTGGAGCCCTGGCCGTTGAAATTCGTGGTCGACGCCGTCACGCGCAGTCTCGGGGCCGATCTTGCCTCGGATGGGCCGACCGCCAGCCTCCGGCTTCTACTGGCGTGCGCGCTGGCAACCATCTCGATCGTCGGCCTCCGGGCTCTGACCAACTTCATGGCGACTGTGGCGTTCGCCCTCGTGGGGTCGCGGATGGCCACGTCGTTGCGCCAGCGTGTCTTTGCCCATGTGGCGAGCTTGTCCAGGCGCTTCCACACCGGCTCGCGCTCAGGCGACCTCGTCCAGCGGCTCGTGGCCGACGTCGGCCGCCTGCAGGACGTGGCAGTCACCGCTGGGTTGCCGATGCTGGCCAACGTCATCACTCTCGTGGCGATGACGGGCGTGATGCTCTGGCTGGACTGGATGCTGGCACTGGTGGTCGTGGCATCCGCGGGTGCGTTCCTGCTCCTGTCGCGCCGCAGCGGCGGCGGTATCACGAGCGCCTCACGCAATACGCGGCGCAACGAGGGTGATCTCGCCAACATCGCGCAGGAGACAATCGGCGCCATCACGGTGGTGCAGGCCTACGGACTTGAGGGCCACCTGGGCGACCGCTTCCAGGGCAGCAACTCCCGGTCCCTCACCGAGGGTGTCAAGGCCAAACGCCTCGCCGCCGCCCTTGAGCGGCGCACCGATGTGCTCATCGGTGTCGCCACCGCCGCCGTCCTGCTGGTGGGCGGATGGCGTGTGATGCAACTGGCCATGACGCCCGGAGACCTGGTCATCTTCGTCACATACCTCAAGACTGCGATGAAGCCATTGCGGGACATGGCCAAGTACACCGGCCGCATTGCCCGTGCCGCCGCCTCCGGTGAGCGCGTCGCCGACGTCCTGGACATCGTTGCGGAAATCACATCCCCGGCCCACCCACACCCGATCGGCCGCATCGTCGGTTCGGTGCGCTTCTCCGGCGTCAATGTGGCATACGAAACGGGCCGGGATGTCCTGAGTGACATCGATCTGGAGATCCAGCCGGGTGAGCGGGTGGCGCTGGTCGGGACCTCAGGCTCTGGCAAGAGCACGCTGGCCTCGCTGGTGCCCCGGCTCATGGACCCCACCAGGGGATCCGTGTCGATCGACGGGATCGACGTGCGTTCGATGGATCTCGAAGAGCTCCGATCCCAGGTGGCCCTCCTGCTCCAGGAGGCCGTGCTGTTCACCGGGACTGTCGCCGAGAACATCCGTCACGGCCGCCTCGACGCCACCGATGACGAAATCAGGGCAGCCGCTCGCGCGGCCCGTGCCGACGAGTTCATCCGTGAGATGACGGATGGCTACGAGACGGTGATTGGGGAGCGGGGTGCCACACTCTCCGGCGGGCAGCGGCAGCGGATCGCCATCGCACGAGCGTTGCTCCGGGACGCTCCTGTGATCATCCTCGACGAGGCAACGACCGGTCTGGACCCGGACAACGCCGAGGCGGTGCTCGATGCCATCGAGACACTGTCACACGGCCGCACCACGATTGTGGTTACGCATGATGACGACGTTGCCGTCGCCTGCGATCGGGTCGTCCGTCTGACGCGGGGCCGCATCGTATGGGAGGGGACGGCAGGCGACTTCACCCGCCCTGACATCAGGCTCGTGCAGTGACTTCCCCGTTGGCCACGGCTGAGGCATTGCTGGACGCCGAGCGTCTCAGCCAGCTTGTGGGTTCGCCCGTAAAGGCCAGCCGGCTCAGGCTCAAACCCGGGTTGTCCTGCGTGGCGGCGCTCCACGCCGGGGATCGGCCGGCCGGCTGGGTCCAGGTAGCCACCGAGGCGCATCACGCGAAGCTTGAGAACGCGGTGCGTCGTGCCCGGATGGGCGGGGAATCCGTGGTCGTCAGGGACATCGGCAACGGGCTGTGGCTGGCGCACGGCCCCGTGACCTCGGATCCGCGCCTTGTCAAAGCGTTCGGGGAGTTGAAAGAGGCCGGCTGGCTTGACGATCACGGTGAGATCGTCCGCTACAACCCACTGCGCCGGCTCATCACCCGTTACGAAACCGGCTCCGGTCCCGTCGCGCTGCGGCTCTCGTCACAGCGCCGCGCCCGAAGGCACCACCGTGCCCTGCGAGAACTGACCGCAGTCGGCGTTCCCGTGGTGGCGCCGCTCTCGGACGACGACGTGCCAGCCACCCCCCGGGTCACCACATGGGACTGGGTGGGGAGCTACGACCTCTCCCAGACCCCGCCGCACCGCGCGTTCGACGCGGCGCAGCGTGCCGGCCAGGGTTTGCGCCAACTGCATGAAGTGTCCCTACCGACGATCACCCACCGGCTGGATTTTGAGGGCCAATTGCGGACCCTTGCGCGTGACGTCGCCTCGATCATTCCTGATCTGGAGGCTCGAACAGCCACCGTGATGGAGCGCATCACAGCCTCCCTCCGCCGCACCGACGATCTTGTGCTGTCCCACGGAGATTTCTCCGCCGACCAGATCGCCGTGGCGGATCACCGCGTCTGGTTGCTTGACCTCGACCGTCTGACACTGGCTCCGCCGCTGCTGGATCTCGGGATGTTCGAGGCAGCTCGATTGCTCGACGGGCCGCCGGACTCCCTGACGGCGGGCCTGCTGGCGGGCTACGGCGTGGAGAACAGCGCTGACCTCGTACCGTGGGTGGCACGCGGGCTGGCCACCCGGCTCATGGATCCTTTCCGTCGCGCGGACCCTGACTGGCGGAGCGGCGTCGACGGCCGACTGACGATGCTGGAGGAGCTGCTGTGACCCGCCTGGTGGTGCCATCCGTGCTGACCGATGGGCGCGACGAGATTCGCGTGCAGCGGGCCTGGCCCCGGTCGGGTGACCCGGAACTTGTCACCCTGAGGGTCGAGGGCCGCGACGAACTTGGCCACGTACGCGCAGGCGAGGCGGTGCTGGGTCGGGACGGTTCCGTGGCCTCGGTCAGGCTGGTGGCTCACGGCCTCGACCCCCGGCTCCCCGGCCTCGCCCACGCTGGAGGGCGGGTCGTCGGTCATCGCCTGGGGCGCCGCGCGGTGTCGCAGTGCGAGCACCGGTTCACGAAGGTGGTGCGCCCGTCGGCTGCAGCAAGCACGCTCAGCCGAAACGCAATGGGCTCACAGCTGGCCGCGCGTGCCGGGTTCTTGGCGCCGGAGGTGGCCGCCGGGCCGGAGGGGACAATGCATCTCTCCGTGCTGCCGGGCCGGAGCCTCGAGGAGGCAGCCATGTTCGAGCCACAGGAGTGGTTGAGTGCATGGGATGCGTGGGGCGCCGCCTGGCCGGATTTCACAGCGAGCCCCGTTGTTCAGCTGCCGCAACACAGCCCTCAGCGTGAAGCAGACGTCCTGATGAAGTGGGTGCGGGGGGCCGCAGAGCATGGCGTGCTGGAAGCCCCGACTGTCGCCGTCGATGCTGCCCGGGAGGTCGCCTCACATCTGTTCGACGGCGCTGCGCAGCCCCTCGTCGCCTCACACCGGGACCTGCACGACCAACAGATCTTCTTCGACGCCACCTCCGGAGGTGTGGCGCTGCTGGACCTCGACACCCTCGCTGCGGCTGAGCCGGCGCTCGATCTGGGCAACCTTGCAGCACACGTCGAGTGGCGTGTGGCACAGGGGGACTGGTCCACGCAGCAGGGGGTGGTGGCTCTGACCCGCATCGTCGAGGTGGCGGAATACATGAACGTCGATCTGATAAGACTGCACCTCGCGGTGCGGGCTGCTGCGCTCAGACTGGGTGCGGTGAACTGCTACCGCCCAGCACTGCAGAGGCTGGCCGGGGCGTGGACCACCCGATGGGCTCTGGGTGAGCCATCACTGGCACTTGACCTGATAGGACCCTCGAACAAGAAGGAGAACATTTCGTGAGGATCGTTGCTGCGGCCATGGGGTTCATCCTGCTGGGCGTGGTCAGCCTGTGGCTCTGGACCGGCGCGACTGACCAGGACCCCGGGCCACAGGTGAGCCCTACGGCTTCGCCGTCCATGTCTCCCAGCGTGGCTTCGCCCATTCCCGTCGCCTCGGCCAGCTCCGATACATCGCCGCCGGCCAGGCCTGTTGTCGACGACGATGATGACGATGATGATGATGACTAGTCACGCGGCATGCTCAACGCACGTTGCGGCCCAGGGGCGGAACTCCAGGCGTCCTGTCGGAATCGGCTCGTGGCACACCACGCACCGGCCATAGGTTCCCGCTTCGAGACGATCCTGCGCTGCATAGACCTCGTTCAAGGTCTTCTGCAGAGATTCTGCTGTGGATGCATCAGCCATCTGCTGGATTGCCTGCGTTGTACCGTCGCCGATGCGCTTGCCGAACCCGATAGTCGCGCCTGCTTCCGGTGGTCGGGTCAGGTCCTCGATGCGAGCACGCAGCTCAGTGGCTTTGGTGTCAAGCTCAGTGGCAATGTCGTCGAGGTTGATGTCGTCCATGGACTGATCCTCTCATCGGCTGGGGGCGCGATGGCCGGGGGTCGGTCACGGCAGCGGGCGGCGTTGTAGATGGCAGAGGTAGGTGAGAACCGGATTCATCCGTTGCCCTCGTCGAAAACGCGCCACGGCCCCATGGGTGACTCCCTCACGAGGAAGTATCCCCAATCGGTGGTCCCTTCCGGGATCGAGTCATCCGCACGGAAGAGACGCCATTCAAGGTTGAAAGTGACGGGGACACGCACCACTTCTCCGCTGGTTTTCGGTTCTGCTGAAGATCTCAGGCTTGTGGAACCTGTGACGCCCATCTGCTCGACGACGTGGCTGCCCACCTGAATCTCGGTCATGTCCCTCACATTGCGGCACCACGCCTCGGTGCCGTCACGTTTCGATGCTGTGACCAACGCCTCTGCCGTATCGCAATCGTGGGAGTCGAGCGCTTCCACATAGGCTGTGACCACTTGCTCGGGGGATGCATCGTCCGCAGGCATGTCGACGTCCTTGGAGGTAGTGGTGGCCATCATGTACATGGCCACCACCACGAGGATCGCTACGAGTCCCAGGAGCGGGGCCACGAACCGCCGGGGTTCCTTTTCCACGCCGACATCCTTCCGGTGAGGTGGGACTCACCCCTCAGAGGATTGCTCACCGTCGACATACAGCATGGAGGGGGAACCGTCCCCCGCTGCCTTGCCCTGATCGGGACTCTGCCCCCGATCATCAAGATCACTCAGGAAGCGGTCCGCCCATTTGCTGATGTCATTCTCCGCCACCTGCTTCTTCAAAGCACGGAAGCGTCGGCGCTTGTTGCGTTTCGAGTCTGTGGCGGCCTGCATGATGGTGTCCTTCATGCCGTCCAGATCGTAGGGGTTCACCATGTATGCCTGCCGCAATTCCCGAGCAGCACCCGCGAACTCACTGAGTACAAGCGCCCCGTCCGGTCCGGCGTGGCACGCGAGGTATTCCTTGGCCACCAGGTTCATGCCGTCGCGCAGTGGTGTGACGAGCATGACGTCGGCCAATTGGTACATCGCCGCCAGTGTGGAGCGCGAGTATGACTGGTGGCGGTAGACGATGGCCGGGCGGCCCACGCCGCCGATTTGTGAGTTGATGCGTCCCACCAAGAGGTCAATGTCGTCACGCAGTTTCTGATACTCGTCCACGCGTTCACGCGATGGCGTGGCCACCTGCAGGAAAACAACCTCGTCGGGATCCAGTTGTCCTTCCTCGAAGAGTTCGCCCATGGCGCGCACCCGCTGGCGAAGCCCCTTGGTGTAGTCGAGGCGGTCGACGCCCAGCACCACCATCGACGGATGACCCAGCTCCTCGAGGAGAGCCTCGGCCTCAGCCTTGGTCTCGTCGGCCTGGGCGAGATCCGAGAAGCTCTGGCTGTCGATGGAGATGGGGTAGGCGCGGGCCACGCATTCGTGGTCACCGTTCCGCTTGACGATGGCCCTGTCACGGTCCACCTTGTGTTCGGTGCGACGGCGCACCAGGCGCAGGAAGTTGCTGGCACCACCCGGCATCTGGAAGCCCACCAGATCAGCTCCCAGCAACCCTTCGATGATCTGGCGACGCCAGGGAAGTTGCTGAAACAGCTCCATGGGTGGGAAAGGAATGTGCAGGAAGAACCCGATGTTGAGGTCGGGACGCAACTCCCGCAACATCCGCGGCACCAGCTGCAGTTGATAATCCTGCACCCACACCGTCGCGCCCTGCGCGGCGACCTCAGCGGCGCGTTCCGCGAATCGCCGGTTCACTCGCTCATAGGCATCGAACCACTCGCGATGAAACTCGGGGAACGCAACAGCGTCGTGGTAGAGCGGCCACAAGGTGGCATTCGAGAAGCCTTCGTAGTACTCCTCCACCTCCTGGGCGGAGAGCGGCACCGGCTCGACTGTGTACCCGTCGTGCTCGAATGCCTCAACCTCTTCATCGGGGGCTCCGTGCCATCCCACCCAGGCACCACCCCGCTGTTTCATCACGGGCTCGAGGGCGGTCACCAGACCACCCGGAGCTGTCTGCCAGTCAACCTGACCGTCCTCCATGACGACGCGATCCACCGGTAGTCGGTTGGCCACAACCAGGAAGGTTGCGCCCTGCTTCGATGTTGGGTCTGAGTTCTCCATTTTTCCTCCTGAAATCAGTCGTCACTCTATCGAAGAGGGGTTTCACAGCCGGAAGCGGACTCGTACATGGCACAGTGGGCACATGACATCTCGGTTGTGGGAAGCCAGCACTGCTCAGGGAGAACGTTTCATCGAGGCGTTTGTCGAGAACCCCGCCCGGGCCCTCCTGGCCTTTGACTTCGACGGAACGCTCGCCCCCATCGTGGAGGACCCTGAGGATTCGCGCCTGCACGAGGGAGCAGCTGACTCCCTGTCAGCCATCGCGGGCAAAGTGGCTCAACTGGCGATCATCACTGGCCGCGGCGTCGATGCCGTGCGAAGGCTTGGCAAGCTCGACTCCCGGCACGGACTGTCCTCGCTGGTTGTCCTGGGCCAGTACGGAGTGGAGCGCTGGGACGCAGCCACAGGAGAGGTGCGGCATCCGGACGTGCCAACCGGAATCCGCGAAGCGTGGGGTGACGTGGAAGCGTTGGTCGCGGATGTGGAGCGCTCCGGTGTGGATGTCGCGGGACTGTATCTGGAGGACAAGGAACGAGCCATTGGTGTCCACACGCGTCGCACTCCGGACCCACAAGGTGTGTTCGACGCCCTGCTGGGTCCGCTACGGGAGTTGGCAGAGCGCCATGACCTCGTGCTGGAGCCGGGGCGTGCTGTTCTGGAAATCCGGGCGTCGAGTCAGGACAAGGGAGACGCTCTGCGCGAACTGGTGGAGCAGGTGAAGCCATCCATGGTGGCCATGGTGGGCGACGATCTGGGGGACATCCCGGCCTTCGAGGCGCTTGAAGAACTGCAGAAGGCAGGCATGATCTGCGCCCGAGTTGTCAGCGCTTCCTCGGAAGAGAGGACTCTGGACGGCCATGCCGATATCCGATGCGAAGGTCCCGACGGCGTGGCCGAGTGGGTGGCAGACCTGGCCGCTCGGCTTGGCTGACGCCGTGACGGTGCGTCCGGAGTCATAGGGTATTCACAGCGAGTCCACGTATCCTCTGTCAGCGTGAAGGCTACATCGTGACATCCCACCTGCTGCTGGACCTCGTGCTGCTACTGATGATTGTCGTCAACGCGCTGCGCGGTTGGCGCAACGGACTCGTCGCCGGTGTGCTGGGTTTGCTGGGCATGCTTCTGGGAGCGTATGCGGCACTGTGGGGAGTGCCACTCCTCATGGCTGAATTCGACAGCTTCCCACAAGAGGGACCCGTCGGCTCCCTGGCACTCATCGTCGGCGTAATCATTTCGGCCAGCTTCGGCCGAGCGCTACTCGGTGGCCTGGGCAGACGGATGCTGGGTGGCCGACGAGACGGCGGGGTGCGATCGTTGGATGGCCTCTTGGGCTTCGTGGCGGCGGCTCTCGTCACGACGCTGCTGGCCGGAGTCCTGGGTGCGGCCGTGAAGCCGGTCGTCCCCACTCCCTGGGCAAAAACGATGAACGAGTCACGTGTCCTGGGAACGATTGAGCGAGTTCTGCCTGGCCAGTCGCAGCGTTGGGCGGCGGGGTTGACCAATGCTCTGAACGCCTCCGGCCTTCCCGGCGCCTTCAGTGGCCTCGTTCCCGAACCCGTCATCCCCGCCGAGGCACCCAACTCCTCGGATGCCAACAGTGCCGAGGTGCAGGCGGCAGCAGCGAGCATCGTCAGGGTGGGGGCCGATGCCTGCCAGCGAAGGATGTCCGGCAGCGGCTGGGTGGTGGCTCCACAACGCATCGTGACCAATGCACACGTCATCGCCGGCTCCTCGGATGTGAGCGTGCAGGTGGGTGGGTCCGGTGCGACGCTCGACGCCCGTGTCGTCGCCTTCGACCCGGACCTTGACCTCGCGATCCTGGACGTGCCCGCCCTCGCGGCACCGGCCCTGGAGCGTGCCGAAGAGCTCCAGACCGACGCCTCCGCCGTCGTGGCCGGCTTCCCGCTCGGCGGTGCCTATCGAGCGGACGCGGCCCGCAACCGTGGCGAGATTCAGGCACTGGGGGAGGACATCTATGGCAGCAAAGGGGTCAACCGGGAGGTGTACTCCCTGTACGCGACCGCCAAGCCTGGAAACTCTGGCGGACCGCTTCTGACCACCGACGGACGGGTGGCAGGCACAATTTTCGCGCGCTCACTGGTGGACACCAACACTGCATACGCCCTCACAGACGCAGCAACGGACACGCTGCTTGACGGGGCAGCCTCATACTCAGCAACGATCGCAACCGGCGCCTGCACGACAGGAGCCTGACGCAAGGATGCTGGCTCGTCACACACCATTCCCCAGGCCTGTGGGGCCGGTCGTGAATGGTGGGGCGGGCGGGGCTCGAACCCGCGACCGTCAGATTATGAGTCCGATGCACTAACCGGCTGTGCTACCGCCCCTGATGGCTTGCGGCACCAGTCAACCATCTCTCAGACCCTCACCACAATGATGGCGGCTGCGGCCATCTTCGGTAGGTGGAGTTCCGTGCCGTTGGCGATGACACGGATTGCGCTTCCATCTCCGCCTGTCACAAGGAGGGTGGAGCCAATTCTGATTCCGGCGGAGTCGAATCGGCCCAGCTGCTCGGCGTCCTCGTCGGAGATGCGCTTGACGAGGTACTCGCCCGCTTCGGCATCGGAAATCCGTCTGGCGCCGTCGGGATACGAGACCTCGCCCGCTCGGCTGGGGATGGGATCACCGTGGGGATCGACTTGTGGGTTGCCGAGGAGGTCATCGATCCGGTTGATCATCAGATCCGATGCTGCGTGCTCAAGATCTTCGGCCTCGTCGTGGACCTCGTCCCAGCTGTAGCCAAGATGTTCCACGAGGAATGTCTCGATGAGCCTGTGCCGACGAACCATCATCACTGCCTGGCGCTCGCCGGTGCGTGTGAGCAGGATCGGACCGTATGGTTGATGCACCAGTAATCCCTGACCGACCAGGCGCTTGATGGTGCCGGAGACAGCTGCTGGGGTGGTTCCGAACCGCTCGGCGAGAGCTTTGACGGTGGTGGGCTGCCCACCCCACTCGAGCGCTGACCAAATCACTTTCAGATGATCCTCGGCCGTGCTCGAGAGCATCTCCATTGCATCGTCCTTTGTGGAGTCCACGGCTCAGCCCTGACCCGTCACGCTCAAGTACACCAGCAAAACATTGAGAGAGACGATGGCCGCCGTCACGGCGAAAGCCAGAATGCGCATGGGCAGACCATTCACGAACGTGCCCATGACAGCTCTGCGGCTGGTGAGCCAGATCAGCGGAACGAGCGCGAACGGAATGCCGATGGACAGAAACACCTGGGAAAGGACGAGGGCCAGCGTCGGGTCGAAGCCGACGGCCAGGATGATCAGTGCAGGGATCAGCGTGATGGCTCGGCGAACCAACAGGGGGATCCTCACGTGGAGCAGGCCCTTCATGATGGTGGCACCGGCATAGCAGCCCACGGACGTGGATGCCAGACCCGAAGCGAGGAGTCCGATGCCGAAGATGACGCCGATGACGGGGCCCAGCGAGGCTTCAATTGCCCTGTGTGCTCCCTCGATGGTGTCGGTTCCGGCAACGCCCGGCAGGGATGCGGCGGCGAGCAGAAGCATGGCGATGTTCACGGAACCTGCGATCACCAGTGCGAAGGCCACATCCCACCTGGTCGCTCTCAGGAGCCGCCGGACGCGGCCGGGATCGTTGCTGGTGCCGTGCCGGTCACGTGCCAACGCTGAATGCAGGTAGATCGCGTGGGGCATGACCGTGGCACCCAACATGCTCGCTGCCAGCAGCACGGTGCGTGAACCCTCGAAACGCGGCAGCAGCCCTGCGGAGGTCTCGGACCAGCTGACGGGGCTGACGACGAGGCCCGCCATGAATCCGACGGTGATGATGGCCAGTAGCGCCATCACCACGAACTCGAAGGGCCTCTGGCCATTCCTGTTCTGAACGCTGAGGATGACCATGGAGATCACTCCGACGATCACACCGCCGAGGAGGAGGGGGAGGTCGAAAAGGATCTGCAGGGCGATTGCTCCGCCAATGACTTCGGCCAGATCCGTGGCTGCGGCCACCAACTCCGCTTGTGCCCAGTACAGGAGGCGACCGACCCGGGGCATCCGTTGTCCCAGCAGCTCTGGCAGGCTCTTGCCCGTCACGAGACCGAGCTTGGCCGAAAGGTATTGCACAATCACGGCCATGGCGTTCGCGACCACCAACACCCACACCAGGAGGTAGCCGTACTCAGCCCCAGCGGACAGGTTGGCCGCCACGTTGCCCGGATCCACATAGGCGATCGCAGCGACGAACGCAGGACCGAGGAGCCAGATCAGCCGTCGCTCCGGCTTGACCGTCATCTGCGCCGGGTCATGCATCAAGGAGGTCATCGCACCCCTTCCTCACCAGATGTTAATGCACCTTAACATCTGGGTGGTGGCCTGGATGATGCAGGGGTCTGCACACCACAGTGCGTGATCCCGGATGGCGACTAGGTTGGAGCGCATGCGTGAGACAACTTCGATCGACAACATTGCTGAGGGCTACGTGGACGCGCTCGTGGCGCACAGCCCCATGACGGCCACTGCTCTGGGAATTCCCGGGCACGACCACTTGATGGATGATTTCTCCCCGGAGGCGGCCTCAACCTGGGCCCGTATCGAGCGGGACACCATGGAAGCATTGACTTCCGCTGTCCCGCGCGATGAGACCGACGAGGTAACGCTGGCCGCCATGCTCGACAGGCTGGGGCTCTCGGTGGAGCGCTTCGAGGCCGGTGACCACACAGCGGAACTCAACAACATCGCATCACCCGTGCAGTCCCTCGTCGAAATCTTTGACCTCATGCCCACGGACACCCCTGAACACTGGGAAGCCATCGCCTCGCGCATGACGGGAATACCGACGGCCATCAATGGTTACATCACCACGCTGCGCGAAGGTGTCGAGCGCGGCACGGTCCCTGCCAAGCGGGCTGTGGCCGACGGTGTTGCACAGGCCAGGAAACACGCTGATCCGCGCATCTCGCGATTCTACGAATTGGCTGCCGAACCAGGGATTGATGACGGCCTCCGAAAAGATCTGATGCAAGCAGCGGAGCAGGCTTCAGGTGCCTACTGGCGTCTCGCAGACTTCCTCACCGAAGAGCTTGCCCCCCATGCTCCTGAAACCGATGCGGTGGGCCGTGAACGCTATGAGCGCGCTTCGAGGGATTTCATCGGTGCACGCATCGACCTGGATGAAACGTACAGGTGGGGCGTCGAGCAACTCGACCAACTCGCGGCGGAGCAGGAATCGCTCGCACATGAAATCGCCGGTCCGGGGGCGACGGTCGCCGATGCAGTTCGCGCCCTGAATGCCGATCCAACCACCCAGATCCACGGCACCGAAGCGCTCCGGGACTGGATGCAGGCCACTACGGACAGGGCCATGGAGGAGGTCGACGGCATCCACTTCGACATCCCTGCACCGGTGCGCGTCATCGAATGCCGTATCGCACCCTCACAGACGGGTGCCATCTACTACACCCCGCCCGCCGAGGACTGGTCCCGTCCGGGACGCATGTGGTGGAGCGTCCCAAGGGGAGTGACCCAGTTCAGTACATGGATGGAGAAGACCACCGTCTTCCATGAAGGGGTACCGGGTCACCACCTGCAGGTGGGCCAGGCCATGTTCAACGCCGATGAGTTGAATCGGTGGCGGCGACTGGTTTCCTGGAATTCCGGCCACGGAGAGGGCTGGGCCCTGTACGCCGAACGACTCATGGAGGAATTCGGACATCTCGAAAGTCTGGGGGACCGGTTCGGCATGCTCGATGCTCAACGTCTGCGCGCCACACGAGTGGTCGTGGACCTGGGTGTCCACCTCGCCAAACCAGCCTTCGAGCGCTACGGCGGCGGCACCTGGGACTATGACAAGGCATGGGCCCTGCTGCGTGACAATGTTCAGATCGAGGAGAAACAGTTGCGCTTCGAACTGCACCGATACCTGTCCTGGCCCGGGCAGGCGCCCAGCTACCGGGTGGGCCAGCGTATCTGGGAAGAGATGCGCAATGAGGCAGAGCGACAGGCAGTGCTCCGCGGCGAGGAGTTCACACTGAAGGACTTCCACACCCGCGCATTGAACCTTGGCGCCCTGCCGCTGGATGTGCTGCGCAGCCAGCTACTGAAATAGGGGATTCTGCACGTCCCCCAGCATGGAGAATCAGGCGGTTCGTGGTCATGACAACCGGGAGTGCTCCAATCCTGCATCGCTGAGGACATGCAGGCAGATCATCCCGACCGGTAGCCTGTGCACCGTGCTGACGATGCAAGATGCCCTGCGTACCCTGTCCGACTACTGGACCTCCCGTGGCTGCCTGACATGGCAGCCCTTCAACACCGAGGTCGGAGCCGGAACGATGAACCCCGCGACGGTGCTGCGCGTTCTCGGACCCGAACCATGGGACGTCGCCTACGTTGAGCCCAGCGTCCGACCCGACGATTCACGCTACGGCCTCAATCCCAACCGGCTCCAGACGCACACGCAATTCCAAGTGATCCTGAAGCCCGAGCCCGGCAATCCACAGGAGCTGTACCTGGGAAGCCTCGAAGCGCTCGGAATTGATCTCGACGCCCATGACGTGCGCTTCGTCGAGGACAACTGGGCCCAGCCCGCCATCGGCGCGTGGGGACTCGGCTGGGAGGTGTGGCTGGACGGCATGGAGATCACGCAGTTCACCTACTTCCAGCAGGTGGGCGGCCAGGATCTGTATCCCATTCCTGTCGAGCTGACCTACGGGATGGAACGCATCCTGATGGCGCAGCAGGGCGTGACGCACTTCAAAGACATTGCCTACTCGCGCAAGCCCGACGGGACAGTCATCTCCTTCGGCGAGGCCTTCGGCCAGCAGGAGTATGAAATGAGCCGTTACTACCTCGACGACGCCGACGTGACCATCACTCACAGTCTCTACGACTCCTTCGTGGCCGAGGCCACACGCATGGTGGAAGCACGGTTGCCCGTGCCCGCGCACCAGTTCATTCTGAAGTCCTCCCATGCCTTCAACGTGCTGGATGCACGGGGCGCCATCAGCACCACGGAGCGTGCGAAGGCGTTCGGCTCCATGCGTAGGCTCATGCGCGACACCGCCGCGCTGTGGGTGGAACGCCGCGAGGAGCTTGGCTTTCCGCTGCTCAAAGCCGCCTCTGACGATGTGGAAGAAGCTGCTCCCGCCGCGCCCGAGTGCGAAGTACCGGCGGATGCTCCGCCTGCAGACTTTGCCCTCGAGATAGGCGTCGAAGAGCTGCCTCCCCATGTGGTCCCGCAGACCATCGACGCCGTTCGCGGTGCGGTTGAGGCCGCCCTGGCCGCATCCAAGCTCGGCCATGGAAGCATCACGGTGGATGGCACGCCGCGACGGATCTTCGCAGTCGTGGAGGATGTCGAGCCCCGGGAACCGGACTCACAGACGATGCGCAAGGGCCCCAAATGGTCCGCCGCGTTCGACACTGACGGAAATCCCACCAAGCCCCTTCAGGGATTCATGCGCGGGCAGGGTGTCACGATCGATAACATCGTCAAGGCCGAGGTGGGTGGGAATGAACACGCCTGCGTCGCCATCGACACACGGGGGCGCCCGGCTCCTGAGGTACTGGCGAATCTTGTCGAATCCACGGTGAAGGGCCTGCGCGCCGAGAAGAACATGCGCTGGACCGATCCGTCACTGTCCTTCAGCCGGCCCATTCGATGGCTGCTTGCGCTATGGGGCGAATCCGTGGTTCCCGCACGAGTCTCTGATGTCGTGGCTGGCCGCGTCACCCATCTGCAGAGGATGACCGCATCGACGCAGGCCAGTGCTCTGCGCAGCGACGGCGCGCCCGTCGGTCACCGCGACGTCCCCTCGGCGAGCGAGTACGAGAACACGGTGTCCAGTGGTGGGATTCAGATGTTCACCGAGCAGCGTCGTGACTCCATCGTGGTGCAGGCCGTCGCGCTCGCCAAAGCGGTCGGTGGGACGGTGGATCTCGACGCGAACGCCGATCTCCTGCATGAGATCACCAATCTCGTGGAGGACCCGCACGGCATCATCGGAGTATTCGATAAGCGCTACCTCGAACTTCCGGACAGAATCCTGGTCTCCGTCATGGCCAAGCATCAGCGCTACCTTCCTGTGCGCAATGCCGAGGGGGCGCTCATGCCGTACTTCATCACCATGGGCAATGGCATGTGCGACGACGCCACCGTCACCGCGGGCAATGAGTCCGTTCTGCGGGCTCGCTACGAGGATGCGCTCTTCTTCTGGAACCAGGACCTGGAGGCGGAATCCGCGGAGCATTTTGTACCCGGGCTGGAGAAGTTGACGTTTGAGAATCGACTGGGATCAGTGGGGATGCGTTCTCGGCGAATCGCCGACGTCGCCGCTCAGTTGGCACAGAATGTGGGTCTCGATGATGTACGCATGGAGACCTTGCGGCGGGCCGGTGCTCTGGCGAAGTTTGATCTGGCCACTGCTCTGGTGACGGAGATGACAAGCCTCGCAGGCTTCGTCGCCCGGGAGTACGCCACGCGCCTCGGGGAGACACCGGAGGTGGCGGAGGCGCTGTATCAGATGGAGCAGCCCCACACCGCAGCCGACGAGGTGCCAGCTTCCGTGCCTGGCGCGCTGCTGGCTCTGGGTGACCGCCTTGATCTGCTGATGGCGATGTTTGCGCTCGGCGCCAAGCCGAGCGGCTCCTCGGATCCGTACGGCCTGCGTCGGGCGGCTCTGGGTGTAGTGCGCATTCTGCGGGAACGCGTGGAACTCTCCAGCCTGTCGATCCAGGACTGCCTTGAGGCCGCTGCGACGCGTCTTCGTGCGCAGGATGTGGAGTGTTCCACTGAATCGTTGGGGGCGGCAGAGGAATTCATCATTGGGCGCTTCGCCCAGCTGCAGCGCGATGAGGGTCGCAGTGCCGAAGTGGTTGCCGCAGTTCGGCCCAGCGCAACTCACCCAGGCGTCGCCGACGCCAGGGTGCAGGAGTTGGAGGCGTTACGCGATGATGAGGGATTCCGATCCTTGGTGGAGGGCGTTGTGAGAATCTCGCGCATCACACCGGCGGGAACACGACCGGGCTATGACTCGTCGAAGCTCAAAGAGCCGGCGGAGCTGACACTGCACGAGATGGTAAACGGTTTCAAAGCAGCTACAAGTGTCACTGACTTCGCCGAGCGGGGCGGGCCACTGATCGCTCCGATCAATGCCTTCTTCGATCAGATTCTCGTGATGACGGAGGATATCGATGTCCGGACGGCCCGATTGGGATTGTTGGAGACCATTGTTTCTCTCACTCCCCGCGGCATCGACTGGATTGCGGTTGACGCCCTTGTCAGCTGATTCCAAAGGTGGAGGACTCGTCGTTCCGGGACTCACGTCCCAGGAGACATGGTGTCCTATCGTTATCATTTTGTGACCCCAAAATCGCCCAAACCTCACCCCATCGGGTAAGTTTGTCTGCTGTTACCCGCTCGCTCGGGTCGGGGGACAGGGCAGTGCTTGTGTATGGCGCTCCTGTCCGGAGCCGTTTCGGCCCCACCCTCTGAGTGAGCCACATGCACGGTGCGACTCGTCGCGTTACGTAGATGCTTGTGTGGGCCGGTTGGAGCTGGTGTACGCAGTTTCATGCTTCTTGCGCATCATGCATGTCCCGATTTTCGACGGAGGAGTCATATGGCTGCCATAACGGCGGAAGGCTTGTACAAGGTCTTCGGAAAACGCGCAAAGCGAGGTGTTGAAGACCTCCAGCAGGGCAAGAGCAGGGAAGACCTGCGGGAGCAGGGACTCACAGCGGCCGTCATTGACGCCTCATTTGAGGTTGATCCCGGTGAGATCTTCGTCGTCATGGGTCTGTCGGGCTCGGGCAAATCGACGCTGATCCGCATGATCAATGGGCTGTTCGCTCCTACGGCGGGTTCAGTCACCATTGGCGACACACCCATCACGGACGTGGCGCCCGAACAGTTGCGCTCCGTGCGTCGCGAGAAGATCAGCATGGTCTTTCAGCACTTCGCGCTGCTGCCACACCGCACCGTCGGTGAAAACGCCGCCTACGCGCTGAAGATTCAGGGCGTGAACAAGACCGATCGGGAAAAGGCGGCCAATAAGGCGCTCGAGGAAGTGGAGCTCGGCGGTTGGGGCGACAGTTTTCCCGGTGAACTCTCCGGCGGAATGCAGCAACGCGTCGGTCTCGCCCGCGCTCTCGCGGCTGGTACCGAGATCATGCTGATGGATGAGGCGTTCAGCGCATTGGATCCCCTGATCCGACGCGGCATGCAGGACCAGCTCATCGAACTCCAGCAGCGCCTTGAGAAAACGATTCTGTTCATCACGCACGACCTCAATGAGGCCATGCGCCTCGGCGACCGCATTGCCATGATGCGTGACGGCAGGATCGAGCAGGTGGGTACCGCCGAGCAGATCCTCAACGAGCCCACCAACAACTACGTCGCCAGTTTCATCCAGGATGTGGATCGTTCACGCGTGCTGACGGCCGCCAACATCATGGAGCCAGCTGCCGCCGTCATTGGCGGGGGCAGCGGTCCGCAGGAAGCGCACAAGGTAATGCGCGAGGGCCAGCACAACTGGGTTCTCGTCCAGAACCGTGACCGCACCCCCATCGGAATCCTGTGGGAGCCGGATGTGGCCCGGGCAGTTCGAGATGGCGAGAAGGGCCTGCCGTGGTCACAAGAGCATGAGATGCCGACGGTGTCCGAGGCCACCACACTCGCGGACCTCTTCACGCTCTCGTCCCAACACCTCAGTCCCATCGTCGTCCTGGACGACTTTGGGCGCGTTGCCGGTGTCATTCCGCAAGTCACGTTGCTGGCGGCGGCCGGTCAGAGCTCGTTCGGTGATGACGATTCAGCGCCGAACGGCAACGGTGCTCATGCCATGCCCTACTCGGGCAATTCCGAGAGCGAGACATCAGCTCAGCGCGCCGACGTCAATGGTTCAACTATGGTTACTGAAGGAGCGATTTGATGGAGTTTCCCCGTATTCCAATTGGTGACTGGGTGGAGAGCGCCATTGACTGGCTCACCATCAACATTGACTGGTTCTTCGATTTTCTCAAGACAGTCATGGGGTTTCTGGTCGAGGGCCTTTCTGACGTCCTGATTGCAGTGCCGTGGTTCGTCATGGTCATCGTTTTGGCCTTGGCTGGATGGGTGCTTCGTTCTGCACGCTTCGCCATCCTTTCCCTCGTCGGCTTCCTGCTGATCAATGCGATGAACCAGTGGAACAACGCCATGCTGACTCTGGCGATGATTCTCATTGCCACGCTGCTGGCGGTGATCGTGGCTATTCCTCTGGGTATCCTGGCTGCCCAATCCGACAGGGTCAGCTCGGCGGTGAAGCCGGTCCTCGACTTCATGCAGACGATGCCCGCCTTCGTCTACCTCATCCCTGCCGTCGTGTTCTTCAGCATCGGCGTGGTGCCGGGACTGTTCGCCACAATCATCTTTGCGCTGCCGCCCGGAGTCCGTATGACGGAACTGGGGATCCGTGGCGTGGCCGGAGAGACCGTGGAAGCAGGTCAGGCTTTCGGTGCCAAGCGCAGCGAAATCCTGTTCGGTATCCAGCTTCCACTTGCGGTGCCCACGATCATGGCTGGCATCAACCAGGTGATCATGCTGGCCCTCTCGATGGCCGTCATCGCTGGCATCGTCGGCGCCGATGGCCTCGGTAAGGAAGTGGTGTCGTCGATTGCCACACTGAACCTGGCCAAGGGTGTCGAGGCCGGCCTGTCCGTGGTGTTCCTCGCCATCTACCTGGACCGGTTCACCGGGGCGCTGGGTGACAGGAAGGCACGCAGCAGGAGTTCGTTGCTGGCCCTCGCCAGCAAGGCTCGCACCAAGACCGCGAAAGCGGCTTGAGCCACACATCAACAACGTGGGCGACTTCGGAGATTCCGGAGACTGCCACCTGCAAGAGCCGCCACACGGGCGGCACCCAAAGGAAAGGAAAGATCTTGAAGATCTCCCGAAAGATTGGCGCCGCACTGAGCGCCGCAGCACTTGGACTCACATTGGCCGCCTGCGGCACCGATGAGACCACCACCCCTGATCCGGGTGACGGTGGCGAGACCACCGCGACACAGGAGATGGGTACCATCACCCTCGGCTTTCTTCCCGCCTGGACCGACGGTCTGAGCACCGCCTACCTACTGGAGAACCGGCTGACGGAGATGGGCTACACCGTCGAAATGGAAACAGTCGGCGAGGCGGCGCTGCTGTACCAGGCCGTGACCAGCGGCGACGTCGACATGTACCCTTCTGCTTGGCCCGAGGTCACGCACGCCTCCTACATGGAGGAGTACGGCGATGACATCGAGGATGTGGGCACCTACTATGAGAATGCCAAGCTGACGTGGGCAGTTCCCACCTACATGGATGACGTCAACTCCATTGAGGATCTGAAGGGCATGGCCGACACCTTTGATGGCAACATCATCGGCATCGAGCCGAGCGCCGGTCTCACCGAGGCCAGCCAGGATTCGGTCATCCCCGAGTATGAGCTCGGCGATGAGTACGATCTTGTCACCTCCTCCACCACGGCGATGCTCGCGGAACTGAAGTCGGCCACCGACTCCGAGGAACCCATCGTGGTGACCCTGTGGCGTCCGTTCTGGGCCAACGCCGAGTTCCCAGTCAAGGATCTTGAGGATCCGAAGGGCGCGCTCGGCGATGCTGAGGGCCTGCACTTCTTGGGCACCAAGACCTTCTCCGAGGATTTCCCGGAGGCTGCTGACTGGATCGGCCAGCTCAAGCTGGACGACGACCAGTACGGCTCGCTTGAGGACATGGTCGTGAACGAGTACGGCGACGGTCAGGAAGCGGAAGCAGTGACCGCATGGATCGAGGCGAACCCCGACGTTCTCCCGGAGCTCCCTGAGACCAACTGATCTCACGCAGCGCGTTGGGCCCCGCCGAGCAATCGGCGGGGCCCTTCCATTCTGCAGATGTGTGGACTTTGTCCGCATGCCATCTCGACATGGCCGCAGGCGGCCTACTCGATGACCGGCTTGTGGGTTGCTGGCGCTCGGCCTCGACGAACTTTTGGCAGCCTATTGAGTAGAAGACCGTGAGGAACGCGCGTCGGCGTCACCATCCGACGTTTCTCGGCGTTCGCCCTGTGGTGTGAACTGGGCCAGATCAGAGAAGGTAAGAGCGCAACTGTTCCCCGACGGCGCCCTCATGGTGATGGCCAATGGCGGTGAAGCCGTGCTCGAACATGCTCGCGTGGGAACCGGCCATGACGAACGGACTGCCGACGAGGCGCAGCATCTCGAGGTCGTTGGGCATGTCACCGAAAGCGGCGCAATCGGCGGGATCAATGCTGAGTGTGGCCAGAATCTCGGACAGGGCGCTGCCTTTACTCACACCCGTTGCGCTGACCTCCACGGTGCCATGTGGATCAAACCAGGAAAACGTGCAGGTCAGGTCAGAGCCGGCCGCCTCAAGCGCGACAGGCGCCCAGTCGTCAGTGTTGAGGTGCTCAGTGCGGGCGAGCACTTTGATGACCTCACCTCGTCGGAGCAGAGCTGGGAGGGATTCCACGTGCATGGCATCATCGTCGTGCCGTACTGACGGATACTGCGCCTCGCGCCCCCATTCGACGGCGTATTCCACCGCGAAGCTCGGTTCGAGTTCGGCGGGGAGGGCGGCCGCGAATGCCTCGACAGAAGCTGTGGAAATGGGATGGATCAGATCAGGTTCTCGCGCGCACAGGGGGCCAACGGAAGCGCCGTTGCTGGCGATCACCAGGGGATTGAGTTCGCGGAGGTCGTCGATCTGCTGCAGCCAGCGGCGGGGCCTCCCGGTGGCGATGACGAGTGTGATGCCGGCGGCGGCAACATCCTTGGCTGCAGCCATGTTGCCCGGGTGCGCCAGACTCCCGGCACCGAGAAACGTGCCATCAAGATCCGTGGCAACGAGGGTGGGCTTCATGGGTGTGAGCCTACCGATGATCGCAAGTGCCAGCTTCAGTGTGCTTCACCGACGGAGGACCTTTCAACTACGGGGCATTCCAGAAGCGTCGAGCGAGCTTCGGGTGGGTGGCCGTTCATGACGGAAGTCAGCAGTGCTTGAGTTGCCTGCTGACCCATCTCGTAGTGCGGCAGCGCCATGGTGGTGAGACCGGGGGACCATTCGGAGGCGACGTATTCCTGGTCGTCGAAACCGACGATGGAAAGTTCGTCGGGGATGCCGACACCCAGTCTGTGCGCGGCGCGGTAGATGCCGACTGCCATCAGGTCGGTGTAGGCGAAGATGGCGGTGGGGCGATCATCGCTGGAGAGAAGTTCGAGCGCAGCCAGCTCCGCGGCGACCGACGTGGATGCGGGTTCGGTGCTCGCTTCGATGATCGGCCCTCCGCTGATCCCGGCATCGGTCAGGCCTTGTCGGAAGCCTTCAATTCGGAGGTCACGGGCGAGTCCGTCGGTGGCATGTTCAGTGACGTGCGCTATTCGACGGTGGCCGCGGGCTGTCAAGAGTGAGACTGCTTGGCGGGCGGCGCCCACCTCGTCGGGAACGAAGCTGGCCGCGTCCTGGGCAACAGCGTTGAATCCGACCGTTGGGAGGCCACGCGTGGCGAGGCTGAAGTCGAGGGGCCGGTGATACATGGCGCCGAACAGGAACCCCTCCACCTGTCGGGCGACCAGCGCATCGGTCGCTTTGCGCTGCAAGGCGTTGTCTCCCTCGGTGCCGATGATGAGCAGCAAATAGTCCTGATCCCAGGCGGCATCCTGGGCGCCTTGGATCATGCGGAAGCCGAAGGGTGTGGTGAGCACGTTGTCGGTGACGACACCGATGGTGTGGGTACGGTTTGTCCGCAGGCTACGGGCCGCTGTATTGGGTGTGTAGCCGAGCTCGGTAGCGGCGTTGTGTACACGTTGAGCAGTTTCGGGAGAGATGCGGTCGGTGGCCTGGTTCAGCACCAGCGAGACCGTCGCAGTTGAAACGCCTGCAGCGGCCGCCACGTCTTTCAGTCTGGCCCGGAGCATTGCCTCACCCATTTCAGTTTGACCGTGGCCGATTCTATGCAGTGAACGGCACCGGACGAGATTCTTGACTCATCCGGTGCCGCAACTGAATCACTCCAGGATGATGTCCACTGGGTCGAGGATCTCTCCGACGAACTCGCCATGGACAATGTCGCTGAATCCGAGGAGCCGCTGTTGGCCATCGATGTCGGTGATGATTCGGGCTGCGTACAGGGACTCGTGATCCACCCGGCGGGCGCGATTGAGGTCCCACGGCCCCAGCAATGATGTCCCTGCCACGAGCCACATGCCTCCCGGTTGCCCATCTGGATGCATCTCTGGGTGCAGTTCGGACACGCCGCAGCAGAAAACCAGGTGGGGCACGCCATCGAGTTCGACGTATTGCAGGACTTCTAGCTGTCCGAACTTGCCGGGACCGGACAGGGGCGGGCGGACCTCCCATGTGTCGAGGTCGGGGCTCCAGGCATGACCGACGACCCCACGGGAGAACGCGTCTCCCTCGTTGCAGCGTGCGGTGATGAGCATGTGCCAGCCGTTGCCGTCCGGGTCTGGCAGGACCCATGGGTCCCGGAAGGCTTCATCGTGCCAGTTGGTGCCGTCCCACTTCTCGTACCAGCGAGGATCAGCCTCGACAAGCGCATTGTCACCGAACCGTTCCCAGTTGATGAGGTCGTCCGAATCGGCCCGCCCAATTCGCTGAATTTTGGCATCTTCGCCGGTGCAGGAGCCGGTGTAGAACAGGTGGTAGCGCCCGCTCGGTCCCTGCACCACGGAACCGGTCCAGGTGGTCTTGTCGTCCCAGCCCGGTGCCTCGCGGGGAGCGATGGCATCGGGCAGAATCTCCCAAGTGCGGAAGTCATCGCTGACGGCGTGTCCGATCGACGGGTTCATGTGCCGCAGATGCGGATCGCCCAAGGATCGGTTGGCCTGCAGGTAAAACAGGTGGTGCCGCCCCTGTGGGTCATCGATGGGCCAGGAGTCCCACACCCATTTGTCGTCGAGGCGCAAGGTCATCCCTTCACCCCCGATGACGCGACGGAGGAGATGAACGCCCTCTGGAACGCAATGAACACGATCACCACGGGGATGGTGATGAGACTCGTGTAGGCCATGATCTGTCCCCATGGAGTGCCCTCAGCTGTGCCGGAGGCGAAAAAGTAGCGCAACCCCACTTGGACCGGCCTCAGCTCCTCCTGCTGGATCACCAGCAGCGGCCACAGGTAGGAGTTCCACTGTGGCAGGAAGGTGAGGATGGCCGACGTGGCGAAGGCCGGGCCTGCGAGCGGGGAGACCACGGAGCGGTAAATGCGGAACCAGCCAGCCCCATCGACGCGTGCTGCCTCATCGAGTTCTTTGGGTATGGATCGGTAGTACTGGGTGAACAGGAAGATGGAGAAGGCGTTGGCGATGAACGGGATGATCAGCACCTCGTAGCTGTTGTTCCAGCCCTGCTCCAACGCGAATCCGTCGGAATACACTCCGATGCGAGGTAGTTTGGTCACGAGGTAGACCATGGGGATGGCGAAGGTCTCGAACGGCACGATGAGGGTGGCCACCACGCCCATGAGGATGACTCCGCGGCCCTTGAAATCCAGGCGTGCGAGAGCGAAGCCGGCCAAGGAATTCACGAACAGACCAATGAGAACGATGCTGGTGGTCACGATCATGGAGTTGAGGAAGAACCGGGCCACGGGGACACGATCAAAGACATCGGCGTAGTTGCCAAGCGACAGATCGCCCACCGGCGCAAATGCGCGCCAAGTGGTCAGGTCATCCAGGATCTGGTCCTTGGGCTTCAGGCTGGAGAACACCATGAACAGCAGTGGCAGGACGAAGGTGGCCGCCAACAGGATAAGGGGAACGTAGTTCCACAGACCCGATTTCCGTTGGGGTTTGACTTGTTGCTCAGTAGTGGGTTCCGGCGGATGCTCCGCCGTTGCGGCAGCTGTTGTTTGACTGGTGGTCATGGTTCAGTCCTCCTCCTTGGTGAGCACGCGCTGGATCAAGGTGATGGTCAAGACGATGATGAAGAAGATGAGGGAGAGCGCTGAGCCGTAGCCGACGTCGCCCCGGGCCGAACCCATCTGGATGATGTGATACACCAGCGTGGTTGTCGCATTCGCAGGTCCGCCCTGGGTCATCACGTCTATCTGCACGAACAGCGAGAAGGCCGCGATCGTGATGGTGATGAACACGAAAACGAATGTGGGGCGCAGGCCCGGCAGAGTGACATTCATGAATTGCTGCCACTTGCTGGCACCGTCCAGTGCGGATGCTTCGTACAGATCCTGATTGATGGTCTGCAGTCCCGACAGCCAGATGATCATGTGGAAACCGACTCCCTGCCACACAGACATCACGATGACGGCAGGCAGGGCGGTCGTCGAATTGTTCAACCAGTCCACGTTGAACCCGAAGAGGGCGTTGATGAGCCCGTCCTTCTGGTACATGAAGCGCCAGAGCATGGCCACCACCACCATGGAGGTGACCACGGGGATGAAGAACATCACGCGGAAGGCTGTGATGCCACGCAGTTTCTGGTTCACCAGGACTGCCAGAACGAGGCCGAGACCCCCTTGGAGCGGCACCACCACGACGACGAAGATGAGAATGTTGCGCAGCGCAGCCCAGAATGTGGGATCGGCGGTCAACGCGCGGATGAATTGATTGAATGCCACGAACTCCGGTGTGTTGGGCGAGCCGAGGCGGGCATTGGTGAAGCCCAGCGTGAAGGACATGATGACCGGCACTGCTATGAATCCGATCATCAACAGCACTGCGGGAGCGACGAAGGCGTAAGCAGCGCGGCGTTCCTGGACCTTTGACTTGGAGCGTTTCCTGGCGGGGCTCTCCACTGTTGAGGAGGCAATCGATGAAGACATGATCTGTCCTTTCGGATTCACCACGGGTGGGGACGCTGCAAGCGATGCGCCGCCCCCACCAGTGTTGAGGATCAGTTGTTGTAACCGGCGGACTGGATGTCGGCGTCGATCTCGGTGACCATCTGATCCAGTGCTTCCTTCGGGTCCTTGCCATCAACGATGTCGTGCAGTTGCTTGTCGAAGATGCGGCTCATGACGGGGTAGGCGGGCGTCACGGGGCGGACCAACCCGTTCTCCCGGGCGATCTCCACGGCCACTTCTGCCGGTCCTCCCTCTGAGTACCAACCCTTCTCCGTGAGCGATGCGGCGGTTTCCGTGGCCGGGATCAAGGAGGTGGCGTCAGAGAATTGGGCGATGTATTTATCATCCAGCGAGAACTTCAGGTAATCCAGTGCGCCTTCCTTCTGGGCGTCGCTGCAGCTGCGGGTCATGGCGTACTGCCAAGAGCCGACACCAGCTTTGGAGCCGTTGCCGAAATCAGGAGCGGGCAACAGGAGGAGATCGTCGAACTCTTCGGAGTTGTTCAGATACTCCCAGTTGCCGTTGTACTGCAACGCAACCCTGCCGTTGCGGAACTCCGTGCGGTCCTGATCGTTGGACTTGGGCGCATAGCCCTCCGCGAACTGGTTCTGGAACCACGTGGCGAACTCCACTGCCTCCGGACCGTTGAGGACACCATCGGCGCTTTCCATCGTGTCGCGGTTGATCAGATCACCGCCGAAGCTCTGGAGCAACGGCGCGTACGCGTATGGCCACCACTCATCGGACCAGCCGGGTCCCCAGTCGATGACATAGTCGAAGTCGCCGGAGTCCTTGATCTTGTCCTGTAGCTCAGCGAATTCGTCTGCCGTCCACGGCTCGTCCACCGTCGGGATGCGGATGTCATACTTTTCAAGGATGGACTCTCGGGAGAAGATCAGCGTCGTGGCGTCCCAATAGCCCACCGAGTAGATCTGGTCGTCGTAGCGCCCGACGGTGGAGGGTAGGAAGTTGGCCACATGGTCGTCGGTCAGGCCGGTGGGCACCAACCAACCGTTCCATGCCCAGTTCGGCATGATGGGGCCGTCGACGTCGAGGATGCACGGCAGATCGTTGGATGCTGCGGCGCCCTGAACAGAGTCGTTGTAGGCGGCCTGCGGGAAGTCCTGACGGACGACCTCGTATTGATCCTGCGAAGAGTTGTAGTCCGAGATGATGGTGGAAATGACCTCGATCTCGGCTTCGTTGCCGGCGGAGTGCGTCCACATGCTGATTTCTGTGGGCCCGTCACCTGAGCCGTTGGTGTTGCCAGCTTGCTCACTGCAGCCTGCGAGGGCCAAGGGTGCCGTTAAGGCGAGTGCGGAGAGTGCCGTGAGTCGTTTGGAGAACATCTGGGGTTCCTTCCGATTGAACTGGTTCATACTCCTGAGGTGCGTCGATGCCCCTCAAGTACGACAGTAAGAGCTGAGTTAATCGTTTGACTAGAGTGAAATGTGTTTCGTTACACGATCGTTACACAAGCAGGTCATCTGTCATTGGCGCGCCCCTACGCCCCGAGTCCTGTGTGGCTACAAGCGATCCGATGATCAGAGGCGTTCGTTGGGTGACGGATCTCCCGGTCCGGACTCGTTGCCAGATGGTTGCTGCATCGACGGCTCATCTGAGCGGCTCTGCCCATCGCCCGGTTGCGGCGACCCGCTGGCTGGTTCACCCGAGCCGCTCTCCTGTGGTTCACCAGACTCGCTGACCTGGGATGGGATGGGTGGTGGCGGGCTGACCGGCGGTTGATTCTGGAACACCAGGATGGCGAGCAGGATCGCGACGGCCGCGATCAACAACATCAACAGCCATGACACGAGCAGCGACATCCATCCGGCGCGGTCCGTACGGCCTGGCCACGGCAACGGCCAGAGTCTCGTCGTCCCGCGCGCGGTGTCGTTCGACCAGTGCAGCTTGTACCCCGGGCCCTTCGGTTCGCCCAGAGGTGGAACGAATGCCAGGTCCACGGCATGCAGAATTCGTTCGGCTTCCTCGACGGCCAGCTTGCTGCCATCAAAAGCCAGTGCCACCCACGGTGCCAGGGCCTGATGGTCGGCGACCACAGGGTCGTCATCCTCGCTCCGGAACCGCACACCGAGCCTGCCGTCGTCCTGGCCCTGTCCGCCACGGGCGACCACGGTGTCAATGTGCATCGCATTGATCTCGCCCGAGAAGCGGGCTCGAGCTGCATGATCGCCTGCAGCGCCCTGTGACAGGAGCACGACCATGACGGAATCGCCCTCATCCTCGTGGGCGGTGTAGACCATACCGGCGCGGGTCGCTGTGAGACGTGCGTCGAGCCAGTAGCCGCCGATGCGAACCGGATCATCGGTTTCAAGAGGGTACTGATCCACAAGTTGAACAGAAGGGTGCCCGGAATCGCTCTCCGCCTCGGGCGTCGACTCGTCTGCTTCCGGTGGCTCATTCATCACCCCATATGACACCACATCACACAAGTAATCCGTTGATGCCGCGGCTGGTTGGTGCGGGGCATCGCGTCGGGAGCGGTGCCTCAGGCGGGCAAACGTTGCGAACGTGGGTATCGTGGGGCCCGAAACCTGAGCAGTACACCCCGATCCAGGAGCACACGAGTGAGCACGGAAGCAACCCAAGCACCACTGCCCACCACTGTTGCGGAGGCAGCCCGTGTGCTTGGCACGGCCATCAGCCAGGTCCAGCGCATCATCGTGGGGCAGGAACACATGGTGCAACAGCTCATGGTTTCGCTGCTCGCCAAGGGCCACTGCCTGCTTGAGGGCGTTCCCGGCACGGCCAAGACCCTGGCCGTCCGCTCCTTCGCCATCGTGGTGGGCGGAGAGTTCGCGCGCATCCAGTTCACGCCAGACCTCGTGCCCTCGGACATCATCGGAACACGGATCTACTCCGCACAGGGTGAGACGTTCAAAATCGAGCTCGGGCCGGTGTTCGTCAACTTTGTTCTGGCCGACGAGATCAACCGGGCTCCCGCCAAGGTGCAGTCAGCAATGCTCGAACTGATGGCCGAGAAGCAGGTCTCCATCGGAGGGCATTCCTACCCCGCACCATCGCCCTTCATCGTGATTGCCACCCAGAACCCCATCGAGTCGGAAGGCGTGTATCCGCTGCCCGAGGCTCAGCGCGACCGCTTCCTCCTGAAGGTGGACGTGCCCTACCCGCGCGGTAATGAGGAGTTCGAGATCCTCCGACGCATGAGCGTGCGTCCACCAGTGGCTGAACCCGTGCTGAACGCCGAAATGGTACGCCATCTGCAGGACATGGCCAGTGATGTGTTCGTTCACAATTTGGTCAGCGAGTACGTCGTGCGACTCGTCCTGGCCTCCCGGACGCCGGCAGAGTTCGGGATGCCGGATCTGGAATCCGTCATCCAGATCGGCTGTTCCTCGCGCGCCACACTGGGCCTCGTCGCGGCCTCCCGGGCCTTGGCCCTGATCAATGGTCGCGACTACGTGCTGCCCACGGACGTCCAGGCCGTCGCGAAGGACGTCATGGCGCACCGCATCGTTCTGGGCTTCGACGCCGTGGCCGATGGCGTCAACACCGCCGAAGTGGTGGAACGCATCCTCGCCATGGTGCCCGCACCCACACCTGTGTGGAATCAGGAGCAGCGACAGGCGAGTCACCAGCAGCACGCACACCAGCCTGGCCCGATGTGAGGGATGCTTCCGTGGCTTCCGACGCAATGTCCTTCGCTCCGCCGCCCGGGCAGGTTCCCGTGGCGGCAGTGAACAAGGACCCCGGCGCCGCCACCTCGGTCCTGCGGGCCCCCACCGGGCCCTCAGTCCCGCTGAGCAAGTTGGCGCCTGAAGCGGCATTGCGCCGGCTGGAACTGACGATCGTGCGGCGCCTCGAAGGGTTTTTGCACGGCGATCACCTGGGACTGTTGCCCGGAGCCGGCACTGACACCAATGACGCCCGGGTCTACCAGCCGGGTCAGGACGATGTCAGGAAGATGGACTGGGCCGTGACCGCCCGCACCACCGTCCCACACGTCCGGGACACCATGTCGGATCGTGAACTTGAGGTGTGGGCGCTGCTGGATGTCACGCCGTCCATGAACTGGGGGACAGAAGGCATCACGAAGCGAGACCTCGGAATCGCGGCCATCGCCACCATCGGTTTCCTCAGCCAGAAGATGGGCGATCGGTTCGGCGGCATACTCATGCGACCGGACAAGGTCACCAGGCTGCAGGCGAGATCGGGACGAACGGCGCTGTACGGGTTGCTGCGACGCATGCTCACCGAGCCGATCGTCGCAGACAACGCACCGGGCGACATGGAACTGCCGGAGGGGATCGAGCAACTCAGCCGTTCCTATCGACGCCGCGGCATGCGCGTCGTGGTCTCAGACTTCCTCACGGCTGGTGATCAGGAACTGGATCCTGCGGTACCACCACCGTGGGAGCGCTCGCTGCGCCGGCTGGCAGTGCGCAACCAAGTGCTCTGCATTGAGGTCGTGGACCGTCACGAGCTGGAGTTCCCGGATGTGGGGGAGATGTTGATTCGCGACCCCGAGACCTCGTTCATGCGCTACATCAACACCTCGGACGCCAATGCCCGACGACGCATGGACGCGGCGTCGAGGGCCCAGCGCGAACGTATCAAGATCGCGCTGCGGCGTGCAGGAGCAGGCCACATTCAGCTCCGCACTGACCGTGACTGGGTGGCCGACATTGCGCGTTTCGTCCTGAACTATCGGCGTGTCGCCGGGATGCTCCACCAGCCGCCCCAGGGCGTCAGCAAATGATCGAGCTTCTGGCACTCCCTGAGTTCAAGACACCCGCACGTCTGTGGGTGCTGATTGCGCTGCCGATCCTTGTCCTCACCTACCTGCTGCTGATGCGTCTTCGCAAGCGGATGTCGCTGAGGTTCACCAACACGGGTGTTCTCGGAACGGTCATGGGGTCGCAGCGGCGCTGGACCCGACATCTGGCGGTCGCGATGTCGCTGTGCTCACTCGTGGCGTTGGGTCTCGCATGGGCGCAACCGCTGGGGACGGAGAAGGTGCCGCGTCAGCGGGCAACCGTCGTGATGGTGGTGGACACCTCCCTGTCCATGGAGGCTTCCGACGTCGAACCGGACCGACTCACGGCCGCCAAGGAAGCTGCCACGAACTTCATCGATGGGCTGCCCGATACCTACAATGTGGCGCTGGTGGCGCTGAATGGTCAACCGTCGATCAAGTTTCCTCCCTCGACGGACCGCGGAGCACTGGTGAGGGCGCTCATGGCACTGGAGCTTGCCGATGGCACAGCCATGGGTGATGCGCTGGCGCTGGCTCTCAAAGCCGTCGACCAGGCGCCGGTCGGGGACGACGACAAGCCCGCGCCCGCCATGGTGGTCATGCTCTCCGACGGCGCAAACACGGTTGGTGCGGGCCCGGGCGCCGCTGTCGAAACGGCTGAACAGGCCGATATCCCCGTCTACACCATTGCCTACGGAACCCAGAACGGGTACGTGGACGTCGATGGGTCCCGGGAGAGTGTGCCGCCGGATGTGGAGACAATGCAGGAGATCGCGCAGGAGACCGGTGGACGCGCGGTCACTGCTGATTCCGCGGATTCCCTGACGGATGCCTACAAGGAGATCGGCAGCTCGGTGGGTTATGAGGAGATTCGTAAACCCATCACCGCCCAGTATGCGTTCGGGGCGCTCGGTTTCGCCATCGTCGCCGCGCTCGGCGCCGTCATGATGGCCGCGAGGTGGCCGCGATGACACTTCTGGCGCTCGAATTCATGCGGCCCGAACGTCTGTGGGCACTTGCGATCATTCCTCTCATCGGGGCTCTGTACTTGGTGCTGGCCGGCAAGCAGGTGCGTTCCACGCTGTCCACTCGGCTGCGGATGATCATTCCCAAGGATGCGGCGTGGAAGCGGCACGGGGCGGTGTTGCTTGCTCTCATGAGCCTTGCGTCGCTGGTGATCGCCTGGGCCATGCCGACGGACTTCACCCGGCAGCCGCGGGACCGGGCTTCCATCATCGTCGCCATCGATGTCTCGTGGTCGATGGAGGCAGAAGACATTGAACCCAACCGGCTGGAGGCGGCCAAGGACTCGGCCCAGCAGTTCGTGCAGTCGCTGCCGGAGCGTTTCAATGTGTCGCTGGTCACTTTCGCCGGAACCGCCAACGTGGCTGTACCCCCCACGGTGGATCGCGGTGCTGTGGTGCGAGCGCTGGATGCTTTGGAGTTGGCGCCGTCGACCGCCACGGGGGAGGGGATCTACACCAGCTTGGATGCTCTGAAACTTGTTCCACCTGATCCGAATGATCCCGACGCCGTCGCACCGGCGGCCATTGTGCTGCTGGCGGACGGCGCCACCAACATTGGCCGATCCTCTGAAGGGGCCGCCGATGCGGCCCAGGAAAAGGGCGTGCCCATCTACACCATCGCCTACGGCACGCAGAACGGATACGTCGAATCCAACGGTGAGCGACAGCGCGTCGCCGTTGATCACTACGAGCTGTCACAGATCGCCGCGCGTTCCGGTGGAACAAAATTCTCGGCTGAAAGCGCTTCAGAGTTGAGCGAGATCTACAGGGCGATCCGCTCGGACATCGGCTACGAGAAAGTGCCCGCAGAGGTCACGGACAGGTACGCGGGACTCGCTCTGATTTTTGCGGTGTTGGCCGCACTGGGCGTGATCTCGCTCGGCGCCCGCTGGCCCTGAGCGACGGGGTTTTCCCGTCGTCGTTGGGGTTGCTGGGTTCCACCTTCATGCGTTCGCTTTCTTTCCACGGTCCGGTGAGCTGACCGGACACGCCGCACTCAATGGTCACCGAGGACGCATACGGCTTGGTGGACAGTGGTTGAGTGATCTCTGGCCGCGGCTCGACGTGGTGGGTACCGGTTGCGGTGTGTCCGGTCGTGGGAGCGTCGGCCGCTGCTACTTTCCGCGACTGGAACGTCAATGCTGCAGGTTCTCGATGGCAAGTTTCGGCACGTCGGCGCTGTGCTCCATCCCGAAGACCTGCTGCAGGAAGGAGACCTTCGATTCCAGCGCCTCTCTTCGGGCAGCCATTCCGCGGAAGCCGTGCCCCTCGCCCTCGAAGGTGACCAGCGCCACCGGTTTGCCGGTTGCGCGCACGGCGTCGGCCATGTCGTAGGCCTGGTTCGGGGGCACCACCTTGTCCTCCAGTCCCTGGAGGATGAGCATGGGGGTCGTCAGATTCTCCAGTTGGGTCACCGGGGAGCGGTCCAAGTACGTCTGTTCGGCCTCCGGCCATGGACCGATGAGGCTGTCGGGGTAGCGCGATTCCGCCTTGTGGGTGTCCGCGACCAACGCCCGCAGATCGCCGATGCCGTAGGAGGATATGCCAGCTGCGAAGACATCCGTGGTGACCAGGGCCTGCAACGTGGTGTAGCCGCCTGCGCTGCCACCGGTGATGGCGACACGCTCCGGGTCAGCAAGTCCGTTCTCTGTGATGTCCTTGACCGCAGCGACGACGTCGGCGACGTCCAGGATGCCCCACTGCCCCTTCAAGCGGTCCCGGTAGGCACGGCCGAAACCGGTGGAGCCGGAGTAGTTGACGTCCAGCACCGCAAACCCGCGCGAGACCCAGAAGTGGATCTGCTGGTCGTAGGCGGAGTCATGTGCCGATGTCGGTCCGCCGTGTGTCATCACGAGCAGCGGGGGAGTTGCCGCATCAGGTCGTGAGTGGAACCACGACTGGACGGGACCAGCTGGTCCGTCCGCCCAGCGTGACGTTGGGGCGATCGCGCCCTCGATGGGTGTGCCGTCGACGATGGCCGTGCGTTGGCCCGATGGGGAGAGGCGGATCAGAGATGCAGAGCGTGTTGGCCACGTCGCGATGACGTAGAGGGTCTCGCCGTGAGCGGCGATGGATTCGATGGAGGCTGTTCCCGGCAGGGGGTGTGTGACCGCGCCGGTTCCAATGTTCCACAGCGCGAGCATCCCGGTGCCATCCACGATCTCTATGGTGGCAAGGGCATCGCTGCCCACCATGGCGGCTGGCGCGCTGTTCAGCACCCACGTGGGGATGTCGCAATCGTGACCGACGTTCCACGCCGTGGTGGCGCCCCCTTTCTGCACATACCAGTTCCAGAAGCCTGTCTCGTCCGACGCCCATGCCAAGGCGCCATCGACACTCCACATGGGGTGCTGTGCGCTGATGTTCGGACCGCCTGCGATGGATCGCGCATCGGAGGGATCCACGAGCGAGCAGACCATGACAGCGGCACTGTCCCAGGACATGTGGGGATGCTGCCATTCGAACCAGGCGAGCTGTTCCCCATGGACGCGGGGTCCGGCGTAGAAATCGGCGCCCGTCAGAAGAACGCGGCCGCCGTCGGCGTTGTCACCGTCCAGGTTGAGCGCGACGATTTCGGTGCGCGCCTCAGGCGTTGCGTCATGGTCCTCCCGAACAGCAATGATCAGGCGTAGTTCGGGCACCAGATGGAGATCGCCCCAACGGAAGCGTTCCTGGGGTGTTGTGACAAAGCGGTGGTGCCCGTCCTCCAGGAGGAAGATGCGGCGGGTCATATCGTCGCAGTAGGCCACGAGGTTGCCGGCGGCGTCGTAGGCCCCTCCGCCGTACTCCATGACGCGGGAGCGGACGTTGGCGTCGGGAGTCAGTTCGACCACTTCCGATCCATTGTGGCGACGGATGGTGACGCGCCCGTTCTGTTCGGCGATGCTTGCCAGCCAGTGAACGCCATCATCGGAGGCGCGGACCTGGGAGATGGCGTCGGCACCGGCGAGAGCTGCGTCGATGGGGAGGGGAGTACTCATGGGCCCATGTATACGGCTGACCTGTGAACCGTGCAAACCCCGGCGGCTGGTTTGTGGTCAGCGCGTTCCCTTCTCGGACCCGACATGTGGCATCCGCTGCGCGGCACAGCGCTATACGGCGCGATCAACAATGAGTCCGGCGAGTCGGGTCAACAAGCGCGCCGCATTCCGCAGCCGGGCCACAATCTTGTGCCATCAGTTGTGGCATGGCCCGATCGTGGGGCAGGATAGTGCAACTGGTTCGTGGTCGTATCGCAGGGGAAGGCAATCCGGCCTGGACCAGGAGGACAAGAGAAATGACTGCACGCATGGCTGCTGTGAGTCAGCCCAGGGCACGGGGGATGATCTTCATCCACTCGGCGCCAGCGGCGCTGTGCCCTCATCTGGAGTGGGCAGCCGGGAGCGTACTCGGCAACGCCGTGAATTTCGAATGGAATGAACAACCTGCTGAGCCGCGCAGCCGCCGCGCCGAGTTGCCGTGGAGCGGCGAAGCTGGTGTAGGTGCGGCATTGGCCAGTAAATTGGCAGCCTTTGAACGCGTTCGCTTTGAGGTCACAGAGGATCCTTCGCCGGGCTCCGATGGACAGCGCTTCTGTTTCACACCGGATCTCGGTGCCTTTGCAGCCACCGTCGGCGTTCACGGTGACATCCTCGTCGGCGAAGATCGGATCAGGAACCTCCTCGCCGAGGCAGCCCTCCGTGAGGAGGACCTTGCCACGGCAATCGAGTCGCTTCTCGGGACGCCGTGGGATGAAGAACTGGACACGTTCCGGTATGCCAGCGAAGACGCACCCATGCGGTGGCTCCACCAGGTCGTGTGACGACGGTGGGCACGACCCCTTGTCTCAACCACTACCGCTACCAGCAATGAAGAAAACCACCGATATATCGGTGGTTTTCTTCATTGGGTGTGGCGTGTCACCCGGGTCAGCGGCGTTCCTATCTGGTGATGTTCTCATTCGTGACGACGACTGCGACGTTGTGGCCACCAAAACCGAACGAGTTGTTGATGGCGGCAAGGTCACCTTCTGGCAGATCACGCACCGTCGTGGCGACGTCGATACCCAGATCAGGCTCCATGTCCTCCACATTGATGGTCGGCGGAACTTTACGCTCGTGCAGCGCCATGACGGTGGCGAAGGTCTCGAGGGCCCCGGCGCCGCCCAGGAGGTGGCCCGTCATGGATTTCGTGCCGTTGACGATGACGGAGGACGCATGATCACCGAGCGCAGCGCGGATGGAGCCAGCCTCGGTGACGTCGCCCTGTGGCGTCGAGGTGGCATGGGCGTTGACATGGTTGATGTCGCTCGCCGACAGCCCTGACTCGGCAAGCGCGCGCTTCATGGCCGTCGTCTGGCCGTAGCCAGCCGGATCAGGCTGCACCATGTCGTGCGAGTCCGCGGAGATGCCGGCGCCGAGAAGGGTGCCGTAGATGCGTGCGCCGCGAGCCTGGGCATGCTCGAGGGTTTCGATGACCATCAGAACGGAGCCCTCACCGAGGACGAAGCCGTCGCGACCTGTGTCCCAAGGACGCGATGCACGCTCGGGCTCGTCGTTGCGTCGGGACAGCGCCTGCATGTTGCTGAAGGCCGCTAGCGGAAGGGGATGGATGACCGCCTCACTCCCACCCACGACGGCGACGTCGGCGCGACCCAACCGGATCATGTCCAGGCCGAGCGAGATGGCTTCGTTGGAGGACGCACAGGCGGAGACCGGCGTGTGTATACCGGCGCGGGCGCCGATCTTCAGCCCGATGTTCGCGGCCGGGGCGTTGGCCATCAGCATGGGGATGGTGAAGGGGGAGACTCGTCGGGCGCCCTTGTCCTTGTGGACGTCCCAGTTGCCCAACAGGGAATGCAGGCCACCGATACCGGTACCACACACAACTCCCAGACGATCCCGGTCAACTGTGTTCTCATCTCCGAGACCGAACCCTGCATCGTGCCAAGCCTCCATGCCTGCCACGAGCGCGAGCTGGGAGGAGCGGTCCAGACGACGCGCCTCGACCCGATCAATGTCTGGTTCCACCGCCACGCGTGCAGCGATCCTGACGCTGAGTTCATCCGCCCAGCTCTCTTCCACCAGCGAGACACCTGAGCGGCCGGCGAGCAGGCCCTCCCACGTGCTGGAGGCATCGCCGCCGAGTGGGGTGGTGGCGCCGAAACCGGTGATGACGACGGTTTTCATGGGAGCTCCTTGAAGGTGTCAGGGATTCTGCAGTGCTGCGGCCGGTGCTGATCGCCGAGCGTCGGAGGGTTGATTCGAGAAAGATGCGTGCAACGTGCGGGCGGGCCCAGTGGCGGGCCCGCCCCGGTGAGCTCAGTTGGAGGCGCGTTCGATGTAGGCGACGGCGTCGCCCACGGTCTTGAGGTTTTTGGAGTCCTCATCAGGGATGGAGACGCCGAACTTGTCCTCGCAGGCGTAGATGATTTCGACCATCGACAGGGAGTCGACACCCAGGTCGTCGGTGAAGGACTTGTCCAGTTGGACGTCCTCAGCGGCAACGCCGGCAACGTCATTGACGATCTCTGCGAGGTCGGTACGGATTTCTTCGGTGCTTGCCATGTCGGCTCCTAGCGTGGGTGGTGGTTGTTCTGCTTGTGAAGGGTGTTTCTCGATCAGGGGAGGAGGACGGTCTGGCCGGCGTAGACCAGTCCGGCTCCGAACCCGATCATGAGGGCGGTCTGCCCACTGGTGGCGTCGCCCGAATCGAGCAACGCCTCCATCGCCAGCGGAACCGAGGCCGCGGACGAATTACCCATGCCGACGATGTCGCGCGCGACGACAACGCTGGCCGGGAGCTTGAGGTGGCGCAACATTGAATCGGTGATCCGGTTGTTGGCCTGGTGGGGGATGAAGACATCGAGTTCCTCGGGTGGGATGCCCGCGCTGTCGAGAGCTTCGCGGGCTTTACCCGCGATGAAGGTGGTGGCCCACTTGAAGACCTGCCGTCCCTCCATGTGAATGAAGGGACCCTCACCGTGGGGCCGCTCCTCACGCCAGTCGTCAATGGTGATGACCTCATGCTGTGTGGGATCTGAGCCCCACAACGTTGGGCCGATGGCGGGGACATCGCTGGGTCCGATGACCACCGCACCGGCGCCGTCACCGAAGAGGAAGGCGGTGCTGCGGTCGGTGAAGTCCGTGTACTTCGACAGCACCTCGACCCCCAGGACGAGAACGTGCGTGGCGGAGCCGGCACGCACCATGCTGTCGGCCATACCAACGCCGTAGCAGAAGCCGGCGCAGGCGGCCGAGAGGTCGATGGCAGCGGGCTCGGGCATGCCGAGCTTGTCGGCAATGATCGCGGCCATGGATGGGGTCTGCATGAAGTGCGAGACGGTGGAGACCAGAACGGCGTCAATATCAGCGGGTTGAAGCCCGGCCCGCTCGATGGCAGTCCGCGCGGCGGCGGTGCCCAGGGTGATGGCATCCTCCCCATCGGCGGCCCAGCGGCGCTCTTTGATACCTGTGCGCTGCTGGATCCACTCGTCGGAGGAATCGATCATGGTGCACATCTCGGCGTTGTCGACGACGCGGCTGCCACGTGAACCTCCCACCGACATGATGCGGGCGAACTGCGCGCCTTGTGAAGTCTGGATGCTCAAAGTACTTATCTCCTCAGACGTTGTCTTGCGCGGGATGAACTTCGCTGATGTCTGCGTGGTTGCGGCAGAACGTGCGGGCGTCGTCGAGTTGGTCGGGTGTGTTGAGGCTGAAGAGCTCGACGCCTCTGAGGTTGCGCTTGGCGATCCCTGTCAGGGTGCCCGATGGTGGCAGTTCGAGGAGCCCCGTGACACCCTTGGCGGTCATGGTCTCCATGCAGAGATCCCAGCGCACAGGGTTGGCCACCTGTCGCACGATCCTGTTCAGGACGTCACGTCCATCCTCCACCACTGTGCCGTCGCCATTGCTGATCAGTGCTGTGTGAGGGCTACGCGTGGTGATGCCGCGCGTGAGCGTCTCCAGGTGCGCCACGGCCGGCTGCATGTGATGCGTATGGAAGGCGCCAGCGACGCTGAGAGGGAAGAGTCTGGTTCGGCGAGGGGGGTCCGCGGCGAACGCTGCCAACTGCTCGACGGTGCCGGCCGCAGCGATCTGTCCCGAGCCATTGTTGTTGGCGGCGGTGAGGCCATGCAGTTCCAGAGCTGCGAGCACCTCTTCGCGGTCCCCGCCCACCACCGCGGTCATCGATGTGGGCGTGGTGGCTGATGCCGCCGCCATCGCTTTGCCTCGCTCGCGCACCAGAACCATGGCCGTCTCTGCTGAAACGACGCCCGATCCAGCGGCCGCGGTCAGCTCCCCGACGGAGTGTCCCGCGAGCACATCGGCCATGTCGAAGACATCAGCTCCGGAGGAGGAGAGAGCTGCAGCCGAAATCAGTCCTGCGGCCACCAGAAGCGGTTGGGCAACCGCCGTGTCCCGAATCGCCTCGGCATCGGCGACGGTGCCGTAGTGCACGAGATCCAGATCGGCCACCGCTCCCAACCAGTGGAGCTGGTCGGCAGTGGTGGGTTCAGCGATCCAGGGGGTGAGGAATCCGGGAGCCTGTGCCCCCTGTCCCGGCGCAACGATTGCAAGCATGAGTCCACAATGCACCCCATTGGTGGCGGCCGGGGGATCGAATATCACGAAATAGTCACAGACCCTCTTGTGGGGTTCCCACAACAGCCGTCCAGGGCGGCACCCACAACGTGTCCGCCACGTTGTCGGGGATCGTGAACAACACGGTTGTGATTCACGGAGTCGAGATTCGCCTGGGTGCGCGCGCTCTTTCAGGCGGACTGCAATCTCCCCAAGGTGATCGCCATCCTCAGGACGTAGGCCTCACGAGCATCGGTGGGGTTGTAGCCAGTGGTCTCCTGAATCCGTTTGATGCGGTAACGCACCGTGTTGGGATGGATGAACAGGGCGCGTGATGTGGCCTCCATGGATGACCCACTGCCGAGGAATCCCACGCAGGTTTCCAGCAGTTCTTTTGATGCGGCGAGCGAGCGGTAGATGTCCCCGCCCAGGATGCGACGAGCATGACCGTCACCTGCAAGCGCCCGCTCCGGAAGAAGATCGTCCGAGAGCATGGTGCGTGGACCCTCCGGCCAAGCGATGGCCGCTCGATATCCTGACGACGCGGCGCGGGCTGAACGGGGCGCCCCAGCAAGTCCATCGACAACCGGTCCCACCACGATGGGACCGTCTGAGAAGTGCGATTCCAACTGCGACACGAGCTGGGACGCCTTATGGGAGTCCGTGATGGCCTCGCCGCTGAAGATGCAGACGAGGCGGTCGCCGTGGGGGGACGCAAGCAGCTCGAGCCCCAGTTTGCCTGCTGCCCGTCGAAGGCCATTGACGCTGCCCTCACGCGACGTGCTGGCAATCGCCACCACCACCTTCGCCTCTGTGTTCCATCCGAGAGTCGAAGCCCTGGACAGGACGGATTCGTCGGTTTCGGCGCGCACGACGGCGTCCACGACGGTGGCTTCAATGCGCGAGTCCCAAGCCCCCCTGGCCTCGGCTGCATGGGCGTAGATCTCAGCTGCCGCGAAGGCGATCTCACGGGAGTAGTGAACGATTCCCAGCTGCAGGGCCTGCCGGTCACCACGTGGAAGAAGTAGGTGGATCTGCTCCTCCAGGACCTCAGTGGTGGTGCGGACCAGATCCACGGTCTGCTGGAGCGTGATCCGTCCGGCCATGGCGCGGGGCGCTGCGTCGAACACGGATTCAGGCGAGAAGTCCTCACCGCCGAGCCAGCTGACGAAGCCGTCGATACCACTGCGGGCAAGAACATTGATCCATGACCGGGATTCTGCATCGAGTTGGCCGAACCACTCGTGACGGCTCTCCATGGCCGCGAGCGTTGCGCTGTTCATGGCGCCAGTGACGCCGCGCAGGCGCTTCAGGATGGCCATGCGGGTGCGCTGTGAGCTGACCTGAGCGGGCAGCGTCCCGTTGCGCGGCTCTGGTGGGTTCATGGGCCTTAGCCTATGTGGAATCAGCGCCGGGATGTCGCGCTTCCCAAGCCCAGCACCAGGTGTGGCCTGGGGGCCGGTGTACCAGCGGCCAGACCACACCGAAGCCGGGAAGCCTCTCCGGGTTCGGCGATCGGCGATGCACTTGTCAGCGAAGTCCCCCTTCTGGGACGGCTTTGGTTGAGGTCATAATGTGTCATCCGCGCCATTGTGTCGGGGCGATGAACGGGAGGCTTGCCTCGGTGATCGGTAGACTCCCTGTGCATGCGGGGCAGAGCGTCGGAGGTGGCGGCTTCACTGCGCGAGTACGCGTTCTGGCTTGAACGCGACATGGCGGACACGCATCGCATCACGGCTTACCGGCGAGCAGCCGAAGTGGCCGCGGGTCTCGACGAGGTGGTGGCCGCCCGGACCCGATCCGTCGCAGACTGGAAGGTGCTGCCGACGTTCGGGTCCAGCACCGGCGAGCTTCGCGGCGATGGTGGTGGCCGGAACCGTTCCACCCAGATGGCAGAAGCGCGACGCAGTGGCGCCCAGCCACTCGATCCCGACGGCGCAGAATTGGGTGATCGTCTGCGGGGCGACCTAGATCCTCAACACGTGGTCACTCGATGCCGTACTGAGCCGTTCGCGCCGCCACCGTCCTGAACAATGATGTGTGGGTACATCCTTCGATACGCCCTGTGACTTCGGCGTGGGGCTACTCAGGATGGCGTCCTGGATACGATACGCTCCGTGACTTCGCCGCGGGCCATGCCACATGGCCGCTGCCTGAGTGCCGCCGTGAGGAACCAACACCGGTTCATCGAAGGCACGTGAGCTTTGTCAGGAACCTGCTCGACGTCCATGCAGCGCTCGGGTCTGATGCCAATGTTCCAGTGCAGATCCGGCCCTGAAGAAACTCAGGGGCCGGGCAACCGCATGGAAATGCGACTGCCCGGCCGCCAAGGTTGTCAGCCCTTGACGGACCCGGCGAGCAGGCCGCGGACGAAGAAGCGCTGCAGTGCCAGGAAGACCACCATCGGGACGATCATGGATACGAAGGCGCCTGCGCTGAGCAGGTGCCAGCGGGCGCCCAGGGTGCCGGACAGTTCCGCAACGCGCACCGTCAGAGGCGCCACGTCCTTGTTGCCGCCCGCGAATGTGAGGGAGACCAACAGGTCATTCCACACCCACAGGAACTGGAAGATGCCGAATGATGCGATGGCTGGCACCAGCAGGGGGAGCAGGACGCGGAAGAAGATCTTCACGTGTCCGGCTCCGTCCACCCGGGCCGCCTCGATCAACGATGCCGGGATCTCCTTCATGAAGTTGTGCAGGAGGAAGATAGCCAGCGGCAGCGCGAAGATCGAGTGCGACAGCCACACCGTCCAGAACGTTCCGGCGAGGCCCCAGTTGACGTACTGCGTCAGCAGGGGCACCAGCGTCACCTGAATGGGTACCACCTGGAGGGCGAACACCGCAACGAAAAGGATGTTGCGTCCCGGGAACTCGATCCATGCGAATGCGTAAGCGGCAAGCAGAGCGAGGGTGATCGGAATGATCACCGCTGGGATGGTCACCACAAAGGAGTTCAGGAAGAAGGTGCTCAGGTCCGTGCTGGAGCCAAACATCGTTTCTTCGTAGTTGTCCAACGTGACAGACGGACTGATGAACCAGGTCCACCACCCCGATTGCCGGATGTCGTTGGCAGGACGAAACGACGTCAGGAACAGCCCGAACGTGGGAATGGTCCAGAGCAGGGCAAGGATGATGGCGATGCCCGAGGCCCACGGGGACGACAGCCGTCCCTTGGCATCGATGGCGCGCTTCTCGGCCCGAGTCAGCTTCCGTTCCTTCTTGAGCTTTGGATCGGCGGGAAGCGTCGGATCCTCGGCGTCTGGTTCATCGGTCAATTTGTACTTGATTTCTTCGCTCATCGTTCACCCTCCGAGATCCTCATCTGACGCACGTTGTAGATGATGATCGGGATCACCAAAATGAAGAGGATCACGGCCAGAGTTGCTGCAATCCCGTTGTTGCCCTGGCTGAATTTCTGGCTGTAGAACTCGTTGGCAATCACCGATGTGTTGAACTGGCCACCCGTGACGGTGCGCACAATGTCGAACACCTTCAGGGTGGCCATGGCAATGGTGGTGACGACGACGATGAGGGCCGGGCGGATGGAAGGCACGGTCACGTGGAAGAAAGTGCGCACGCCTGTGGCGCCGTCGATCTGTGACGCCTCCACGATTTCATCAGGAATCGCCTTGATGGAGGCCGAAAGGATGGTCATGGCGAAACCGGTTTGGATCCACACCATGATGACGATCAGGAAGGCGGTGTTCCACGGCGGGGTCAGCAGGAACTGGGTCGGCTCCAGTCCCAACCAGACCAGCAGTTGGTTGGCGAAGCCGATCTGGTTGGTGCCGGGAGGCTTGTACTGGTAGACAAAATTCCAGATGATCGACGCTCCGACGAAGGAGATGGCCATCGGGAGAAAAATGAGTGTTTTGGCGACCTTCTCGAATCTCGTCCGGTCCACCAGGACGGCGTACAGCAACCCGAAAATGGTGGAGAACAGCGGTACGGCAATCACCCATGCCAGCGTGTTGAGAAGGATCACCTGAAAATCGGGATTGGTGAGGACAGTGACATAGTTCTGTACCCCGACTCCCTCCCTGCCTGCGGCGTCGCGGAATGAGTCCATGATCGTGCGAATTCCGGGCCACAGAAGGCCGAACGTCAGCATGATCACGGCGGGAAGGAGGAAGCCGACGGCGGGAACCCATCGGGGTAATTTTTCTGACGCGAAGAGGATGAGGGACATCACTGCCGCAAACAGTGCGATCGCAATGAACATCACCAAAATCTTTTCGACGGGTGTCTCTGCTTGGAGTAACCAGTCCATATGAGGGATCTCCTCTCTGAGATGTCTTGGGATACAGCCTTCGAATTTTCGTTCAAGCCCGAGCGTGGGCCACATCCCGTGAGGGGTGTGGCCCACGCCCGGAGCCTGCGGTTCAGCGGGGGCTGATCAGCTGGGCCAGGAACTCTCGATGGAATCGAGGACGTCCTGGCTGCTCTCGTCGAGTGCGATCCAGTCAGTCATGCCGTTCCAGAAGGATCCGGCGCCGACGGCGCCCGGCATGAGGTCGGAACCATCGAAGCGGAACACGGTGTTCTCGTCGCTCAGAAGCTCGAAGGCCAACTGGTCGATGGGAGACTTCAAGTTCTCCGGGTCGAGTTCCTTGTTGGCGGAGATCCAGCCTGCAGCGGAGGCCTTGGCCTTCTCGTTGCTCCACTCGGGAGAGGTCAGGTACGCCTGGAAGGCCTTGACTTCTTCACGATCGGAGAAGGCAGCGGCGAATTCGCCACCACCGAGCAGGGGCTTTGTCTCGGCATCCTTGCCGGGCAGGTAGAACGCGAACATGTCACCGTTCTCGGAGATGTCGGTGCCCTCGGGCCAGTTGGCCTGGTAGAAGGACGCCTGGCGGTGCAAGTAGCAGGATCCATCGAGGATGGGCAGGCCAGCTTCGCCGAAGGCGGTGGTGGCAATGGTCTTGACGTTCCCGAGGCCGCCGTTGACATATCGATCATCCTTGAGGATGGCGCCAGCCATGTCGAGCGCTTCGACGACCTTGGGGTCGTTGAATGGCATCTCGTGGTTGACCCACATGTCGTATTCCTCAGGGGTCACGGTGCGCAGCATCATGTCCTCGAGCCAGTCGGTGGCAGGCCACCCAGTGGCCTCACCTGACTCGATGCCCGCACACCATGGCTTGGCATCAGGATTGTCGGTGGCAATCGTCTCGGTGAGGGTCATGAGCTCGTCCAGCGTGGTGGGAATCTCGTAGCCACCCTCTTCCATGAGGCTGGGGGAGTACCACACGAAGGACTTCGCATTGGCGCCCACCGGGACGGCGTAGTACGTGTCATCGACGGTGCCGTAGCCCTTCCAGGCTTCGTTGTAGAACTCATCCACGTTGGCTTCGGCAGCTTCGGCAACCGGCACCATGGCGTCGGGGAAGCGATCCGCGATGGTCTTGATCAGACCTGGCTGCGGAATGTAAGCGATGTCCGGGGGAGAGCCAGCCTCAATCTTGACGGGGAGCTGTGCCTCGAACTCGCGAGAACCCTCGTACTCAATCTCGGCGCCCGTGCACTCCTCGAAGGGAATGAAGGAGTCAATGTGGGGTTTGTCCTCTGGATCGACGATCGAAGTGTACAGATTGACTGATGTGCCCGAGAGGTCCCCGTAGGACTCGTACGCGCTGCAATCTCGTTCACTACCCGCATCATCACCCGGTGCTGCTGGGTCAGCGTCTCCGCCGCATGCAGCCAGGGCCACCAGCGAGGCCACACCCACGGCAGCCACTGCCAAACGATTCTTCTTCCGGAACATCTCTGTCCTTTCCTCAGGAACCAGCCGTCGTCGGCCAGTTTTCATTGCAGCCTCAGTCAAGCGGATATCGTCGATTTTTGATATGGGGACACGGTCACGAAGAAGTAACGATTGTGGAACTTCCACATCCTCGCCACAGACGCGTGAGGATCTCAGGAGCACGTGAAAGGGCAAGCTGGTGCCCATAGGGGTGCTACTGACACCGATACATGAAAGTTCATCGGCTGAGGGGTATCTTGGGCTGTGCATGCGGGCGACCTCTACGACAATGAGGGTGCCCCACACACCACTGAGAGGACTCACGTGACCCAGATGGACGAGGCCGGCCCCATTCTCAACGGACTTCCCACCACGTTGCCCGACGCGGATTTGGACGAGACGGCCGAATGGCTTGAATCGCTCGACGGCGTCATCGAGGAGGGGGGCCGACACAGGGCCCGGTATGTGATGCTCAAGCTGCTGGAAAGGGCACGCGAACGCCAGATTGGTGTTCCATCGCTGACCGGCACCGACTACATCAACACCATTCCAGAGTCTCAGGAGTCGTTCTACCCTGGCGACGAGACCCTGGAACGCGAGATCCGACGCCTCCTGCGGTGGAACGCAGCCATCATGGTGCACCGCGCACAACGACCGGGCATCGGCGTCGGGGGACACATCGCCTCCTATGCGTCGTCGGCGACGCTGTACGAAGTGGGAATGAACCACTTCTTCCGTGGCAAGGACCACGAGGGTGGCGGTGACCAGATCTTCTTCCAGGGCCACGCATCGCCCGGCATGTACGCCCGTGCCTTCCTTGAGGGAAGGCTCGAAGAGGCTGACCTCGATGGCTTCCGTCAGGAACACAGTCATTACGTGGACGGGGAACTCCGCGCCCTGCCGTCGTATCCACATCCTCACCAGATGCCCAAGTTCTGGGAGTTCCCGACCGTGTCCATGGGCATTGGTCCCATGAACGCCATCTATCAGGCGCAGTTCAATCGCTATCTCCACAACCGGGGGCTGAAGGACACGTCCCAGCAGCACGTGTGGGCCTTCCTGGGTGACGGTGAGATGGACGAGCCTGAATCCCGCGGACTGCTGCAGACCGCTGCGAACGAGGACCTCGACAACCTCACCTTTGTGGTCAACTGCAACCTGCAGCGGCTCGACGGCCCTGTGCGTGGCAACGGAAAGATCATGCAGGAGCTTGAAGCCTTCTTCCGGGGGGCCGGTTGGAATGTCATCAAGGCTGTCTGGGGCCGGGGCTGGGATCCGCTGCTGGCAGCTGACAGCGAAGGGGCGCTCGTCAATCTGATGAATGCCACCTCGGATGGCGATTATCAGACGTTCAAGGCCAACGATGGCGCCTACGTGCGCAAGCACTTCTTTGAGCGTGACCCTCGCACCGCCGCCATGGTCAAGGACTGGTCCGACGACGACATCTGGCGCCTGACCCGCGGCGGCCACGACTACCAGAAGGTCTATTCGGCGTACAAGGCTGCCACCGAGTACACCGGTGGGCCCACGGTCATCCTGGCGCACACCATCAAGGGCTACTTCCTCGGCAAGCACTTCGCGGGCCGCAACGCAACGCACCAGATGAAGAAACTGGCCCTGGAGGATCTGAAGACATTCCGCGACCGGGTGAACCTGCCCATCACGGACAAGGTCCTTGAGGACGATCCCTACCAGCCGCCCTACGTGCGTCCCGACGATGACGATCCGCGCATGCAGTACCTGCTGGAGCGTCGGCGTCAACTGGGCGGCTACATTCCGGAACGCCGGGGGGACCGCAAGTTCATCTCTCTTCCCGGAGAGAAGGCCTACGCCAGCGTCCGCAAGGGCTCGGGCAAGCAGGAGATCGCCACCACCATGGCGTTCGTCCGGCTTTTGAAGGATCTGATGCGGGACAAAGAATTTGCGCCACACGTGGTGCCGATCATCCCCGACGAGGCGAGAACGTTTGGCATGGATGCGTTCTTCCCCACGATCAAGATCTACAATCCGCACGGCCAGAACTACACGCCCGTGGACAACGAGCTGTTCCTGTCCTACCGCGAGGCGAAGAACGGGCAGATCCAGCACACCGGCATCAACGAGGCCGGTTCCGTCGCCGCCTTCACCGCGGCCGGCACGTCCTATGCAACGCATGGCCTGCCGATGGTGCCCGTGTATGTGTTCTATTCGATGTTCGGGTTCCAACGCACCGGGGATTTCCTGTACGCGGCAGCCGATGCCCTTGCCCGGGGTTTCCTCATCGGTGCCACCGCAGGACGCACCACACTCACCGGTGAGGGCACACAGCACATGGACGGTCACTCACCGCTGTTGGCGTCCACGAACCCTGCAGTGGTGTCCTATGACCCGGCCTTCTCCTATGAGATCGCCCATATCGTCCAGGACGGACTGCGTCGCATGTATGGCGAGCAGCCCGAGGACGTCATGTACTACCTCACGGTCTACAACGAGCCCATCGTCCAGCCCTCCGAGCCCGAAGGCGTTGACGTCGAAGGCATCCTCAAGGGTATGTACCTGCTCAAGGAGGGCTCCCTGGACGGCGTCGGGGAGGATGCACGACGTGCGCAGATCCTCGCCTCGGGTGTGAGCGTTCCCTGGGCACTGGAGGCGCAGCATCTGTTGAAGGAGGACTTCGGCGTTGTGGCGGATGTCTGGAGCGTCACGTCCTGGGGGGAGCTACGCCGCGAGGGCATGGCGTTGGATGAGGCCAAGTACAGCGATCCCTGGGGCGAGCACGAGAAGATCTGGGTCCAGAAAAAGCTGGAGGGCTCACAGGGCCCCGTCGTGGCAGTCTCTGACTACATGCGCGCCGTACCGGACCAGATTCGTCAGTGGGTGCCCGGTGACTACACGACACTTGGCGCTGACGGCTTCGGATTCTCCGACACCAGGGCTGCAGCTCGCCGCTACTTCAACATCGATGGCCCCTCCATCGCTGTTGCCGTGCTACAGGGCCTTGGCCGCAGCGGGGAAGTGCCCGAGAGCTGGGCACTTGATGCGGCGAAGAAATACCGGATCGACGATGTCACAGCTGGTACATCCGGCAATGCGGGTGGCGACGCCTGAGCTCTCCGCCATTACGCAGCACACTGCCCTTCGCTCACAGGAGTGGAGGGCAGTGTGCACTGGCGGCGGTCGTCTGGCACTCTTGTGTTCGTGTACATCATTGTTGAAAGGAACGAACTGTGAGTGCGGCTCAAGGTGCAGACCTGCTGGGTCTGGCGCCGGGCATGGTGGTCGAGGAAGTGGGCTGGGACGAGGACGTCGACGCAGCGCTTCGGGACGACATCATGGACATCATTGACGCGGACATGGTGGAAGAAGCCCTTGAAGGCGTAGATGTCGTAGTGCTGTGGTGGCGCGATGACGACGGTGATGTCGCCGATGGTCTCGTTGAGGCCATGACAGATCTGGCCCCCACCGGATACATCTGGTTGATGACACCCAAGGTGGGGCGAACGGGATTCATTGAAGCCAGCGATCTCGCCGAAGGCGCCCTGACGGCGGGATTGTCACTCACGGGAAGCATGAATGTGAGTGCTGACTGGCAGGCCACCAAAGTGGTCCGGCCCAAGAACTCTCGCCGCTAGCCCGGCTGTTCCATCGACACAGGAGACCCATTTTCATGCCCCTTCGCATCGGCGTCCTGACATCGGGCGGTGATGCACAGGGCATGAACGCTGCTGTGCGTTCCATCGTGCGCGCTGCCATTCACCAAGATGCAGAGGTCTACGCCATTCGTGAGGGATGGCTCGGTGCGGTTGAGGGGGGCGAGCACATCATCCGCATGTACTGGGATGATGTCTCGGGCATCCTGAACAAGGGCGGAACGGTCATTGGCACCGCGCGATCTGCTGCTTTCCGCGAGACAGCGGGACGGAAGCAAGCCGTTCGGAACCTCATCGATCGAGGAATTGACCGTGTCATCGTCATTGGCGGCGACGGGTCGTTGACGGGCACGGCACTGCTGCAGACGGAATGGCACCAGCACGTGGCGGAACTCCTGTCGGACGGCGCAATTTCTGAGGTACAAGCAGAGACGCACCCCTGTTTGTACGTGGCGGGGCTCGTGGGCTCCATCGACAACGACATGGTCGGGACGGACATGACGATTGGCACTGATTCGGCGATGCATCGGATCACCGAGGCCATCGATGCCATCAGCTCCACCGCGGAGTCGCACCAGCGCACCTTCATCGTGGAGGTCATGGGTCGGCGTTGCGGGTATCTCGCCCTCATGAGTGCTGTGGCCGGCGGAGCGGACTACGCTTTTCTGCCCGAGGTTCCGCCTCGCAACGGCTGGGAGGACAAGCTGGTTGAGCTTCTGGGCCGGGGTCGGGCCGCTGGCCGACGGGATTCCATCGTCGTCGTGGCGGAGGGCGCCGCTGATCGTGACGGCGAATCTATCACTGCGCAGCGGATCCGTGGGGCGCTCGCCGAACGCACCGGCGACGACGCGAGGATCACGATCCTGGGGCACGTGCAGCGGGGAGGCCGGCCCAGCGCCTATGACCGCTGGATGGCCACCGTCTGCGGTGTGGAGGCGGTCAGGCAGGTGCTGATGGCCTCAGACGGGGCGGAGCCGGTACTCGTCGGTGTGCGGAGGGATGCCGTGGTCGCCCTGCCGTTGCTGGAGGCCGTCGCGAACACCCAGCAGGTGGGTGAGCTCATTGCATCGGGCGACTATGCGGCCGCCATCCAGACGCGCGGTCCGGGCTTCCGGACGATGATTGACATCTATCGCAGCATCACCGAGGCACAACCCACCGTCGCCGAAGGTGTCGACGGTAGACGCATGGCGATCATGAATGCCGGTGCGCTGGCGCCGGGAATGAACCAGCTGGCCCGGGTTGCTGTCAGATCGGGTATCGATCTCGGCTACGAGATGTTCGCCATCGAAGGAGGCGTCCCCGGGCTCGTGGCGGGCCACTTCTCACAGTGGAGCTGGTCTGATGTGGAGGGTATGGCGCAGACGGGAGGTGCCGATCTGGGCACGCGTCGCTATGTGCCGAAGGAATCGGACCTCTACGCAATGGCTCGGCAGTTGGAGGAGAACCGGATTGAGGCCCTGGTGGTGATGGGCGGCTTCCATGCCTACGCCACCGTCGCGCTGCTGGAGCGAGAAAGACATCGCTACCCTGCCTTTGACATCCCCATCGCTGTGATCCCGGCGAGCATAGACAACAACCTCCCCGGTTGGCCGATGGCGGTGGGCGCGGACACTGCCCTGAACACCGTTGTGGATTCCATTGACATGGTTCGAATGTCGGCCTCGGCCAGTAAGCGTGCCTTCATCGTGGAGACGATGGGCCGGGGCTGCGGATTCCTCCCGTTGATGGGGGGCATTGCTGGCGGGGCCGAGAAGTCCTATCTGCCGGAACTGGGACTCAACCTCTCAGACCTTGAGGAGGACATTGCTGCATTGGTGGATGCCTTCGAGATGGGGCGCAACTTCTATCTCGCGGTGATCGGCGAGGAGGCCAGCGAGCACTACACCACTGACGTCCTCCGCAGGCTTTTCGAAGCGGAAGGAGGCGGGATGTTCACTGTGCGGCAGGCGGTGATCGGGCATATCCAGCAGGGTGGCACCCCTTCTCCTTTCGACCGGATCAACGCCACCCGGCTCGCCCACAATGCGCTGGTCCACCTTGATGGACAGCTCTCGGCTGGCACCACCCACTACTCGGCGGCTTCCCGCAGCGCCGAGGGTCTGTTTGCGCGCTTCCGTGATGTCACGGACCAGATGGACTGGGACAACCAGCGCCCACGGGATCAGTGGTGGATGGATCTCAGGGATGTATTCCTGCAGCTGAGCAGACGCCCCGGTCAGGAGTGACGAGGGACAGCTGAGCAGCTGTCATCGTGGCGGAACAAGTCCGTTGTGTGCTGGAGCCAGGGGGGCCCAGCGACGTGCGAATTCCAGGAACAATGGGTTTCCGGTCATCTTGTGCAATTGCATCAACTCGGACACGTGACTCTCGTGGTAGCCGTAGTGCAGGTTGCGCCCCGTGAATCGCTCAGGAATGGTCACCGTCGTCGGTGCACCGGGGGAGAGAACAACATCCGCGACGTCCTGCCACCCGCCGTCGCGATGTGCCTGCAACGTCGCCTGCCCCACTCCGGTGAAGGTGAGCGTATTGGCGGGAGTGCGGTCCACGCGCAGATCGTAGGCGGGCTTAGCCGCCTTGCCGACCTCGTCAGCCCGGGAAAGCGTGACGTCGTCAAATTCGATGATGGTGTTGGACGGCGTCTTCAGCCCTGAGGTGAGGCGTATCTCCAACGCGCAACCTGCCCGCGGTGCGGGGAAGGTGAGGTCATAGTGAGCCCACGTCTGGCTGCGCAGCTTGGTGGTGGTGTGCAGAACCTTGTAGCGACCCGAACACTGCTCGTAGGCCATGATCTTCCCGGAGGTACCTGCCCCGCCCGTGGGGAGGGTGAGCCTGCTGCGCGCGCTCAGGTGGAGGGGTTCGCCGGCAGCGAAGGTTCCCTGCGCGACGGTCTGAACCAGTCCCTGCCAGTCCTGTGAATTCGTGACCACCTTCGCAACACCGTTGACGGCACTCACCTGCGAGCGTGAATCGAGAGACTTCCAGTACGAGGGCAGAGAGTTGCTGACCGCTGACATGTCGGAGTTGCGAAGCACATTGCGTGACGCCGGAGCAACGGAAGCGACGGTGGGAATGGCGTGTGGATTCCCGTTCAGTTTGGCCTGGTCCCAGCGGAAGCCGGGGGAACCGAGCAGTCGCAGCGGTGCGGCAGGGTATCCCCGGACCAGATCGTAACTGGTCAACAGACCGGCCTCCACGTCCACCTCGCTGGCTTCCAGCAAGGGTCGCAGACCGTCGATGGCTTCATCCAGCAGTGCAGTTGCTCGTGGTTCATTCCTGTTCTGGCCCCACCAGGCGAGCCCGATCAGGGCTTCGAGGTGGCCGTTGAGCACGCTGGTTCCTGGCTTTGTTGGGTACTCCTCGAACCACAGCGAACCCTTCTCCCGAGACGTGAAACCGTCGGGCACAAGGAAGCTCTCGAACGTTTCCCTGCCGTAGCGACGCCACATAGCATCACCGGTGAGGTCCTCCATGAGTGCCGTGGTCGTGAGGACATTGGCCTGCGCGAGTCCCGAGTACCACGGCGCCTGGAGGGAGGGGACAGCAGGGTTGGCGCTGTAGGTGTAGTTGAAGGGGAACCACCGCGATGTTGCACCGTCGACAATCCGGGTGGTGGATCGGGCAACCAGGTGTTGCGCCGCGGTGGTGGCGAGACATTTCTTCTGCGATGTGCTCGTGCGGCTGTCCGCCAACGCTTTGCGGATGAAATTGCTGATGTATTGGGGGTTGTAGGAATTTGCGGGGAACTGGCTGGATGCGGGCGGGGATGGCATGCCATCTTTTCCAACCCTGAAACCAGCGGGCAGAGGAACCCCTGTGCACGCCGTGGTGGGAGCTGGCGGATTGATGGGAGCCGGCGGGTTGGTGGGCTGCGATGGGTTGGAGCTCGTGGAGAAGCGCACCATGTTGTTGAAGATCCACTTGGTCCGCCAACCGTGACGCACGGGGTTGCGGGAGATGACGTCCACCACCGACGCCTCAATGTAGCTGCGGCACCCGTTGCGGCCGGTCGTAGGTGTATCGCACTCTGTCCTCCAGCGACGACCGTCGATCATGTGTGTGCCGGGCGTCGCCAAAGGGTTGCCCGTCCATTGGGCGCGAGGGCTTGGAAGATACGTCAGGTTGTTGAATGTCCACCCGGTGGTGGAACGAAAACCGGTGCTGACGGCCGTGACGGTGGTGGCGATGATGTCGGTACGGCATCGACGCACGGAGGAACTGTACTGGGAGCACTCCGTGCGCCACGTACGTCCATTGAGCTCATGGACTCCGGGTGTGGTGTACACATCCAGCGCAGCGGCCGGTGGAGAGGCGACGACTCCCGTCGCGACCAGGGCCAGCGCAATCGCGGCGGCCACCCTGACAAGAATGCTCTTTTGCACCGCTGCCGCCCTCCGGAATGGACTGAGTGCTCCACGCAGTCACTCTGTGAGGAACATACACAATGACGGGTGCTCAGGCCACTGCGAGATGGTTGACGAAGTGTTGTCGCCTCAGCACAGGGGAAGCGGCACACCGAAGCTGGTGCTGGCACCGCATGTCATCGCGCTGAGTTGAGCCACGACGGTTGAGGAGTCCACTGATTGCTCCGGCACGGTGGTGCGCAGCATCAGCACATGCGAGTCATTGGCGCGAGTGACCAGGGTGAAGGAGACGGTGTTGGGAACCCCGTCGCTTTCGCGGACGCCGTTGAATCCGCACTGCACAGCAGATCCCAGCCCGGGGTCGACACTGATGGGGCTCACCAGTTGATGTGTCACATCCGCGAACTGTGCCTGCTGGAAATCCACCAGTGCACTGCAGGAGGACTGAAGTGGTTCTCCGGAAGGCTCCAGAGTGGCTGCCTGCAGCCGCACGTCCGTCGCCGGCTGACTGAGCCTGACCACACGACGGGAATTCTCGATCTGTTCGTCGCCGTAGAGCCTCCAGCCCTCCGGAGCCAAAAACGCAGCATCGTCCAATTGGATGTTGCCAGCCGTCTGGGTCGTGGTGGGTGGTGGTTCCGCAAGAGCTGATCCGTCAAGAATCGGATCCGATGGAGCGGGCAGGTCCGGCGACGATGGCGTGTCCTGCGGCAGTGGTGGGGCTGAATCCTGCGGGCTGACGGATGTGGAGGAGCCAGGGGAGCTTGCGAGGTCCGGACGCACGCTCTGAGTGGCAGCCGTCGATACATCTGCTTGTGTGGGCGTGTTCCCGGAAGTGGAAACGGGCACCGCCTGCTGTGGCGTCGACGTGACTGACGAAGGGCTCAGCACCAGCGAGAACGTCAGGGTCAGCAGGACGACGAGCGCCGCTGCCACCGCCCACCAACCGGGCTGGAGCCACCACCGGTTGTCAGCGTCGGAGGTGTCTTGTTTGGAATTGCCGAGCGCGCCGCGAACACTGGACGCCCCCACCGAACCTCTTCGTGAAGGCTCTTCGGGCACAACATCGTCACCGTACCGGCGCGCCCGCCGCCCGGCATGCTGGGATTTCTCCGGATGACTGTCTTTCATGATCAGGTGGCCCAACTTAGCGACGTTCACTGAAGAGGCGAAACGCCCCCTCCCGCGCCGCACGCGTAGGCGCAGGCCACACCCGAGGAACACAACGAGGGTGGGGTGTCGATATAGGAATTGCCGCGGCGACCGGGGCGTCTGCGCTCAAGAATGGTGCCGCAGGGTTTGGGCGGACTCGCGCTGGAGGTCCCGACCATCTACCGGTGCGTGGATAGCATGGCGGTCGTCAAACATGCACCCGGTGCGGCCGGTGCGATCCATCAGAGAGGAACACCCATGCACGCTGGTTCGCGGGTTCTGGTCACCGGCGGGGCGGGCTTCATCGGATCCCACCTGTGCCGCCGGTTGCTCGACGACGGTTACGACGTCATGTGTGTGGACAACTTCTATTCGAGTTCGCGCGACAACGTGTTGCCGCTGTTGAACAATCCGCGCTTCGAGCTGGTGCGTCACGACGTGACGTTCCCGTTGTACGTCGAGGTGGACCAGATCTACTCGCTGGCCTGCCCCGCTTCGCCAATCCACTACCAGCGAGATCCTGTCCAGACGACGAAAACCTCCGTGCACGGTTCCATCAACATGCTGGGACTTGCCCGCCGGACCGGTGCGCGCATTCTGCTGGCCAGCACCAGTGAGGTGTATGGCGATCCCCAGCAGCATCCACAAACCGAGGAGTACTGGGGAAACGTCAACCCCATAGGGGTGCGATCCTGCTACGACGAGGGAAAGAGGTGTGCCGAGACCCTGTTCTTCGACTACTGGCGTCAACACCGGACCCCGATCAAGATTGCCCGGATCTTCAACACCTACGGACCCAACATGCATCCCCTCGACGGGCGCGTCGTGTCCAGCTTCATCGTGCAGGCGCTGACCGGCCAGCCGATCACCATCTTCGGTAGTGGTCAACAGAGCCGGTCATTCGCCTACGTCGACGACCTCGTCGAAGGCCTCATCAGGTTGATGAACAGTCCCGCTCAAGTGACCGGCCCGATCAACTTGGGCAACCCGAACGAGTTCACGATCGCTGAGCTGGCCGAGCAAGTGATGGCAGCCACTGGATGTGAGGTGCCCATCGACTACCGCCGGTTGCCTTCGGACGATCCGGTGTGTCGACGTCCCGACATCACCAAGGCCCAAGACTTGCTGGACTGGTCTCCGCGTGTGTCGCTGGCCGTCGGTCTACCGAAGACGATCGAGTACTTCCGCCACGTCCTGGACACGCGATGGCCTACGGGAAGCGAGCCACCACGGTTGTCACAGCCGCTGTGACCATCTCGTGTGATATTTCCATGGTCGAAGCGTGTTGAATGCAGGAAGTGTGGACACTTCCTATACGTTGGACCTAGTCGAAGTGCAGTCGAAACACAGTTGCGGAGAGCCGATGCCCCACCCGGTCGTAGTGATTGGCGCCGGTCCAGCAGGGCTGACCGCCGCCCTCCGCCTCGTTCAGGCTGGGCGTGAAGTGATCGTGCTGGAAGCCGACAACGCCGTTGGAGGCATCAGTCAGACGGTGGAACGCGAGGGCTGGCGCTTCGATATCGGCGGTCACCGCTTCTTCACCAAGGTGCCGGCGGTCGAGAAATTATGGAGGGAGATTCTTCCGTCCGAGGACTTTCTCACGCGTCCCCGCCTGAGCCGCATCTTCTACCGCGGCAAGTTCTACGACTACCCCATCCGGCCGCTGAATGCGCTGCGGAACCTCGGTGTGATTGAGGCCGTACGATGCGTGGCCTCCTACGCCTGGATCAAGATCAACCCCCGGCGCGACCCGTCGTCGCTTGAGGATTACATCGTCAACAACTACGGCGTGCGGCTGTATCAGCACTTCTTCAAGTCCTACAACGAGAAGGTGTGGGGCATTTCCCCCGCGCAGCTCTCGGCGGACTGGGGTGCGCAGAGAATCAAGGGCATGTCGCTGTGGACCGCGGTCACCAGTCCCATCTTGGGTCGCATTCGCTCGAAGCTCGCACGCACAGGCCGGACGAGTTCGAAAGCCGGGCAGGTCACGAGCCTCATCGAGGAGTTCCAGTACCCCCGCCTCGGCCCGGGCATGATGTGGGAGAAATGCCGCGACCTCGTCGAAGAAGCTGGCGGCCAAGTCATCATGGGAGCCCGCGTCTCGCGGATTGAGTTGCAGGACGGTCACGCGGTCGCCGTCCATGCCGACATCGACGGAGTGTCGAAGAAGCTGGAATGCTCGGAGGTGATCTCCTCGATGCCGATGACCGAGCTCGTGCGCGCCATCGACCCACCCGCTCCCGAGTCTGTACTCGAAGCCTCCGAACAGCTGTCTTTTCGTGACTTCCTGACCGTGGCGCTCGTGGTGAATCAGCGCGAGAGCTTCCCCGACAACTGGATTTATATCCACGACCCCAGCGTGCACGTCGGAAGGATCCAGAACTTCGGAAACTGGTCCCCGGAACTGGTCAAGGAGGGGTTGACCTGCCTGGGACTGGAGTTCTTCGTGCATGAGGGAGACGGGCTGTGGAGCCGCAGTGATGAAGAGTTGGTGGCGCTGGCCACCGATGAACTCATTCAACTAGGTCTCGCTCCCCGCGACAGTGTGTTGCACGGCTACGCCGTCCGGGTGCCGAAGGCCTACCCTGTCTACGACACGGGGTATGGCGAGCACGTTGAGGTTCTGCGTCACTATCTCGACGGATCCGCGCACAACGTCTGGCCTGTTGGGCGCAACGGCATGCACCGCTACAACAATCAGGACCATTCCATGCTGACAGCGATGCTGACGGTGGAGAACATCCTGGGCGCCGATCACGACATCTGGGCGGTCAATGTCGAGGCGGATTACCACGAGACGAACGAAGGCAATCCGACAGCGGCCACCCCAGCGGATGACGTGGATGCGGATGAAGCGCATCTGCCAACAAAGACTGGCGGGCACACCCGGGTCACCAACTCCCCATCTCCGAAGGATTCTGTCTCGAAGGAGTTCCTCGCCCCGCGCAGCGGCCGCGATGCCCCCGTTGTGCCGCGCCGGTCACCCGACGACGACGCCGAGTCTCGACGCGTCGCCTGACTTCACATGTCGCCTGACGTCACTTTCAGCGCAGGATGCCGGCGCGCTCAAAGTTGTCGTGGCCAATGGCGCGCACAACGCCGGCGTCGCCGATGGAGCTGACGAGATGCTGCCACGCAATCGCCGGCGTGGTCAGGGGCGCGTCGGAGCCGAACAGCAGCTTCTCGCCCACGGCGTTGGCAGCACGGGCGCAGAAGGCGCTGTCCCACATGCCTGAGGTGTCGAGGTAGATCCGGGGGTGCGCTTTGGCCACCTCGATGGCCTGAGTGAGCAGCCGCTCCTCGTGGGGGAAAGCGCCCAGATGGGCGATGATCACCGGGCCGGTCGTGCGGGGCAGGAGCCGACGGGCAATCCAGTCGGCGGTGACAAATCGGCCGCCGTGGATCACGATGGGTAGCCGCCGATCGGCGATCTGTTCAAGCTGGCTCTTCGGCGGCAGCCCGTCCAGATGCGGGAGCAGCTTCACCCCGCCGAAGCCGTCCAGTGACTCGTCGGGCAAATCGCTGGCCCGCGGTGCACGGCGTGCCCAGCGTCGAACCTGCCAGGGCAATGGTGGCCACTGCGCCAAGGGCACGGCGGCGCCCCCCAGCCGTGCAAAGGCGGTTACACGGCCGTTCGTACTGGGCGCCCAGTCGCGCAGTGCGGCGTTGGCGGCGGCGTAGCCGTCGGTGCGGAAGGGTGGGAATGCCGCCGCTCGGGTGACCCCGGTGACGGCCATGTGGCGCTGGTACTCCGCGCCGTCGAAGTCGGGGTAGTAGATCTCTCCGGAATCGCTGGAGCCGATGTGCACGTGCACATCGGTCAACGCGTATTCGGGTGGCCCGCTGGGCGGAGTGCTGAGGGAGAACTTCGACTTGCTCGATGGGTTAGACATGGGCACCCACTGCGGCGTAGACATCGGCGTAGCGACGCACCTCGTTGGCCCAGGAGCGGTCACCGAGGTCAGCGGGAACCGGCGATCGCCAGCTCTTTTCGGCGAAGGCAAGAATTCCGTCGGCCAGTCCTTCAGGGGTGGCAGGGACGAACCGCACGCCGAGGCGGCCGTCGAGGAGTTCGCGCGTGGCGGGCAGGTCCGTGACCAGCAGCGGCAACCCGGCAGCGAGTGCCTCCAGCGGTTTCAGCGGGGTGGTATCGCTGGCCACTGCCGCCGGGCCCCGGGAGATGACGAAGAGGTCCAGCTCGGAGTACAGGGCGCGGAGTTCGGCCAGGCTCAGGAAACCCGGCAGCGAGACGACGTCGCGCAAGCTGAGTTCGTCGACGAGGCCGTCAATCCGTTCCCAGTCGCGGCCGGCCCCCGCCAGCACCACCTCGAGCCTGAGTCCTTGTGCTGCGAGCTTCGGCGCCGCCCCGGCGACCGCGTGCAGCAACCCGTCGAGGCCTTCAATCGCTTCAAACGTGGTCGCGTAGCCGACGCGGAGCACACCGGGTTCGGGGTGGTGCGGTACGGGCGTCCACAGCGTGGTGTCCACGGCATTGCGGATCACGTGCACGTTCGCCGGCGCAACGCCTGCCTTGCGTAGGCGGGCGGCCAGTCCGGAGCTGATGGTGACCACCTGATCGGCCGAGCGGGCCAGCGCCATCTCCAGGCTGTTCTGACGATGCCCGCGGAGACGGAAGTAGGGGTTGCGGGCGTCGAGATCGTAGTCACCGTTGAAGCAGCGCACCTCGTAGATGAACGGCACCTTGAAGGCCTGGGCCACGGCCCCCGCCGAGCGCCCAACGAATGCGGGGTGGTGGGCATGGATGACGTCGGGACGAACCTCTTCCACCAGCTCAGACAACCCGCGGCGAAACTCGCCCTCGATACCGGGCGCCAACCCCAGGGTGGGGCGCTCAAGGCGCCGACGAAGGGACCGACGGCTGTCCCGAGCCGCTGGAACGGCTTGGACCTGATGCTGTTCCGGCCCCCACCCGTCGGCCCGTAGCGTTGGGTCCTGTGCGCGGGCGAAAACGGGGAACGGCGACACCGCCACCTCTGTCTCGATGCCCAACTCGCGACGCTGAGCGTGCACGATGTTGCGGGAGCGGGCGGTGTAGCCGTCCACATGCGGCCAGCCGTAGTTCACGACATGCAGGACCTTCATTTAACGGCCTCTCGATCGGCGATGGTGAGGGCGGATGAGCCCGGCACAGAGACCAGGCCCCACTGATCCTCGGCGAATTCGGTCCACGGGCAGCCACGGTGGGAGATGACCAGCGTGATGCGCTTCCGGCACCAGTCCAACAATCGTTCCTGGACGACTCGTTCGGTGGCAATGTCCAGTGAGCTGGTGGCCTCATCCAGAATGATGACATCCGGGTTGCGATGGATTGCCCTTGCCAGCTGGACGAGTTGCGCCTGGCCGCTGGACAGGCCCGTCCCATTGGGGCCCACGACGTCCTCGTCGACGGCGAACGGCAGCATGCCACCGGTCACCTGGAGGACGAAGTCGGATATCTCGGCCAGCTCGGCCTCGCTGTGCTCGGCAGTGCTGTCGAAGTCGCTCGTCGGATCGCTGTCGAGCAGCAAATTGTCCAGCACTGATCCGGCCACCAGCACTGGCTTGCTCCCCACGTACAGAATCCGGCCGGGGTGGATGTCGGCCGTGGAGCGGACCCCGTCGGCGCCCCCGAGGATGTCCACGCGGCCGTTGCTCGGGGTCAGGACCCCGGCCAGCAGCATGGCCAGCGTCGATTTACCCGCTCCAGTCGCGGCGGTCAGTGCGGCGGGGCGACCGCGCTCGAGACGCAGGCTCACCTCCGCAAGCGTCGGAGGCTCGCCGGAATACGCGAACCCCAGGTCGACGGCCTGCACGGTCGTGATGATGTCCTCGGGTGTGCGTTGCGGCAGTGGAGCGCTGGCGTGGGGGTTGTCCCAGAACGCCATGAGCCGGCGCCCCGCCGTGGCGGTCTCGGCCAGTCCGGCGGCGTAGTCACCGAGAGCGGCAACGGCCGCCAGGAGTTGGCCGAGGACGAACAGGATTGCCACCAGGGAGCCGATCTGCAGCCCGGACTGCACCACGAGGAGGCCGCCGGTCAGGACCACCGCCAGGAGGACCAGCGCACCGAGGCTGGAGATGGTGGCGCGCATGGAGGCTGTGATGACTCCTTGGGCGCGGGCGGTCTCGGCGAACTCGCGATGCGCTCCGAGGAAGCGTCGGACGAACAGATCACCGAGGCCGAACTGGCGGGCGACGATCACGCGTTCCACCTCGACGACGTCACGGCCTCGCTGCGAAACAGCTGAGAGCCGGGCGAAGCGCTGCAGTGTCAATGCCAGATGGCGGCGGACCGACGTGAGGATGGCCAGCGCGACGATCAGGCCGAGCACGATCAGCACGATCATCAACGGCGGGGACAGCCAGGCGGTGACGGCCAGGGCGGCCACCACCCAGGCGATCAGCACGGTCAGCTGGCTCACCGATTCCAGCAGAAAGCGGTAGGCGAAATCGATGTCGGTCATCAGGACCTCCCGCAGCCCGGCCATGGGCGTGGCGGTGAGATCTTCGATGTCGGCATCGTGCAGGTGGTGGGAGAGCCGATTGACAGCCCTCTCTCGTGCCCCAACCGCCAGGGTTTCCTGCCTGCGGTGCCGCGCCCGGACGACGACGAACGTCAACCCAGTCGCCAGGACAGCGGCCACCGTGGTCCAGATCGGGAACCCCCGGGCCGGTTCGCTGACGGTGATGAGAAGTTGGCGAGCTGCCAGAGCAACGATGACCTGGACTGCCACCTCGGCCAGGGTCAGCGTTATCAAAAGGAGGATCGAGCGCCGACCGCCCGGCAGCTCCTCCAGCAGTCGGCGCGCGCTGCCGAGGGTGTCGCTCGCCCGGGCGCTGTCGGCGATCAGTATGTCGCGATCAATTCCGCGCGCGCTCATCCGCGCGTCCCCTGGCTTGCTGGGGCGCTGGCGGCCAGATCCTCAGTGGGACGCAGCCGCGCCCGGGGAGGTTGACGCAGACCCGCTCGCTCTGCGGCCACCGAAGTCGTACCCATGATCAGACCAGCGATGGAAACCCCGTAGTGGGCCAACCGCCACGGCACGGATCGTGCGGCGAACCCCACGCCCCGCAGCCTGGCCAGGCCCCGCAGGAGTGGCGCGTCGAGAGCCACCGCCGAGGCGAGGCTGGCCACCGCGCCGAGAAGGGCCCACCGGCCGAACCGAGGTGTGCTCGCCAGCGCTGCTGCGCCAGCAGCGGTGAGGACGAGTTGGGCGCGCGCGACGGGTTCGGTGCCCAGATCGTCCAGCAGGGTTCGGGAGCGCAGAATGAGCTTCGTCCAGGGCACCGCCCGGTCAAGGAGATCGGTGTGCAGCAACCCCTTCGCCGTCCATTCCTTCAGATGGGTGACCTGCAGCAGGGGATCGATGTGCACGCGGTAGCCGGCTGATCCGAGCCGGTAGCCCAATTCGATGTCCTCGATACAGGGACGGGCGTAGGACTCGTCGAAACCCCCGACGGCGGCGAAGGCACTGCGCCGCACCACACCGCACGCTCCCCAGAAACTGTGCGCCCGGGTTGCTGCCCGTTGATGCACGAGGTGGTGGACCAAGTTCTTGTACTGACTGATGAAACCGGGATCGCCGGGGGATTCGTCGTATGAACCGAAGACTGCGTCCGCCGTGGCCTCCCGTGCACCCACCCCGGCCCATGCCCGCTCGCAGGCGTTGGACGCGAGAACCACGTCGGAATCGACGAAGAACAGCACCGGTGACGTGGTGGACGCCACCCCGGTGTTGCGCGCGGCGGCGGGTCCCCCCTGGAACGGTTGCACCACCAGGCGTGCACCGGCCGCGCGGACTGCTTCCGAGAGTTCCGGGTCCGCCCCAGCCTTCGGTCCATCAGCGACCACGACGAACTCCGCGGGCGCCTGCGTCTGGGAGGCGACCGCCGTCAGGCAGGCTTGGAGGATCGACCCTCCGCGATGGGCGGGAACGATGATCGCCAACGCGGGCGTGGGGGACATGTGGTGGCCAATCATGGCCTGAAATCGGCCGCTTGAGGTCTTCGGGATGTTTCGTTCTACGACGGTAGCAATATATCGCCGTTGCGTGGCGCAGCCATATTTGGCGGGTCCCGCAGGCCCGTCCTGCTCGGATGGATCTACTTGATCGTGTAGCGTGATTTTCACCGATCGTCTGCCAATCACAGTCTGCGAGTGTCGCTGCGTGCTTACCGTCCTGCGGGTAATCCCGTCCCCGTACGAAGTCCGTCAGAGCCTGGCACTCGTCGTCAATGCCGACGGGGTGGAGCGCTTGTGAGGAACAGTTACCGCAGCTCCGTCCGCGCTCCGATCCAGACCTTGATCAACGCCGCCGACGCGGTGTTGCCCGGCCACCGGCGCCTCTCGGGTGAACTGGTGCGTCGCTCCCTGTGGGGGGCGTTGCCGAGTGCGCCGGCGGCCCGACCGGACACCGTCAACCGGCTCGCTATTACGGTCGATCTGGATTACCAGAAGGACACCGACGTGCTGGTCCGGCTCGTTGACCTCATGGGTCGCTGTGGGGCGCCGCTGAGCGTGGCCGCGGTGGGCGCGCTCGTTGAAGTTGATCCCGGACCGTACGCGTACGCGTTGGCCGCCGGTCACGAGATCGTCAACCATTCCATGACGCACCCGGACAATCCGGTCCTCAACCCGGACGAGGAGTTCTGGAACCTCACAACGTCACGCATCCGCGAGGAGATCGGCCAGGCCCAGCAGGTGTACGAAGAGCGGCTTGGAATCCGTCCCGTCGGGTTTCGCACCCCGCACTTCAAGGACACGCACAAGATGTTGAGTGTGCTGAGCGAGTTCGACGAGATCCGCTACCTGTCCTCTGTGCTGGCCAACACCTCACCGTTGGGAGCTGAGCCGTACTTCCCGAGCGCTGCCGACCAGACGTGGGGACAGCAGCTCTCCGCCACCGAGGTCGATGATCGCGTCGAGGTGCTGCAGCTGCCCCTGACTGCATGTCCCTCCCACCGCTGGTCGCCATTCTGCTCCTGGCATGGCATCCGCGAGGGGGGTGGGCAGGGCTCGGGTATGCACTCGCTCGTCGAGTGGGAGGCATTGTGGACACGGATGCTGACCCAACGCGCCGCCGATGGGCTCGCGGTGGTCTATTTCGACCCGCACGATCTACTGCGTGACGCCGATACCGAGGCCGCCTTCGAGCGGATGGTGCAACATGCGATGCGCAGCGGTTGGGAGCTCGAATCGATGGCCGACATCGCCGAGGTGTACCGGGGACTGGCCACCTCGCCGGGGCGGACAGGCGTTTCCGCGTGACCGGGCCCGTTCGAGTCCTGCACGTGCTGGAGAGCTGGGCACCAGTCACCACCGGCTACACGATGCGCAGCGGGGAGCTCATCGCCGCCCAGGAGAGCGTCCCGGACATTGATCCCCGGATTCTGGTGAGTTCGCGGCAATTCGTCTACGGTGACGGCTCGGTGGACCCGGTGGTCGCCGGGGCGGACTTCGGGGGTCGGGTCCGGGTGTGTGTGCCCTCCGACCGTGAACGCCTGATGCGCAAAGTGCGCGGTTTTGCCGTCGATCGCGACGGTCTTCGACACAGCATCGAGCAGGCGATCGATGAGCTGGGCGCCGATGTCGTGCACGCACACTGGTCCTCGGGCATCGGGGCTGCGGCCGCCGAGGCCGCCCGCCACCGGGGGCTGCCGCTGGTGGCGGAAGTGCGTTTCGACCTGGCTGGGGCCGTCACCGCCCAGACCGCCCGCGTTCCCCTGTCATCCGCCCGGCGTCTGCTGGAAACACGGTTGCGGACCATTTTCGAGGGCCATCTGGCCAGCGCTGACGCCATCGTGGCGGCCGGCCCGTCGCTCGCCGAATTGCTGGAGCGAGAGGTTCCGGGCGCCAGGGGCCGGGTGATCGTCGCAGCGAACGGGTGTGATCCGGAGCGCTTTTCTCCCGGTCCGGCCAATCCTGGCCTGGTGCAGCGCTACGGGCTCGCTGGCGCCACGGTGGTGGGGACCACCTCGACGATGCTGCGCTACGAAGGTTTGGATCTGCTCCTACGCGCCGCTGCTGAGTGCGCAATAACCCATCCGGAAGTGAAGGTGCTGTTGATGGGTGACGGTCCGGAGCGTGGCCGGTTGGAACGGCGGGCGGAGAGGCTTGGGGTGCCGTGCGTCTTCACCGGACGGGTCGCGGCGGCCGACATGAACGAGCACTACCGCCTCCTCGATGTCATGGTGTTGCCGCGTCGTGACGCCGTGGTGACGCGCTACGCCGGCCCGCTCAAGCTGCTGGAGGGGCTTGCTTCGGGCCGGGCCTGTCTGGGGAGTGCCGTCGGTGATATCACCGAGCTGCTCTCCGACGAGCGGGGGCTCCTGGTGCCGGCCGAGGACCGGGGCGCGTTGCAGGCTGGCTTGACCGAATTGGTCGAGAACCCGAAACGACGCGAGGAACTGGGCGAACGGGCCCGGACCTACGCCGTCGAAGCAGGCACCTGGCGCTCCGCAATTGACGGTCACCGGCGGGCTTACGCTCAGATGGGGCTGCTCCCCGAGCGAGAAACCACCGCCGAACAAACGCGGAACGAGACGAAATGACTATGCCCACCCATCTGCTGCGCACCGACGTCGCCGCGTCGCCCGCCGGAGGACTCGTGGACGTGCACGTCCATCTTGCGGCCGATGACGGTCCCGGGCTCCGAACGGATGAGTTCTCGAAGCTCGCGGAGGATGCAGGGATTCGCTGTGCCGCAGTGTTCCCGCCCCGGCGCGAAGGGGGCTACGCCCACGCCAACGACGCCATACTGAAGACGGTGGAGACCGGCACGAGACGGCTGCGTCGCTTTGCCCGGCTCGGTGGCGTGATGGCCGTGAACCGGGCCGCCCTGTGGCCGCTATCGCTGCATCAGGTGCGATCGCTGGCGCGGTCGCGTCGGAGCGCCCCCTCGCCAAATCTGCTCCTCGACGGCGTGCCGCTCGGCGCGGACGCCTCGACGCCGGACTTCGTCACCGCGCTGCGCGGCTTCGACGGGGTCAACCTGCTGCCCCACGTCGACGGCTTCCCGTCCGCGAACGCCCTCGCCGCGATCTCCGAGCTCGGCCTGCCCATCGTGGTGCACGGCGGCGAACGCATGCCGCCCAGCGTGTTGGAGCGACACGTCATTGGTGAGGTCAGCGGGCCGGTGATCCTGGCGCACCTGGGTGCGTACCCCGCCAGCGCCCCCGAATTCGCCGACGCTCTCGATCTGGCCCGGCGCCACAAGCGTGTCTACCTCTCCACCTCCGGCACCTGGCTGGCCGAGTTCATCGCCGAGGCCGCTCGCTCAGTACCCGAGAAGGTTCTGTTCGGCTCTTGTGCCCCTTTGATGCACCCGCTGGTGGCCTGGCGTCAGGTGGCGGCTGCTGTCGGTGACGACGAAACGTTGAAACTGATTGGTTCGGCCAACGCGGAGCGGGTGCTGCAGTGGTGAACGAGCCGGACGACAAAGGCGGCGGAGTGGCATGGAGCGTCATTGTGCCCAGCTACAACCGCCCGGATCAACTGCGCCGCTGCCTGGCTGCGTTGCAGCAGTTGTGCCAGGACGAAGCCATCGAGATCGTCGTTGTCGACGACGGGGGCGAACGCCCGGCCGCCCCGGTAGCGCAGAGTGTGCCCGGTGGGATCGAAGTGCGGGTCATCCGGCAGGCGAACCAGGGGCCGGCGGCCGCCCGCAACACCGGTGCGCGGGCTGCGCGCGGTCAGTGGTTGGCGTTCACCGATGACGATTGTCGCCCGGAGCCGCAGTGGCTCTCAGATCTGGAGGCAGGATTGGCTGCAAACCCGAAGGCGTTGGTGGGCGGCCGGACGGTGAACGCGCTACCGCGGAATCAGTGGGCCGAGGCAACCCAGATGTTGGTGGATCGCGTCATTGCCGCCACCGACGGTGGATTTTTGCCGACGTGCAATCTGGCGGTTCGACGAGATCTGTTCATTGAGTCAGGGGGCTACGACGAGGACTTCCCCACCGCGGCGGGGGAGGATCGGGCTTTTTGCGACGGTTGGCGCAGCCGCGGAGGTCAGATTGTCCTCGTTGAGAATGCGGTGGTCCGCCATGAGCACCACCTCACCGCCGTGTCGTTCTGGCGCCAACACGCCAACTACGGAGCGGCCGCCCGCCAGGTTCATCGTCGTCCCGGGGGCAGTGCGCCTTGGACGCTGGGCTCCTACGTGTCGTTGCTGAGTGATCCATTCCGGAGCCGGCCGATTCCGAGTGCCGTCATGATGTCGGCACGGTTGTTGCTCTCACAGATGGCAACAGGGTGGGGGATGCTGCGCACCCTGCTCATCCGGGTTCCATCCCGTCAGAAACATACGGCCGCGTGAGAGGTTGCGCGGAAGAAGCAGACACTAGTCTGCTGAATATGATTATCCTGCCGAGCGCTGGCCGATGAGTTCGTCTGTTTCGGCCCGCGAGAACGGGCCGCCGGGACTGTCGGATACCTCACGGGGCCGATTTCGTATGGTGGCGACGCTTCTGACGTTCCTGCCCTACCTCGTCGTCGCTGTGGGCTGGTCAGTGTTGACCTGGGGCAACCGTTGGTTCGTCAATCCGGACGGCGGTGTTTACGCCGTCATGGCGCGACGGATCGCGCAGGGGGACTTCAGCGAGGCCGTTCTGGCCTACTGGAGCCCGCTGTTTCCAGTGTTGGCTGCGCCATTGGTTGCCCTGGGGGTGCAGGAGTTCATGGCGTTGCGGCTCGTGCTGCTGTTTGGTGCGTTGGTCACGATGCCGGTCCTTCGGCGGCTCTGCCTACGGACCGGTGCCAGTTCCAACGCTGCCGGACTAGCAACGACGGCGGGAGCGTTGCTCATGGGCACCGCGTCCGGTCTCGGTGTTCATCCCGACGTGGTGTTCATACCGCTCATCCTTGGATGCCTCAGCTTGGCGTTGGCGGGCGCAAGCATTCGCGCGGGTCTGCTTGTTGGCGTCCTCGGTGGCCTTGCGTACCTGGCCAAGGCTGTGGCGCTGCCCTACGTCGGTGCCCTGTTGGTGATGGTGCTCATTCTGAGGCTGATCAGCGAACGCGGCTCCTCCCGGGGAACGCTGCGGATGATTGCTGGCGCCGTTGTGGCTCTGGCGCTCACCGCCGGTCCCTGGGTCGCCGTCGTCAGCGCTCAGACCGGGCACGTGAGCATCTCGGCCGCCGGAGAATTCAACGCCACATTGGTGAGCCCCGGATCCTGGGGAAATCCGTTGAGCTTCCCCGGTCTGTACGCCCCGCCCGAGGGCACGTTCACCCCCTGGGAGCATCCCGAGGATCTGACCGTGTTCAGCGATTCTCCGGAGGTGGATGCGGCGCCATCACCCTCCGGTAACAATCGCCTCGAGAACACGATCGCCCAGGCGCGAGTGGCTGCAGGATCGCTGCTACGACGCTGGACACCGGTCGGGATTCTGGCGGTGGTGGGAATAGTGGTCAGCCTGCGCTTGCATCCACGGGAGCGCACGGTGGCACTTGGTTCGGTGCTGGCGGGCGCCGGATTTGCCGCAGGGATGGCGCTGTTGATCGTCATCGAGCGCTATCTGTGGTTCCCGATGTTGGCGTTGCTGCCCGCTGCGGCCGTCGGGCTCGACGCAGTCACCCGCTGGTTGCAACCCCGACTGGTGCGCGGCGTCGGTTGGCTCTGGGTGGCTCGTGGCGCCGCGGCGCTGTGGCTGACGGTGATTGCGGTTGGGCTCGCTCCGGTCGCCTTCGGGCTCTGGAACACCCACCGTGACGTGTGGCTGCTCGCCGATCAGATCCGCCAGGGTGAACCGCTGTCGGGCTCGATCGCAGGGGCCTCGGACTGGAGTCGTAGTCAGCTACTGGCCTTCCTCGTCGGCGTTCCCTACGCCGGCCTGATTGATCCAAGCGCCCCACGGTCGGAAACGGAGGCACAGCTCGCTGAAGTTGGGGCCAGCGCCGTTGTCATCTGGCCCAGCGAGGATGGCGAATTGCCGCCGGGTAGCCCGCCGCTGCTTCAGCGAGTCGATGGCTGACGCCGTTCCGGTCGAGAATCCGTTCTGCAGCACCCCATCACCTTCGTGAAAAGGGTATCGAGGCGCTTATTGTCGAGGCATGACCGGTTCCCCCCGACGAAGCCCCACGTCACGATGATGAACTTCACCTTTGACCATTCAACCTGCCGCAGCCCCAGGCGCTCGACGAACTACTCGGGCCTGAGCATCATTCTCCTCCCACGCGCCAGCCGATGATTACCTCTGTCTCCACGACACGTGGCGGCCCGGCATCAGTGGCGAGTGCTTCGCCGCGACGACTTCCTTGGGTGCCAACCCTATTGACCTATCTGCCCTACCTGGTCTTCGTCGCCGGCTGGCTGGTGCTGACCTGGGGTTTGCGTTGGTACGGCAATCCCGACGGTGTCGTCTATGCCTTGATGGCGCGCCGGATGGCGCAGGGGGACTTCGACGATGCAGTGTTGGCCTACTGGAGCCCGCTGTACCCCGCGTTGGCCGCACCGTTCGTCGCCCTGGGGTTGCAGGAGTTCTTGGCGTTGCGGCTCGTGCACCTACTGGCCGCCCTGGCGACGATTCCGATCCTTCGGCGGCTGTGCTTGCGGGCCGGGGCAAGTTCGATGGCTTCCGGACTCGCTACGACAGCGGGAGCGTTGCTGTTGAGCGCGGCCGTCCGTGGCCTGTATCCGGATGTGCTGTTCATGCCGCTCATCCTCGGGTGTCTCAGCCTGGCGTTGGCGGGCGCAAGCATTCCTGCGGGTCTGCTCGTCGGCTTCCTTGGTGGCCTTGCGTACCTGTCCAAGGCTGTGGCCCTTCCCTACGTCGGTGCCCTGTTGGCGATGGTGCTCGTTCTGAAGCTGATCAGCGAACGCGGCTCCGCCCGGGGAACCTTGCGGATGATTGCTGGCGCCGTTGTCGCTCTGGCAGTCACAGCCGGACCCTGGGTCGCCGTCGTCAGCGCCGAGACCGGGCAGGTTGCCATCTCGGCCGCTAGAGGGTTCAACGCCAGATTGGTGGCCCCCGGGTCCTGGGGAAACCCGATGGGCTATCCGCGTTTGTACTCCCTACCCGAGGGTGCCATCACACCATGGGAGCGCCCTGCAGACCTGACAGTTTTCAAGGACCTCCCGGAGGGGGAGGCGGTCCCATCAACCTCCAATGAAGGTCGCTTCGAAAACACTCTTGCCCAGGCACAAGTGGCTGCAGGATCACTGCTACGACGTTGGACACCAGTGGCGGTTCTGGCGATGGTGGGGATGGTGGCTGCCCTGCGATCGCCTCCTCGAAGGCGCACGGCAGCCCTCGGTTCATTGTTGGCGGGCGCCGGGTTTGCCGCAGGGATGACGCTCCTGATCGTCATCGAGCGCTATCTGTGGTTTCCGATGTTGGCACTACTGCCAGCCGCTGCCCTTGGGCTCGACGCAATCGCCCGCTGGTTGCAACCCCGAATTGCGCGCAGCACAGGCTGGTTCTGGGTGGCACATGGCGCCGCGGCGCTGTGGCTGGCCCTGATCGCCGCTTGTCTGGCTCCGATCCCTTTCACGCTCTGGAACACCGATCGCGAAGTATGGCTGTTCGCCGATCAGATCCGCCAGGGCGAAGCGCTGTCGGGCTCGATCGCAGGGGCCTCGGACTGGCATCGCAGCCAGCTGCTGGCCTTCCTCGTCGATGTTCCCTACGCCGGCCTGATTGATCCAAGCGCCCCTCCGTCGGAAACGAAAGCGCAGCTTGCAGACGTTGGAGCGGGCGCCGTTGTCGTGTGGCCCGGCGAGGAGGGCGAGGCGGGGGAGTTACCGCCGGGTAGCCCTCCGCTGCTGGAGCGACTCGAGCGGTGACAACGTCCGGTTCTGCAACTCTTTCGACGACACCCCCTCGCCTTCGCGAAAAGTACGTCGAGCCGATTATTGTAGTGGGATGATGGATAATCCTCGGACGAAGCCCCACATCACTATTGTGTCGGTTCAGGGCAGGCCGGGGGTGGACCCCGTGGCGCTGGCGAACTTGGAATCGGTTGCAGAGGTGATGTTCGTGGCACGGGGGGATCTGCCCGCGCTCACGCGCGATGAGGCAATAGATGTGCTCGGCTCCTCGGACATTGTCGGCTTGACACCCAAGGTCACCCCGCCAATGGATCACAAGTTGCTCTCTCAACTGCCGCGCCTGCGGGCGGTTGGATTGCACGCCACAGGCACTGATTTGTACGATCTTGCGGCGTTCCGCGAGCACGATGTGCAATTGGCGATGTTGCCCGAGTACAGCACCGTTTCGGTGGCGGAGCACGCCATGGCGATGCTGCTCTCGCTGTCGCGGCGAGTTCATCTCGCTCACGATCGATCGCGAGGGCTCGTCCCGGTTGGCACCTCACTGCGTGGCTTCGAACTGGCGGGCAAGACCATGGGAATCATCGGTTACGGTCGCGTCGGTCAACGGGTTGCCCAGTTGGCGTCCGCCTTCGGTATGTCGATCGTTGCCTGCGATCCCCGGCCGGACAAGGAGGAGGGTGTCACCTACCTCCCGATGGAGGATCTGCTGGCCGCCTCGCACATTGTGGTGGTGGCTTGTTCCCGGCATTATTCAGATCCACCGCTACTGCGTGCCGAGGAGTTGGAGCTGATGCCGTTGGGTGCCTCGATGGTCGTTGTCAGCCGTGCGGCGGTGGTGGACACCAACGCGGCTGCCGACGCCATCCGCTCGGGTCGCATTCGTGGATACGCCGTTGACGACGCCGTTGTCGATATCGAACGCGATGGCGACCTGCTCACCGAAGGACGGATTGTGCAGACCGGCCATGCGGCCTGGTGGAGTGATGAAGTGCTGACTCGTGGCGCCACCCAGTGGATCGAATCACTGTACGCACTCGCCGTCGATGCACCAATCAACCTTGATGCCGACGCCGCCGTACCGCAAACCCACCCCGTCCCACGGGTGGCTTAGGGAACCACTGATCAATGCTGTTCTCGGCGAGGACGTGCCGGGCGGGATGAGATGTGTCACGGCATCCGGATATGGACATCCAGCACACGCCGCCCCGAACCGGGAGCCAACATCTGTGATCGCACCGGTTCCCGACCCTTTGATTGGTGGGCGCAGAGGGACTCGAACCCCCGACCCCCTCCTTGTAAGGGAGGTGCTCTAACCAACTGAGCCATGCGCCCGGATCAGCACACTGAGGTGCAAGTGCCATTGTGACAGGACAGCCCACGGCACGCGAACTCTCCACCGGTCGGGCTGCACTTGACAACAGCTTCTTCACGCATCGGTGCTTCGTCCCCGAGCGAGCTGAGGCCGCCCGTCAGTTCCGCATCGTCATCTTGCAATGGGCGGACCACATGCTCAGGTCACGGGTTGAGGGCGCTTCGCACCAGAGCAGCGACGACTTTGCCCTCGGCGCGCCCGGCCGCCCGGGCGTTGACGGCCTTCACAAGCGGGCCCATGTGTTTCATCGACGGCGTTTCACCTTGTGCGCGGAGCTCTGCGACCTCTTCAGCCACCAGGGTTTCCACCTCATCCCCGGTGAGGGGCGCCGGAAGGTAGCGCGCCATGTACTCCGCCTCGGCAGCCTCCTTCTCAGCCAGATCACGGCGGCCCGCATCGGCATAGGTGGCTGCCGAGTCCTTTCGCTTGCGCTGTTCCCTGGCAACCACTTCCAGCTCTTCGTCATCGCTCAGTTCCCGGGGGCTGGCTCCCGCCACCTGCTCAGTGGTGATGGCTGCCATCAGCATCCGGATGTTGCTCTTGGCGAACTCGTCCTTGGCGCGCAGTGCTTCCGCCAGATCAGTCTTCAGTTGCTGCTGTGTGGATCCCATGATTGCTTGACTCCCAGTCGTTGTTGTCTCACGTCCATTCTTCCACTGCGCGGGGTGGTGGCTGTGCGGACGAGCGGCAAGAGGGGATCGGGGTAGAGTGGTCGACTGTGGCAACCGTAGATCTATCCCAGACCCTGAACGACCTCGACAAGTCATTGGCCTCGATTGAGGCCGTGGCCAACATGCCCCAGTTGCGCGACGATATCGCTCAACTCGCGGAGGAAGTGGGAGCTCCTGACCTCTGGGACGACCAGGACAACGCGCAACGCGTCACGTCCGCACTATCGGTCAAGCAGTCGGAGGTGGACCGCCTCGAAGGGCTGCGGGGTCGTTTGGACGATGCCGAAATGATGTTGGAAATGGCCGAGGAAGAGGGCGACGCCGACACCCGGGCTGAGGTGGAGCGGGAATTGAAGAAATTGGGCAGGGACATCGCAGCTTTGGAGGTCCGCACGCTCCTTTCCGGGGACTACGACCCCCGCGATGCACTCCTGACCATCCGCGCCGAGGCGGGTGGCGTCGATGCTGCGGACTTCGCGGAGAAGTTGATGCGCATGTACATGCGCTGGGCCGAGCGGCACAGCTACGGCGTGGAGGTGTACGACACGTCCTATGCGGAGGAAGCCGGGCTGAAGTCCGCCACCTTCGCCATCAAGGCCCCCTTCGCCTACGGCACGCTGTCAGTGGAGCAGGGCACGCATCGCCTGGTACGGATCTCTCCGTTCGACAATCAGGGACGTCGACAAACCTCGTTCGCGGGTGTTGAAGTCCTTCCAGTGACGGAAGAGGCAGACAGCATCGACATCCCCGAGGGCGACATCCGGGTGGATGTCTATCGCTCATCGGGCCCCGGTGGGCAATCGGTCAACACCACTGACTCTGCCGTGCGCATCACACATGCGCCCACCGGAATCGTCGTGAGTTGCCAGAACGAGAAGTCCCAGCTCCAGAACAAGGCCGCGGCGCTGCGTGTGCTGCAGTCACGACTCCTCGAGCACGCCCGTATCGAGCGCGAGAAGGAGATGAATGCCCTCAAGAGTGACGGCAGCGGCTCCTGGGGCGCCCAGATGCGTTCCTACGTGATGCATCCCTACCAAATGGTCAAGGACTTGCGCACCGAACACGAAGTGGGCAACCCCGAAGCAGTGTTCGACGGCGAGATCGATGGCTTCATCGATGCAGGTATTCGGTGGCGCAAACAGAGTCAGATGAGCGATCAGAACTGAGTGATCGTACGTGAACGTGGGACGGTTTAGAGGTCTTACTGCTTGAGAGCGTCGAGCCATGGCCTAGACTCACCCGTTGTTTGAGAGTTTCTCAGGAAGCCCGCCCCCATCAACTTGGAGTCAACCCCTGTGATCATGTTCGAAGGTGTCACGAAGTTCTATCCGGGCCAGTCCCGACCCGCGCTTCGCAACATCAACGTGGAAATAGACCGCGGCGAGTTTGTCTTCATCGTCGGCCAGTCGGGCTCCGGAAAATCCACTTTCCTGCGGCTGGTTCTTCGTGAGTACCGTCCCACCAAGGGCACGCTGTACGTGGCGGGGAAGAATCTGGGCACCCTCAATCAGTGGAAGGTTCCAGCACTTCGTCGACAGATTGGCACCGTGTTCCAAGACTTCCGGCTACTTCCGGGCAAGACCGTCTACGAAAATGTGGCGTTCGCGCTCCAGGTGATAGGCAAGCCGACCAAGGAGATCCGCCAGATAGTCCCCGAGACCCTGGAAATGGTGGGCCTGACCGGCAAGGGTGGGCGTCTCAACGAGGAACTCTCCGGCGGTGAGCAGCAGCGCGTTGCCATCGCGCGTGCCTTCGTCAATCGTCCGCACATCCTCATCGCAGACGAACCCACGGGAAATCTCGATCCGGAAACTTCCGTCGGCATCATGAAGCTGCTGGATCGCATCAATCGAACGAACACAACCGTCATCATGGCCACCCATGACTCAACCATCGTCGATCAGATGCGGCGACGCGTGCTGGAGCTTCGTGAGGGAGAACTCGTTCGAGACCAGCCCAAGGGGGTCTACGGCGCATGAGGCACACGCTACGCGAAACCTGGTCAGGGCTGCGGCGCAATCTCGCCATGACCGTTGCCGTCATCGTCACGATGGGGGTGTCCCTGTCGCTCTTCGGGTTGGGTCTTCTGACGTCGATGGAGGTGGACCTTGTCAAGGGGCGATGGTACGACAAGATTGAGATCTCCGTCTTCTTGTGCATCGAAACCACCACGGGCGGCATGTGCGAGGAGGGCAAGGGAACAACCGATGCGCAGCGCGAAACCATACGAGCTGCACTGGAGGCGAATCCGGAGGTGCAGGAGGTGTTCTACGAATCCAAGGACGCGGCCTACGAGGAGTTTCGACGCGTCTTCAAGGAATCGCCCATCGTCGGCACGCGTACGGCGGACCAGATGCAGGACTCGTTTCGCATCAAGCTGGTGAATCCGGAGAACTACCAAGGGGTGGTGAGTGAGGCCGAGGGTCTTCAGGGTGTTCAGAATGTTCAGGACCTTCAGTCAGTGTTCGAACCGCTCTTCAAGTGGTTGAACGGTCTCCAATGGGCCACCATCGGGATGAGTGTTCTCCTGTTGCTGGCAGCTGGGCTCCAGATTGCGAACACAATCCGGATGGCTGCCTTCACCCGGAGGAGAGAGATTGGCATCATGCGCCTTGTGGGCGCTTCCAACCTCTACATCTTGCTTCCGTTTCTGCTCGAAAGCCTTGTCGCAGGCCTGATCGGGGTGATTGTCTCCAGTGTGAGCGTGGCTACCGGGTACCTGTTCCTCATTGAACGCAACGCCAAGACCTCAATCCGTACTTTACCCTGGATTGACTGGTCCCACGTCGCAGGTGCAATCCTTGCGATGTCAGCGGTGGGACTAGCACTGGCGATCGTCCCAACGCTGCTGGCAACCAGAAAGTACCTACGCATCTGAGAAGAGATGCTCAAGGAGATTCAGGTGAACCAGAAACTTCCCCCAAGTTTCGAGAGCAAAATGATGTCGCGAATCCTGCGAGGCATTGCCGCATCGGCGGTGGGTGTCGCCGTCCTGTTGTCATCGGCGGAGCCCGTGCGGGCCGATGAACTGGATGACCAACGCTCGGAGCTGAACTCCCGCATCACAGAGCAGGCCGATGCTCTCAACCACGCGTCCGGAGAGCTCACCGCTGCCAATGCGGCCCTCGACGCGGCCCTGGATGAGTTGGGCGCAGCGGAGGCTGCTCTGGAAGCCGCCGAGGCCGCTCGCCTTGAGGCGGAGTCGCTGGATGCGCAGCGTGCAGAGGAACTGGCCGCCGCGGAATTTGCTCTGGAACAGGCCGAGGCAGACGTTGCGGCGGCGCAGGCCGCGTTCGACTGGGTGGAGGCGAGGGCCAGCGAAGAAATCGTTGTCATCACGCAACAGAATGGACCGTTGCTCAACCTTGCCCTATTGGTCACCGACGTCACCGCGGCGGAACTCAACCAACGCGCGCAACTGTCCACCACCCTTTTTGACTCGAGCGCCATGGAGCTTGATGAGCTGATGCAGCGGCAGATTGCGCTGGATGCCGCCAAGGTCAAGGCCGATGAGGCGCGCAGTGTCGCCGTGGCCGCCCGGGAGGCGGCGGCGTTGCAGCTTGCGGATTCACTGGCGAAGGAAGCCAGAGCAGACATCTTGCGCGACGACGTAGCACAGAAGGTACAGGCCCATGATGCCGCTGCTGACGAAGCAACGCGGCAACTGGAGCTGGAGCAGAACCGGCAGGCTCAACTTGAGGCGGAGTCTGCGGAGGTGGACCGGAGGATCGCGGCTCGGGTCGCAGCCCAGAAGGCAGCCGACGAAGCCGCCGCGCGGAAGGCTGCAGAAGCCACAGCGGCCAGGAAGGCGGAAGACGCGGCTGCGCAGAGGGCGGCAGAAGCCCGCGCGGCTGCGGATGCGGCCAAAAAGACCTCAGCCGGCACAAAGAGGGCCCCAGTCGGCAAGCCACAGCCTCCAGCGGCGAAGCCCCAGACGCAGAGTGGATCGGCGATATCCGGCTCGTCCGTCTTCCAACGACCAGTCAATGGCAGGTTGAGCTCTTCATATGGAATGCGCCTCCACCCGGTGTTGGGCTACCGCAAACTGCATGACGGCACGGACTTCGCCGCTGCGTGCGGCGCACCCCTCACTGCGGCTGCTGATGGCAGAGTTTCCGAGCGCTACTACAACGCGGGCTACGGCAACAGGCTCATGATTGATCACGGCAAGGTGAACGGCAAATACGTCACCACCGGCTATAACCACGCCACGCGATACACCGTGCGTCTCGGACAGCAAGTGTCCAGGGGACAGGTCATCGGCTACGTCGGCAGGACCGGGTACTCCACCGGCTGCCACCTTCACCTGATGGTGTGGGAGAACGGGAACATGGTCAACCCCATGAGCCAATGGTTCCGCTGATCGGGATGCATGGCATCATTGCCTGATGCCCAGAGAGTCCGGACGCAAGCTCGTCGCACAGAATCGGAAAGCGCGACACGACTTTCATATCGGTGATACCTACGAGGCGGGCATGGTGCTCTCCGGCACGGAGGTGAAGAGCCTTCGAGCGGGACGCGCGACCCTGTCGGAAGCTTTCGCCACCCTTGACGATGGTGAAGTCTGGCTGCGCAACGCCAACATCCCAGAATACAAGTTCGGCACCATGTTCAACCACGCCGCCAAGCGGACCCGAAAGCTCCTGCTCAATCGCCGCGAGATCGCCAACATTGAGAAGTCCTTGACGGGCTCCAACAGGACGTTGGTGCCGCTGTCCCTCTATTTCTCTGACGGCTACGCCAAGGTGGAGATCGCCGTCGCCACGGGCAAGAAGGACTGGGACAAACGACGCAGCATCGCTGAGCGTGATGCCAACCGTGAGGCGCAGAGGGCGCTCGCCACACGCAACAAGCACCGCCGCCGCTGAGTTTCGCGCTTCTTCCGGACCAGAGTCGTAGCGAGGTCAGGGGGAGAATCAGGGGAACCCCCAATGGTCGGTGTTGAGCAGTGACGGCACAATGGATCCATGAGTTCCCACCCCATGCCCACCAACCACGTCACCGAGGTGCAGCGTGATCGCGCCGTCGACTATCTGCAACATGCCTATGCCTCCGGCGTCATCGACAGCGAGAATTTTGAAGACCGCGTTGCAACGGCACTGACGGCATCCACCCGGGTGGAGTTGAATGCATCCCTGCGGGGGATAGCGAGGGTGATCGATTCCTCGCATCAGCGAGCAGTAGCACCGATGGCGCGGCCTCATGCAGTAGAGGGTGTCCAGAACGTCGGCGCGGGATTCACGCATCTGAGTGGCTACATTTTTCCGTTCTTCCTGGGCCCAGTGATTGTCAAGGCGCTGGCCCGTCCCGGATCACGCCTGTGGCTTGAAGCTGGACGTGCGCTGAGTTTCCAGTTGACTGCCATCTCTGTCGCCCTCGTTCTGGGTACCACGATGGCTCTGTTGAACGTGGGCGAAACCCTGTTTTTCTTCGGGGTCATTGGTTGGTTGCTCACCACCACGATCCTCGCCATTCGTGCCTTCCAGGGACAGAACAGCACGGTGGGCATCGAGAAGCTGATGCCGTTCAAGCCACCGCGCGAGGACCGTCAGATCCACCGGTGAAGATGTCATGAACCGGCTGACGGGCTGGTAAGGTGGGGTACGTACAACTCAACAGGGGGTGACTGGTTTCGACTTGGGACGGTAGTTCCAGAAGAAGCGGGCCGAGGACCCACGCTTATCTCGTAAACGACGCGTGGAAAACAATAAGTGCCAACAACAACCGCACTAACTTCGCTCTCGCTGCCTGATCAGTGATCGAAGGGTCAGTCTGAACGTGCCTTCCGTTCAGTTCCTGGCCTAATTCAGAAGGCTTGCTGCATGATCTGTGTTCCAGGGATCATGCGGGACTTTACTGGGACTGGGCTCGTCTGCGACATGCCGACGTGAGTGCAGGAGCCAAGCAGAACGATTAGTCGGCTGCGCCCGGAGAAGATCTGGTTCGCCTCTTGAGGACGCGGGTTCAATTCCCGCCACCTCCACCCCTGCCCCTGCCAACATTCGTTGGCAGGGGTTTTTACTTGTCTGATTCTCTGCCCCAGAAGATCGTTTCTACTCACTGAAGCGAGCTACTGCATCTCAGCGTTTGACGCGGGGATCGTTGATATTACGTTTTCGTCAGCGCGGTGACGTCTACGGGTCCCGTCGTGTCGACTTCGATCAGAGGCCCTATCTGCTCCGGGTGGGGATCGGTGGGGGTGCCGACCAGGGTGCCGCTGACGCCGTCCGGTCCCGCTGGGAGTACCTCACGCTGCGGTGCGACTCCGGGACTTGGCTCATCACCGCGGAACCTTGGCCCCTCTACGAGTGGGGACTCATGACGGTTGTGTTGAGACCGTATTGGAAGGAGCCACGGAGTCTCTGCAACATCTCGGGTGGCAGACCAGCCGAAATGTTCCCGCAACTCGGTTTCCCGATGTGGTAGATCCCGCGGATTCATCCAGCGGAAACGACCCGATCACCCGTTCGGGTTGCGCTGAGACGGCTGGGCGGTCGGCCATATGGGGATGCGACGGCATCGGTCCACAAGCTGACGGCTGGGTTGCGGTATGACTACCTGACCCGAAAGATCGCTGCCCAGAGGCCGCTCAACCCAACCTGTCGCCTGGACGTGCAGCAGTCCCGTCCGGCTGTTGTGCTTCCCCGGAGGAGCCGGCTCGCGTGACAGAATGGGTTCATGCATGAGGGTCATCCACCAGTGGCAGGTCAAATACTCGTGGCCACGGAGCCGGGACGCGGTGGATACTTCGACAGAAGTGTCATTCTCCTGCTCGATCACAATGAGAATGGATCTCTGGGAGTCAGCCTTCACAAGGTCAGCGAACTTGGCATGGTGGACGTGCTGGAACACTTCCAAGAGATGCTCACCCCGCCAAAGGTGCTCTTTGAGGGTGGTCCCGTCTCGCAACAAGCTGCCGTCTGCCTTGCTCAAGTGGCCAATCCTTTCGAAGAACCTCCCGGATGGAAAAAGCTCTTCGACGACGTGGGCATTCTTGATCTGGAGACCCCCGTTGAACTCGTGGCAGGCGGCTTCTCACACCTCCGGATCTTCGTCGGACTCTCGGGTTGGGACGCAGGGCAGCTGGAGGGCGAGTTGATCCGGGGCTCGTGGTTCAGGGCATCGCCCCGGGCGGAGGAAGTCTTCGGTACGCCCGACGACCTGTGGCGGCGAACCCTACGTCGTCTGGGTGGCGTCCCCGGTCGGTGGTCCACGTGGACGGAGACCCCGGAACTGAATTGACACCCACAGAGATCATCTCGTTGACATCTGCTGTGAGCCGGGTACATGCACCGTAGCCCCTCCCGAGGGCGGGTTACCATAGGCACGACTACCCGAAGGAGGGACTTTGACGGACACGAGGTCTCGGACGCGCATTCTGATTGTGGATGATGATCCGGCACTGTCGGAAATGCTGCAGATCGTGCTGCGTCAGGAAGGGTTTGACACCGTGCACTGCGGTACCGGCACGGACGCCGTGGACGCCATGCGGGACAGTCGCCCCGATCTGGTCCTGCTGGACCTGATGCTCCCGGGGCGCGATGGCGTCAGTGTGTGTCGTGGAATGCGCGTGGAATCCGTCGTCCCCATAGTCATGCTCACAGCCAGATCCGATACTTCCGATGTTGTGGCGGGGCTGGAAGCGGGTGCCGATGACTACGTCGCCAAGCCATTCAAACCCAAGGAACTCATCGCACGCATCCGGACACGGCTGCGACAGATGAGCGCTGATCCCGGCAAGGATATTCTTGCGGTGGGAGACCTCGTCATCTCCGTGTCCGCACACACCGTCAAACGCGACGACGTGGCCATCCAACTAACCCCACTCGAGTTCGACCTCCTCCTTGCTCTGGCGAAACGACCAGCACAGGTCTTCAGCCGCGAGGCGCTGTTGGACGAAGTCTGGGGCTACCGCAACGCCGCGGACACCCGTCTGGTCAATGTCCACGTCCAAAGGCTGCGCGCCAAGGTTGAACTGGACCCCGAGCACCCCCAGATCGTGGTGACCGTCCGGGGAGTGGGGTACCGCGCCGGTGAACAAACAACAACGATCTGAGCCCCAGACCCCCGGACTGCAGCAACTGTGGTGGGGATCCCTGCCGCTGCGTGTGCTGTTCACAACCCTCGCGGCGTCGTTCCTGGTGCTGGTTCTCGCGGGTCTGTTGTTGATGCAGCAGGCACGCAGCAGCATTGTCGAGACCAAGAAGAACGCAGCCATTACTGAAGCTACCGGTATTCACAATTTCATGACGGACCAATTGCGCCGACCGGAATCACGCAGCATCGCCGTCTATGAACAGTTGAACACACTGGCCATTCAGGCCCAGGGCCAGGCAGGACAGTACAAGGTGGTCATTGAAGGGCCAGCGGGGGCCATCCTTTCCGGTGGAATCACCTCGGAGTCTGTCCCTGACAGCCTGCAGCGGCAGGTGCAGGGCAGTGACAAAATGTTTGTGACGCCCACATCGGTGGTGTACTCGGACAGCGTTGCCAGCGAGCCCGGCTGGGCCCTGGGCACCACACTCGTGGACAGCTCCGGTGAACGATTCCCCGTCTACTACATCTTTCCCATGACCAATGAGGTGGCGACGCTGGCGGCACTGCAGAAAGCGGTGACGATCACGGGGCTGGCTCTTCTGGGTGCATTGGCCGCCATCGCCTATTTGGTGACGGTTCAGGTGGTTCGTCCGGTGCGCAAGGCAAGCCACACTGCGCGTCGACTGGCCTCAGGCGATCTCGAAGAGCGCATGCGGGTCCGGGGGACTGATGACATCGCATCGCTGGCCGTGTCCATGAACGACATGGCCGAAGATCTGGCGGCCCGTATCAGGGAGTTGGAGACGCTGTCGTTGGTGCAGCGCCGGTTCGTGGCGGACGTGTCCCACGAACTGCGCACGCCCATGACAACCATCCGCATGGCGGCAGACGTTCTCCATGAGTCCCGGGACGACTTCGAACCCCGCTCCCGAAGGACAGTGGAGCTGATGTCCACGCAAATTGACCGATTTGATTCACTACTGGCTGATCTGCTGGAAATTTCTCGATTCGATGCCGGAGCTGCCGTCCTCAGCCTCGACGAGGTGGACCTCGTTCCATTGGTGGAATCAGAGGTGGAGAATCAGCGGGACTTCGCCACTCGTCTCGGAATCGAGCTGCGGTTCACCAGCGATGGAGCGGCCAATGCCCAGATGGACTCGCGTCGTATTCGTCGGATCCTGCGCAATCTCCTGACGAATGCCATTGAACACGGCGACGGCCACCCGATCGACGTCACTGTTGCCTCTGATACCCATGCGGTCGCCGTAGCCGTGCGTGACCGCGGCGTGGGCTTTCAGGCGAGTGAATCCAGCCTGGTTTTTGATCGTTTCTGGCGAGCCGATCCGTCACGGAACCGTGTGGTGGGTGGCACCGGACTCGGACTTGCCATCGCTCTGGAGGATGCCAGACTTCACGGTGGCTGGTTGACTGCCTGGGGACGCCCGGAACGTGGTGCCCAGTTCCGTCTCACGTTGCCCAAGGATCCCGGACATGCCCTGATCGGTTCCCCCCTGTCCGTGATCCCCACTGATGTAGAGGCGAGGAGGAAGACACCATGATGCGGCTCATTGCCGCGGTGCTGACAGCGATGCTGTTGATCGGGTGCACAGACATCCCCACCGCGGGGCCCGTACAGGAAGTTCCCCTCGGATCGGAGCCCCGCGGCGTTCAGATCATTGCCAAACCCCCGGAGCCGGGCATTTCAGCGGTCCGCCTGGTGGAGAATTTTGTGCAGGCAATGGTTGATCCGGATGTGGACTACAGCGTGGCACGCAAATACTTGACGAAGGAGTCGGCTGCGCAGTGGCAACCCGGCGAGGGTGGTGCAGTATTTCGTGGTGTGGTGTCCGAGGAGGACGAGACGGTGCTCGTCAAGGGGATGCAAACCGGAGTGCTGGATGGTGAGGGCCGATTCACTGCAACCGGGAACGAGATGTCGCACGATTTTGCAGTGGTGCAGGAGGAGGGGGAGTGGCGGATTGGAAATCCTCCGGCGGGAGTTCTCGTCTCCGACTACATCTTTGAGCGTTGGTGGTCCCACGTCACAATCTATTTCGGGGCCGCCTCGGGCAACCACGTGGTGCCGGACCTCATCCACGTCCCGGACGCCCTGCTGACACCGGGACGCATCGTTGAGGCTCTCGTGGCGGGACCAAGCGCCGCGATCGAGTCATCCGTGCTCAACGCCATGGGACCACAGGTGGGGTTGGCAGCCAGAAGTGCGAGCGTCGACAGCGAAGGAACCGTTCTCGTGGCTCTGACGGGCCTGGACACCGCCATGTCCGAAGATCGTCGACGTCTCCTGGGTGCGCAATTGCTGTGGTCGTTGACCGCCATCCCGCGTGTAACAGGTCTGCAGGTACTCAACGATGGGCGCGTCTATCCCTTACCGGATCAGAACGAGGCCGCCGTCCTTGAGGTGGCGTCCCAGCAGCGATTGCAGTTGTTGCCACGGACCGCCACGTCCGACCTTTTCGGGGTACGCGACGGTGTGGGCGTGCGCATCGACGGCGAAGGCGAGGCACTACCGATGGAATCGCAGGGTGCCGCGGTCTCCGAGGTTGCAGTCTCCATTGATCAAACCCTCGTGGGCTTCATCAATGAATCTCGGACGACGGTGCTCGTCGGGCCGCTCGGGGGTGCACTCATCCCCATCTCACCCGGCCATGTCAACCTTCGGGCCGCCCAGTTCGCGCTCGGAAATCTGTGGCTCATGGGTGATGACGCAGCCGGGGTGACACACCTCATTCGAATAACTGGGGCAGGAAAGATCATCGAGGTGGACACGACTGGGGTGGGTGATGGCCTCGTCGATTTCTCGGTCTCCCAGGCCGGTGAGCGGGCGGCGGTGATTGTGGAGAGGGCTGGAGAGCGACGATTGGTGATGTCTAGCGTTGATGAGAGCACTCGTCCGCGGCTGGCGGCGGTTGCTGAGCTGTCGCTGCTGAATGGACGTAATCCCTTGACGAACTTCGGGGGCGTGGAATGGAGCGGTGAGACGGAGCTGGTGGTGCTGGCCGAGGCTCAGGCGGGAACCTCGGTTTTCCGGACACGACTGGACGGATCGCTGGTTGAAGATTTGGGCCCGTTGCTGGAGCGGCCCGTGCAGGTATCAGCGCTCCCCGGCACGGACGGCACGGCGGTGGTGATGCGCTCGGAGGAGGACGTGATTGTCCGCCATGATGCCAACAATCGCTGGACGCGTCTCGACGACGTTCTGCAGGACGTCACCTATCCCGGGTGAGTGTTGGTCCGGCCCAGGGCTGCGAATGGTTGTGGAGAAGTGGGGGAGCGGCACGGTGGAGGCCCACAGTGGTGGATGTGTCCGGATTTCTCGTGGCTGCCGCTCATCTGTTTCTGGGGGCGGTGTGTGCCGTGTGCGGCGCGCCGGGGTGGGGTGCATGTACCGCATGCCGCAGCGTCATCCAAGGCGCAGTCCCGCATGAGGTGTACAGACCGGGGCTGAATGTTCCCCTCATCGCGGCCAATGACTACAGACCTCAGGTGGAGAAGCTGGTTCCCGCCTTCAAGGATGATGGGGCGCTTCAGCTGGCACCGCTGTTGTCGCGGCGGCTGGCGACGGCGGTTTCATGCCTTGACGCTCCTGGCGGCGCCCGGCTCGTGCCCGTACCTTCGTTGGCCTCCGCCGTCAGACGTCGTGGGTTGGACCATGGGGCCATGCTGGCGGCCTCAGCGGCCCGTCATCTGAACATGCAATGGAGGGCCGAGCTGAGAGGAGATCTGCGTGGTCTGGACCAGAGAAGCCTGAGTGCGGCTGGAAGACAGCTCAACGTACACGGAACCATGCGAGCCCGCAGGCTCTCGGGCGCCGTGGTCATCGTCGATGATGTCTGCACCACTGGTGCAAGCCTTGCTGAAGCTGCGCGTGCACTGGAGATGGCGGGCGCCTGCGTGGTGGGGGCCGCCGTCATCGGTGACGCCGACAGGCATTGCGCCACCCCGAGCACGGACTTTCACCCCGGTCGGCCCGTGAGTTGAGTAACTTAAGGGTATGCAGATTGCAGCCACCATCGATCAGCATCAGGTTTGCCGGATTCTGGTGGCGGTTCTGCTCGTGCGGTCACACGACCGCACGTCGCAGATGATCACAGCCGGCCACCCGACAGGGGTTGTCGGTTTCGCTGAATGTAGTCCCTCGGCGGGACCCAGAAAGAGGAGTATCCATGGACATCGTCGTCACAGGTCGACACTGCACCGTTGGTCCGGAACTGAAGGATCTGGTCACTGAACGCATCGCCACGGTGGAAAGACTGCGCGATCGCGTCATCCGTGTCGAAGTCGAATTCTCCGCCGACAACAGCAAGAATCCCACCGACGCCGTGGAGGTGCAGATCACCATGCGCAGCCGTGGACCCGTTATCCGGGCAGAGGCCAAGGCGGGCGACAAGAATTCCGCATTCGACCTGGCCTTTGACAGATTGAAGTCACAGCTCCGCAAAGCAGCAGACCGACGCAAGACACATCGGGGTCTCCGCGTGGCCTCGGCGCTGGAACCTGCCCAGTACTCGACGCCCCCCCAGGAAGAGACCGCAGAAGATGAGGACAAGTTCGAGGTGGCGGGCATGGTCGTGGACGGCGACGGTCCGCTCGTGGTCAGGGAGAAGTCGTTTGACACCTCACCGCTGTCGCTGGCACAGGCGCTGGACGAGATGGAGCTGGTTGGACATGATTTCTTCCTCTACCAGGACGCCGAGACCGGCAGGCCGTCAGTGGTTTATCGCCGCAAGGCCTACAACTACGGCGTGATCCACCTGAACGTCCACTGATCCGTATTCCCCCAAAATCGTCTCCTGAGCCTGCTTCACCTCAAACGCCCGTGTCCTCGCACACGGGCGTCTTTGGGTGCCCGGCGGCGGCTGGGTAGGATAACGCGAGGTGCGCGCCCGTCGGGAGCGAAGCCAACCAGAGAACCCAACCAAAGGAAAACAACACCGTGGGATTCATGGACTTCTTGAACAACATCGGCTCCGGAACACAGCTGAAGAAGCTGTCGAAGGTGGCTGACCGGGTGAACTCCATTGAGGAGGACTACCAGGCGATGTCAGACGAGCAGCTCCGCGGGCAGACCGACGAACTGCGTGCGCGGCTCGATGAGGGCGAATCACTGGACTCGATCATGGCTGAGGCATTCGCCACCGTTCGTGAAGCAGCGGTGCGTGTTCTGGGCAAGCGGCTCTTCGATGTGCAGATCATGGGTGGCGCGGCACTGCACTGGACCAATATCGCTGAAATGAAGACCGGTGAGGGCAAAACCCTCGTGGGGACCCTGCCGTCCTATCTGAACGGGCTGACCGGCAAGGGTGTCCATATCGTCACCACGAATGACTACCTGGCGAAGTTTCAGTCGGAGCAGATGGGGCGGATTCACCACTTTCTCGGACTCACCGTAGGCGTGATCCTGGCATCCATGACCCCTGAACAACGACGCGAGGCCTATGCCTGCGACATCACCTACGGCACCAACAACGAATTTGGTTTTGACTACCTACGCGACAACATGGCGCTCAAGGCCTCTGATCTGGTGCAGCGCGGCCACCACTACGCCATTGTCGACGAAGTGGACTCGATCCTCGTGGACGAGGCGCGTACCCCGCTCATCATCTCCGGTCCCGCCGAAGACACCCATGAGTGGTACCCCGTATTCGCCAAAATTGTGCGTAGCCTCAAGCGTGAGACTGACTACGAGGTGGATGAGAAAAAGCGGACCATCTCCATTGGTCCCTCAGGGATCGAGGCGGTGGAAGACCGCTTGGGTATCGACAATCTGTACGAATCCGCCAACACACCTCTGATCAGCTATCTGAACAACGCCATCAAGGCCAAAGAGTTGTTCAAGAAGGACAAGGATTACGTCCTTCTCGACGGTGAGATCCTCATCGTGGATGAACACACGGGCCGTTCCCTGGCCGGCCGCCGCTACAACGAGGGGCTGCACCAGGCCCTGGAAGCCAAGGAGGGTGTGCAGATCAAGGACGAGTACCAGACCCTGGCCACCGTGACGCTGCAGAACTACTTCCGCATGTACTCCAAACTCGCGGGTATGACCGGCACGGCCAAAACCGAAGAATCGGAATTCCAGAAGATCTATGGCCTCGGCGTGATCGTGATCCCCACCAACAAGGAAATGATTCGCAAGGATCAGGGTGATCGGATCTATCGCACTGAAGAGGCGAAGTTCGAGGCGATCATCGGCGACGTGGTGGAGCGTCATGCCAAGGGGCAGCCCGTGCTCATGGGCACAGCATCGGTGGCCAAATCGGAACTGCTGTCCACACTGCTCAAGTCAGCTGGAGTTCCTCACGAGGTCCTGAACGCCAAGCAGCATGACCGGGAGGCGGTGGTCGTCGCACAGGCCGGCCGCAAGGGTGCGGTGACAGTTTCCACGAACATGGCTGGACGAGGCACGGACATCATGCTCGGTGGCAACCCCGAGTTCCTTGCTGACCTGCAGCTCCGCAAACAGGGACTCGACCCTGTGGAGACACCCGAAGAGTACGAGACGGCCTGGGACGAGACACTCAAGGCTCTTCAAGACCAGGTGGAGATGGAGCACAAGGAGGTCGTCGACGCGGGTGGGCTCTACGTGGTCGGTTCAGAACGCCATGAGTCCCGACGCATCGACAACCAGCTCCGCGGACGCTCCGGCCGACAGGGCGACCCGGGGGAGAGTCGTTTCTACCTCTCCCTCAACGACGACCTCATGCGCCTCTTCCGCCCCGAGGTGCTTGAACGAGCACTGGTGATGTTCAAGCTCCCGGACGATGTCCCTATCGAGCAGAAGTTTGTCAGCAACGCCATTGAATCCGCGCAGAAGCAGGTGGAGGCGCAAAACTTTGAGATGCGCAAGAACGTCCTCAAGTACGACGATGTGCTCAACCGACAACGACACGTGGTCTACCGCGATCGTCGCCGCGTTCTTGACGGCGAGGATCTGAGCGAGCAGTTGCGCGAGCGGGCACAGCGTGTGGTGGAGGAAGTGGTTCGATCGAACACGGTCGGAATCCATGAGGACTGGAACCTGGATGTGCTGTTCAACGAGTTGCGCACCCTGTACCCCGTGAGCGTGGATCGCGACGAGGTGGAAGAGGAATTGCCAGAACAGAACGAGCTCGTGGAGATGTTTGTCGAGGACGTCACTCACGCCTACGAGGCGCGTGAGGCTGCTCTCGGTGAGGACACGATGCGCGAGTTGGAGCGACAGGTGCTGCTGAGCGTGGTGGACCGCAACTGGCGAGAGCACCTCTACGAGATGGACTACCTGCGCGAGGGCATCGGACTCCGGGCCATGGCTCAGCGTGATCCGCTCACCGAGTATCAGCGTGAGGGCGGCGACATGTTCATCGCGATGCGCGAGGCCTCGTTCGAGCAGGTGGTGGGCCTGCTGTTCAATCTCGAGGTCAAACCGGTGGCTCCGGAGCCCAGCGTCAGCCTCATGACGGAAACAGACGGATCTCCCATGGACGTCCTGGGACGCGTCAAGGCCGCCACCAGTGCCTCTGGGTCAGGGGAGCATCAGCACAGTGGATACGAGCCCGCCAGGCCTCTGGCCAAGGGACTCGGTGGTGAGGAGCACGAAAATCTCTCCTACTCCGCACCGGATGAATCGGGTGAGGCCAAGTCAACCGCGAGACCTCAGGCGAAGACGGGTAACCGCCCGGGTCGCAACCAGCCCTGCTACTGCGGCTCGGGCAAGAAGTACAAGGTGTGTCACGGGAGTTCAGTTCGGGCCTGACCAAATACAGGGCCTGGATGATTCGGCGCACAGTTGATGTTGTAGGCACTTCACATCCTGTGTGCCCCCAGCACGGTGAGATCCGAGCATTCCCACTGGTCGGTCCGGTCCAGCCGGACCGTGCAGGCCAACCAGCGTGTCTTCACAGAGATCTGGGCGCAGGCCTCGACCGCGAAGGGTGTGGGCATTTGTGCCCGGAGTCTGCCCAACACACTGCGTTCGAAGATTCCAGACTCCACGTGGGCCACGAGTTGACGAAATGCCGAAGGGCTCAGCCGCGGACGAAGCTGGTGTAGACCACGACGTCCGAGCAATGCCTCCAGGGTTGCCAGCGCCAGTCCCATGGCCTGCGGCGGTGCCGCGAGCCCATTCGGCCATACCCCCGATACCGCTGGGCGACGAAGTGGCGGGGTCTCCATTGCTGTGCGTGGGGCGAGTTCTGTGTGCATGACCACGACGTTAAGCTTCTCGCCGTCGTCGCCGCCCTGGCCATCACCTGTGCGGACAACAAGACCGAGGGCACGGACAACAAGACCCGGGGCACGGACAACACCGTCCAGCTCACGGACAACACCCGTCTGCCGCGGCACAGCCGGATGTGTAGTTTCCACCTCTCAACCGAACATCAGCACCATGCCGGCGATGGTCAATGCCACCATCAGAACGAGGAGGGGCACCTGCCGACGCATGGCCGTGGAGGAGTCGGTGTTTCGCAGAGCAATGTCATGGGAGACCAGCGCCGCGCTCACATGGCCAGCAACGATGAAGAACACCTGTGTGAAGGCGATCAGCGTGGGCAGTGCCAACAGCGCGAGGTTGGGACCGGCCTCCGCGATCCCGAACCAGTCCCAGCCGAGCCCGAGGGGATCCGACATCCGGATGGCCGTCCGCTGTCCCTCCAGATACAACATCGTCGCGTAGTGGGCGAGGAAGTACCCCGCCACCAGGGGCACAAGGCCCGGTGCCAGCTCATCAGCCACCTGGACAAGGCGGTGGCCGGGCTGGCGCATCGGAAGGACACTGAGCAGGTACAGGCTCGCGATGATCGCCACCGTGGCGACCAGTCCCGCACTACCAATGATCCGGGGTGGGATGGGAGAGTCCTGAAATGCCCTGACCCACCAGGGGGAGCCGGCGATGGCGTCGAAGAGCGTACTCCCGAGCAACACGCATGCCAGTAGCCACAGATGCCGGGGCGCCCGCCACGATGCGAGATTGCGCAGCGGATTGATGAGCAGTACTGGGCCGGAGACGGAACGGGACCAGGGAGAGAGCTTTGCCACGGTGGAGGCGAATGCCTCAAAGGGATCCGCGCGTGCGATCCACTTGATCGACGTCGCTAACACGCCGAGAACAACCCATGCCAGCCAGATCGCGGCTGCCCCCCGCAGCACAGGGAGCGTCGCAGCCAGGGGCTCAACCAGCTCGTACCAGGCGAACGCCAGCAGTGCGACCGCCGCAGGCAGACATGACGGGGCGTTGACGGCGGGCATCGGGGCCCTCGCCCGGGCCACACTGAACAGGAGCCGTATGGGATTGGTGCGGCGGTAGACCTCGCCGAACAGCAGGGCGATGGGGACCAATCCCACCCACAGCCAGACAAAAACGAAACCGAAGACCGGATTGTCCACACGGTCCGGACCAAACGCCAACGCCAGAGCCGCAATCAGCCAGAGGACACCCACCGCGAGTTGAAGTGGGCGCGAGAACCAGGGTGAGTCGACAACCCGGGTGAGTCCCGGCATCTCCAGCCCCTTGTGTTCCTTCAAGCGCGGCTCGCGCCACGCGAACAGCAGAACCCAGAAAGTCACGATGAGCACGGCCGCGGCTGCTGCAACGATGAGAGGGAACGGCAGCGGCAAATCCTCTCGCGAGGCGATGCCGTGCAGGGGGATCACGACACGACCAGCTTGATCCACACGGCATCGGGATCGTGCGTTTCCACCTCGAACGCGCCCGCCATGCTCGCGGTGAACGTCACCTCAGCAGTCTGGCCAGCCACCAGATCGGTCTTCTCCTCGAAACCGTGAACGTGAACGAGCCCGTCCACCTCCGAGCTCACCACGAGCGTCACCAGTGATCCGAGCGGGATGTCCTCCTCGCGTGGCTCTGCGGGAGCCGCGGAGGTGACGTCGAGGATGATCGTGGTTGGCCCCACAGGTTCCCCAGTGGAGCAACCTGACAGGCCCAGAACCAGCAGTAGTGGCAGGAGCAGGCGAGCGAGCAGGGACATGTCTCTCCTGGTGGGTTCTGAACGACGCCCCCAACCTACCCGTTGATCTGCGACAGGATGCGCACGACAGTTGGGACCGTGGTGTCATTGAGTGGGCAGATTCCCCACAATGGCGGTGAGGACTAGGGTGATGGATGTGGATCGTCAACTAGTTTTTGTACCCGTTCATCGTTCCGAACTCGACGCCATTCAGGGTCTGTCGCAACTGCGGGATCGTCCTGCCCATACCGTGACGCCCGAACTTCTCGATGATCTCGGGTTCGAGCCGAACCAGATGGAGGACGCCGAGTACGCCACTCTCGTGCTGGCATCCGTGGCGGCGCTGGCCAGCCATGGTGAGCGGCTGGTGCTGGTGGCGGAAATCGACACGACCCTGATCTCACCCGGTGAGGACCTTGCCAACGGCGAGTGTGTGGTGACCCGGGTCCCACAGGCCGCCATGACCTGCTGGTTCAGCGACGCCGACGAGGTGGACCCTGCTCCGGCAGCTGCGGCAGCGAAGGGACTGGAGATTGACCTCGCCTGGGAGATGGACGAGGTCCAGGATTTGCTCCACGGGCACGATCTTCTGTGGAATGACGTGGAGGAATACCGCCGCCAGGACTGATGCTTCCAGTAGTGGGTCGCGACGACGTCGTCGCGCTCACCCCGGGATGCGCGACGGCGGGGCCTGGTCAGGTGTGCGGTGTCAGTGACACGATGGAGCCCTTGCTGCACGAACCCGCGCAGCACATTTCACGTGGGATATTTCTCGAGGGGAGCTCTTCGATGCCGAGAGCGATGTGGAGCGGATCAGTATCGTTCGGGCTGGTGTCGATACCGGTCAAACTGTACGGTGCCACCGAGGACAAGGACATCAGCTTTCACCAGGTGCACGCAGAAGATGGCGGCCGGGTGCGATATCAGCGGGTGTGTGAGAAGTGCGGTGAGGTTCTGAAGTGGGGTGACATCGCCAAGGGCTACGAGGCCCCTGATGGCCGCGTGGCGATCCTGACGTCGGAGGACCTCGACGCGCTACCGCTGAACAGTCTCAAAGCTGTGGACGTCGTTCAATTCGTCGAGGCATCCGAGATCGACGAGATGTACCTTCAGCGCTCCTACTTCATGGAACCCCAGAAGACGGGACAGAAACCCTATGTCCTGCTACGAGAGGCTCTGTGCAGGGGGAACAAGGTGGCGGTGGTGAAGGTTGCTCTGCGCTCCAGGGAGTCGCTGGCCCTGATCAGGCCACACCATGACCTTTTGGTGATGCACACCATGTACTGGCCGGATGAACTGCGGGATGGGGAGTTCGCGGCACCGTCGGAGGAGGTCACCATCTCCGATGCTGAGATGGAGATGGCCAATCTCCTCATCAACCAGCTGGAGGGGACCTTCGACCCGGAAGCGTTCACCGATTCCTATCGTGAGGCACTGGAAGAAGTGGTGGAGGCCAAGCTCTCCGGGACCCCGTTGCCTGATCAGGAGGACGAGTCGCAACCCGTGGGCGACGTGGTGGACCTGATGGCCACCCTCAAGGCATCCGTGGAGGCGGCCAAGAAAAGGCGTGCCGAGGCAGCCGAGGCCCAAGCCAGCTGAGCTGACATGCTCATCCCCAGCCACAACCACTGAGAGATCGGACGCGAGTTTGTCGAGGCGCAAGGCCTCTTCAGGAGAAAACAGACCGGGTGACCGGTGGGACAGGGCACAATGGATACATGAGTGTATCGACAGGGGATCGCAAAAGCGTCAGGCCGAATGAAGCCGCCGGGCCGGGACTCGAGTGCAAGGATGGTACGTGGCACGTCAGGGACGCGGCGTTTGTGCGGGAGATCCTCCGGGCCAGTGATGGCACGACGCAAGCCGGTTTCAGCTCTGAATCAGCCAACATGTCACGCCTGAGGCAACCCATCCTGTTCGCCGACGGCGAGGAGCATCGTCAGCAGCGCTCGCTGATCGCTCGATTCTTTGCTCCCAAGGTGGTCTCGCGTCGCTACAGAGAGCTCATGGATGACCGCTCTGCCGCACTGCTGGCCGCTGCCGGGAACCGCTTCATGCTCGACGACCTCGCCATGGAGTACTCCGTCACCGTCGCCGCCGAGGTGATCGGCCTCACGAACTCCTCCACGTCGGGCCTCTCACGTCGTCTGGAGCGGCTCTTCAACCAGCCCGCCTATGACCATGCCCAGGAAGGCGGCGGACGTAGCTGGTGGACGCGTCTGCTGGCACCGGTCACGGGAACGCTGCCACTGGTCCCGTTCTACATCCGCGACGTCGTTCCGGCAGTCAGGGCGCGGCGGAAGGAACCACAGCAGGACGTGATCAGCCACCTCCTGAAAGAGGGATACAAGGGTGTCGAGATCATGGTCGAATGCCTCACGTACGGCGCGGCTGGCATGGTCACCACCCGAGAATTCATCTCCATGGCAGCTTGGCATTTCTTCGAGAATCCGCAGCTCAAGGAGCGGTACCTGATTGCGGAGGAGAAAGAACGGCTTGCCATTCTCGGAGAAATACTGCGGCTGGAGCCAGTGGTGGGGCATCTGTATCGCCGTGCGCAGCAGGATCTGGCCGTGGGAGACCAGACAATTCCCGCGGGCGCCCTCATGGATCTCTACGAGCGCTCAGCCAATGCCGACGAGACGGTCGCGGGGGAGGCGCCTCTGAGCCTGTGTCCCGGGCGGGACATCGCCAGCGGTTACGGTGCCGAAGTCATGAGCTTTGGTGACGGCGCGCACAAGTGTCCGGGCAATGCTCTGGCCATTCAGGAGACCGACGTGTTGCTGCAAAAGCTTCTGGCGCTTCCCATTCGAATCGTGCAGTTGCCGAGCTTGTCCTGGGATGAACTCATCGCTGGCTACCGGCTGCGCGGATTCGAACTCTCCATCGGCTGACCGATCCGAGGCCAGTGCCGAATGAAGGACTGCCTTTTCTGGTGGTCGCGTAGCAGCGCCGGCGGCCCATATCCGTGCCTTCGTCGGTCAATTCAGCAAGTCACCGCGTCAGCCAGTGTGTGGCCCGACGCTGCAGACCCGCGAATGCGTCGTCAATGGATGGTGCCACCAGAGATTCCACCTTCTTACCGACGATGGGAATCTTTACATTGAGCTCCCCCTCGTATGTCGCCACGCAACTGGCTTCTCCGGTGGGGGTCAGCACCGCGGCCGCGCTGATGTTCACCGGTAGGCCAGCCACGCTGAATTCGATGTTTCCACGGCGAACGCCCTGGGCATCGGGGTCACCCCACGTCAGACGTTCTGTCACGTGAATGGTGCTGCCCACGAACTTGCGAACATCGTTGGGTGCCTCCAGTGCCATCTCCATGTGGGTCGTGCGGCCCTCGATCCTGACATCGTGGCTCGTTGCGCCTGCATGTTCGGCGACGTCGGAGATGAAGTCCGGATTGGCCATCAGCGCCACGACATCATCACTCGAGGCTGGGTAACTGTGCTTGTAGCTCAGGTGCATGCGGACAATCTAGACCATCCCCGACGAGGCATAGTGAATTCAATCCTCCTAGGATGTGGGACATGAGGATCGATCTGCACACCCACTCGAGGGTCAGCGACGGCACGGACACGCCCACTAGGCTTGTCCTCAAGGCGCTGGAAGCCGGTTTGGATGTCATCGCACTGACCGATCACGACACTTTCGATGGCGTGCCGGAAGCCGTTGCGGCTGGAAAGCGGGTGGGGCTCAGGGTTGTACCCGGCATTGAGATGTCCACAGACGTTGCTGGACGCAGCGTTCACCTGCTCGGCTACGGCTGCGACATGCACAACCCCGCCCTGAACCGTGAGCTCCTCGCGGTGCGCACCGGCCGTTCACGGCGTCTTCCCGCCATGTGTGAGCAGCTCTCCGAGGTAGGGGTGCCGGTCACCATGGACGACATCAAAGCTGTATCACCGTCAGCCCGCTCTCTGGGCAGACCACACGTCGCCGATGCACTCGTGGCCAAAGGCTACGTGGCAGATCGTGGCGAAGCCTTCGACAAGTATCTGGCGGAGGGCAAACCCGGCTACGTGGCGCGCTACAGCACTGACCTGGCACGGGCCATCACGCTCGTGCATGACGCGGGAGGTGCCGCGGTGATTGCCCATCCGTGGTCTCGGGGCAACGACGATGTGGTGACTGCGTCACTGCTTGAGAGCCTCGTGCTCGGATATGGGCTGGACGGGATCGAGGTGGATCATGAGGATCACGACGCGGACACCCGCCGGTTACTCTTCGAAATGGGCGCCCGTCTGGGATTGATCCGCACCGGCTCAAGCGATTATCACGGCGCCGGTAAAGAGGGTCATGCACTGGGGTGCAACCTGACACGCAAGTCAGCGTTTCTGGAACTCGTGTCGCGCATCCGGGCGCGCGGCGGGTCTGTGTGACCGTGCCGTGGCGGTGGTGAAAGATAGACGCCTGAGCGATAGGGTTTCACCCGTTGTCGCGGAGTTGATGAAGGGGAGCACACATGGACGCAGGACTAATGGCGGATCCGGATGCGTCGTTGGCGCGTTCCACTGAGCGAAGTGCTGAGATCGAAAAGGCCATCGCCTCTGATCCCTCCCAGTTCCGCATCCTGACGGGAGACCGTCCCACGGGTAACTTGCACATTGGTCACTGGTTTGGATCGCTGGAGAATCGCGTCCGCCTGGCCCATGCTGGTGTTGAGACGTTTCTGGTGATCGCGGATTACCAGGTGATCACTGATCGCGACGGCGTGGGCCCGGTCAGGGACCGTGTCTACTCGCTGCTCGCGGACTATGTGGCCGCCGGGCTGGATCCGGAGAAGGTCACCATCTTCACCCACTCGTCTGTGCCTGCGTTGAACCAGCTCATGCTGCCGTTCCTGTCCCTGGTCACCGACGCGGAACTGCGTCGCAACCCCACGGTCAAGGCCGAGCTCGACGACACGGGGGAGCGTCCCATGTCCGCTCTGTTGCTGACGTATCCCGTGCATCAGACTGCGGACATCCTGTTCTGCAAGGCCAACCTCGTTCCGGTTGGAAAGGACCAGCTGCCCCATCTGGAACAGGCCCGGGTGGTGGCCCGTCGATTCGATGAGCGCTACGGCAGATCAGAAGCCGAGCAACCTGTGTTCCCGCAGCCGGAGGCGCTGCTCAGCCGTTCGGGGACAGTCCTCGGGCTCGACGGCACCAAGATGAGCAAGTCCAAGGGCAACACCATTGAGCTGGGAATGACCGCCGATGAGACGGCCAAACTGCTCAAGCGTGCAGTGACGGACTCAGACCGTCACATCACCTACGACCCGACGAACCGCCCCGAGGTCTCGAATCTCGTGAATCTCGCTGCTCTGTGTCTGGACCGGTCCCCTGCGGACGTGGCGGCGGACCTCGGCGACACGGGGGGAGGCGGGTTGAAGAAGCTCGTGACCGAGGCCGTCAACGAACGCTTCGCCGAACACCGTGCCCTTCGCGCAGAGATCGTTGCCGATCCAGGATTGTTGGCCGCCATCCTGGCCGACGGCAACAGGCGGGCCAACGCAATCGCCGACGATACGCTGAACGAGGTTCGCCGGGCGATGAATATGGACTACAGCTGAGCGCCTTTTTCCCGCACAGAGGTTAAGGGAGCACTGATCAATCATGTCCTGGCTGCGGTGCACCGGATCGGGCGATCAGGCTCCCCTACATTTGGATATGGACATCAAGTACACGCATCAGATATAAGTGGCACCATCTCATCTCGCCCGGCCAAGTCCTCGCCGGAAACAGCATTGACCAGCGCTTCCTTGAGACCCGCTGATCGAGTAGGCCG
>CANLSH010000006.1 GCA_947493705.1 uncultured Arachnia sp. | reverse complement strand
CCTACATCTGGATATGGACATCCAGTACACGCACCAGATGCAAGTGACACCATCTCATCCCGCCCGGCCAAGTCCTCACCGAGAACAGCATTGATCAGTGATTCCCCAACCCGTGGGCGAACACACCGAGGGTCGAGAGAGGAGGAAATCGATGAAAGCGCTCCAGGCGTTCTTGGCATTCGTTGTGCTGGCACTGCTCTTGGGGGGCGTCCCGATCCTGCTCCTGGCATGGGGGGATCCTCTTTCCCTCATGGAGGTCTCCTGGTCAACAGCATTCACGCGTCCAGACGACGGGACCATCCTTCTCGGATTACTCAGCGTCGTCGGATGGATTGCCTGGGTGGTCATTGCTGTGACCACAATCACGGAGCTGATCTCGCTTCTCTCCCGAACGAGAATTCGCATTCAGCTGCCGGGCATCACCTGGCTACAGCCAGTGGTGGGCGCTCTGGTGGCCATGGCACTTTCGCCTGTCCTGTCCAGTCATGCGGACGAACCCTCACCTCCTCCGGCCAGCCATGCCCCGCAGGAAGTGGAACAGGAATCCCACAGTGTCGCGCCCCCCGAGATGAATCAGTCGCCGCCATTGCGCGAACTGGTCGTTCAGAGAGGTGACGAATTGTGGGGATTGGCCGAACGCGAGCTGGGCAACGGTGCGCACTGGCGCAGCATCATTGCCAGCAATCCCGGCATGACTGCTGACACCGTCCTCAAACCGGGTGAGATCATCAAATTACCCCCGGCCGTTGACTCAGTCAGGGCCGCTCCATCAGCAGACGCCTCCTATGTGACAGTCGAGCGCCACGACACCCTGTGGGATCTGGCGGAGGAGCATCTCGGGGACGCGCAGCGTTGGCCCGAGATCTTCAATGCCAACATGGCTGTGGTCTCTGATCCCGACGAGATCGACATCGGATGGCAGTTGGCGCTGCCCACCGATGCGACGGTGACAACACCCAGTGAAGACGACGCGGTTCCTGGCGGCGATGAGGCCGCGTCCGAGGATTGGGAGAAAAGCGATCTCAAGACGCCCGCTTCTTCTGAGGTCGCGGACGGTGGAGAAGGGTCCTCACCAAGTTCGGTCCCCGAGATCGTCACTGCGTCCCCTACAGCGAGCCAACCCGCGGATGTGTCAACGTCCTCTCCCGAGTCATCCCCGAAACCACCTGCCGAAAGAGCAGACTCCGCAGTTCCGACTGCTGAGAACACGACCGTTTCGCCGTCCGCCGCCACCACTTCCCCACACGCCACCAACTCGGACACCCCCGTGCCTATTGACAGTGAACTGAGCGGAAGCAGTTCAGGAACCAGTCTCGACATGCTCGGGCCGCTCGGGGGAGCACTCGCCGCCAGTGTTGTGGCAGGGGTCATGGCGCGTCGTCATGTGCAGTTGCTCCATCGCGGTCTCGGCACTCGCATCGCACCACTCGCACCAACACTTCAGCGATTCTTCGCGGGGCTGATGCAGCGGGCGCAATCGGCTCCGGCCGGAGCGCTGGATCTGGGTGCCACCTCCGTGGTGGTGGGATGGCAAGAAGACGGGGGAGAAGATGAGGACGTCATCTTCGACCTGGAGCAGAAGCACTGCACGCTGATCACCGGTCCGGAAGAACACACCGCCAGCATGGCCGCGGCGATCCTCACAAGTCTGCTGTGCGCTGACTGGTCGGCCGGTGTGGAGGTGGTCGCGGTACAGCCCGATGAGGAGTGGTCCAGTGCGTTCGACGATCCCCGGCTGACCGGCGAGGAGCACCTTGAGGCAGCACTGATTCATCTGCAGCGGTTGTGCTCCCAGCGACGGCTGGAACTCGGGCATGACGACCTCGCACATGTTCGAGCAGACCCGGACAGGGCGGCAATGTGGGCGCCGGTGGTATTTGTGTTCTGCCGACCCCTTCCACGGGCGCGTCTGGATCGTATCCACGACTGTCTTTCCCTGGGATTGGTGGGAGTCAGTGTCGTGGCTGCCGCACATGCGTCAGAAGCAACGGAGCCGCTTGCCTCGATCCTCCATATTGATTCAGGAACCAGCGCGAATTTGAACAGTGGGCGGGATTTCCAACCCCAGCTGCTGAGCAAACCTGCCCGTCACGCGGTCATGTCCCTGTTTGCAACTGCCCTGAATGGGCCCACGATGCCAGCGCCGTGGTGGCGCCATGGTGAAGAAACAGCAGCGACCGCATCGCCGATCATGGCGGCGGGGCCCTTCAAGGACGGTGCAATGTCTGCCTGGCCCACACATCCCGCGAACCCCACCCTGCTCGTGCTCGGACCTGTGGAGTTGCTCGGCACCTCCGGCGAGCCTCCCACCCGCGCCATGGGCCAGTGCATCGAGTACTGCGCATGGCTCCTGCTGCACCCCGGGTCACCCCCCACCACCATGGTGCGTGAACTCCTTGTTGCTGAAACCACTCGCAGATCCAACATGAGCCGTCTTCGCTCGTGGTTGGGAAGCGACACGGACGGCAAGCCCTACTTGCCGGATGCCTATTCCGGCCGCATCTCGCTGGCCCCGTCCGTGACCTCCGATTGGGAGCGCTTCCAATCGTTACTTGCTGGTGGCGTGAACACCAGCAGTACACCGCTGCTGCACGAGGCACTTTCTCTGGTGAGGGGAAGACCTCTGGACGGAGTGTCCTTCCAGTGGCCGTGGACGTCACAGTGGCTGATGGACATGATCAGCATGATCAGTGATGCAGCCACGGTCCTTGCAGACAGATACATGACGGAACATGACTATCCCGCAGCTCTGTGGGCCCTTGATCAGGGCCAACTCGCCACTGGTGACGATGAAACCCTGTCGGTTCGGCGCATCCAGATTCTCGCCCACATCGGCGAAAGGGCCGACGTCGATGCCGCAGTCACACACCTGACACGGGCCGCGCGAGCCGCCAACCGCGAGCTCTCAGAAGACTCGATTCGCCGGATCCAGCACGCACTACACCTCACCATGCAACGAATCCCCAGCGCATGACACTCCGATGGGACTCGCTCCGCGCGCCTTTTCCATAGGGTATTAATGACCAATGCTTCCCTACGAGTTCGTCGGCGACTGGTCGGGCCAACTGGTGGCCACCTCCATCCACGCCGGCCATGACCTGCGCCCCGAAGTGGCCGACCTGATGATCCTCGACGAATCCGAGCGACGACGGGAGGAGGATCCGTTCACCGACGCCATCACCTCGCTCATGCCGGCACGGTTGCTCGTTCATCGCTCCCGCTTCGAGGCTGATCTCAACCGGTCCCGGGACATGGCCATTTACGCCGGACCCGAGTACTGCTGGGGTTTTGACGTCTGGGGCTCCAAGGGCCTCCCGGCTGACGTGTACGCCCGCAGCCTCGAGTACTGGGACACCTTCTACACCGACCTTGCCGTTCGCCTCGACGAAGTGGCGGCGCGCGGCCCATTCGTCATGTTCGACGTGCACTCCTACAATCATCGTCGCCCCGGCCCCGAGGAGCCGGACGAGCCCTGGTTGAAGAATCCCGAGTTGGATCTAGGCACCGGAAAGGTGGACCGCGAACAGTTCACCCCCGTCATCGACGCCTTGCGCGAGGCCATGGCCTCCCAGGGCTTCGACATCCGCGACGAGGTCAAGTTCTTTCCCAAGCAGCTCTCCAACTGGGTACACCACCGCTACCCCGGCGTTGGCTGTGTCATGACGTTGGAATTCAAGAAGACGTTCATGGATGAGTGGACCGGCGTGCCGGATCCCGATCGTCTTCACGTTCTCGCCGAGGCGCTCACCAACACCATCGAACCCGTAGAGGCAGCTCTCGCCGCAATGTCTACCGCCGCATCGCAGGATTCCCCGGGACGGCTCGCCAGCTGACCCAGACCCGGCCGGGATCCAGCTGGTCACCGCTGACGTCCCGGCGCTGCAGAATTCTCAGGCAATCACTTCGGATCTCGAACGATTGCGCGTAGTTTTGACGGCGGTGCGCCGGCAGACCGGAAGCCCAGCCACACGATGTTGTTCCAGGAGCCGTATGTCCGCCCCAAACCAGGCTGTTTCCTCGCCGGCTGTCGACGACCCTGAAGCCCGTCCCTGGCCGGCACTGTGGGCATTGGTGGTGGGCTTCTTCATGATTCTGGTGGACACCACCATCGTCTCGGTGGCCACGCCCACCATCATTGCCGAGCTCAACGCCGGCGTCAGCGAAGCCATCTGGGTGTCCAGCGCCTACCTTCTTGCCTACGCCGTGCCGCTGCTCATCACGGGGCGTCTCGGAGACCGTTTTGGTCCCAAGAAGGTCTACCTCATTGGGCTCGTCATCTTCACCCTGTCCTCCCTCGCCTGCGGGCTCGTGGGCAGCGTCACGCCCCTGATCATTGCGCGGGTCGTGCAGGGTCTCGGCGCCTCCCTCATGACACCGCAGACCATGGCCACCATCACCCGCTTGTTCCCCGCCAACGAGCGCGGCAAAGCCATGGCCATCTGGGGCGCGGTGGCAGGTATCGCAACACTCATCGGCCCCGTGCTCGGTGGAGTACTGCTCGATTCACTCGGGTGGGAGTGGATTTTCTTCATCAACGTGCCGGTCGGTGTGTTCGGCTACTTGCTGGTGGTGAAGTTCGTGCCACGTATGGACGTCAACAGGCATCGCTTCGACTGGCTCGGTGTGGCGCTCAGTGCCGTCGGCCTGTTCTGCATCGTCTTCGGTCTGCAGGAGGCCGACACCTTCAACTGGGGCATCATCTGGGGCCCCATCAGTGTGTTCTCGCTCATCATTTTCGGTGTCATCGTTCTCGTGGCCTTCGTGTTCTGGCAGAAGTACAACCGCGGCGAACCCCTGCTTCCGCTGTCGCTCTTTCACGACCGTAACTTCGCCGTCTCCAACATCGCCATCGTGCTGGTGGGATTCTCCGTGACCGCGATGCCATTCGCGCTCATGATCTGGGCCCAGGCGGCACGCGGCTTCTCCCCCACCCAGGCGGCACTCCTCAGCGCCCCGACGGCGGTGATGTCACTGGTGTTGGCGCGCCCGGTTGGCAATCTTGTGGACCGCGTACATCCCCGCGTTCTGGCCACGTTCGGCTGCGCGTTGTGGTCCGCGTCACTGTTCGGGCTCGTCGCCGTGATGAACACCACCAGTCCCGTCTGGCTCATCCTCATCCCCATGACCACGCTCGGCATCTCCAACAGCTTCGTATGGGGACCGCTGTCCACAGCTGCCACCGGCAACTTGCCTCCGCTGCGCGCCGGCGCCGGCTCGGGCGTCTACAACACAGCCCGCCAGGTGGGTGCCGTGATGGGAAGCGCCGTCATCGCGACGCTCATCAGCAGCCGCATCGCCGCCAACCTGGGCTCCGCTGGTGCCGAGTTCTCCCCCGCCACTTTGGGGGGCGCCATCCCGGAGCAGGCCCGGGAAGGTCTTGCCATCGCCATGTCGCAGGCCGTCCTTGCTCCCGCGATCGTCATCGGCGTCGCCGTCATCGTCGTTCAGTTCTACCGCCGCCCCAGCTATCAGTCACCCTGAGCTGACGACGATACGATCAGGCTCCCAGCCGATGGTCGAGTAGCGCTCGGCGAGGAACGAGCCCTGCGCGTGTCGAGACCGGGTGTGGCCGAACGAGGTCTCGGCACATCGCCGTACTCGACCACCGAGGGATACTCGATCCTCCCTCGTCCGATGTGGAAGGGTTGAGGGCATGGACACATCAACAATGGGCAGGACAGGCCAAACGATCAGCAGGATTGGGCAGGGCTGCTGGCAGTTCGGTGGTGACTGGGGCAACGTCAGCGACGAGACCGCCATGAAGGTACTGCACACGGCCGCGGATTCCGATGTGACATTCTTCGACACAGCCGACGTCTACGGCGACGGCCACAGTGAGGAGCTCGTCGGACGCTTCCTGAAGGAGCGCGCCGACGAATCATTGCTGGTGGCCACCAAGATGGGGCGCCGGGCAGATCCCCACGAGCCCGACCAGTTCACGGCCAAGAACCTCCGCGCCTGGAATGATCGCTCCCGCACACTCCTCGGCATGGACACGCTCGATCTGGTGCAACTCCACTGCCCACCCACACCCGTCTACAGCGATGACCGGGTTTTCGACATCCTCGACGAGATGGTGGCCGAGGGCCGGATGAAGGGTTACGGCGTCTCCGTCGAAACCGTCGACGAAGCCATGACTGCGCTGCAGCGTCCCAACCTGCGCAGCATCCAGATCATCCTCAACATATTCCGCCGCAAGCCATTGGAGGAGGTCCTGCCCGCCGCCAAGGCGCAGAACGTCGCCATCATTGCCCGTGTGCCCCTGGCCAGTGGCCTGCTTTCGGGCCGCTTCTCCGAGGAGAGCACCTTCGCCCCCACGGACCACCGCACCTTCAACCGGCATGGTGAGTCCTTTGATCAGGGCGAGACCTTCTCAGGTGTCCCCTTCGCCGAGGGTGTCGCCGCCGCCCGCGAGGTGGCGGCTCTGTGCCCACCCGAGATGACCCCTGCGCAGTTCGCGCTGCGCTGGGTCATCGATCAGGATGGTGTGAATGTCGCCATCCCGGGCGCAAGCCGTCCCGAACAAGCCCGCACCAACGCTGAAGCCGGATCGATGCCGTCGTTGAGCACCGAGCAGCTCGACGCGCTGGAGGAGATCTACGATCGTCGTATCCGCCAGTTCGTCCACTCCCGCTGGTGATCTGAATCACTCAATCCCGGCATCGCCGTCGTTCATCAGGAGAGTCCCATGTCGCAGGAGCCGACGTTCACGCCGGACCAGTTGAGAGACCTCCTCTACGAGAATGACCTGCCCGGTCTCAGTGCCCTGCTTCACGACGCCGGGCCCGGTGAAATTGTCGAGGAACTGCGTCGGCTGCGCGGCGAGGACCGTGCCATCGTGTTCCGGTTGCTGACGAAGGATCAGGCGCTGGAGGTCTTCGAACGACTGGACCACCGCACGCAGGGGGATCTTGTGGAACTCCTCCAGGCAGAAGAGACAGCGGAGGTCTTTGAGGCATTGGACCCCGACGACAGGGTCAGCCTCCTCGATGAACTACCCGCCGGCATCGCCACCAAGCTGATGACAGGACTCTCACCCGGTGAGCGCAATCTCACCGCCGTGGTGCTGGGCTACGCCGTCGGCTCCATCGGACGACGGATGAGCCCCGAGGTTGCTCCCATCCCTTTCGACGCCACCGTGGGTGAAGCCCTGGAAAGGGCCAGGGCGCGAGCGTTGGAGGCAGAAACCATCTACACGCTCCCCGTCATCGACGACAGCCGTCGGCTCATGGGAGTGGTGGGCCTCAGGGACCTGTTGGCGTCTGACGAAGCCTCACCCGTGGCAGAACTGGTGGTGGAGGCCAACACTGCACAAGCGACCGAGCCAGCAGAGGACGCGGCCCGTCGCTGCTCCGATCTCGGACACCTGGCGCTGCCCGTGGTGGATCATGAAGGCCGGCTCGTGGGCATCCTCACCGTCGACGATGCACTGGCTATCCTCAAGCAGGCCGAATCCGAGGACCAGGCGCGCATGAGCGGAACGGAGCCGATCCGTGGCCACTACCTCGCCACCTCCATCGCCACGCTGGTGCGATCCCGCGTCGTGTGGTTACTGGTGCTCGCCGTGGGCGCCAGCCTCACCGTGCAGGTCCTGGAGGTTTTCGAGGCCACACTCAGCCAGATGATTGTGCTCTCGGTGTTCGTCCCGCTCCTCATCGGCACGGGCGGAAACACGGGCAACCAAGCGGCCACAACAGTCACTCGTGCGTTGGCGCTGGGTGAGGTTCAGGGCCGCGACTGGTTCCGCGTTGTTCGACGGGAAGCAGGCGTCGGTGCCCTGCTCGGAGTCACTCTCGGGGGTTTGGGATTCATCATCACAGGGCTGATCTATGGTCTCGGCATTGGATCGGTCATTGGTCTCACCCTTTTTGCTGTCTGCACACTGGCCGCCACCGTCGGCGGAACGATGCCGCTGATCGCCAAGGCCGTGCATGCGGACCCGGCCGTCTTCTCCAACCCCTTCATCAGCACCTTCATCGACGCCACCGGTCTGTTCGTCTACTTCGGTATTGCCAAGATCATCCTTGGCATCTGACCCTGTCCCCCAGCCTGGACAATCAAGCACCTCGCGGTCCCCACAACCGCGGGCGCCCCGAAACTCCATGCTGCGGGACAGTCCGACCTACCGACGCTCCCCCAGCGACGTCTCCCACTGGCTGTGCAGCGAGGCGAAGTTGCCCGATTCCAGCGCAATGAGTTCCGCTGGCGTGCCATCCTCGATGATCCGTCCGTGCTCCATGACGAGCACCCGGTCCGCAATCGAGACCGTGGACAGACGGTGGGCGATGATGATAGCCGTGCGGCCCTTCAGCAACGTCTGCAGTCCTCGCTGCACCAGTCGTTCGCTGGGCAGATCCAAGGAACTGGTCGCCTCATCGAGGATCAGTACCTGCGGATCGGCCAGAAAGGCCCGGGCAAAGCTGACGAGTTGCCTCTGGCCGGCGGACAGCCGTCCACCACGACTGCGCACATCCGTGTCATATCCCTCCGGCAGGGAGCGGATGAAGCTATCGGCCCCGACGGTGATCGCTGCCGCCTCGATGTCCTGGCGGCTAGCCCCCGTGCGCCCCAGCTCGATGTTGGCCGCCACCGTGCCGGAGAACAGGAACGAATCCTGCGTGAGAATGGTGACGATCCGTCGCAGATCGGCGTCGGCGATGTCCCGCACGTCCGTACCGTCGATACGCACCGCGCCAGATTGCGGATCGACGACACGGGCCACCAGCTTCACCAGTGTCGTCTTGCCCGCACCGGTCTCACCCACCAGTGCAACCACCTGCCCGGCCGGGATCATCAGGTCCAGGTGGGGCAGGACCGGTTTCCCGGAGCCGTAGGCGAAGGTGACACCGTCAATGTCCAGGGAACCCTCCGCCCTGGCCAGGGGCACGGGGGTGATGGGATCCACCAGCGTCGGTTCCTCTTCGAGCACCCCTGAGATCTTTTCCAGTGCACTCGTGGCGCCCTGCAGCTGGTTGGCGAACATCATGATGTCGGTCACGGGGTCAAAGAACTGGCGTGCATACAGCACTGCCGTGAGCAGCACCCCCACTTCCAGCGTCCCGGCCAACACACGGGAGCCGTCGACGTACATCAGCACAGCGGACACGATGGCGGCCAGCGCGACGATCACGGTGTTGGCCACACCGAAGGTGAAAATGACCCGGGCATTGGAGACGCGGTAGTCCTCAGCCGTTCCGGCGAACGCCTCAATGCGGGCATCCTCGGCGCGGAATGCCTGTACGGCACGGATGCCGACCATGGATTCCACGAAGTTCGCGATCATGCCCGCTGAGGTGCCGCGTACCGTACGGAATCGTTTGCGGGACTCCGTGATGAACCACCAACCGAACAGCGTCGTGGGTATCAGGGCAGCCAGCAGAATCAGCCCACTGGGCACGTCGCGCAGCATGAGCATGACGACGGTGCCCACCAGGAACAGCAGCGAGCTGACGAACTGCGCGATGCCACTCGCGACAAACTCGCGAATAGCCTCCACATCACTTGTCTGCCGGGAGATCAATCGGCCGGAGGTGTAGCTCTCGTGGAAAGACATGCTGAGGCGCTGGGAGTGTGCAAACAGCCGACGGCGCAGTTCCAACACGAACGCCTGGGCGAATTTGGGAGTGACGGCACGGGCATGACCCTCCAGAACACCGGCAGCGACGGCACAGATCGCGGTGGCCACCGCGATCAGGATGAATGTGGACCAAGGCTCGCCATTGAGCGCTCCGAACCCCGAATCGACACCCAACCCCACAAGGGCAGGAATGGCCACCCGGGCACCGGTCCCCAGGACGGTGGCCGCAGCCACCTCGCGCACCTGCCGCCGCAGGGGGCGCAGCAGAGATCCCAGCAGACGCATGGAGCGCTGACGCAGGATCTTGTTCTGGCCGCGGGTAAGGGAGTCGGAATCCTCACCCTGGACACCTCGGACTGAATCCGCCACCGCGCGACGCCGTTCATCCCTGGGCGTCATGCCGCCTCCTCCTCGCACTCGAAGGACGAGATGACGTAGCGGTACCGGTCGCTGGTGGCAAGCAGTTCCTCATGGGTACCCACCGCCACCACCTGTCCGCGGTCCAACAGTGCAACGCGGTGTGCCAGGGCGACGGTGGAGGGGCGGTGAGCCACGATCAGCGCTGTCGTCTCGCCGAGGGCACGGTCCAGCTCAGCCGTGACACGAGCCTCGGTGCGCACATCGAGTGCGGAAAGCGGATCATCCAGCAACATCAGCCGCGGCTGACTGGCGATCGCCCGGGCAAGGGCCAACCGCTGCCGCTGACCGCCGGACAGGCTTTGGCCCTCCTCGCCGATTACGGTGTCCACGCCCTCGGGCAGGAGATGCACGAATTCGGCGGCTGCCACCCGCAGCGCCTCGGCGAGCATCTCCTCGCTCCCCTCGGGGTTGCCGAGCATGATGTTGTCCCGCACTGAGGCGCTGAACAGGGTGGGATCCTCGAAGGCGACGGCAAGCTGGCGACGCAACTCGTGACGGGTCAGGTCCCGCACATCCACACCATCGATGAGGATGCAGCCGGCAGTCACGTCGTAGAACCGCGCAGCAAGGTTGATGAGGGTGGACTTGCCTGAGCCCGTCAGACCCACCAGCGCCATGCGTTCACCCGGTGCGACGTCCAGGTCCAGCCCGGAGAGCAGCGGGGCCTCGCCAGCCTCCTGATCATCGAACTTGAACTTCACATTGCGGAACTCCAACCGGGCGCCACGGGCGTGGGCCGACAGTGGCAGGGGCTCGTCGGGGTCGGCGATGGAGACCGGCGAGTCCATCACCTCCTTGAAACGGGCGGTGGCACTGAGTGCATCCAGACTGAAGGAGATCAGAAACCCGAGGAACTGCAGCGGGAAGCGCAGGATGGTGGCCGTGGCGAAGAACGCGACCACGCCTCCGAGGGTGACCCAGCCCAGGGATGCGAACCAGATGGCCAGTACCAGAGAGACCGCGATCACCGAATTGGGGATCAGCGTGAGCCAACGGAAAATCTTGGCGTCGGCCACTCCACGGGCCACCTCAAGGTCCCTCAACTCCTCAGCCTTGCTGCCGAAGTGTGCCAACGCCTCCGGGGCGCGGCCGAACGCCTTGAGGATCCGCACACCCTTGACGGATTCCTCGACGACGGTGGCCACGTCACCGGATTTGTCCTGCGCCCGCCGGGTCAGGCTGCGGTACTCACGCTCGAAACGCACCATGAGGAAGATCAGCGGAACCGAACCGGCGAAGAACACCGCGGCAAGGATGACGTTGGAGCGCGCCATCAGCACGATCCCCACAACGAGCATGCCGATGTCATTGATGAGCATGATGAGCCCGAAGGCGAGCCATCGCCGCACCAGGTTGAGGTCCTGCGTCACCCGGGTGAGCAACTGGCCCGATGGCCACCGATCGTGAAAGGCAGCAGGCAGGTCCACCAGATGGGAGAACAGGGACAACCGGGCCTTGTACTCGATGCGTGTGGAGGCTCCCAGCACCATGAGCCGCCGCACGAAGACCATGGCCGCTTCGAACAGTCCCAGGCCGAGCACGATCAGGGTCGCGGGAAGCAGAGCACTGCGATCCTCCGCTGCGATCGGACCGTCAATCAACCTCTGCAGCACCTGAGGCATCAACAGCGCCGCGACGGAACCCGCCAGTGTGAACAGCAATGCCAGGACAAGCACCCAGATGTGTCCGCGTACGTAGGGGGCAAGCACCCGCATGACCACATTCAGGGGTGGGACGCCACCTTGAGTTGGTTCCTTGACCTCTGCCACTGCCATCGTCTCCCACCGCGTCGTCCCTGAGTGTCCCACCCATGGCGAGAACAACCTCGTCATCGTACGTGCAATTCCTGGCAAGATGCTTGATGCCAGCTCCTGAAACCTCTGGTTGCGGCAACAAGCGCCATCACTGCATAGAGTTGTCGCCGTGACACACCGAAACCCCACGCCCGCGTCCACGTACCGCCTCCAGTGCAACAGCACCTTCACCTTTGACGACGCAGCCGCCCAGGTACCGTATCTGGCTGGGCTCGGGGTGACACATATCTTCTGCTCACCGATTCTGCAGGCAGCGCCCGGTTCCCAGCACGGGTACGACGTGGTGGACCACTCCCAGATCTTCGACGAGTGCGGGGGCGAGGAGGCTTTCCGTCGGCTCGCCACCAGTGCACACGCACATGGCTTGGGCATGGTCGTCGATGTGGTGCCCAACCACATGGCCGTGCCCACCCCGCTGTGGCACAACCATGCTCTGTGGGAGGTGCTGCGCGACGGACCCGATTCACCGTTCGCGCACTGGTTCGACATTGATCTCAGCCGCTCCCAGGCCATCCTGATGCCCGTGCTGGGAAACAAGATCGGTCAGGAACTGGCTGATGGCACGATCACGGTGGAGACCCGTCAGGTAGCGGGTGCCGATGACACCATCTCCGAGCAGCCGGTGGTGGTCTACCACGACCATGTCTTCCCCATCCGCCCCGGCACCGAGGATCTCCCCCTCACCGAATTGTTGGAGCAGCAGTGGTACCGGGTGGCGTACTGGAAGGTGGCCAGCGAGGAACTGAACTACCGACGCTTCTTCGACGTGGACACCCTCGCCGCAGTGCGCGTGGAGGACGACGACGTCTTCATGGCCACCCACCGCCTGCTACTCGCCCTGCACGCCGAGGGCCTCATCGACGGCTTCCGCATCGACCATCCCGACGGCCTCGCCAACCCCCGGCAATACTTGGAGGATCTGCAACGCGCCACCGGCGGCTGTTGGGTGGTCGTGGAGAAGATTTTGGAGGCGGACGAGGAACTGCCCGAGAACTTCGAGTGCGACGGCACCACCGGCTACGACGCCCTGCTGCGGGTCTCCGGTCTCTTCCACGATGCCGCGGGTCTGCCACGCCTCACCGATCTGTGGGAACGCGTCTCCGGTTCCGGTGAGGGGTTTGCCGCCACCCTGGCGAGGGCGAAGGAGGAAGTGGTCTCCGAGATGCTCTTCACAGAGGTCAACCGACTGACCTCCATCGTCGTCAGTATCTGCGACGGCGACATCCGACTGCGCGACCACACCCGCCGCCAGATCTACAGTGCCATCAGCGAACTGCTGATGGCAATGGATCGCTACCGGGCATACCTCGAGCCCAGCCACGTGGCCACAGAGCAGGAGCGCGAGGTGATCCTGGAGGCTGCCGAGCGTGCACGGCAGCGGCTGGCCGACGATGAACAGGACACCTTGGACCTCGTCGTCGACCTGGCTTGCGGTGATCCCGGCACAGGCGAGGAGGGGCGCGGGGCGGAGACGCTGCCGAAGCCCGAGGCCGTGACCACCGAATACCCCGAGGATGGCCCGGAGACGGCCGCCCTGCGGTCCGAGTTCATGGTCCGCTTCGCCCAGACCTGCGGCCCGGTGATGGCCAAATCCAAGGAGGACACGGCGTTCTATCGCTGGAACCGCTTCGTCGCGGTGAACGAAGTGGGCAGCGAACCCACCATCGTCGGTATCTCACCGGACACTTTCCACGACTTCTGCACCGATCTCAACGACACGTGGCCCTCCACCATGACCACGCTCTCCACCCACGACGCGAAGCGCTCCGAGGACGTCCGGGCGCGGCTGTCCTCGCTCACCGAGTTCCCCAAGGAGTGGGAGGCGTGCGTGATGGAGCTGCGGGCAGCCACGGAGGACGTGCGCTCAGAGATCATCGACGGCGCCACTGAGCTCTTGCTCTGGCAGACGGTGCTCGGAATGTGGCGCCTCTCCGGAACAACTGAGGGCCAGACGCCCGTCAGCCTGGAGCGGCTCAGCGGATATTTGACCAAGGCCATGCGGGAGAACAAGTCCCACACCACCTGGACAGAGGTCGACGAGGTCTACGAGGAAGCCGTCCAGTCCCTGGCTGCGGCTGCACTGCAGGACGAGCGGGTGGCAACGGCTCTGGACGAGTTCGTGGCACTGTCCACGCCGTCGGTACGGGTAGCGGTGCTGGGACAGAAACTCCTCCAGCTCACCATGCCCGGCGTCCCGGACGTCTATCAGGGCTGCGAACTGGTCAACCTTTCGCTCGTGGACCCGGACAACCGTCGCCCCGTCGATTTCTACCGTCGGGCTGGATTGCTCGCCGGGGTTGATGCAGACAGCGGCAGCGGGCTCGATGCCGAGAAACTCCTCGTGACGAGTCGCGCGCTGCGGTTGCGCCGCGACCATCCCGATGCATTCCGCGGTGAAGGTGCTGAGTACCGGCCCATCGCCACCACCACCGGGCACGCCGTCGCCTTCGCGCGGGCCGAGGCCGGAGCAGAGCAGGCGACAGCGATCACCGTGGCCACCCGGTTGCCGTCCGGGCTGCACGAACGCGGAGGCTGGGGAGATCACACGCTGTTCCTCCCCGAGGGCCGTTTCCGTTGCGTCCTTTCCGGTCTGGAGGTCACGGGCGGGCAGACGCTGCTCTCCGATGTGCTGGCAGAGCTCCCCGTGGCGTTGCTCGTCCCGATCGCCTGACAGTCAAGGAACCACTGATCAACCATGTCCAGTCTGCGGCGCACCGGATCGGGCGATCTGGCGCCCCTACATCTGGATATGGACATCCAACCCCCCTGCCGAGCACAGTCCCCAAGGAGCATCACCCGTCATGAGAACCCGCAATTCCCTCCACCTTGCTGTCTGGGCGCCGAACGCTGCGCGCGTGGATGCCGTTGTCGAGAATCAACGCCTCGCCATGGTCCCCGATCCCGACCGTCAGGGGTGGTGGCTCCTCGCCAACGAGCTGGAGCCCGGTACGCGGTACGCCTTCTCCCTTGACGGCGGTGAGGCGCTGCCCGATCCGCGGTCGCAGTTCCAGCCGGACGGTCCGCATGGTCCGAGCATGCTGGTGAATCCGCCGCTCTTCGGACGGCCGCAGCGGTGGGAGGGTCGCGACCTGCGGGGCGCCGTCCTCTACGAGATGCACGTCGGCACCTTCACCGAGGAGGGCACTTTCGACGCCGCCATCGACCGGCTGCACCACCTCGTGGACCTGGGGATTGACGCCGTCGAGGTCATGCCAGTGGCTGATTTCGCGGGCACCCGCGGTTGGGGATACGACGGTGTGGGCATGTTCTCGGTCCACCGCGCCTACGGCGGCCCGTCGGCCTTCATCCGCTTCATCGATTCCGCCCATGCCCTGGGGCTGGGCGTCATCCTTGACGTCGTCCACAACCACCTGGGACCCGAGGGCAACTACCTGGCACACTTCGGTCCCTACTTCACAGAGACCCACGAAACCCCGTGGGGCCCGGCCGTCAACCTGGATGCTCCCGGCGCTGAGGAGGTCCGGGCCTTCCTGCTGGACTCGGCACGCCAGTGGCTCGTGGACTACCGCATCGACGGCCTCCGGCTCGACGCCGTCCACGCCCTCGCCGACGATTCCGACAAGCACTTCCTCGTGGAGCTCTCCGAATCCGTCGCCCAGTGGGAGATAGAGGTGGGCCGGCCCCTGATGTTGATCGCCGAATCGGACCTCAACCAGCCCTCGATGGTGTCCCCTGTCGGTAGTAGCGAGGACGCAAAGGGCATGGACGCCCAGTGGGCAGACGACATCCACCACGCCCTCCACAGCTTCTTCACGGGCGAGACGCAGGGGTACTACGTGGACTTCGGCACCGCCGAGGTTCTCCAGAAGGCGCTCGACGGCGTCTTCGTACATGACGGGGACACCTCCACATTCCGGGACGAACCCTGGGGTGAGAAGGTGGATCAGGATTCGAGCCACTATGACGCCCACTCGTTCGTGGCGTTCCTGCAGAACCACGATCAGGTGGGCAACCGCGCCGTCGGTGACCGCATCCACCAGACCATCACTTCCAGTCAGCACGCCGCAGCCGCCGCGCTGTACCTCCTGTCGCCCTACACGCCCATGCTTTTCATGGGTGAGGAGTGGGCCGCCTCCACACCGTTCCCCTTCTTCAGTGACCTCGGCCCCGAACTCGGTCCGCTGGTGACGCAGGGCCGCACCCGCGAGTTCTCCCGCATGGGATGGGACACACCGGTACCCGATCCGCAGGCTGAGACCACCATGCAGAGCGCTGTCCTGCGGTGGGATCAGCGCGCGCAGCACGCCCACGCACGCATGCTCGACTGGTACCGGCTCCTCATCCGGATTCGTCACGAGCACGCCGACCTCACGGATCCCCACCTGACCAAGACCACCGTGGAGAAGGTGGACGACGACACCCTCGTGATGCGTCGCGGTCGTGTCGTTGTGGCAGCCACCAGAGCGACCGACCGCTCGGTCAAACTGGACCTGGGCCCCGTTGACAGGGTCCTTGCCAGCTGGGATCCACTCGCTGAAGGAGCTGGGGCGGAGTTTCTGCCAAGCGGGGCCATCGTGGCGCTTCTCAGCTCCTGACACGCCATCGAGGATTGGGATACCCCACGTTCGCCCCTGAGCCCTCAGGGTGATATTTTCTCTACATTGCCTCCGCTCATGGAAATTCATACCATTGTCCGTGCAGCGGCCGAACTCAATGAGGAGACAATATGAAGCGACGACTTGCGACCGGTCTGGCAGTGGCGGTCAGCCTCGGACTGACCGCCTGCGGCGGTGCCGGGACACCGGCGGAAACAGACGATGGCGCCACCACCGACAACTCCGGCAAGACTCTGACCGTGTGGATCATGGAGGGCACCAACCCGGACGCCACCGAATTCTTCAACGACGTGGAAGAGGGCTTCACCGAGGAGACCGGTGCCAGCCTGGACGTCCAGATGGTGCCCTGGGCTTCCGCCAAGGACAAGTTCGCCACCGCCATGGCCGGTGGCACCGGCCCGGATGTGGCAGAGGTGGGCACCACCTGGACCCCCGAATTCGCCGAAGCGGGAGCGTTGATGGACGTGACGGAACCTGCCACCGACGCCGGACTGAATGAGGGCATGGTGGAAAGCCTCATCAACGCGGGCACATACGACGGCGGCCTCTATGGCGTCCCCTGGTATGCCGGCATCCGCTCGGTCCTCTACAACAAGGAGATCTTCGCCACCGCGGGGATCGAGGAAACTCCCACCACGTGGGCTGAGTTCACCGACGCCATCGACAAGATCAAGGAAACCCAGCCCGACGTGATCCCCTTCCCCGTGCTCGGGGCCTCCGAGTTCGCCACCTATCCCTTCATCTGGGGCGCAGGCGGCGACATCGCTGAACAGGAAGGGGATTCGTGGACCTCCACCATCGATTCGCCCGAAGCACGAGAGGGTCTGACGTATCTCGCGGAGCTCAAGACAGAGCACGATGCATCCACTCCGGCAGCCGACACCTGGAATGAGAAGGACGCCCTCACAGCCTTCCAACAGGGTGACGTGGGCATGATCATCGCAGGCAACTGGACCCCCGGCACGGTGGAGGAGAACAGCCCCGAGGTGTATGAACAGCTCGGTGCGTTCCCCATCCCATCCAAAGATGGCGACCCCGCCGGATCCTTCGTAGGCGGCTCCCATCTCAGCATCTTCGAGCAGTCGGAGAACAAGGACCTGGCATGGCAGTTCGTCGAGATGATGACCACCGGCGAGTTCGCCTCACAGTGGGGCGAGCAGTCAGGCTTCCTCCCCGGACAGGTGGAAGCGCTGGACAAGATTCTCGACTCCGGAGAAGAACTGGAAGTGCCGTTCGCCACCCAGATGAAGGAAGCGGGGAGAACCGTCCCCGCCACCCCATCCTTCGCCGCCATCCAGGGGCAAAAGGTTGTGCCCACCATGATGCAGGCCATCCTGACGGGCAAGGCTTCAGTGGATGAGGCCACAAGCACCGCCGCCCAGACCATGAACGACGCGTTCGCCGGCTGATCAGCGACCCGGCTGAAAGACGACGATGACGGCCATCTCCGAACAGGAAGCCCCCGCAGCCCCCGGGGCGCCTCCACCGTCGGCAGCGCGCCGCCATCGTCGTCGCCGCGCGGCCCGGCGTCCCTGGCTGCTGCTGACCCCCGCCCTGGTGGTGTTGGCGGTGCTGTTGCTGTGGCCGCTGGGCCGCGTGGCCTGGCTCTCCATCCAGGATTATGGGCTCAGAGAACTCAACCAGGGCACCACGAACTACGTCGGATTCAGCAACTACGCAGAGATTCTTGGGGATCGCTACCTGTGGAGCGTCGTGCTGCCCAACACCGTCGGGTTCGCCGCTGCCTGCGTGATCGGCACAGTGTTGGTGGGCACACTGGTGGGCCTGTTCCTCAACACCCTGGGGCCACGATGGCGGTTCCTGTGCTCCTCGGCCATCATGGTCGCCTGGGCGGTTCCCGCCGTCACCGGGACATATGTGTGGGTGTGGCTGTTCGATCCGCTGAATGGCTTCGTCACACACGCGCTGGACCTCATCGGAGTGATGGACGCAGGAAGCATCAACTGGTTCACGGACCGCCTCAGCTTCTACTCCATCGCATGGCTCAACATCGTCCACCACGGATTCCCCTTCGTGGCCGTGACCGTCCTTGCCGGCCTCATGACGGTGCCCCAAGAGCTGTACGAGGCCGCCACCATGGACGGGGCCAATGCGTGGCAGCGGTTCTGGCGCATCACCGTACCAACGCTCAAGCAGGTGTTTGCCGTCGTGACCATCCTGTCAACGATCTGGGATTTCAAGATTTTCACGCAGGTGTACTTGATGCCCGGCGGCGACGGCAGCAATCCGGAGGTGTTCAACCTCGGGGTCTGGTCCTACATCGAGTCCTTCGCCCAGAGCAAGTACGGCATGGGATCGGCCATCGCGCTGCTGCTGACCCTGTTGCTGCTGCTCATCACCATCGTGTATCTGCGCACCTTGTTCCGGGAGGAGGAGCTGTGAGCACACAAATATCCCGCAAGCGACGCGTCAGCCCCCTGCGCGCCATCGGCATCGTGGTGCTCCTCGTCTACACGCTCTTTCCCGCCTACTGGATGCTCAGCACGGCGGTGGATCCTCGTGCCGGGTCCCGGGGAGCCTCCCTGCTTCCGAGCGGCTTCACGTTTGAGCACTTCGAACGCGTCCTGGCCGATGCCGGGTTTGGGCGGTTCCTGCTGAATTCGGCATTCGTGGCATTGATCACGGTGCTGCTCTCCGGACTGATCGCACTTCTGGCGTCGGTGGCCGTGGCACGATTCCGATTCACGTTCCGGACATCGGTGCTCATCATGATCCTCATGGTGCAGATGGTGCCGCTGGAGGCACTGGTCATTCCACTGTTTCTGCAGGCACGGGACCTGCAGATGCTGAACAGTCTCCTCGGGCTGAGCATCGTCTACCTGGCGTTCTCGCTACCCTTCGCCATCTGGATGCTGCGAGGTTTCGTCGCCGCCGTTCCCGTGGACATTGAGGAGGCGGCCTACGTGGACGGTGCCACGTGGTGGCAGATGTTCTGGCGCATCCTGTTCCCGCTGGTGGCACCGGGGCTCGTGGCCACCAGCATCTTCTCCTTCATCACCGCGTGGAACGAGTTCATCTTCGCGCTCACATTCCTGCAGGACCAGAACAAGTACACCGTGTCGGTGGGGCTGCGTCGGTTCTTCGGTGAGTATCTGCAGGAATGGGGCCCCATCATGGCCGCCTCCAGCTTGATCACGCTACCGGTGGTGTTCTTCTTCGTCGCCGTGCAGCGCAATCTCGTGTCCGGCCTGGCCGCGGGAGCGGTGAAAGGATGACCGCACACCTCACACACGCCACAGCACGACGCCTTGCCCTCGGCGTGGTCATGGGTGGTTTCGAGGGCACCGTCGTTCCCGACTGGCTGCTGGCCGAGGCCGAATCGGGCCTGGCCTCTGTCTGCCTCTTCGCGCAGAACACCCCCGATGTGAGGACTGCCCGCAGTGTCAGCGATCAACTGCATCAGGCCTCACCCCACCTCGTGGTGTGCGTCGACGAAGAGGGCGGAGATGTTACGCGCCTGCAGGCCTCGCGGGGATCCAGCCTCCCGGGCAACGCCGCACTCGGAGAACTCGATGACGTGGACATGACCCGGTGGTGCGGAACGGCGCTCGGTGAGATGGGTGCTGCTGCCGGGATCGATGTCGCTCTGGGGCCCGTGCTCGATGTGGTCAGTGAGCCATGCAGCTCGGTGATCTCGACCCGCTCGTTCGGATCCGACCCGAAGCGCGTCGTTCGTCACGCGTCGGCATGGCTGGAAGGTCTGTCCCCCACCGGTACCCGTGGGTGCGCAAAACACTTCCCGGGCCATGGGTCCACAGCAGTCGATTCCCACACTTCTCTGCCCACGCTCACGTGTTCCCCCGGGATGCTTCGTGAGCGTGACATGGCACCATTCGTGGCTCTCGCGGACCGGCTGGACGCGATCATGACGGCGCACATCGCGGTGCCGCACATCGGCGAGCAACCGGCGTCGTTGTCTGGGTGGTCCACCGAGATCCTGCGTGATGCGGGGTTCACGGGCGTCATCGTGACGGATGCGCTCGGGATGCGTGCCATCACCGCCACTCGGACTCTCGGGGAAGCCGCGATACTTGCTCTGCAGGCTGGCGCTGATCTCCTGTGTCTGGATGCGCCACAGGAGCGTGAGCCGCGTGCAGCGCTGCAGGAGGTGGTGGCAGCGATCGTCGACGCGCTCATGGCGGGGAGCCTGGATCCACGCCATCTCGAGGCGAGCGCGGCCCGTAACCGACGCCTCGCACGCGACCCCGGCACTGTTCGGGGAGACGAGGCAGCGGCACAGGCACACCTTGATCGTGTGGGTCTGGCCGCGGCGCGGAGTGCGGTGACTGTTCGGGGAGACTGCTCAGTGGCCGGTGGGGCGGTGGTGATGGATCTGAGAACGGCCACCAATCTGGCGGTGGACCGTTCCACCGCTTTTGTGGACACTCTGCTCCGTCACGTCCCGCAGTGTCGGCTCGCGACGCACCCCGGCGACGTCGGCAGCGACGAAGTCCCGCTGTTGATCACTCGCATGGGTCACTGTGATCCGGAGGAGACGGCAGCGCTCAACAATGTACTGTCCGCCCACCCCAGAAGCATCGTTGTCCATGGCGGACTGGCCACCACGGCCCCCGAGCACGGACGTGCAGTGCTGTGCCACGGTGGCGGCCGGGCCAATGCACGGGCTGCAGCAGAGGTGCTGGACAGATGAAAGTACTCGGACTCATGTCCGGCACGTCGGTGGACGGAATCGATGCCGCCCTCGTCACGATCACTTCGCTCGGTTCCGCGGATGACTCCGGCGACCTACTGCAGCTGAGCATCGATCATCACGCAGAGTTCTCCTGGCCCGATGAGCTCAGATCCCGCCTCCTGGGGGCGGTGGCACCAGCCGAAGTGGGCGTCGCCGAACTGTGTGCGCTTGACTCTCTGGTGGGGCAGGAATTTGCTCGCGTGGTCCGCTCAGCAGCGGCGTGGGGGCCATGTGACCTCGTGGCGTCCCATGGCCAGACGCTGCACCATGCCGTCGAAGCCGATGGCCGGGTCGGCGGCACCCTGCAGATCGGCGAACCCGCCTGGATTGCCGCCGCCGGTCCCCCGGTCATTTCAGATCTGCGTGCAGCCGACATTGCGGCCGGCGGGCAGGGTGCACCCCTCGCTCCTCTCCTCGATGCCCTGTGGCTGGGTGAGCTACCGACTGCCGCTCTCAATCTGGGAGGCATCGCCAACGTGTCGCTCGTGGGCTCTGACGCCGTCGTATCGGGAGACACCGGACCTGCCAATTGCCTGATGGACGAACAGGCTCAACGCCTGACGGGAGCACCCTTCGACCGGTGCGGAAGGTTGGCGAAGCAGGGCAGCGTCCGCCACGACATCCTCGAGCGTCTTCTGTCAGATCCATGGTTCCAGCTGCCGCTGCCCAAGAGCACTGGGCGCGACTTGTTCAACAGCGAGTGGCTCCATTCCCATCTGCAGGCCCTGGGCCTGGCGGTTTCCGACGTACCGGGGGCAGACCTCATGGCCACCCTACTGGAGTTGACCGCACGCAGCGTGGCTGCGCATGTGGCGCATGTCGAACGTCTGGTGATCTCGGGAGGTGGCGCCAACAATCCGGTGCTGAAGGAGAGACTGGCCACCCTCACTAACGTCCACACCATGGTCAGCGACGAGCTGGGCCTACCCTCGGCGGCAAAGGAAGCCGTGCTGTGTGCGCTCATCGGCTTCCTCTCGGCCATGGGTCTTCCGGGTACAGTCCCCGGCCAGGGTGGGCTGCAGAGCACGGGCGCTCCCAGACCTGCGGTGCTGGGTTCACTCACCCCACCGTCGGCCGTGTTTGCGCGCCCCATCTCGAATTTCCCCCGTCGCTTGATCATCACGAAGCGTTCGTCATGACGCTCCTCCACCGGTGTTCCACCCAATGATTGAGGCGAAGGAGTCCTCGCCATGGCGCGTGGTGACGTGAGTCCCTCGGTTCTGAGTGCCCTGCGGGGCAGGTACGCCGGTTTGCAACCGTCGATGCAGAAGGTGGCTGATGTTCTGCTCACAGATCCGGTTGGCTGTGCTGGTCTCACGGTCACGGAACTGGCTGGGCGCTGCGGGGTCTCGGCGAGCACAGTGATGCGTCTGTGTCACGTCGTGGGGTGTGACGGCTACCGCGAACTGCGGACTCGTCTGGCGTCCGAGGCGGCGGTCAACCATGCCCGAGGCGTGCGGCAGCACCCCCAGGGAGACATCAGTGCTGGTGACAGCGTGGAGTCGGTGGTCCACAAAATCGTCCACACCGATGTCCAGGCCGTGGAGGACACGGTGGCCGGACTGTCGATGCACGATGTGCTCCACGTGGTGGACCGCATCCTGAGCGCACATCGCGTGCTGGTGTTCGGCATCGGCGCTTCAGGTCTTGTGGCGATGGATCTTGAGAGCAAACTAACTCGGATCGGTCTGCCGGTCCGGGCATTCTCGGAGAGCCACGCAGCCCTCATGTCAGCTGCCCTGCTCACCCCGGCAGACGTCATGGTGGCGATTTCACACAGCGGAACGACCGCCGAGGTGCTGGACGTCTTGAAAGTCAGCAACGCTGCCAATGCGGCGAGCGTGGCCATCACGAACGGTGCCAGCTCCCCCCTGGCCCATTCTGTGGACCACTGTCTTCTGACAGCCGCTCACGAATCATCGTTCAGGTCTGCCGCCACTGCGTCGCGCCTGGCACAGCTGATCATGGTCGACTGCGTGTTCGTCGCCGCCGCCCAACGACGCCAGGCACAGAGTCAGTCTGCACTTGAACTGACGCTGGATGCCATAGAGGCCCATAAACGCGGGTGAGTGCTGTCTCAGGGGTTGGCGCAGGCAGGCACTTGGGCGTTGACGGCGTCGAAGACGCTTTCATCAAGGCTGGAAAGTCCGAAATCGCCGGCACCGGCCTCCACGGCTTCCGTCTCGATCTGGCGGACGTCGACGAGGAGCTCTTCCTCCGTGGAATAGCTGCCCGATTGCAGCGTCTCAGCGCCCGTGTTGTACACGGAACCAACTTCGCCGATGGACTCGATGGCTTCGTTGGCGAAGGCGTCGGCATTTTCAAAATTCATGTCACTGTCGAGGCCGGTCAGCTGTTCTGCTGCAGCCTCGAAACCCGTACCAAAATTCCCGTACGTGGTGCCCACCGCATCGGCAGTCTCCGCAACCTCCAACTCCTCGGTGTCAGGCACCCCAAACTTGGACAGCTCTCCAATGCCTGAGCAGAAAGCTCCGAACCATGCGACGCCCGCCTCGTTCAACTCTGCTCCGTCCAACGGCCCTGCGTCGACGGGTTGGCGCGTCGAGCTCGGCTGGGGAGGCTGACTTTCCTGCGTCTCCGGGGCTGCGTCGGACGGCTCAACGGTTTCGGCTGACGCCGTCGGCTCCTCCGGCGGGGTGGCCCCTGATTGAGGATCGGAATCAACGCAGGCGCTCAGCAGCATGGTGCTGGCGACGGCCGCGAGGGCGAATTTGTGGACGGTGGAGGGGTTTCTCATGCTTCCAGCGTAGGTTCACACAACAGGAAAGTCGCATCGTGGGTGCAGCGTTCAGCAACATGGGCCTGCTCGCCGCCAGAATTGGGCTTCACAACGAGGGGGATCATGCAACAGGGCCGGGCATCGCGACCCCAACGGGGCAGAGAATTCACCTGTACGGTCATGGGCGTCACGGCCATCACCGAGACGTTCCTCCGTGTGCACCTCCAGAGCATCGATCTCCTGAAGGTCATCGCCGACCACCCCACCCTCTGGGCGCGCTTTCGTCTCGGAAACTCCGGCCGACACCACCAACGCGCCTACACGATCATCAACCCGCAAAGAGCCAGCGGGGCCTTTGATGTGGACGTTCACCTGCACGACAGCGCCACCACCCGTTGGGCAGAGTCCACCGTGACGGGCGGGACCATCATCGCCACGGTGCAGAACACCGGCTTTGCTCCTCCACGAGCCAACGCCACACACATGCACCTCATCGGTGATGCTGCTTCCATTCCGGCAATGCGAAGCATCCTCGACACGATTCCCACGCTGCCTGCCACCTTGTGGTTGGAGCAGCAGCGCGACAGCGAAGCACGTATTCCGCTGCACACGCGCCCCGGGGACGAGGTGGTGCGCGTCCATAGAGGCGATGGCACGCGCCTCACTTCCACCGTCAAGGCGGGCCTCGAGCAGCGCTACGCTTCGGTGGATCCGGGAAAAGAGTGGTTCTGGCTGGCGTGCGAGGCGTCCGCGAATCGGGAGCTGCTGGTGCATCTGCGCGCAGAACTGGGCGTACCGAGAAGCAGTGTGGCGGCCATGGCCTACTGGAAGGCCGTATGAGTCTGTCGTACCGCCTGAAAGTACGAGTTCTCCACCGGTTTTGAGGGGTTGTCCACAGCTTCATCAGCTGGCCTTGGGAGTGGTCCCAGCACGTCGGGACACACGGCGTCACCAAGAAAAAGAAATTCACAGGCTACGCCTGCAGAGTTGTCCCCAGGCATGTTCACAGCTGTTGACAACTGTGGATTTCGTCGGACTCCTGCCGTCTGACAAGGGCTTTGGCCTTCATCTGCCCCTTTCCACAGGACATGAACACTTGTGGGTAAGGCAGAACTCCGTGAAACTCAGGGGTTTGCATGACACTTGGCAGCCGTGCTATCGCTCAGATCTGCGCTTCTCCGTCGGTCTTCGTTGTGGATATTTCATCATCGTGGTTTTCCACAGAAACGTCGTCGTTGTCAACAGATACTTCGATGTCCGTGGAGTCTGCCGGTTCGACGTCGCTGAGGGCGCGACCGTGGCACCACAGGAACAGCACGAGCCCCACCACCACCATGGGCACGGACAGCCACTGACCCATGCTGAGGCCCAGTGACAGGAAGCCGAGGTACGCGTCGGGTTCGCGAAAGAACTCGCCGATGAAGCGGAACACGCCGTAGCCCACAAGGAACATGGCCGTCACCTGGCCGCGGTACCTCGGCTTGCGTGCGTACAGCCACAGGAGGACGAAGAACAGCAGTCCCTCCAGCAGTGCCTGATAGAGCTGCGACGGGTGGCGGGGCACGTCGCCACCGGTGGGGAAGATCATGGCCCACGGCAGATCTGCGGGCGCTTCCCGTCCCCAGAGTTCACCGTTGATGAAGTTGCCAATCCGGCCGAACATCAGTCCCAGCGGGGCAGCGGGTACCAGGAAGTCGCCCACCTGCAGGAACGGACGCCCCACCCGCCACGCGTAGATCGCGAGCGCCACCACCACGCCGATGGCGCCGCCGTGGAAGCTCATGCCGCCGTCCCAGAGACGGACGATGCTCAGCGGATCCGCAAAATACTCCGCCGGTTTGTAGAACAGGACATAGCCCAGCCGCCCACCAATAATCACCCCGGCCACAGCGGCGAGCAGGATGTCTTCGATGTCGGCCGGGGTCCATGGCTTCGGCTGGGTGATCGAGCGATACGGCTCATGGTGCAGCCGACGACGCATCAGCAGGTAGCCGGCGGCAAAGCCAAGGAGGTACATGATCGCGTACCAGTGGATCCTCAACCCGAACAGGTTGATCGCCACTGGGTCAATGTCAGGAAATGTGAGGACGAGGGGCACCATGGCCCAAGCATTGCATCCGGGTGCAACGAACCCGAACCATTCCGGACAGGCGTGCGAGGACGCGGCAGGTCAACGAGCGGCGTGAAGTACCCGCAACCAGTGGCTGACCTCGGCGGCGACGGCGGTGGCCAGCGCCTGTGGCGTGTCGTCGTCAAATTCCGCGATGAGGTGGTTCACCACCCCTGATCGCATGAGTTCGATCGAGGAGACGCGCTGCTGCTCGGCCATCTCAGCGGCTGCCTCGACGTGTCCGTGCACGATCGCGCTGGCACCCTCAGGCGGGAGAGGAGACAACCAACTGTGTTGCGCGGCGATCCTGACATCTGCCGGCAGCAGGGCGAGGGCTCCGCCGCCGGTGCCCTGACCCAGCAGCACCGAGACGGTCGGCACCGTCATCGTTGACATTGTTGCGATGCAGCGGGCGATCTCGCCGGCGATCGAGCGTTCTTCAGCTGACGCCGACAGTTCGGCGCCCGGGGTGTCGATGAAGGTGACCAGTGGCAGACCCAGTTCTTCAGCCAATTTCATGCCGCGTCGAGCCTCGCGCAGTGCTCCCGGGCCCATGGGGGTCTGAGGTGTCTGGGCCTTTTTGTCCTGCCCGACCACGACGCAGGGCACACCGTCGAGACGTGCGAGAGCGACAATGATCGTCCTGTCCCGCTCACCCTCTTCCGTGCCCTGGAGAGGAAGGGTGACATCGCTGGCCAGGCGCAAGATCTCGCGGACTCCCGCTCGTGTTCCGCTGCGGCTGCGTTCGATGCTGTCCCACACGTCGTAGGTGTGGGTGTCCAGGTCGATCTTGGGGCGGCGGGCCAGTCGCTCCTCCTGCACCGGATCGCTGAGCACCGTCAAGGCCATTTCGACGAGCTTCGGCAGCTCCTCCTGGCGTACCACAGCGTCGATGATGCCGTGTTGGAGGAGGTTTTCACTGACCTGGACCCCGGGCGGAAACGGTGTGCCTCTGAGCAATTCGAAGACCTTGGGGCCGAGGAAACCGACAAGTGCCCCCGGTTCAGCCACGGTCACGTGTCCTAGCGAACCCCACGATGCGAAGACACCTCCCGTCGTGGGATGGCGCAGGTGCACGAGGTAGGGCAGCCCTGCCTTGCGGTGGTCCATGATCGCCCTGGAGATGTCGATCATGCCGACGAAAGCGGGAGTGCCCTCCTGCATCCGGGTCCCGCCCGAGGCGGTCGAGGCCAGGAGCGGGATCCGTTCCGTGGTTGCTCGACGGATCGCATTCACGATTCGTCGGGCGGCATCCCTGCCGATTGACCCGGCCAGGAAACGGAACTCGCTGACGATGAAGGCGACCGAGCGACCCTGGACAGTTGCACGCCCGGTCACCACGGACTCGTCACACCCACTGCGTTGTCGGGCCCGTTCCAACTCCTGCTGGTACTCCCGCGGGTAGTGGGCGATGTCGATTGGCTCGTCCCACGACTGGACCGTTCCCTGGTCCAGGACGGTGGAGATCAATTCATGGGCGGTTGAACGGGAGCCGGTCATGAGGCAGACACCTTTCAGTGGCGCGGTGTGCAGCTACTGACGGGCGCGCGTGCGCTGGGCGAGCGCTGCGAGGGCCTTGGGAAAGATCTCAGCCGGAGGAGTGACCAGACCTGCCCCCACCTGCCCCGTACCGGCGACCGCACCGGCCATACCGGTGTTGATCTGCGGCAGGATCGACGTACGACACACCTTGGAGACGTCGATCCCCGTGGGTGCACCCAGGAAATCCAGGACCGGGATCGCCCAACGGTCGTTGTTGCCCAGGGTGATCTCGCCCATCCGCCGCGTGGTGGCGAGCGCATCGGGCACAGTGCCTCCGACGAAGCGCACGATCGCGGGCGCCGTGGCCATGGAGAAACCCCCAATGCCCGCGGTCTCAGTGATTGCACTGTCCCCGATGTCGGGGTTCGCGTCCTCGGGGCCGAAGTCTCCCAGGTAGAGACCGTCGGCGATCTGTGCCGGACCGGTGAACCACTCGTCGCCCGTACCGGAGGTCTGGATCCCGAACTCCGTGCCGTTGCGTGCCATGGCGACAACCATCGTGGAGCCGTCGATGTCGCGAGCCGCATCCAGCGCGAGCTTGCACGCCGGCATCGCGAGATTCAGGAAGAAGTGGTCATTGCCACCGATGAACGAGAACACCTGGGACAGGTCCTTGGAGTCCATGCTCCCCCGGACCAGCGCCGGGCCGAGGTCACGCAACAGCATGAGGGTGCCGGCGCGGTTGCGGTTGTGGGCTTCATCGCCCATCTGCAGCATCTGGCCGAGTATCGAGGTGATGTTGACCGTCCCGGAGTTCCTGACCGCTTCGGCCAGTACCGGACCCAGCACATCTGACATCCACCGCAGCCGATCGAGCACCTCAGGGCCATAGGCCCCGTAACGCAGCACCTTGCCCAGTCCTTCATTGAGGCTGCAGTAGGTGCGGCGGCCGTCTGCCGGATCCTCGACGACCCACATCCACATCGACGGTGAGACGACACCGGCCATCGGACCGACGGTCGCGTGGTGGTGGCATGGATCCAGGCTGACTGCGGAGCCGGAGGCGAAAAGTGATTCCGCATCCTCCGGATTCTGGACCAGACCTTCGTAAGCAGCAGCGCCAAGGAGCGCCCCTCGCATCGGGCCCGAGGCGTTCTCCCACAGCAGTGGAGGGCCGGCGTGCAGGAACTGGCCCTTCTCCAGGCCCAGGAGCTCGCTCGCCGGTGCGACGCCGACGAGGTTGCCCTCAACACCCATGTAGGCCGCGAGCGCTCGGGTATTGGCGTCGGCGCGCAGCGGGTCAGTGGCCACCGCAGCCAGATCGGCTTCGGTGCCCTCCATCGGAGGGCGCCAATCGACGCTGGAAACGTCAACGGCCTGGTCACCCAGGGCGTCGGCAAAGATGCTGACACCGGTGGAGACGATGCCCACGGCAGGGTCGAAGGTTGAAGTCATGACACGGTTCCAATCAGGGAAACGGCCCGCGTGGATGCACGGGCATTGGACAGGTGAACCTCCGCGCCGGCGTCAGCGAGCGACTGCGCCTGACGCTCCAGGCCCTGCGCGTCGCCGGAGGTGCCGACGCAGGCGATGATGACGGACAATTGGCGCCCGTCCTGGTGCGCGGTTTCGATGGCCGTACGGATGGCCGGCGCCATGGTGGCCGCTGGGTCGGAGTCGGCGCCATGGCCGAGCACCACATCCATGAGGACGACACGGACGGCCGGGTTGGCGCTGACCGTGGCGAAGTGCTCAAGACGGATCGTCGGGTCGATCATCGGATGCGGACGCCCCTGGGTCATCTCGTCGGACCCGAAATCGATCATCACCGTACCGTCGGCCTCCAGCGAGGGATCCAGACGGTGCCCGTCGGTCAGCGGGATGTTGCTCCAGACTGCGCCGAGCTCGGCTGCGGCGACGAGCATGGCTTCGTCGCAGAGTGTCCCCCCGGCGAAGAGCCCCCGCAACTGTCCTGGTCCTCCCGGAGCGGTGGTGCCCCAGACGGGCCATTCGGGTACGGCGTGTCCGAGCGTCGTGATGATCTGCTCAGCCGCGGCCGTGAGATCGGGTTGTTCCTCTCCGAGCAGTGCGAACTGCACCGGAGTTGCCAGCGTTGCAGCGAAGTCGCGTATCTCCTGGGCGACGTCGGCGGCCGGCGGTTTGGAGACGACGACGATGAGCTCGGTGGCTGCGTCGGCATCGAGTCGGCGCATGGCCTGCCGCGTGGACAGCCCACCCACGTCGGAGCTGAGGTCACGTCCCCCCACGCCGAGGGCCGCACTGATCCCGATGTCAGCATGATCGAGCAGCGCCAACAGCTGCTGGCAGCCGGTACCGGAGGCGGCGACGATACCGACCGGTCCGGGGCGGACGGTGTTGGCGAAGCCGAGTCCGACGCCCCCCACGGCGGCGGTGCCGCAGTCCGGCCCCATGACCAGCACGTCGCGCTGGGCAGCCAGCTGCTTGAGCGAGATTTCTTCGGCGAGTGGCACGTTGTCACTGAAGATCATGACGTCCCGGCCGGCGTCGATGGCATCCATGGCCTCGACTGTCGCGGACGCGCCCGGCACGGAAATGAGCGCCATGCCGGCTTCGGAGCGCAGGAGTGCGCTGGCAGTCGTACGGGACAGGACCGAGACACCCTCGGACGCGCCCGACTGGCGTCGAGTGGCCTTGAGTGCCCCGTCGACGGCCGACAACGCACCCACCAACTGCTCCTGGGAGTCCAGTCGCAACGCGACGACCATGTCGTTCGGCGCAGCTTCCGGGATGGTGAAGCCCATGGTGGCGATCACCTCCAGGTTCAGCGGGGTCGCCATCGCAACCTGGGCGGCGAGGACCCCATCAGCGGCGGCGACGTCCTTGCTCACCTGGAGCAGTGCCACGGAATCGGCATAGGCCCCTGGCCTCAGCTCGACGTGTTCGAATGGACTATCGGCATGATCTGTCATGAACATCTACTCCTGTGTTCGAGTGCAAGATGGAGGCCGAGCAGCATGCCCGCCCCTGAGCTGTGCCCGATCCTCAGCAACTGCGCGATACGTGCGGCCGCGTGATCCGGATGGTCGATGAGTGCCGTCACAACACCGGCGAAGGCACGTATCACCTCGCCCTGTGCCGCGCGGCGCACCAGGGTGGCCGACAATGACGTTGTGCGTTTGGGAGCCAGCATCACGGCCTGCTCACACAGTGCCCCGGCACATGGGTCTGCGCTGGCGAGAAGGGTCGCCATCACCCCGCAGAGGACGTCATCACCAAAGGGGGTGAGCCCCGAGCCGTGGCCGAGCGTGAGCATGAGCGCATCGGCCGGGCGCTCACGCAGGATCGACACGACGTCGGCGTCGAGCTCGCTGCGTTGTGAGGAGTCGGCGGTAACGCTTTCCAGCCGCTCACACATCTGGGCCACCCCGGCTGGGTCGAACGCAGGCATTGCGAAGTCCACGTAGCGACCCACGCTGACCTGGATGGCGCCAAAGTCGATGAGACCCGATCCAATCCTCACGTCGCTGCCCACCGCGGGCTGGCGACCATGCCCCAAGGAATCGTCCAGCGTATCCAGGCGGGTCGAAATCGCGCATGGCAAAGAGGTGGCGTGGCGGGAGACAACACCCAGCACGTCGTCGTGCGAGGACACGTAGATGGCATTCGAGCCCGCGTGGACCACTGTGCCCACGTGCGGAGGTTGAGTGAGTCGTGCGCCCACCCATGACGGAGCCGCCCCAGAGATGGTGCGACTCAGCAGCATGGCAAACCTTTCAGGGATACGGTGACCTGTGTCACGACCCTAAGCGTTGAACGACGGGGTTGAGACGGCATAAGTTGCCAAAGATCCGAGAGTGAGTGTGAAAAAGCCTGATGAAAGACAGCTCCCGTCTACCGGTGCGTGACGTACTGAGAATCGACGCACTTCTCGGATCTGAGTTGCTGGCCGGTGAGTCAGGTATCCAGCGCCTCGTCGCAGACTTGAGTGTGGTTGAATCCCCAGAAGCGCTGGGCGCGATGCGTCCACACTCCTTCGTGATGACGGGCGGCTTCCCGCTCAGACATCTCGGCGCCAGCGATTCGCATTCGGTCGCAGGAGCCACCCCCGAGGCGCTGGCCCACTTGGTGGAACAACTCAATGACCTGGGTGTGGCGGGGCTGGGGATCCAGTTCGGTCGCCACCTCGCTTCGTTGCCGAACCACGTGCGCGACGTGGCTGATGAGCTCGGCTTCCCGATCATCGCGCTCCCCACTGATCGGCCGTTCGACACGGTGTTCTCGGCTACCATGATCGAAGTCGCCGACGTCCGGACCGACGTCCTGCAACGGACGTACGAACTTCATGTCATTCTTGAGAGCCGACTGCTCGGTGGTGCAGACATCCAGGCCATCAGCGAACAGATTGTGAAGACACTGGGTGTCGGCGTGTTGGTCACCTCGATAGACGGCCGTGAGATGGCTGATGCCCTCACCGCCCCGATGAGGGAGAGGCTCGCGGCGGGCGATCTCTATGATGACACCGGTCGGTTCCGGATCGAGCGGGTCAGACGCCCGACGATGGGCATCGACTCCGGTGAGGTGTTCACCGCGTCGATCGTTGCTGCGGGCAACGATTTGGCGCGGCTCGTCGCGTACACGCCGGACGGCACCATCGATGCAGACGTCCAGACAGCGTTGCAGACGGCCGCCAGCGTGCTTGCACTCCTGATCACCCAGCGCCAGGCGTTGAACGTGGTGGAGAACAAGTACCGCGGTGATTTCCTCCACGACGTCCTCAGCGGCCGCTCGAAGGACAGCAAGCGCTCGGAGGCGTACGCCACAGGGTTGGGATGGCGACTGGACATGCCCTGCATCGTGGTCGCCGCACAAATCGACCCGCAGGGACGCAGTGAGGAACCGGCTTCAACGCGACAGCGTCGCTCGTGGCAGTCGCGGTTCCATCTCGCGTGGACCCAGGTGGTGGGGCGGGAGTCCAAGACCTATCCATGCGCTGACTTCTCCGACGAGGTCGTGGCCATCCTCTTCCCGCAGCCGGGCGAGGCGCTGGACGATCCCGCCGTCGTCGTGGCCGGGCTCCAGCGCATGACCGAGCGGATCGTCCTCGGCGTATCGGGCGACCGAGGTGGCGGTCGCCGCCCATTCTCGGTGGGCACAAGCCGACTGGTGACGTCCTTCGACCAACTACCCATTGCCTACCAGCAGGCCAGGCGCGCCACCGAGGTAGGACGACGATTCTCAGGGGGCAGCAGCACTGCCCACTTCGACGATCTCGGCATCCACCGACTGATCGGGCTGATCCCGGATCATCTGGAATTGACTGCCTTCGCCGAGGACGTCCTCAAAGAGCTGGCTGAGGACACCCCGCACGGACACGAGCTACGGAGCACCCTGCAGGTGCTTCTGGACAACAATCTCAACGTGGCCGAGGCCTCGCGTGAACTGGTCATGCACTACAACACGATGCGATATCGGATCACCAAATTGGAGAAGATCATCGGGCCGTTCACCACCGACGCCAATCTGCGTCTCAACGTTGCGGTCGCCCTCCAGATCCGAAAGATTCAGCAGTAAATACAAATGAATGACGGAAGCCCGTGGATATCTTCGGCAATCCTTGACAACGCGGAGTGTGGTGTGGACCTCTAGTGTTTCCACATACGAAGCCCCAGCTCACAGAGGAGCGCACGATGAGCGGCATGTTCAGTTGGCAAGTGGTCCATGGCGGGAAGACGCCGCCCCCGGGAGAATCGGTGGGTCCGCACGAACGCATGAGTTGGGGGCGTACGGCCGGGATCGGCGCTCAACACGTCGTCGCGATGTTCGGTGCGACGTTTGTTTTCCCGGTGGTCATGGGGCTCGACCCCAACCTGGCCATTCTCTTCTCAGGCGTCAGCACGATCATCTTCCTGCTGGTCGTCAAGAACGCCGTCCCCAGCTACTTGGGCACCTCGGCCGCCTTTGTCGCTGGTGTGGCCGCCATTCGTGGACAAGGTGGTGATTCCGCTGAAGTAACGGGCTCCATCCTGGTGGCCGGTTTGATGCTGCTCGCGATTGGCGTGGTGGTCCACTTCACCGGTGCTGGCGTGCTCAAGAAAGTACTCCCGCCTGCGGTGACCGGTGCAGTTGTCATGCTCATCGGTTTCAACCTCGCCCCCGTGGTGGCCGGCATCTACTGGCCACAGGACCAGTGGGTCGGTCTGACCGTCGCCGTCTTCATGGTCATCGGCACCGTCCTGTTCCCGGGCTTCTGGGGGCGCATCTCGGTCTTCCTGGGGCTCGTCTTCGGGTTCGTGCTCTCATGGATCCTTGACGTGACCATTGGGGGGCTGACGCGGGTCGCCGAGGATGGCAGCGAAATGGTGGTCGACCGCGTCAACTTCGCTGGCCTCAGTGACGCGGCGTGGTTCGGTCTGCCGAGCGCCACACTTGCCGACGGGGTCAGCGCAATACATGCACCGAGCTTCTCGCTCACCTTCGTCCTGCTGGTCATCCCCGGCGTCATCGCCCTCATGGCGGAGAACGTCGGCCACGTGCGCGCGGTTGCCGAGATGACCGGGGACGACCTCGATCCCTACATGGGACGAGCCCTCGGTGCCGATGGTTTTGCCACGGCGCTGGCGAGCGCCTTCGGCGGCGCCCCCACGACGACCTACGCCGAGAACATCGGTGTCATGTCCGCCACGCGGATCTACTCCACGGCCGCTTACTACGTCGCCGCAATCTTTGCCATCATCCTCGGTCTCTGCCCCAAGTTCGGCGTCATCATCAACGCCATCCCAGGAGGCGTGCTCGGCGGCGTCACGCTCGTCCTGTACGGAATGATTGGCCTCATCGGCGCCAAGATCTGGGTGGACAACGGTGTCAACTTCTCCAAGCCCGGCAACATGGTTCCGCTGGCGGCCGGCCTGATCGCTGGCATCGGTGGTGTCTCACTCAAGGTGACCGACACCTTCGAGCTCGGCGGAATCGCCTTCGGCACGCTCCTGGTGGTTGTGCTCTACCACCTCGTGAACTTCCGCAAGAGCCCGGCAAACACACCCAAAGAGGACTCGACGTTCGTATGAAACCCACCGCATTCGGCTACCAGCGGCCGGGATCCCTGGACGAGGCACTGACCGCGTACGCGGCGGCAACAGACGCCAAAATCCTGGCCGGTGGGCAGAGTTTGACCCCGTTGTTGTCGATGCGCCTGCTCAGTGTGACCGAGCTCATCGACATCAACGGAATCCCCGAACTGTCCACGATCACCGTCAACGAATCCGGGGTCCGCTTCGGCGCGACAGTGCGGCACAGCGAACTGCTCGCCCACCCCGACGTGGCCAGGGTGCAGCCCATGATTCCAGCAGCGCTGCAGCACGTGGCGCACCCCACCATCCGCAATCGCGGCACCACGGTCGGCTCCATCGTGCATGCGGACGCCTCCGGCGAGATGCCGACGGTGTTCGCCCTGCTCGACGGCAGGCTCACTGCCCAATCCGTGCGTGGCAGCCGCGAGATCGGTGCATCTGAGCTTTTCGTGGGGGCTCTGGAGACCAGCCTGGCCGCCGACGAAATCGCCACTGAGGTCTTCATGCCGGCCCTGCCAGCCCGACATGGGGTGGCCTTCGACGAGATCGCTCGCCGTCACGGCGACTACGCACTGTGTGGCGTCGGCGTCATCGTCGCTCTGACTGCCGACGGGAGCGTCGACTCCGTCTCTGCCGGCTACGTATCGGTCTCCGGCCTGCCCACTGTTGTCGATCTGACCGAAGCCTTGGCTGATAGTGGCCTCAGTGATGACTCTCTCCAGGCTGCTGGTGAACTCGCCCTCAGCTACCTTGAACCCGAAGCCGACATCCATGCCACTGCGCACTATCGCTCGCAGTTGGTCCGCGTGTTGACCCGCCGGGTCATCCGCGCGGCTCACGACGACGCCGTCGAGCGCAGCAACGAAGCGAAGTAGGGAGCTCCCAAAACATGCCAGACTCCAACAACTCCGAGCCGGCACTGACGGCTGTGTCCCTCAAAGTCAATGGCGTCACACACCACATCGAGGTGGAGCCACGTCGGCTGCTGAGTGATGCACTGCGCCACGACGTCGGCCTCACCGGTACCCACGTGGGATGTGAGCACGGCGTCTGTGGCGCCTGCACCGTCCAGGTCGACGGCTTGCCGATGCGTTCATGCCTGATGTTCGCGATCGCCGCGCAGGACTACGAGATCACCACGGTGGAGGGCCTCACCTGCGCCGACGGTTCGCTGAACCCCGTACAGCAAGCCTTCAAGGACTGCCACGGCCTGCAGTGCGGCTTCTGTACGCCGGGCTTCCTCATGACGATCGATGCGGGGGTCAAGGAGAATCCGGACCCGACCGAGGACGAGGCGCGCGACATGATCGCCGGCAACCTGTGCCGGTGCACCGGGTACCAGAACATCGTCACGTCGGTGATGCGTACCGCCGAGCTCACGCGGGAGCGCGGTGATTCGGAGTGACGACCAAGTCGATAGGTGAGCCCATTGCGCGCGTCGAGGACGGGCGGCTGGTCAAGGGGCAGGGCCGCTACACCGATGACGTCCTGCCCGGTGCGCTGGAGATGGCGGTGCTGCGCAGTCCTCACGCGCACGCCCGGATCATCTCCATCGACATCGATCCAGTGCTGGACGTCCCGGGCGTGCAGGCGGTCTACACCTACGAGGACCTCAGCGGCCCGATGGCCGATCCGCTGCCCCTGCTGATCCCCCACCCGGCTCTGACTCACGGACGCACGCAGTACGCGCTGGCCAAGGACGAGGTCAACTACGTCGGCGAGGCGATCGCAATAGTTGTGGCGGACAGTCGCTACATCGCCGAGGACGCGGTGGGCCTCATCCAGGTGGAGTACGAGTACCTCACACCGGTCGTGGGCATCGACAAGGCCCGCGCCGCGGACGCGTCGGTGCACGACGACGTACCGGGCAACGTCGCCGCTCGGCTGGAACAGGGCTTTGGGGACCCACTCAAGGCGATCAAGCAGGCGCCCCACAGTCTTGTCCTTGACATCGAGATCGAACGCAGCGCAGCCACCCCCATGGAGGGACGGGGCACCGTCGCTCGCTGGGACCGCGACCTCAACAGGTTGTCTGTGTGGACCTCCACGCAGACCTCGACGGGCGTACGCGCCGCGATCGCCACCAAGTTGCAGCTTCCGCTGAGTCAGGTCGACGTCATCACACCGGACGTCGGGGGCGGCTTCGGCGTCAAGATCATGCACCCCTGGCCCGAGGAACTCCTGGTGCCGTTCGCGGCTCGTGCTCTGGGCCGTCCGGTGAAATTCATCGAGGACCGCCGCGAGCACTTCATCTCCTCGGCGCACGAGCGGGGGCAGCAGCAGCACATCGAGGTCGGTTTCGACGACGACGGCCGGGTACTGGGCCTGAACTTCGAGTTCTGGCATGACCAGGGCGCCTACACGCCGTATGGGTTGATCGTGCCGATCATCACCTCCACCCAGTTCCTGGGCCCCTACAAGATCCCCCACTACCGGGTCGTCTTCGAGAGCCTCTACACCAACACGGTCATCGTCACGCCGTATCGCGGCGCAGGTCGCCCCCAGGGCGTCTACGCCATGGAACGCACGATGGATGCGATCGCGAGACACCTCGGTCTGGACCGCACCGTGGTCCGGGAGAACAACTTCATCCTCCCCGAGGACTTCCCCTACGCCCACGGCGACATGATGTTCCAGGATGGGCGGCCGCTCATCTATGACTCGGGCAACTATCCCGAGTTGATGCGCAAGGCCAGGGACCTGGTGGGCTGGAGTGAGTTCGAGCAGATCCGGGAGGAGGCGCGGGCCGAGGGTCGCCACGTCGGTATCGGTATTGCCTGCTACGTCGAGGGAACTGGCGTGGGTCCTTACGAAGGCGGCCACGTGACCGTGGAGACGACCGGCAAGATCAAGGTCTCCACGGGTCTGACTTCCCAGGGTCAGGGGCACCAGACCGCGTTCGCCCAGATCGTGGCCGACGAACTGGGAGTGCGGTTCGAGGACGTCGAGGTGGTCACCGGTGACACCCGGCGATCGCCATACTCGGTGGGCACCTTCGCCTCGCGTGCGGCCGTCATGAGCGGCTCTGCAATCGCGTTGGCTGCCCGCAAGACACGTGCGAAGGCGCTTCGTCTCGCTGCGGATGCGTTGGAGGCCAGCGAGGACGATCTGGAGATCAATGACGGCGTCGTCTCCGTCAAGGGAGCACCCGGCGTCTCGATCGGCATGGGCACGCTCGCCGTGCTCTCCAACCCGCTGCGCTATGCCTTCGACGAGGCGTCCAAGATCGCCACCCAGTTCGCGGTCGGTGACCCGAGCAAGCTGCCAGTGGCCGAGGGGGAGGAGCCCGGCCTTGAGGGCAAGGACTTCTACTCACCGATGCGCTCCACGTTCGCCAGCGGCATCCATGCCGTGATCGTGGAGACCGACCCGGAAACCGCCGAGGTCTCAATACTGAAATATTCAGTGGTGCACGACTGCGGCACCCTGATCAACCCCCGCATCGTCGAGGGACAGATCCACGGTGGCGTCGCACAGGGCGTCGGCGGGGCCCTCTATGAGCGGATGGAATACGACGAGGGCGGGCAGTTGCAGAACGCTTCGTTCATGGACTTCCTGATCCCCTACGTCACAGAAGTACCCAAGAAAATCGACATCGACCACCTGGTCACCCCGTCACCGTTGAACCCATTGGGGATCAAGGGTGCGGGTGAGGCCGGAGTCATCCCGACGTCGGCTGCTTTTGCCAGCGCGATTGAGGACGCCGAAGGCATCACGATCACGTCAATGCCCATCTCACCGTCAGAGCTGTACGACCTTCGTCTCAGCCACGGTGCCCCGGACAAGGAAGAGTGAGAACCCCATGAAGGTAATCGGTACGGCGACATTGCAGGCTCCGATCGACAAGGCGTGGGAGGCGATTCTGGACCCCAAGGTCCTCGTCTCCACGATCCCCGGCTGCACGCAGCTCGAGGAGACCGGCGATCACCAGTACACCGCGGTCGTGACCGCCGGTGTCGCCTCGATCAAGGGAACGTTCACCGGCAAGGTCAAACTCTCCGAGCTCCAGGAGCCCGAGTCCCTGCTCCTGCATGCCGAGGGTGCCAGTGCGGCCGGCACCGTCGGGGTTGACGTACAGGTCACGCTCACCGACCTGGGTGACGACACGACCCGGATCGACTACGACGCAGACGCCATCGTCGGCGGCATGATCGGTGGAGTCGGTCAGCGGATGCTCACCTCAGTGAGCAAGCGGATCTCGGGTGAGTTTTTCGACAACATCAACAAGGTGCTGACCGGGGAGCGCAAGCTCACCGACCCGGCCCCGGCCGGCGGCGCAGCTGAACCCTCTGCCGACGGTCCGGCACCGGCAGCACCCACGGTCCACGGCACTCAAACACCCGCCTCAGCACCGGCCTCAGGTGGCACGGACTTGTTCAAGGGTGTCGCGGTTGGTGCCGTGATCGCCCTCATCGGTGTCGCCGTGGGTGCCATCGCGGCACGCCGGCGCTGAAAAAGAATGAGGGATACATGACTCACGACCTGAACCACTGGTCCACCGCTGTAGAGATGGTGGCCGCGGTGGCCGCCAAGCAGATCTCGGCCCGAGAGTTGTTGGAACTGCACCTGGAGCGGATCGACGCCGTCAATCCGCTCGTCAACGCGCTGGTGAGCCTCGATCCCGAACGTGCCCGACGTGCGGCCGACGAGGCAGACAAGCAGACGATGAGCGGGGCGAGGCTCGGTCCGCTCCACGGAATCCCCTACGCCGTCAAGGACACCCACGAGGTCAAGGACTGGCGCAGCACGTTCGGTTCCACGTTGCGCTCAGACCACTTTCCCGAGCACGACGAGTTGATCGTCCAGCGCGTACGAGAGGCCGGGGCCATCATCGTGGCGAAGAGCAACGTGCCGGAGTTCGCGGCGGGTTCGCACACCTTCAACGAAATCTTCGGGACCACCGTGAACCCGTATGACACCGGTCGTTCGGCAGGTGGCTCCAGCGGAGGATCGACGGCTGCTCTGGCCAGCGGCATGGTGCCGTTGGCAGACGGTTCGGACATGGGAGGGTCGCTGCGGAACCCGGCTTCCTTCTGCAACGTGGTGGGGCTGCGTCCCTCGTTCGGCAGGGTGCCCCAGATACCAAACCCAAACATCTTCGAATCCACGTCGGTCCAGGGTCCGCTCGCGCGCAACGTGGATGACCTCGCCCTGCTCCTTTCGGTCCAGGCGGGGCCAACCCCCTTGAACCCGGTGGCACGGGAGACTCCTGGCGCGGAGTTTGCGCAGGTCGACGACATTGATCTCAACGGCCTGCGGTTCGCGATATCGGTGGATCTGGACGGGGCCTTCGAGGTGGACCATCAGGTCGCCGACATCGTGACCGCCCAGACTGGCGTTTTCGAGTCCTTGGGTGCGCTGGTCGAATCAGCCGCTCCGGACCTGGCCGAGGCTGAGGAGACATTCCGTACGCTGCGCGCCTGGCACTTCCAGATCACCTACGGCGAACTTCTGGCAGCGCACCCGGAGGCGTTCAAGAGTTCGTTGGCCGACAACATTCGCGCGGGACAGGACCAGCGCGGTCTTGACATCGCCCGGGCCTATCGTCAGCGCACGGCCCTGTCGCAGCGGATGGTGGCGTTCTTCGAAACCTACGACGCGCTCGTCATGCCGGTGAGTCAGGTGCCGCCCTTCCCGGCGGATGAGGAGTATCCGGCGGACATCAACGGCCAGGTGCAGGAGACGTACCTGGACTGGATGCGTTCTGCCTACTTCATCTCGGTCACCGGCTGTCCGGCCATGTCGGTCCCGGCTGGATTCACTGCCGAGGGCTGGCCGGTGGGCATCCAGATCGTGGTTCGTCCCAACGCTGAGCACCGCTTGCTCCAGATCGCGAAAGCTTTTGAACAGGCAACGCTGATCGGAGACCGTCGCCCCAGCCTGCTTGGTTGAATCTACGAAAGCCACGCGAGTCTTCGTCAGTTATTGACGTTGGTATTGGTTCGCCATGGCGATGGAATGTGAAGACAACGGCTATCAGGAGGTCCCCGTGTCAGAGGAAAAGTGCATCAGGATTGGAATCGACACCGGAGGGACTTTCACCGACGTCGTCGCCTTTGATGCGTCAACGGGGACGATGGTCACCACCAAGACCCCGTCAACGCCCCGCAACCCCGCAGACGGCTTCCTCGCTGGGATCTCCAAGGTGCTCGGCATGATGGGCCTGGACGGCGACGCCATCGACGCCGTCAGCCACGGCACCACCGTCGCCACCAACCAGCTCCTGGAGGGCAAGGTCGAGAACCTCGGCTTCATCACCAACTCCGGCTACGAGTCCCTGCTGGAAATCGCCCGCCAGTCAGTCCCTGACGGCTATGGCAACTCCTACTTCTGGGTCAAGCCCGATCGCATCGTGCCGCGTCACCTGGTGCGCGGTGTCGGCGGCCGCCTCAACGTTCACGGCGAGGAGATCACGCCGCTCGACGAGGAATCCGCCCGACAGGCCGCCCGCTGGTTCAAAAAGCACGGCATCGACACCCTGGGTGTCAGCCTGCTGCACTCCTACGCGAACCCCGCGCACGAGCAGCGCCTCCGCAAGATCCTTGAGCAAGAACACCCCGAGGCCGTCGTCTCGGTCTCCTCAGAGGTCCTGCGCGAATACCGCGAGTACGAGCGTTCCATGACCACGCTGGTCGATGCGGCGGTGAAGCCGAAGCTCTCGCGCTACATCGAGAGCATCAAATCGCGTCTCGATGACTTCACACAGGGCCGGGAGAACCTGCCGTTCTATGTGATGAAGTCCAACGGCGGCGTGCTGAGCGCCGACGAGGTGGTGCACCAGCCGATCACCACCGTGCTCTCCGGGCCGGCCGCCGGCGCCCTGGGTGCTGCCCTGATCAGTCGGATCGCCGGTTTCGACCGCGTGCTGACCCTCGACGGCGGAGGCACCTCGACCGACGTCTCGGTCGTGATCGACGGAGACCCGACGCTGACCACTGAGGGATCCGTGGGTGCCTTCCCCACCAAGATCCCCATGATCGACGTCGTGACAGTGGGTGCCGGTGGTGGCTCCATCGCCTGGTTGTCGCCTGATGGCACGCTCAAGGTGGGGCCGCACTCGGCCGGTGCCGATCCGGGGCCCGTCTGCTACGGCAAGGGTGGAGCCGCCGTCACCATCACCGACGCCCACGTCTTCCTCGGCCGCATACCTCCACACCTGCTGGGCGGGGAGATCACGCTTGACGCCGACGGCGCCCGACGCGCCATCGAGACACTGGCCGAGGAACTCGGCCTCACACCGGAGAAGTGCGCGACCGGGATTCTCGAGATCTCCGCCTGGCACCAGGCCAATGCGTTGCGCCAGATCACGGTCAAACGTGGCCTGGACGTGCGCGACTTCGCGATGAACACCTTCGGCGGCTCAGGCTCGCTGTTGCTCTGCCGCCTGATGGACATCCTGGGCATCACCACGGTCATCGTGCCGCTGAACCCGGGCAACCTGTCCGCGTTCGGTCTTCTCACCGTCGATGTCCGCAACGACTACGTGCAGACCCAGATCTCCCTGAACGAGACCCTCGACGTGGAGGCCGTCTCGGCTGCCTTCGACGAGCTGTCGACCCGCGCGGCCGAAGCACTGCGGGCTGAAGGGTTTGACAGCCACGTGCACCAGTTCTCCCGGACCGCGGACCTGCGCTACTTCGGACAGGCTTTCGAGGTTCGGGTCCCCGTCGGCGACGGAGAATTCAGCGCCGAGATCGCTGAGGAGGTGGCGGAGGCGTTTCACGCCGAGCACCGCGCCCTCTATGGCTACGACTTCAAGGGCGACAAGGATCAGCAGGTGGAATGGGTGAACCTCCGTGCCACCGGGATCGGTCCAATCCAGCGCCCCGAGCTCACCCCCGAGCCGTTGGAAACCAACCCCACAGTGACGCCGGTGTCGATTCGTCCGGTCTTCTTCGACGGTGCGGAAGGACGGATCGACACCCCGGTCCACTGGCGTCTCGACCTCCCGCCGGGCGCGACCTTCACAGGTCCCGCCATCGTCGAGGAGTTCGGCTCGACCACCCCCATCCACCCCGGTTTCGCGGTTCGTGTCGACGAGTACCGCAACCTCATCGTGACTCGCCAAGGAGCCGACGCATGACCGCCTCTCGCCTTGCCCCGACCCAGTTCCCCTTCGGGTTCCTCACCAACGACGCCGGCGCCAGCGCTGACCCCGTCCTCGTCGAGATTGTCCAGGGCAGTCTTGCCGCAGTGGAGATGGAGGTGGAGACGGCCATTGGCCGGACCTCCCGTTCACCCATGATCCGGGACGCCCATGACTTCCGTGCGGGCATCCACGACCGTTTGATGCGCAAATTGACGGGGCGCTCGTACAGCGCCCTGGTGCATCCGGTGGCCCGGGACTTCCCCCTGGACGAAATGGTCCCCGGTGACGTCTTCTTCCACAATGATGTCTACCGCTCCGAGGGCGGTATTGGCCACCTGCCTGACCTCTGTGTCACGGTGCCGGTCTTCCACCACGACCCCGAGGCGGGCAAGCCCGTCGTCGTCGCCTTCGTTCAGGCCTTCGGCCACCACGACGACATCGGCGGCGCCGTGCCCGGCTCGATGCCCAGTGGGGCCACCTCGGTCTTCGAGGAAGGCCTCATGGTTCCGCCGATCAAGCTCTGGGACGCCGGCGTGCCGGTGCGTTCAGCGCTGGCGATCATGACCCGCAATTCACGGATGCCCGAGGCATTGGCCGCCGACCTCGACGCGGAATGCTCCGCCTGCCTGATGGGCGCCCAGCGACTGGGAGAGCTCTTCGACCGTTATGGCGTGCTGGCCGTGGAATCGGCGTTCGACGCGATCATCGACAACTCGACCAGGACCTACCGCCGCGAGATCCTCAGCAAGATCCCAGAGGGCACCTGGGCCTGGGAGGACTACGCCGAGCACGACGGCGTCGAAGAGCCGCAGCTGCACACGCAGCGGATCACCATGACCAAGACGTCGGCCGAGGACCCGGAGGGCGAACGGCTGATCCTCGACTTCATGGGGACCTCCAAGCAGGCCAAGGGACCCATCAACCACTGTGCGGACTACTCCGACGGGGTCTTCATGAAGAAGTGGCTCGCGCCGATTCTGCGCAATCTGGCCGACACGCCGGAGCGGATGGCCGAGTTGGACGTCAACGAAGGCATCGTGCCGCTCATCGAGATGCGGTTCCCGCCGCCGGGCACGTTGGTCACGCCGATCTTCCCGGCGCCGACCAACGCGCGCACGTTCGTCATCCTGCGGATGCTCGGAGTGTTTTCCGGGGTGCTCGCCAAGGCGGTCGACGGCCGAATGCCGGCTGACCAGGAGACGATCCGGTACACGGGCGTCTATGGCGAGGATATGGATGGGCGTCCCTACCTCATGCGTGAGGTCCTGGGCGGCGGAGCCGGCGGCCGCTACTACGCCGACGGCGAGGACACGATCCACGTGGTGCCCGACTCACGCAACCTCCCGACCGAGTTCACCGAGTCCCGTTTCCCGTTCATCGTGGAGACCCTGACACTCTCCCCGGACTCCGGCGGCGCAGGCGAATTTCGTGGTGGCCTCGGTTACGAGAAGCATCTCCGGATGCTCAAGGATGCGCACTTCATGTCGATCGCCGACCGGTCGATCCTGGCGTGCTGGGGGGTCAAGGGCGGCAAGGCCGGTGCATCGTTCAGGGTGACGATCAACCCGGGTCAGCCCGACGAGCGCGAGGTCGACGCCTTGGCCGACGCCGAGTTCGTGAAGGCTGGCGAAGTGATCCGGATCTGCACCACCGGTGGCGGTGGCTGGGGTGATCCGCTGAACCGGGACCCGGAGATGGTGGTGAGGGACCTCACGTGGCACAAGATCACAGCCGCCTCCGCCCTGGCCGATTACGGCGTGGTACTGACCGGTTCACGTGAGGGCGACGACCTGGCTTACGACAAAGAAGCCACCACCACCGAACGTGAGCGATTGCGGGCAGCCCGTGGCGACGAGCCGTTCTTCGACCGTGGCACGGGCTACGAACGGCTCAGCGGCGGCCAGACCTCGGCTGACGTCGACTGGATCTGACGGCACGGTGACTGCCGACATTGCCGTGGTGGGTGGCCGGGGAAAGACCGGCCGGGCTGTGATCGAGGCAGTTCGAGCACGTGGAAGTTCGGCACGGCCCCTGGGCCGTGCCGAGCTCCGGGAGGCCGCCCCGACACTTCGCGGTGTCTCGGCGATCTATATCATCGCGCCCAACATGCACCTTGACGAGGCCGGGTTCGTGCGAAATATCCTGGCGGCGGTCCGTGAAGCCGGGGTGTCGCGGGTCGTCTACCACTCGGTCGCGGCGCCGTACCTGCCGGAGATGCCCCACCACATGGGCAAGGCGGAAGCCGAAGCTCTGGTGCGTGCCAGCGGCGTCGAGTGGACGATCCTGCAGCCGTGCGCCTACATCCAGAACTTCGTACCCCAGCTGTCCGGTCCGGAGCCGGCGCTCGTGGTGCCCTATGACCCCGACCGCACCTTTGGTCTCGTCGACCTTGCCGATGTGGCGGAGGTGGCTGCGATTGCTCTGCTGGGTTCACCCCCGCCGGACCCTTCCACGGACGGCGAATCCTTGGTCGGGGCTTCGATCGAACTCGGCGGCCCTGCACAGGTATCGGTGCGCGACGTGGCCCGGGTGGCCGAGTCCGTGCTCGGGCGCGGGGTGCCGGTGCGTCGGATCAGCAGTCAGGAGTGGGCCGCAGGCGCTGGTGCCGTGTTCGAAGCTCGCGAACGCGACTGGCTGCTCAGGATGTTTGCATACTACGACCGGCTCGGATTGCCCTGCGGCGCGGTGGGCGCACGCGCCGTGCTGGGGCGACCCCCGCGCTCGGTGGCGGAGGTGTTGCGACGCGAGCTGGGATGAGAACCATTGGCAGGAGCTGCCGACGGTTCCGGGGAAGCTCAGGTAGATTCTGCCCATGCCTGCGTGCGGGCAAGTCCCTTACTGTGAGGGTATGCAGATCCTGATCTCCCCGGGCGTTGATGCCCTGAGGGCCGAAGGCCTGCCCGCCACGTCTGAGGGCCAGCAACCAGCCATTCATCAGGACGTCGAGCCCATCGCTTTTTGCGGAACCCGGAGAACCCATCTTCGGCAACCCCATCGAGCCCGGGTCCCACATGCTGCATCCGCCACCTAGGAAGGACACGTTTTATGCCATCTGCAATTGAAGTCCGCAAGGTCCCCATCCACTCCGTCGCCGACGCCAGTGAGCTGTCGAAACTCATCGATGAGGGCGTTTTCGAAGCTGACCGGATCATCGCCATCATCGGCAAGACCGAGGGCAACGGTGGGGTCAACGACTACACGCGGATCATCGCCGACAGGGCGTTCCGTGAGGTCATCCAGGCCAAGGGATCCCGTTCGGTCAAGGAAGTCGGTCAGATCCCGATCGTGTGGTCCGGAGGCACCGACGGCGTCATCAGCCCCCACGCCACGATCTTCGCCACCCTTCCCGAGGACAAGACCGCCAAGAGCGATGAGCCGCGCCTCAGCGTCGGCTTCGCGATGAGCGAGCGCCTGCTGCCCGAGGAGATCGGCTACGTGTCGATGGTCACCAAGGTTGCGGACGCCGTCAAGGCGGCCATGGGTGAGGCGGGCATCACCGATCCCGCCGATGTGCACTACGTACAGACCAAGACCCCGCTGCTCACGATCCACACGATTCGTGACGCCAAGAGCCGCGGCAAGAAGGTGTGGACCGAGCACACCCACGAGTCGATGGACCTCTCCAACGGTGTCACCGCACTGGGCATCGCCGTGGCGCTCGGCGAGATCGAGATGCCGACGGATGAGGACGTCATGCATAACCGCGAGCTCTACTCCGCCGTGGCGTCCTGCTCCTCGGGCGTCGAGCTCGACCAGGCGCAGGTCGTCGTTGTCGGCAACGTGCGGGGAATCGGCGGCAACTACCGCATCGGGCACGCCGTGATGGACGATGCATTGGACGCCGACGGCATCTGGGACGCCATCCGCAGCGCCGGTCTGGACCTCCCCGAGCGTCCACACACCTCAGACCTCGACGGGCGCCTGGTCAACGTCTTCCTCAAGTGCGAAGTCAGCCAGGACGGTCAGGTCCGCGGGCGTCGCAACGCAATGCTGGATGACTCCGACGTTCACTGGCACCGCCAGATCAAGGCAGCCGTGGGTGGCGTGACCGCCGCAGTCACTGGCGACCCGGCCGTCTTCGTCTCCGTCTCGGCGGCGCACCAGGGCCCCGAAGGCGGCGGCCCCGTCGCAGCCATCGTCGACATGAGCTGACGGATGACGGATCCCACAGCGATGGGCGCGTCCGGCGCCGGGCTGTTGTCGGGGACCCTGGTCCTTGACCTCAGCCGGGCCCTGGCGGGTCCACAGGCAGCGATGATGCTGGGTGACATGGGCGCGCGCGTGATCAAGGTGGAGACCCCGGGCGGTGGCGACGACAGCCGCGGCTGGGGGCCTCCTTTCCTCGGTGAGGGTGAGGAGCGCGAGTCGACGTACTTCATGGCCGCCAATCGCAACAAGGAGTCGATCACCCTCAATCTCAAGGACCAGAGCGACATCGAAGTGATGACACGTCTGGTCCGCCGTGCTGATGTGTTGATCGAGAACTTCCGCGTCGGGGTGCTTGATCGCCTCGGCTTCAGCGTGGAGCGACTCCACGAACTGAACCCGGGCCTGGTGATCCTCTCCATCACCGGTTTCGGCCACGATGGGCCGGAGGCCCGCCGTTCCGGATACGACCAGATCGCCCAGGGAGAGGCCGGACTGATGAGCCTCACCGGCATCGACGAGCCCACGAAATCAGGTGTCCCGATCGCTGACCTGCTGGCGGGCATGAACGGCGCCTTCGGAACGCTCGCGGCCCTCCTCGAGCGTCAGCAGACGGGCCGGGGGCGGGTGGTGCGCACGTCGCTGATCGCCAGTGTCGTCGGCATCCACGCCTTCCAGGGCACGCGGTGGACCGTTGCCGGCGAGTTGCCGGGACTCTCAGGGTCACACCACCCCTCGATCGCCCCGTATGGGCTCTTCCACACCGCCACCGGGCCCATCCAGTTGTCGTGCGGTTCGGAGGCACTGTGGCAGAAGTTCGCCCCGGCGGTGGGCCTGGATCCGTTGGAGCCGCGCTTCGCCTCCAACGGTGACCGCGTCGCCCACCGCGACGAGTTGGTCGCGACCCTGGACGCGATCTTCGTCGAGCATCCGGCCGAACACTGGCTGACGTTGCTCGATGAGGTGGGGGTCCCCTCGGGCAAGGTCCGCAACTTGGCTGAGGTGTACGAGTGGGAGCAGGTTCTTTCCCAGGGACTGCTCGTCGAGGTGGAGCATGCCACGAAGGGGACACTGTCAATCCCCGGACCCGTGATTCGCTTCGATGACAACTCATTCGGTGGGGCCCGTGCCGCAGTCGCCGCGCCGCCCACACTGGGTCAACACAATGATTCAATTCGGACATGGCTGGACGAAACCGAGCCGACGAACGGGTGAGCGTGCTGGGGATCCTCCTTGCCGCAGGTCAGGGCACACGGATGGGGCAACCCAAAGCCCTTGTCCGTGGTGCGGACGGAGTTCCGTGGCTGGTCTCCAGCCGCGAGGCGCTCGTGGAGGGCGGCTGTGACCGTGTCGTCGTCGTGCTGGGAGCTGAGGCGGGGCTCGCTGCTGAGCTGCTTGGGGGCCACGCCCATGTCGTGGCCGATGACTGGGGTGAGGGTATGTCGGCAACACTGCGCGCTGGCCTGCGGATCGCGGAGGGCGGGGATGAGGAGGCGGTCCTGATCCATCTCGTTGATCTGCCGGACGTCGGCTCTGAGGTGATCCGTCGCATCCTTGCCCATGCCGCTCCGGATGCACTTGTGCGCGCCGCCTACGATGATCACCCCGGACATCCGGTGCTCATCGGAGAAGATCATTGGCGCGCTTTGATGGCCAGTCTGGGCGGGGACGAAGGGGCGAAGCACTATCTGGCTCGTCACCGCGCCACACTGGTGGAGTGCGCCGATCTGGCGACCGGCGTCGACATCGACACTCCGGCAGAATATGAGGCGACTTGATGAAGAAACTGACTGACCCGGCTGAACTGTCGACCCTGCTCGAGCAGGTTGACTACATCGCTGACGAGGGTTTGGCCACCGTCGGCTACCTGTCGATCACGCTGCAGCGTCCGCTGATGGTGGAGGGTGATCCGGGTACCGGGAAGACCGCGCTGGCCACTGCCCTGTCGGAGGCGCTGCAGATCCCCCTCATCCGGCTGCAGTGCTACGAGGGCATCGACGCGCAGCAGGCGCTCTATGACTGGGACTTCGCTCGTCAGATCCTGCATCTGAGGACGTTGGAAGCGAGTGGTGGCGAGGTGGACGCCGAGAACACCGAAGGCATCCTGTACAGCGAGCGATTCCTGCTCGCGAGACCCATCCTCAGGGCGTTGCAGAAGAGCCCGGCGGTTCTGCTGATTGACGAGATCGATCGCGCGGATGACGAGTTCGAGGCGTTGCTGCTCGAGGTTCTGTCCCAGTACCAGGTGTCCATCCCGGAACTCGGGACGATCAGCGCAACAACGCCACCGATCGTCGTCCTGACCTCGAACCGTACGCGCGAAGTGCACGACGCCCTCAAGCGGCGTTGCCTCTACCACTGGATCGACCATCCGGACCTGGACCGCGAGGTGGCTATCGTGCGAGCACGGCTACCGGAGGTGAGTGAACGGCTGACGCGTCGGGTGGTGGAGGTTGTGCAGTATCTGCGCGCCGAGAACCGGCTCATCAAGCTGCCGGGGGTCGCCGAAACGATCGACTGGGCACGGGCGATCCACGAACTCGGCAAGGACGACCTCAATCTCGACACCGCGACGCTGACGTTGGGGGCGCTCAGCAAGTACCGCGAGGACACGGTGCACCTCAGGGCCGTCCTCACAGAGCAGTTGGCGCCCTGACGTGAACAGCTCAGTGACATGGATGCCATGACGAGCGCCGTGCAGGACGAGGTGGTGGGCAGCTTCGTCGGCTTCAGTCAGGCGTTGCGCCGCGCGGGCGTCACCTCGGCACGCACGGAGGATTTCGTCGCTGCGCTCGGTGCGCTCGACCCGGTGCGCCGCGCCGACGTTTACTGGGCGGGGCGCGCGACGCTCTGCTCCTCACCCGATGACCTGGAGATCTACGAGCGTCTCTTCGCGGACTGGTTCAGCGGTGCAGAAGTGGGCCGCATACCCGCGACCGATCTGGTGACTGCCCAGGCCGGCGCTGCGGGTGCCGGTGACGAGGCTGCGGGCACTGATGACATCGGTGAGGTCGCGATGCTGGCATCGGCCACCGAGGTGCTTCGCCACCGGGACGTGGCAAACCTGAGTCCTCGCGAGGCCCGCATGGTCGCGATGATGTTCGCCCGGCTACGCGTTCGCCTGCCGCGCCGACCCTCGCGGCGCCGCGAGGAGCATCATCGCGGCGTGTTGGACGTCGCCGCGACCGTACGTGAGCAGTTGCTGCACGCAGGGGAACCGGGCGTCCTCCGGTTCCGGCGCCGTCGTCTCAAACCGCGACCGGTGGTCGTCATGGTCGACGTGTCGCGGTCGATGACTCCCTACGCCGATCACATGTTGCGGTTGGCGCACCGGTTCAGCCTCGATCCCACGCACCGGGTCGAGGTATTCACGATGGGCACCAGGCTGACCCGCGTGACCCGTGCCCTGCGGCTCCGCGACCCGGAGGCCGCGTTGGCCAGGGCCAGCGAGATGATTCCCGACTGGTCCGGCGGTACGCGTCTGGGTGACGTGTTCGAGGCATTCATCAATCGCTGGGGTCGCCGGGGCATGGCCCGCGGGGCCGTGGCCGTGATCATGAGCGATGGCTGGGAGCGCGGCGACCCGACGCTCCTGGCTCAGCAGGCAGAGTTGTTGCAGCGCTTGTGTCATGTGCTGATCTGGGTCAACCCCCACCGGGGCAAGGCCGGTTTTGAACCGATCCAGTCCGGGATGGCTGCGGTTCTGCCACACGTGGACCACGTCGTAGCGGGACACACGTTTGCCACGTTCGAGGAACTGATGGAGGTCATTTCTCATGTTTGAGGTGTTGCCTGAAGCTGTCGCGCATCTGCGCCGGGGCGAGTCGGTCGTGTTGGCCACCGTGACGGAGGCGCAGGGGTCGTCGCCGAGAGGCCCGGGTGCTTCTATGCTCATCCTGGCCGATGGGACCGTCGTGGGCTCGGTCTCCGGTGGCTGCGTCGAGGGTGCGGTCTACGAGATCGGCCAACAGGTCCTCAGCGACGGCGTGCCAGTACTTGAGCAGTTCGGCTACGCCGATGCCGACGCCTTCGCTGTCGGTCTCACGTGTGGCGGGAAACTCACGATCTTCATCCAACGCATCGATCCTGAGGACGAAGCCTGTTTTTCCCGGCTCGCCGACGACATGGCCGCCGGTCGTCCTGCTTCCTGGGTAACTGTCGTACGCCACCCCAACGCCGACTGGCTCGGTCGTCACGTGGTGGTCCGACCTGATTCACACGAGGGAAGCCTTGGCAAGCGGTTCGCTGATCACGCAGTGGTCAATGATGTGCGAGGGGTGCTCGCCGCCGGTGACTCCCGACTCATGCACTTCGGGGACGCCGGTGAGCGGATGGGCAACGAGATGGAGATCTTCGTCTCCAGTTTCCAACCGCCGCCGCGGATGCTCATCTTCGGCGCCGTCGACTTCGCCGCCGCGCTGGCCAAGCAGTGTTCGATCCTGGGTTTTCATGTCACCGTCTGCGACGCCCGCGCAGTCTTCGCCACCGAGAAGCGCTTTCCAGCCGCTGACGAGGTTGTGGTGCAGTGGCCGCACCGCTACGTCGCCGCAGAGGCAGAGGCCGGGCGGATTGATCGGCGCGCAGCGGTCTGCGTGCTGACCCATGACGCGAAGTTCGACGTCCCGGTGCTGTCAACGGTGTTGGATCTGCCGGACGAGATCCGCCCCTTCTACATCGGCGTCATGGGTTCAAGGACCACCCACGAGGACCGGACCCGACGCCTGAAGGAAGCCGGTGTCACGGATGACCAGTTGGCGCTGATGTCCAGTCCGATCGGTCTTGACCTGGGTGGACGGACACCGCAGGAAACTGCGGTGTCGATCGCGGCCGAGATCATCGCGCGACGGTGGGGAGGCGAGGGAAGGCCGCTCGTCGAGGTGGATGGCCCCATCCATGCACCGGCTGGCGATTGATCGATCGCTCGTGGCGTATTTCTGGTGGTGCCGGATGGCCACCCACAGCTGCTCGAGTAGCGGCCGCGTGTCGAGCTTCAAGGCGGCTTGGCCGCACCGTGGCGCGGGAAGATGCACTATCTCCCGGTGGTCGAGTAGTCGCCGCGAGGCACGAGCTGCGACATGTCGAGACCCCACCTCCGAACCCCTCCCCGACCGCCTCATTTTCCTGCTGAGGCATGATCTGGGTATGCTTGTCGCGCTGTGTCTCGGGGAATTAACTCAATTGGTAGAGTGCCACCTTTGCAAGGTGGAAGTTAGGGGTTCGAGTCCCCTATTCTCCACCGCACGCACAAGGCTCGAACCCTTGCCAACGGAAACGTTGGTCGAGGTTCGGGCCTTGTTCGCGTCTGCGGCCCAGGTCAGGGCGTTGGCGTTGACCTGCGGATCGAGGAGCATCTCGAAGGGCCGGTTGTGCTCGACGCGCAGCTCGTTGTCCTCGTCGATGAAGACCCTGGTGAAGAAGGCCTGGTTGCACAGGCGCCGGTTGGTGTCGTCGCAGCGGGTGTAGATGTCGGCGCAGTTGGCGAGTAGGCCGAGGGCGTCGTCGAGGTGGGCTCGGGCGTCGGCGTAGTCGCCGAAGTGGGCGTCGATGCGGCGGGTCACTTGGTTGAGTTCGGCGACGATGCGGTCCTGCTCGCGCTTGAGCACGGAGAGCGGGATCGCGTCGGCGTAGTGCGCTTGCATGAGGCGGTCCTGCTCGCTTTCGAGCCGGTCACGGTTCGTGGTGAGGCGTTCCAGTTCCTCGGTTTCGACGGCCATGAGCCGGTCGAACTCGTGGTGGAGCATGCCCGCGAGGGCGTCCTGCTGGGCGGGCGTGATCTGGACGCGGGTGTAGTAGTCCTCGACGAGCTTCTCGACGTCTTCGATGAGCATCGCCTGGCGTGTGCAGTCGGTGCGCTTGGAGTGCCGACCGGAGCACACGAAGTAGCAGTAGACGTTGCCGTGGCGGTTCTTCGCGTTGGAGACGATGAGCCGCGAGCCGCACTGGCCGCAGTGGATGGTGCCTTTGAGGTAGTGGCCGTGGACTTGGGTTGCCTCGACGGCGCACTGGTGCGCGGTGAGCACGGACTGTACCTGGTACCAGACCTCGGCTGGCACGAGTGCCGGGTGGCTTCCCTTGTAGCGGGTGCCCCTGTAGATGACATCGCCCTTGTAGTACGGGTTGGTCAGGAGCCGATGGATGGTGGATACCGCCAGAGGCTTCGCCGGCCTCTTCGGCGTGGGCAGGCTGCGCAGCCCGCGCGAGGTGAGTTCGTCGTGGAGTTGGCTGACGCTCCAGTTGCCCGAGGCGTACGCCTTGAACGCCCACTCGATCATCGGTGCTCGCTCGGGATCGAGCTCGATGGTGCGGACTTCGCGCCCGAGCTCGTCGCGCTTGCGGACGTTCAAGTAGCCGATGGGCGCGCGCCCGTTCGTGCCGCCGCCGATGGCCTTCTGGTTCATGCCCTTGGCGACCTCGGTGGCGAGGTTGCGGGAGTAGAACTCGGCGATGGTGGACATGATGCCGTGCAGCAGCATCCCGGAGGGGGTCTCGTCGATGTTCTCGGACGCAGACACGAGCATGACCCCGCACTGTTGGAGTGCGAGGTGGATACTCACGTCGTCGGCGCGGTTGCGGGCGAGCCGGTCGACCTTGTGAACGATGCAGTACGCGACCTTGTTGGCCTTGACATACTGGATCATCCGCATCAGCTCGGGCCGGTCGGACGACTTGGCTGAGGCTCCCGCGTCGACGAACTCCTCGACGATGCCGGCGCCGAGCTGTTCGGCTTTACGCCGGGTCGCTTCGCGCTGGGCAGGGATCGAGAAGCCTTCGTCGGTCCCGCCCTTCTCGGCCTGCTCGCGGGTGGAGACCCGCAGGTACGACACGGCGGCAGCCGCAGTCTTGGGCGGGTCGATGAGGCTGGCTGCCGGATCGTCGGCAATGGTGGTCATCGGGGGCTCACTCTCACGCGGTTCGAGCCTCGCGCTCCCACTGTTGGTGGGAGGGGTGTTGATCGTGAGAGCAGCCGTTGAAGGCTGTAGGGCGAGACCCGATGGTCTCGGTGCGTGTTGCCCGCCGAGCGGCGAGGTTTAGGCCACAACACCCCGCATCGCGAGGCTTGCACAGTTCATTCTACCGGGCGGCTTCAGAGGCGGCCAAGCCATCCGGCGCCGCCCGGTAGGTGTCGGGCACCCGCTCGGCCGCGCGGGCCGCGCGGCTCTCGCCGGTCTCCTGCAATGTCAGCCGGATGAGAACCTCGGCGAGCTTGTGCAGGTCGGCGCGTTCGCGGTGGACGGCCCGGACGGAGAACGACCGCTCCTCGTAGGGGCGACGGTCGGTCTTCTTGGCGTAGCCGCTCATCGGTCTACTGCGCTTCGTCGTCGTCCAGGCCGGCGTAGAACTCGTCTTCGGCCTCCTGGCGCTTGCGGACTTGGGCGATGACGAACTCGACGAACTCGGCGTCCCGGTCGGTGAAGGTGAAGTCCTGGATCGTGGGTGCCGGGTCCTCACCGGGCCACGCAGCTTGCCGGGTCGGGCGGTCGCGGTCCCCACGAGTACCGCAGGCCGTGACCCAGTAGCGAAGCCGCTCTCGAGCGTCGGCGAAGTCGCGGTGCCAACCGAGCGGCGCGGATGCGTTCTGCTCGGGGTCGTAGGCCGCGAGCCAATGCAGGTGCAGCGCCGACAGCTCCCAGACCATCTCCGGGTGGTGGTGCCAGAACGGCGGCACCACCGCGACCGGGAGGCCATAGGTGCGCCGCAGCCAGTCAACCCACCGGTTCAGCGCGAGCCATTCCTGCTCCAGCTCGTGCGCCGTCAGCAGGTTCCAGTTCACGGGGTGCGGCGGTTCGGGCATGTCCGCGTTCGTGACGCGGGGCGGTCCGTCGAAGACGTCCGGCTCATCCATCTCATGCTGATCGTTCATGGTGCTTCGACTCCCGAACTCACATGCTGACCGGGGCGTGCGCCGCGGTCGCTGCTCGCTGCGTCGGCTCGTACGTTGCTGCGTCCCGGCCCACTCCATTGCGCGGCGTCCGGTCGACCTCGTAGCGGGTTCGCGCGGCGTCGTGGCCGATCTTCTTGGCGACGAACTCTTCGCCCTCGATTGCCTGACCGTTGCGCTCGTAGTTGACCGGCCGCGTGTAGCCCTCGGCGACGAAGTTGTCGCCCTGGGCGAAGCTCGCGTGCGCGTGCTCAGCGGAACGCCCGAACATCACCAAGTGGTGGTAGGTCGTCTCGGTCTGCGTGAACGAGCCGTCGTCCTCGCGGCGGAAGTGCTCCTTGTCGATACGGGCGAAGAACCTGGCGTCTCCCTTTGCAGTCTCGGTGAGCAACGGCTCAGAAGCGATGAAGCCTGACAGCGATTCCTGGGTGTGAATGGCCATGATGGCCTCCTCCTGACTCGGGCGACCAACTGCGTGTGGGTCGCTCTGTCAGGCAGGTGCACTGGAGCTTCCAAGCGTCGTCAGGAGGCGGGACGGTGGCGCAGAAGCGCTTCGAGTTCGTCGCGGTCGCTGCGGAGTTGCGCGGCGTCGGGCCGGGTGGGCCAGGCGCGCAGATCGGTGACGATGGGTGGCGCGGAGCGCAGCATCGTGATGCCGGTGCCGAAGGGCAGGGTGCGGATGCGGTCTGGCGGCAGGATCGGGACACGGCGGATGGAGCGCTGGTTGGAGCGGGTGCCGTGGTCGCCGAGGGTCACGCTGTCGGTGTACTCGTCGCGTTCGCCGATGAGCGTGGAGAGGTCTTGGAGGTCGCGGCTGTTCGATGCGCCGCCGAGGATGATCTTGACGATGCTGGCGTCCCAGATCGCTCCGGCCTGGTGCTCGCTCCACCGATCGCGAGCCTGGGCGAGGGACTGCAAGACCGGCATGGTCGTGATCCCAGTGCCACCGCCTTCGGCCATGAGCGTCGGCAGTGACGGCAGAGGGGCGAGGTTCCCGATCTCGTCGAGTGCGAGCAACAGTGGTGGGTCGAGCCGCGCTCCGGGTGAGCGGGCGGCGAGCCGTCGCGCGGTTTCGATGAGGTCTTCAACGAACGCCGCGACCAGCGATGCGGAGGCTCCGGCTCCGGCACCGGTGGCGAGCAGGTAGAGGGTGCCTTGCTCGGTGAGGAAGGTCTCGGGGTCGAAGTGCTCGTGCGGGCCTGGCGTGACGGCATCGAGCACGCGCGGGTCGGCCAGTGCGGCGAGTGCAAGGGAGACGCCTTGCCAAATGCTGTCGCGGGTCTTGGGGTCGGCGTCGATCATCGCGCCAAGGGAGTCGTCCCAGCCCATCGCCGCGTTCGGGTGGGAGTTGAGGATCGCGACGGCTTCGGACGCGGCGCTGGGGTCGAGGGTCCACCTGAACAGCTCGGCAGGCTGGCGGCCGTCCAGCGCGGCCGCGTGCAGCAGCGACTGGAGTGCGGTGCGGGTCTTGCCCTCCCAGAACCCTCCAGACTCGACCCCGCCGGCGCTGAGGCCGGTAGCGGCGGCGAGTCCGTTGGCGCGGATCATCGCGGTCAGCGGGTCGTCGCAGCCGCGAATGGGTGACCAGCGCAGCCCTGCGGGGATGCCTTCGGCGAGGTGCTGGGGGTCGAACACGGCGACGGGCCCGCCTTTGCGGCGTCGGGCGCGGAGGGTCGCGGTAAGGTTGTCGGGCCTCGTGCTGGTCGTGACGACCGCGCCGGGTGCGTCGAGGATCGCGTTGATGACGACGTGCAGGCCCTTGCCTGAGCGGGGCGGGCCGATCAGCAGAATCGAGTCTTCGACCGATGCCCAGACCTTCGTGCCACGACTGGCACCGAGCAGGTAGCCGACATCCTGCGATTCGGGCGACTTCAAGGAGGGCCGCAGCGTGGCCGCGCGGTGCAGTAGCGCCTTCGCGGCGGCGGCGGTCTTAACCTCGTGGCTGGTCGCGACCCCCGCGAGTCGGTGCGGGTCGGTCTCGGTCTTCCGCGTGTGTCGCCGTAGCACTATCCAGACCCAGACGATCCCGGCGGCGAGTCCGCCGAGCAGTGCCGTGCTTACGAGCCAGTAGACGACTGGGTTGAGCCCGTCGGCACCGAGCGCGGTCGCAGGGTCGCCGGGGTTGAACAGCACGGCGAGCCCCGCCGCTACGCCAGCTTCGGGCTGCGGTGTACCTGTGAGGAACGCGGCGACGCTACCAGCGACGCGGAGGACGAGAGCGATCCCGAACGTGCCGATCAGGCCAATCAGGGCGGCGTTGGTGAGCTCGTCGCCCATACCACCGGCCTGCCGCTGGTTCATGTCAGCCGCCGCACCGCGAGCGTGCCCGAGATGTGCCCGAACAGGATCACCTCGTGTGTGCCGTCGGGTAGCTCGTCGAGGTCGATCAGTGCACGGGCCTCCCCGGTTCCGGTGACGTCGGTGTGGGAGACGATCGTCGCGACGGCGACATCCTCGCCGGGCACGAACCCGCCTGCGGTGACCTCAGCCAAGCGCGGCATCCGTCGGGCGTGGCGACTTCGACGTGACTCTGGTGCCGGGGTCTCGGGCGGGGCCGCTGCCCGTCGTGGCTTCCGGGTGCGGAGGATGTCGGTGAAGACGCTGCCGTCGCTCTCGCGCACCTCGACCCGGACTGCGATGGTGCGGTCCTTGGTGATGGCATCCATGAGCGTCCCGAACGTCGCCCGCGTCCACTCGGTCGTCTCCTGTGCCTCGAACGGTGTTCCATCGACCGTCGCGGTGAGGGTGCCGTCTTCTGCGACGGTGACGAGGACGTGCGGCAACTCAACGGGAGCTATCGCATCTTCGTCGTTCGGGGTAGATCGGCGTGGGCTGGTGAGGTTCATTGGTGGCCTCCCGCAGCGCGGCTGCTGGTGTCGAACAGGGCGAGTTCGTCGGGGTGGAGCTGGTGTTGGCAGACGAAGCTCCTGGCCTTGATCCGCCACAGGCCTTGTCCGACGCCGAGGTTCGGCAAGAGCTGCTGCTCCGTCCCGGTCAGACCGAGGGCGGTTGCGGTCGGCCCGAGCTGGTCGGACTCTTGCCGGTACACGATCCGCGTCTCGGCGTTCGCGAGCAGTGAGTTGGCCAGGGAGCGCATGGCGGAGCCTTGGTCGCCCACGTTGTCGAGGTCGGTGAGCTTGTGGAAGATCAGCATGTTCGCGATCCCGTAGTGCCTGGCGAGTCGCCAGTGCGCATCCATTCGCCGCAGCAGTGCGGGATGGGACATGAGCCGCCAGGCCTCGTCGTAGATCACCCACCGCTGCCCGCCGTTCGGGTCGAGCAGCGCGGACTCCATCCACGCCGACGAGCAGGTCATCAACACCGAGATGAGTGTCGAGTTCTCGGTGACCCGTGAGAGGTCGAGTGAGATCATCGGCAACGATGGGTCGAATGCGACCGTTGAAGGTCCGTCGAACAGCCCGGCCAGGTCACCGGCGACGAGGCGGCGCAGCGCGTGCCCGACGAGCCTGCCGTCCTCGGCCAGTCTGCCGTCGGCATCCGCGCTCGGGGCGAGGATGCGGTCAACGACCATCGGCAGGATCGGCACGTCGTTCTCCCGCACGGTCTGGGTCAGGGCGATGTCGATCGCCGTGTGCTCCAACGGCGACAAGCCGCGCGCGAGCACGGTCTCCGCGAGTGCGCCGATCAGGTCACGGCGTCGCGCGGCGACGGTCGAGGCCCATTGCTCGTCCGAGAGGCCGCTGGGGCGGCGGCCTTCGTCGAGTGGATTCAGGCGAGTGTTGAGGCCGTGGCCGAGGACGATGGCGCGTCCGCCGACGGCGTTGGCGACGGCGGTGTGTTCGCCCTTTGGATCGCCGGGCACGTATACGCGCCGCCCGAACGGTAGCGACCGCGTGTAGAGGGACTTGGCCAGCGAGGATTTGCCGGAGCCGACGATCCCGGCCAGCACCACGTTGGGTGCGGTGATGATGCCGCGCGCGTAGAGCACCCACGGGTCGTAGACGAAGCTCCCGCCCGAGTAGAGGTCTTGGCCGACGAACACGCCATCGGCACCGAGACCGCCCTCGGCGACGAACGGGTACGCGCCCGCCAACGTCGCCGACGTGTCCTGATGCCGCGTCAGATGGAACCGGCCCGGAGTACGCAGCCGCGCAGCACCGGGCTCGCCGGCCCTCGGCAGGTAGACAGTCGCGCGACGCTCGGCACGTTCCACCTCAGCCTTCGCCTTCGCGGCGGCAAGCGCCGTCTTCCGCTGCTCGGCGTGGAGCCTGGCCTCGGCTTTGCGGCGCTGCTTGCGGAGCTTCCGCCGCTCCTTCGACGGTGCCACCAGAACGGCGGTGTGCAGCCGCGCACGATCCTCGGTCACAGCACCAGCCCCCGCGACTGCTTGACCGCCGTGATCTTCGCCGGCTCGAACCACGACCCATCCCGCTTCGCCGTCGGCAGCTCGGCCCGCTCCGGAGCGCCCGGCGACGAGTACGACACCAGCAACTCCGGCCCACCCTGCACCGGCTCGGACGTGACTTGTTCGGTATCCGGGAGCTCGGCCTCCGGTTCGGTGTAGCGGCGCAGCAGCGAGACGTAGCCGACGTGCGGGTTGACGACGAGCGCGTAGTCGCCCGAGAGCGCCACCCGGTCGTTGGTGCCCTCGCCGGGTTCGTCGTAGACGTACCCGTTCTCCAGCGCGGCCTGCGTGGTCTCGTCGCCGTAGTCCCACTGCGCGAGGAAGTCCACCGCATCGACATGCCCCAGTTCGCCGAGGATACGCAACGGCCGGTCGGCCTCCTCGCCCTGGAGGAACACCACGCTGACCCACCGCGACGGCGCGGACTCCTCGACGGCGGGCTCAGGATGCCAGGCGATCCGCCCGGCGGCGATGAAGCCTTCCGCGAGCCGGTCGTACGCCCGGTCGACGAGGTTCGCAGCCTGACGCAACTCCTCCGCAGTGGCGAGCGCGTCGCGCACTCCCGCCTCGTGGTCGCCAGCGTCGTTGAACGCGTGAGCGGCCTTCCGCTCATGAACATCGGCGATCTGGTCGAGCGCCTGCCGCAGCGAGCGCATCCCCGAGGACAGATCACCGATCACCCCGTACATCTCGGCGGGCTGATCGAAACCCCGGCTCGCGTGGGCCAGCCCCCGCAGCGCCTCGGATGCCTCGGCGGCGTCAGCAGTCGAATCGAAGAACGTGGGCATGGTGACCTCCTGGTGCCGTGTGACGAGGAGGTGCGCACCCAAGTCCGTGGTAGAGTGTCTTCTTACATAGCGGATGCCACTCATGGGCTAGAGGGTCACAACCTCAATTCGCACAAAAACAGTGGAGACCCAGGTTCGACTCCTGGCTCCGGCAAAGCCGGATGTAGCTCAATGGGTACAGAGCCCCCGTGTTCTTTTCACCACGATGTCGCCGTCCAGTAGCCCGACTGTCGTGCCGCGAGTTCGAGTTCTTCCGCGCTCAGACTTAGCCCCCCAAGGTAATGGAATCGCGCGAACCCCAAGAGTCCACGCTTCCACTGCCTGCTGTTGCGCGGGTGCTCAGCAGATTCGGCGAAGTCGACGACGGCGATCCCGGCCCAGGTCTCTCTGCTCAGTTTCTGCCCCAGAACCTCGTTGAGTCGCCGTGCACCCTCCTTCGTGACCGCAAACGCAGCGATCAAATGGCCGATTGTGAAGTGCAGCTTTCCGTCCCTCATCATCGAATCGAGCGGAGCCATCGTCAGTCGCTCCCATCGCTCGCGCTGCGCATCAGTCAAGGAGTCCAGTACCTCGGTCACTTCAGTTGTCACCTGGCCGGCGTGGTGAATCTGGGCATTCCGAACACAACGCAACACGTGGAAGAGAGGGATCACATCAGCTGGTTCCGCGACGCCAGCCGCGTCGAAGAAGGTCTTGTGCATGCGCCCCGCATTCAAGGCACCCCAAGCCTGTGACACTGCGTAGCCTGCGTCGCCCAGCATGGTGATTGCATCTTTAACGAAAGCCTCATAGACAGCCAGTGCGTACGGAATCGCCACGGCTGCGAGGTGCGCATCGGCGTCGAGTAGGAGCTGCGAAGCTCGATCCGGTAACAGGTTGAAACGGTCAATGTCGCTCACTGCCGGAAAAAGTCCGGGGAGCTGATGAGGAGACCCGCTGTGCAGCTGGAGACTGTGCGCGGCCAGCCGAGAGCCTGCAAGGAGCGCGATCATGGCGTTGTTCGCCTCGACCCGTGCGTCGACATAGGCCCGGTACCGGGCAAAGTTGATCTCGCTCACGCCCCCAGTCTCTCGCACTTCACCCGGCATCCACCCCAAGTCGATGCCGACGATCGTTGCCCAGCGGTGGGTGCGGTCACACGCGCCGGCAGAGCGGAAGCGCGGCGGCTGTGAACGCGGCTGCTTGCTGGCCGACGAGCAACCGGGTCTCGCACGAGGCTTGGATCGCGGCCTGCTCAATCGCGGCGACGGCGGCGTCGAGTTCTTCGACGGTGGGTGCGGAGACGGCGATGAGGCCGGTGTAGCGGAGGATGCCGTGTCCGGCGGTGAGGTCGGCTTCTTGTTGGAGCACGTCGTGGTATTCGGCGGTCTGGGATGCGTCTTCGATCTGGCCGATCTTCGCGCGCTGGGCCTGGTCGGAGATGTGCTCGACCTTCTTCTTGCGGATGTCGCGGGCAGCGGCATCGGAGCGCATCGGGGTGCAGATCAGCGAGAACGACCGCTGGATGCCGGTGGACAGCAACACGGGCGACAGGAACCCCGGATACACCAGTGACCGCGGCCACTCGCTGACCCAGAGCACTGCGTGGTGAGCGGAGTCGGTTCGCAGCTTGCCCCAGGTCTCGGTGACTGCAACCGGCCCGGCGGTCGCGAGGGACTGGCCGAGCCTCCCGTGGCGTTCCAGGGTGGCGGCGATGGCGGGGTCGTAGGCGGAGCGCAGCATCACTGCGATCTGCCCTGGTGTTAGCCATCCCGAGGGCGAGAGGTCGGCGGAGCGGAGCGCGGCGACGAGGGTGTTCATCTCTTGGCGCAGCACGGCGGCGGCCCCGCGTATCCCGCCGCCGGCGGTCCTGATCTGACGGGCACTGGTCTTCATGTCCAGTGACATCGAGAGAGTGGTGGCGTGGCGTTCGCCGGCGGGTCCGGCACGGTCGATGAGTTCTGCGTAGGTGTCCGCCGCCCATGATCCGTCCGGGGTGCCGTGGGTGGCCCACCATTCGGCCAGTCCGGTGCCAGAGTCCGGCAGCGTGCGCTCCAAGACCTGAAGAGTGGCGATTCGCCCGGAGCGGCAGACGGTGGCCAGGACGCGGCCCCAGGAGCTGACGCGGCGTTCCTGTTCGCCGGGATCGAGGAGCACGAACGCGGGATGGGTGACTTCGCACACGACGGTCAAGGTGGCGGCGTGGGGGTCGTGGATCATCCCTGCGCTGGTGTCGGGGTCGGTGTACTCGCGTAGTCGGGCCATGTCGCCGGGCAGTGCGAGGGTTCCGACGGGGCGCGGGACGACGATCCTGCGCCGGTACACCAACTGCCCGCCGGTGGTGCGCCACAGCCACCAGCAGGCGATGGGAAGCCACTCCACGATGGGCCGGCTTGCGATCGGTATCCAGGTCAGCGCGGCGGCCAGTACCCAGATGGGGGCGGTGTAGGCGAGCAGCATCCCGCCGCCGGCGTAGAACGCTCCGATGAGCGTGGCTCCGCCGATGGCGAGCGTGATGAGCTGGGTCAGCGACAGGCCGAGGAGGACACCGCGGCGGGTGAGGCGGGAGAACTTCACCGGCACGAGTTCGCCCGCGGTGGGCCGGTCGTTGTTCGTGCTGCTCATCGTCTACTCCTTCGGTGGGCGTGGCGCGGGCGGCGGGGGCTGCTTCGGTGGCGGTGACGGGTCGGTGCTCGGCGGTCGTGGTGCCGGGCTTGATGGCGGTGCCGCAGGTGAGGCTGCGGGCGGTGGCGGTGTCTGCGCTGCGGCGTCGGCGGCGTGCTCGCCCTGGGCTCCCAGCGCGGTTCCGGCCTTCGGCCCGGCGGTCGCTGCACCCTTGGCGACACTCGCCCCGACCACGACCCCAGCGGCCACGGGACCGGCTGCGGCTGCGCCGCTCTCGCCTGCTGCGGCTCTACCGCCGGCTGCGCCCCCGCCGCCCGCGGCGGGTGCCGGTGCCGAGGTCTTTGGCGGTGGCGGAGCGCTACTTCCTCCACCGGAGCCTCCGCCCGCGTTTCCGCTGCTGCTGGTCCCGTCGAGCACTTTCTTCGGGTCGCCGCCGCCTTGCGGCTTGGTGGGTACGGGGATCGGGCGGTTGAGTGCGCTCTTGGCGTCCTGCTCGGAGCCGATCGCGTGGTACATGTCGAACCCGACGAACGCGATGAACTTGTACGTGAGATATGGGGCGAATGCGGCCGTCGCCATCAGCACGCTCCCCGCGATGGGATCGCTGACCGAGGCGAGGTCGGCGTCGATCGGTGCGGAGACCTGGGTGATCGCGACGAGGAACATCACGACGAGCACGAGCTTTGAGCAGATCAGGGCGACGACGAACATCACCCACTTCCCGATCCACCCGCGCGAGGCATCCCACGAGGCACCCGAGAAGGCGAGCGGCGCGAACACGACCGCGACCAGGAGGAGTGCCTTCCTGACGAGGAGGGAGAGCCACACAATCGCGGCGGCGGTGATCGCGAGTCCTGCCATGAAGATCGTGATGACGGCACCGACGCCGGGTGCGGCGATATTGATGCCGACCAGGCCTGCGGCTAGGAGCGCGATCTTGTCGCCCATCGACTCGGTGGTCTCTCCGGCGGCCTGCACGATCCCGATGCACAGTTGATCCACGACTTCGAGCAGCAGCGCAGTGAGCGTAATGACCACAAACGACCCGAGGACGGACTTTGCCAGACCGAGCGCGGCTCGGGTGAGGGCGGTGGGGTCGCGTCGGATCAGTCCCGTGATGAGTTGGAGGCAGAAGAAGATCAGCATCACGAAGACCGCGATGCCGAACAGCAGGTTGTAGACAGCGATGTAGCCGGGCTTGGTGACGTCTACCAGTGTCGTGGTGTCGAAGACCGACCAGACCGCCTCGAACAGCCACCCGGCGGCGGCACCCATCGCCTGGGCGAGCCAGTCGAACGGGGCCGCGACCAGAGACGCGGCCCCTTCGCCGACGGCATCGCAGACCGAGGAGATCACTGGAACGTCGCACACGCCCATCACGAACACCAGCTCTCGAGGACGACAGTCGGGTCAGACGGACTGGCCGACGTTCCAGAAGAAGTTGATGAGCGTCACGCTCGCGCCGCAGATCACCGCCGCGCCGCAGCAGACGAGAACGCCGATCTTCCCGCGCGAGGCGAGGTGCGGGTTGGAGGAGTTCGCGCCGAAGCCCCACACGATCGCGGACACGATCAGCGCGAGCACGCTGAGGATCAGGCCGATGGTCATCACCGCGCCGACGATGGTGCGCAGCTGGTTGATCCCCGGCAGGCCGTTGGTGTTGGGGTCGATGTTGATGTCCATCGGCACCAGCAGCGGCGCGGACATGACGTTGGCGAAAAGATGGAACACGGTAGGTCTCCTTGGCGGCGGGCGGCCCGCCCGCGGACTCGCAGACGGGGTACACGCGACAGGTGCGCGCTCGTCGCCATCCCCGTCGGTGGCCGCCCGTAGCCTTGGAGTATCTGTGCGTCGCTCGCCCGCACGGGACCGCCGAATCGAGAGGTTGCTGGAACATGAGTCAGTACGGGGTGGATTACCTCCAGCGATTGCGCGCCGCCGTTGAGAAGTTCGAGGAAGCCTTCGACGCCTGGATGAGCACTCAGGTTGAGTCGGATCACATGTCGGCGCGCGGCCTCTTTCCTACTGTGTGGACAAAGGAAGGCCAGGATCAGAGCGAGGTCCAACGTCTCGAACTCGGTGTCGCGGAGGCTGCTGGCCTGGCAGCGAGCGCAGTGTCAGTGACCGGTGCCTACATTGGGATCGCGGGTCTCGGAGCGATCGACCCAATCGCCAACTGGTCATTCATGTCTGCACCCAAGGCCCCCATCGCGCCTCGGGATATTCGGACTACTACTGCCACCGTCAAGGGCAGGCTCGACGCGATGATCGTCGACGCCGAGTCACGTACGGACTCTGACCTTCCGACCTTCGCTCCCGCACAGTTTCACCCCGTGGTCTGGGCTGGTGCTTCCGCCCATTGGACGACGCATCAGTACCGAGTTGCAGTTCGTGAAGCAGCCGAAGGCCTCACGGTCCACTGGAAGGAACGTCTCGGCCGGAACGATGTCGATGACACGGTCTTCTGGCAGCAGACGTTATCGCCGGGCGCTCCTGAACCGGGCAAGCCGAAGCTCACCTGGCCGGGAGGGTCGGATGACAAGACGGTGAAGAGCATGCGCGGTGGTCTTGAACCGCTCGCTAAGGCCCTCAACGCGCTGGCCACTGGTCTGAACCTCACGGTCCGCAACGTGACGACGCACACGCGCACCGAACTGTCCGAGCAGGAAGCGATGGAGCGCCTCGCGGCATACAGTTACCTGGCGCGCCTGCTCGACCAGTGCGAGACAGCGAGCGCCGACGCGGAGGAGTCGGACCGATGACCGCGAAGCCCCAGCTACAAACTTGAACCGACTGTGAGTAGCCAGTTCATCCAGGCCACGCCGCCTCCGGCGAGGACGGCCGCGCCGACGGAGACGAGGACACCGATGCGGCCTTTGCTGGCGGTCGCGTAGTTGCCGTGGGCCGTCGCGATCGCCCAGACGATCGCGGAGACGATGAGCATGAGGACGGCGATGATGAGGACGAAAGTCAGGAGCGCGCCGACCACGGCGCGGAGGTCGCCGATGCCGCCGAGCCCGTCGAAGTCGGGGAAGACACCCATGGTCGATCACCCGATCGGCGGACGCAAGTATTCGAAGTGCTCGAAATCCATACCTGCCAGGTGCGCAGCCGGGCCGCGCACTGTGACGCGAACGTGGATCATCGTAGGTCGCGTGTCCTGCTTGATGCCGTCGCGGACCGGCTCCCAACGGCGGCAGGTGTGGGCTCGCCGAAGGCTCGGCATTGGGACCGGTTGGAGCCGACAGTTCGGGACAATCTGCCGGACAGCGAAGAGCGGGCCGAGGCTTAGTTTGATCGCCGGTAGCGATAGTGTGGTTCGTGCAGTCGCCCAGGTTCGATCGGAGGATGGTTCTCGTGGCTCAGTCAATCGGCAGCGCCAAGGTCTTTGGCGACAAAGAAGACCCCCGGCAGCGGTTGCGCGACCTTTTCGGTGGCGATCCCAATTCTGCCGGCCAACCGCCGGCTCCGGCCATGGCCTGGGCCAAAGAACAACTTGAGAAGCACCCGACCACCGACAAGGTGGCAGCAATACGCCTATTCCGACGCGCGGAACCACAATTGACGTTGAAAGCGGCAACATTCCTAGCCCAACACGTCATCGTTGAGTGATAGTACCTTTACTGCCGCAGTTGCTGCCCTTCGCTCGGGAGTCGAACTTGATGACGTGGGATTCCGTGTGGTTCAAGTCCCTGTTGAGGGGGCAGCAGAGGCCGCTCAGGGTTGGTCTCGTCGTACCGCTCAGGAGCGGGCGCGGCTAACCGCAGTTCCGTTCGGCTGGGCACCGTTGCGTGTAGCGGTATAGGCCTAACCGTGCCGCGCTTCGTCAGCGGCGGTTGATGGCGTAGTTGTTCCAGGCGGAACCGGTCAGTTCGTCCCAGCAGGTCGCCGTGGCGATGTGGATTTAGATAAGGCGTCCGCTAATACCCTTGCCTGACCAAGGAACCACGTAATCCCGGGCGCAGTGACTATATCTAACGTAATAATTGCTAGTTAACCGGCGTAGGCAAGTATTCGCAGCGTTCGAAATCCATGCCCGTGAGGTGGGCGGAGCCTCCCTTGGCCTGACCGGAGAGCGGGGATGACGTTTCGAGTCGGGCCCGTTCAGCTCTCGGGTCGGAGTGCGGCGGTGAGTTTGGCAGTGGCAGACGCGGCCGATGGACTGGAGTTGGCTCCGACGATCGCCATGGCGGAGATGATCGCCGCGATCTCTGTCGTGTCGAACTCGATGCTCGCGGTGGGGTGCGGTGGGTCAAAGGCGATCCCGCCGGTGCGTCCGGGACGGGTGATGAACGGCACTCCCACGTCACGGAGGCGTTCAATGTCGCGCTCAACAGTGCGGACGGATACGCCGAGGCGCGTGGCGAGTTCGCTCGTCGTCAGCGTGCCCGAGTGATCGAGGAGTTCAAGGAGCTGCTGTTGCCGCTCGACCCGGCGCAGGGCCAGGTGCCCGTCGCGGGATGCGGCGGCGCGCGCGTGTCGATCGTCCATGATCGATCTTAAACACCGTCACCGGCGTGTCGGCGATTAGGCTTACATTGGAGGGAGCAGGAAGGGAAGGCAATCATGGAGCAGCTGGTCCACGAATTCTTCACGCGTTACGCGCGGGCGCTGCTGGATCGTGATGCGGACGTCATCGCCGACATCTACGCGGTACCGGCGCTCATCGCATTCCCGGGTCAGTCCATCGCGGTCAGCGACAAGGTGCAGACCCGGGACTTCTTCGCAAGCAACTGGTCCGGCTACGACGGCATCACCGAGGCGGAGCCTCGGCTGACGATCATCGCGCAGACCGACCACAGCGTCTGGGTCGACGTCACCTGGTCGTACACCGGAGAGGCGCAGGAGCGCTACGTCTACCAGCTTCTGAACGGTCCTGCCGGGTGGCAGATCGGCGTCCTGACCCCGTTGACGCCATGAGCCTGCAATTCCGGCCGGCCACCCAAGCAGTCTTCGACGACCTCACGCGCATGCTCGGTCCCAAACGCCGCCCCGATGCCATCACCTGCTGGTGCCTGACCTACCGTCTAGGCCCCCAGGCCGCATCGAAACTCGACGCCCAGCAACGACAGGAACTCGTGTTCGAGATGTGCGGACGCACACCGGCCCCGGGTATCCTCGCCTACGCCGACGGAGAGGTGATCGGCTGGGCCGGTGTCGCCCCACGAAGCGAGGTCGCCGACCTCCAAAACGCGGACGTCTTTCCCAGGACGGATGATGTCGAACCGTGGTCGATCTTCTGCTTGCGCACACGCGCCGGACAGCGGCGGCAGGGTATCGGGCAGCAGCTCATCGACGGAGCAGTGACATTCGCGCGTGACAACGGCGCACAAGCCATCGAGGCGTACCCACTCGACACCGCACAGAAGGTCGACGCGATCTACACCTACCCGGGGCTCCGGTCCATGTTCGAGCGCGCAGGGTTCGAAAAGGTCTCCGACACCCGATCAAAGCTTGGCGGAATCCACCGAATCGTCATGCGACTGCCTGCAAACTGAGCACCGACTCGCACCAGCAGGGTCCGATGTTCGAAGTCACGGAATAGCTCTCGCGTCAGAGCTGCGGGCGGTGTGCAACGAATCGAGCGTTCACGGCTGGCAGATGCGTCGGGTGAGGCTCCAGAGGGTCTGCCGACCTCGGCGAGTCGGGTGATAATCGTTTGTCAGCGCGGCAGGGTGGTGTAGCTGTTCCAGGCCGAGCCGGTGAGTGCGGCCCACCGGGTGGCGGTGTTGACGTGGATGCCGATGAGGGTGGCGAACACGGCGGGCGGCGTCGTGGAGGCTAGGTGCAACAGCGCGGTGTTCCGGCTGGCGCGGGTGACGATGCCGCGCCGGTTCATCCGGTGCATCAGGGAGGTCGGGTGCAGGTGGGTGCCGGAGTTCTTGCCGGTGAACAGCCACCGGGTATCGGCCAGAGTGCTCGCGGTGCCAAACGGCTTGGCGACTGGCAGCGCCGTGATCAGGGCGTCCAGGGGCGGGATGAGCAGCAGGGGTTCGGGGCCGAGGGCGAGGTAGGTGTCGCCGTCGCGGAACTCGATGTCATCGGTGGTGAGGCGGCGATCTTCGCGGCGGGCTGGGCGTAGAGCAGGATCAGGCAGGCTGCGGCGCGGTCCTCGACGCTGGCGCTGTCCGGGTCGTACAGGAGTCGGCGAGTGAGGACAAGTTGGCTTTCGGGATCGATGTCGTGGCTGGGGTCCTTCTGCGCGACGGGATCGGGTAGTCGCGCCTGGGGAAGGTAGCCGCCTCGTTTGAGCCAGCGGACGAAGCTCAGGCGTGCGCTGCGGCTCGTGGTGAGCCAGGCGTCGACGCAGGTTTGCGGGCAGTCATCGAGGTCATGGCCAAGACCGGTGAGGTAGTCGAGGAAGGCGTGGGCGGTGTCGATGTCGCTGCGGCAGCGTGCCGCGACGTGTGCGGTGAGGTGGCCGTGGCGGTCGGTCTTGGCGCGGCCGACGATGTGCCAGCGGGCGTAGCGGGACAGCACGCCGCGCAGTTCGGGGTCGGTGATGTCGGTGACGGCTTCGGCAGCGTGGCGGCGCAGTCGGGCGGCGTTCTCATCGCGTGGTGGGAGCGCTCGGGCAGCGACGAGCATGGCCCGCAGGTAGGTCACCGAGAACACCTGCGGCCGGGCGTCGAGAGCATCGTGCGACAGGTCAACCTGGCCTTGGGCGATGTCGGTCAGCAGGTGCAGGCTGGACAGATTGTGCCAGTTGGTCAGCAGCGATCGGGGTTGGTGGAGTTCGGTCAGGGCGTCGCGGACGGGTTTGAGCTCGTGGCGGATCGTGCCGTCGGGACTGGTGAGTGCGGCGTCGATCTGCTGGGCGGCTTGGCAGGCGAAGCAGCGTGGCCGGCCGTGGTTCGTGGTCCGGCGGCCGAGCGCCTGCTGGCCGCAGACCGAGCAGTCGATGACCGGCGCTTGGTAGCAGGTCGGGCAGACATCCGGGGCGGCGCCGGTGGCTTTCAGCGCGACCCGTTTGAGCCGTCCGCAGATGCCGCAGGTCCGCCTGGGGTTGCGGTAGCACCGCGGGCACAGGTTCCGCGACCCGTCGCCCTTGCCGCCGGCTCGGGTGGCCAGCGGGCCGATGCTGCCGCATTCGTCGCAGGCATCGTTGGCGGTGCGGGTGCGGGCGTAGCAGGTCACGCAGACCGCGCCACCATCGCCGGTTCGGGCGTTGACCCGGCGCTGTTTCCCGCAGCCGGTGCAGGTGTCTTGCTGTGAGCGGCGGGCGCGGCAGGCCCGGCATTCGCCTCGGTCCAGGGTGTGGTTCCAGCGCAGGTTCTTCATCCGTCCGCAGCGGAAACAGGTGCCGTGGATGATCGTGTTCGCCATCCCGGCCGGTCAGTCCCCGGCAGGCTTGATCACAGCACGGGTTGGACGGCTCTTGCTCGGCTTCGACGGCGTGGCGCCGGTGGTGCCGGTCTTGCGTCCGCGTCGCGAGTTGGTGGCGACGTAGGGCTCGATCAGGTCGTTCGGGGTGACGTCGAAGATGTCGCAGAGCGCGGCGAGTAGCCGCATGTTCAACCGCTCGGGCTCGCCGACCACGATCCGGTAGACCTGGGTGGAGGTCATCACCACGCCCCGCTCGGCCAACAATGGCACCAGATCGGTGGTGGCGTTCATGCCGTGCTCGTTCATCACCTTGCGCAGGTGCCAGTGGTAGGCGACGGTTTTCGTCATCAGCTCCAGCTTTCCTCGATAGCGGGCGGGACGAACGCCGCGTCCAGGGCGCGACGCAGGGTGCGGTTGCGGTAGTCACCGGACACGCCGGTGTAGAGGGCGGTGGTCGAGCCCCACCGGTGCCCGACCTGCTGCTGGACGAACAGCGGGTCGAAGCCGTCCTCGATCAGATGCGTCACATACGAGTGCCGCAGACAGTGCGGGTGCAGCGCGACGTCGAAGCCGAGGTCGTCGCGGTACTCGGCGAATCGCATCCCGATGTAGCTGCCCGTGATCCGTGACTGTCGTTCGGTCGGCCGGAGCATTGCGGCATCAGCGACGTCGAACAGAGGCAGCACATCGGTGACGTACTCCTCGATCACCGGGCGGGTCCAGTCGAACACCGCCAGCACCGCCCGCCGCCGGGGTTGGGAACCGCGGCTGGCCTTGGCCCAGCGGACATTGCAGACCCCGAACCGGCCGAACTCGGTCGCGGTCGGGTTGCGGGTGAAGTCGTGCAGGTCCAGCATCCCGACCTCGCGACGGCGCAGCCCGAAGGCGTAGATCATCTTGAACAGCGTCGCGTCGCGGAACACCGACTTCCAGCCCTTCTTCCCCCGCGTGCGGGCCCGGTCGACGCGATCATCGGCGTAGTCGAAGAAGGTCTGCACCTCGCTCCGCGACAGGGGTCGCACCGCCGGGCGTGCCTCGTGATCGCCAGTGTGAATCGCGGTATTCCACTCATGGCAGACCTGCACCGGGTGCGTGCCGAACAGCTCCTCGCACCGCTCGATCCACCCGTAGCGGCAGTCGGTGAGGAAGTAGCAGAACAACGCGACAGCGTTCTGATAGGAGCGGATCGTGCCGTGCGAGCACGGCTTGTCGCCGGAAACCAGCTCGGTCGTCCACTCCTCGACGTCGGCCGGCGTCCACTCCCACGGCAGGTTCCCGCAGAACCCGGCGAACCGGCGTACCTGCGCCAGCCGTGCCTGGATCGTCTTCGGGTTCAGCATCCGCGACGACTGCTGCGCCGACCAGCCGGTGAGCATGTCATCGAAGACCTGCTCCGCCGGACGCAGCAACGCCACGTTGCCCGGCCGCAGCGCCGTCACCGATCCAGGCCGGTTCCCGTCCTCAAAGTCCACCCCGACAGTCTTACATCTAATGTAAGAAAAGTACATCTAATGTAAGCAGCACTGCGTTTCCCATGGCCAGGAGCTGCTTCCGCGGCTCTCGTCGCGGTCCACTGATACCCTTGCCTGACCAGGGAATCCGCTTGATCCCGGCCGCTAGCGATTACATCTAATGTAATAATCGCTAGTTTGCCTTGACTGTGACGTGGAGGTGGTCGAAGTGGCCTCCGGTGATGGAGACGGGGTCGTGCATGCCCCCGCCTTTGTAGGGTCGCCACCCCTCTGTGTCGCGGGCGAGGGACCAGATTTGGCCTTGCCAGATCAGGTACTCGACGCCGAGCACGTCGGCGTTGTCCTTCATCCAGTTGGTGACCTTCCAGCCGGCGTCGAGCTGTACCGGGGTGGGTCGCTGACCGATCCGGTTGCCGAAGGTGATGTCGCACGCCCTGCCGAGTGGATGCTCGGACTTGGTGCCGGGGCGCGGTGAGTAGCAGCCCCAGCCGGTGTCGGGGAACGCGGCGAGGGTCTGCTGGTAGAGGTGGAGCATGCGGGCGGTGATCTTGCCCGAGCTGGTGGGATCGTCGACGAGCCGGTCGGGGGCTCCATCGACACCGGTCGGCGTGCCCGCAGTGGTGTTGTTGCAGGCGGCGGGTGATCCGCTGGTCGCCGTCGGCAGGTTCGCGGCACCATGCTCGTTGAGCCAGGCGGCGGCGTCGATGGCCTCGCCGTTGGTGCCGCCGAGCCTCACCTCGAAGTGCAGATGTGCGCCGGTGCTCATGCCCGAGGAGCCGACATCGCCGATGTGTTGCCCCGCGCTCACGCGGTCCCCGGCGCGGACATGGATGCCGCTCTGCCACATGTGCGCGTACGCGGTCGCCAGGGTCTTGCCATCGATGGTGTGCTCGATGACGATGAGTCCGCCGTACCCGCCGGAGAACTCCGCGACGGTCACGGCGCCGTCAGCGGCGGCGAGGATCGCCGTACTGTCGGAGGCTGCGAAGTCGGTGCCGGTGTGCATCTTCCGTTCGCCCGTGATCGGGTGCACCCGCATCCCGAACGGCGAGGTCAGCACCCAGGTGCCCTCGGGCAGCGGGAACACCACCCGCGACGACGAAATCGCCGGGCCACCAACGCCACCAGCAGCAGCGCTGCCGCCGTTGGTGAGGGTGGCGAGGATGCTGTCGGCCACGGGCGCGTAGTTGCGGTAGCGGTCAGGGTAGGCGGACACTTCGACGGCTTGGGCGGCTTCGCCGGGGTCCATCTGTTGCCAGCCGGGGACGTCGAGCAGGCCACGCGGCGAGGGGTAGTTCGGGCCGGTCGGCCCGCCGAAGAACGCTCGCGCCTGATACTGCGGGTCCATCAACTCTGCGACCGACCCCCACCCGGACTGCGGGCGCATCTGGAACAGGCCGAGGGAGTCGTGGTCGCCACCGTTTCCGTCGTTCGGGTAGTTCGCCGACTCCGGGTAGGTGCCGGTGTTGGTGAGCATCCGCAGCGTGGACTCGGTGAGCGCGGCCATCAGCGCGATCTTGATTCCCGGCTTGCCCACGTCGGTGATGCCGTTGCCGACGGAGATGATCGTTGCCGCGTGCGTGAGCTGCTGACGATTCAGCGTGAAGGTCTCGCCGTTCGCGGTGGTGACGGTGAGCGAGTCCGGGATCGGGCCAAGGTTCACCGTTCCGGCAGGGGTGGCGCAGTAGGCAGCGGCAGGGTTCATCAGCACCCCGACCCCGAGGAGTGCTGCGGCGGGTGCGAAGAACAGCAGGGCCAGGGCTGCGATGGCGGCTTTGCGGAACACGACGCCAACCCCTTCAGCGCAGCGGGTTGTCGAGCTGCGACAGCCGCAGCAGATGGCAGGTCGGATAGGTCGGGGCGCAGACGACGAACACGGTGAACGCGACCGGATGCTCGCTGGTGACCGGCTGCCCGTTCCAGACCCCGGCACGGTGGCGAGAGCCCTCGATCGTCACGGCCGTCGTGCCAGCTGCGAGCTGCCCCGGTCGTGCCTGCGCTACGGCGTCGGCCCAGGCGTCGGGGACGTACGCGGTGTCGATGGTGAGGTGCTGGCGGGTGGCATATTGCCGCAGCTCGATCCAGGCGTCCCGGGTCGGTAGGTACGCGGCTACGTCGGAGGCCAGCCCTGCTTGCTCGTCCCGGCTGGGGTCACCGACCGCGAGGATCGCCGAGGTGTAGTCCAGCGGCCACAGCCCCGAAGCGGTGTCCCAGGCGAACAGCGTGGCAGCGACGCCATGCGCGAAGGTCACGGGACTGGCCGAACGCGGGACCACTGGAACCTGCGGTGGCCGAGGCGTGCTCGGGGCCACGGTCGGGGGTGCCGTCGTGACCAAGCCGGGCTCCGAGTCTGGATCGGGGCTGGTGTTGCTGCGGGGGCCGGTGAGGAGTCCGTAGACGCCGACGCCGGCCAGGAGCAGCAGGACGATGCCGGCGGCAATGAGGGCGACGAGTCGGCGGCGGTTCCGAGGATCAGCAGGCGCAGGGCTCATGCCGAGCAGGTGCGCACTCGGCACCTGTGCCCGTGGTCAGAGGGCGCGGAGTCGTGGCCGCTCCGCCGCGCCCTCGCGGGCGGCTCGGAGTGTGTCAGCGAACCGGGCGGTGCCTTCGGTGGTGGCGAGGAAGTTCTCGAACTGCTCGTCGGTCAGCTCGGCGGCGAGGGTGTCGGCGTCGTAGTGGGTCCACCAGTTCGTCAGCTCGCCCCAGGTCTGGACGAACGCGCGCAGCGGGTAGCGGACGGGCTGGCCGTCATCGGTGGCGAGTGGCAACGGACGGGGTGGGGTGCGCTTGCCTTTCTTGATCGCCTTCGCGTGGGCCACGGCTGCTTCAGCGCGGGCGTGGAGTTCGGCCTCGCGCCGCTCCCGTGCGGTGGTGTCGGCGTCGCGGATCGCTTGGTAGATCGGATGCACCGGGTCGCCGGCCTCGATCCGGTCCAGCCCTGCGGCAGCTTCCGCGCGCAGAGCTTCAGGCTGGGCGGGGTTGTTGGTGATGTCTTCGAGGTAGCCGATCTTGTCGAGGGTCTTGTACGACGCGCCGCCGGGGATCATCGCGGCGGCTTGCTCGTCGGCTCGTCCGCGCGGGGTGTCTGACGGTGCGGGAAATTTTCCCGCACCGTCGTTTCCCGGCTGGTTCTCGCTGCTGAACTGGGTAGCGCTCTTGCGTCGGGCGGCGTCTTCGGCCATGACCTGCTTGAGCTCGCGGTAGAGGCCGGCGGCTTCGAGCTGGGTGTAGGGCTTGTGGAGCATGTTGTCGTCCTGCTCGGCGAGGAGCTGCCCGAGCCGGTCGGACAGGCCGCTGCGCACCCAGACGTTGACGGTGCGCCAGCCGAGCTTCTTGATCGCGGCCAGGCGTCGTGCCCCGCACACGAGCACGCCGTCGATGGTGATCGTGACGGGTTGCAGCAGTCCGTCGCGGTCGATGGACGCGGCGAGGGCGTCGATGTCTCCGAGGTCGGCGCGGTGCCGGGTGCCGACGAGGATCGAATCGACGGTGCGGTCGAGCTGGATGCTGCCGATCTGTGGCTCGGTCACGACGACTCACCGCCTCCACCACTCGGAGCGGCCAGTGCGAGCGCAAGGATCAGATCGTCGTCGCGGAGCAGCAAGTCGAGGGTCTCGCCCAGCAGGAGCCGGAGCAGGATGCCGCGACCGCTGCTGGTGGCCACGTAGGCCGGGTGCGGGTTCCCGAGGAGCGCTTTCAGCAGCGCGGCCCAGGAGCGGCGCGGCAGGTCGAGCAGTGCCCGCGCGTGTCGGTCGCGGCGCAGTGCCTCGTAGGCGGACTGGCGTGTGCCGGCCTTCATCAACGCGCCGCAGACGTGCTCGACAGCGGCCCTCGCCGTGTCGGTGGGCCAGTCGAGCAGGCACAACATCGCGATAGCGTCCTCGGCCGCCGATCCAGCGGACATGCACGCCTGCGCTGACCCGAGTTCGTCGCGCGGCTCCGGTTCGAGGTCGCTGGGACGCAGGTCGGTGGTGTGGAACGCGGGATGGTAGTCGGCCAGTGCGGTGTCGCGTTCGGAGAACCGTTCGGGGTCGTGGAACGCCGAGACGTGTGCGCGGCGGGCCTGGTGCACCGAGCAGAGCAGCCCTTGGGCGCGTTCCTCGTAGACGCAGGTGATCCGCACGGCGTGGGTGATGATCGCCCACGGATCGTTGGCCTCGCGGGTCGAGCGGTACTGCATCGCGTCGAACGCCGCCGTGACTGCTTCCCAGGTGTCGAGCTTGTGCTTCCTCGCGAGAGCGCGGTACTTGTCGGCGGCGAACTCCATCAGGTCGCGTGCCACCGGGTCGTGAACCCAGGCATCCTCGCCGCCCTCGGCGAGGCGATTGAGCAGGGCGCGCAGGCCCTCGCCGGTGGTGAAGTCCTCAGCACCAAACGCCGTCGTCCGGTCGTTGCCGGGGCTGGTGGTGTTGGTTGGTGTGGTCATGGTGTCGGCACCTCCTGGCAGACAGGTGCGCACTCGCTCCCACGAGTGCGTCCTGCATGCCGATGCCGTCGCAGCCATGACCTGTCGCCGCCGTCAACTCATCGAGACCCCGGAGCGGGACACCTGCGACGAGGGCGCGGTGCTGCGCCCGAACGCCGAGATCGGCGGCAGCCGCCGGGCGCGGTCTCCGAGCCGCCGGACTCCGGCACCGATGGGGGTGCGGGTGCGGCGAGCGAGCTCCGCTTGGAAGTCGAGACCGCGGCCGGCCGCGTGTGCCGAGTGACGGGCGATCAGGTCGGTGGGGCGCACCCACTCCACGCCGCGCCCGCGAACGAGCGCGTGCTGCTTGTCGTCGCGGGCGACCTGCGCGGCCCGCACGGCCTCCGGCGTGCTCGTCACTTCGACCGACTCGGGGCTATCCCGCGGCTCATCGGGCACCAGCCGCGCGGGATCGGGCCTCGCGAGATCGTTGCGCTGGGGGTTCTCAGTGGTGTTCATGGGGTCGTCTCCTCCCGCTCGTCGGCGGCGTCGGTGGTGTCAGTGAGGTGCGCGACGGCGAACCAGCGGCCCACCGTTGAGGGATGCACCCCGAGTTCGCGGGCGATTTGCTTGTTCGACCAGCCCGCCTCGCGCAGCTCCCACCCCAGCGCCCGCCGATCCGCCACGCCGTCGTCGCGACGGGTCGGCTCTGCCTCGCCAGATGGCAGGGCTGGCATCGTCTCCGCAGTCGCCGTTGAGAACGAGTCGGCGGCGGTAGGTTCCGCATGGGGGTCGGTGGTGCGGGTGAGGATCACGGTCAGGTGCGTGATGGCCAGCAGAACGACGGGCGGCACGGCGGCGACCGAGGCCGCGAGCATCCTGGGAACGTCGGCGTCTGCGGCGACGACGGCGTGAATGGCGTTCGCCGTAACCGACACGAGCGCGCCGCCGACCAGCAGCGCCCACGGGTACCAGGCTGAGCGCTGCCCAGCGAGGGCGACGACGGCGACCGTGGCGACGACGATGATGCCGTCCACGATCAGCGGCCACGCCCACGCCTGCCCCGCACCGATCCCGGAGCGAGCTGCCAGATCGGCCAGCGACGTGAACGAGAGCCAGAACGCCCCGGCGGCGATGAACACCGTCCCCGCGACCGCCGTCATCGCGGCCCAGCGCCGCCCGTCCGATTCACGCCTCACAGCTCTGCCCTCCCCAAGGCTGCGGACGGTGGGTGCATGCGGCCGAACCATCGACTCGTGCTCTGGGTTCGGTCGTCTGACGTGGCCTCGGGTGCGGGCTGGGTGGCTCGGTAGGCCGAGCGTACGGTCGTGGTGATCTCGCGATCACCCAGACCCGCCGACTGTGCCGCAGCCCCCAGTGCATCGAGCGCGTCGGCGGGTGAGACGCCGTTCTCGGCGAGGCGGCAGGCGGCCCAGAACAGGCCCCGGTTTCGCTCGCCCTCACCCCGCCCGGCGACCCACGCCGCCAACCGCTCAGCATCCACCTCCATCGAGCCGCTGCTCGCGCGTGGTGGAGCGACGGGGCGCGGGTCGAGGAAGTCCCGCAGCCGGGCTGCATCAACCGGGCTGACCGAGTGCGCGGCGATGTCGGCGACCTCGTAGCGGCGGATGTTCCCGTCGATGACTCGTCGGGAAGGCGGAGCGACGATGTAGCCGCCGTCGCCCCGGAAGTCGATTCCCACGGCGGCTGCCTGCCACGACCGCTGCTCCTTGCCCGGGGTCGCCGGGAAGTAGATGTGCGCGCCGCCGGTGGGTGTGCGCACCAGCAGCCCCGCTCCATCGACGAGCCCCGCGTCGGTGGCCCGCTGGTACGTCGCGCGACCGTCGTGGTCGCCGTGGACATCGACATCGACGACGACCACGCCCGATGGAGCTCCGGTCGGGGTGCCGATGTTCGCGTTCGGTGTGCGCGACCACCATGCCGCAACCTGTTCCGGGTCGCTGCTCGCGTCGAGGAACCCACGACGGGTCAGCGGACGCTTCCCCTCGACCACGCACGGGAACACGGGCACGCCAGCCGCCGCGAGACTCCGCGCCGCCACCGCCAGGCTCGGTGAACCATCAACGCGGATGAGCGCGGCAAGGACATCGAATGGCTCAGGCATCACAGCCCCCGCCCCGCCAGAGCTGGCACCGGCGAACTACGCGGACGATCGGTCTCCACCGCAGGCGCAGCCGTGCGGAAGGTGCGCGGGTTGGGCGTGTCGCGTTCGAGGCCGGGAGGGGTGCCGTCGCCGACTTGAAGCGTGTCGAGCTGGTCGAGGATTGCCAGCGCGGTCTTCCGCACTCGCTCGCCGGTGGCCTGCACCACCTGGACGGGCTCTTGGCCGTCCACGCGCGCGGCCCAGGTCGAGACGTACGGGATCGTGTACCCGGCGGTGTCCATGCCGTGCGCGGCACCGATCATCAGCGCGACCGACTCGGCTTCGACCTCGCGGATGCCGCGATGCTGCCGCGCCTCCTCGTCGTCGGGATCGTGCATCACCACGTGCGCCAGCTCGTGCGCGAGCGTCTTGACCTGCGCGGCAGGGTCCATGTTCTCCCGAACCGCGACCGTGCGCGCCTCGTAGTCGGTCATGCCGTTCGCGCCGGAGATCATCCCCTCGTGCGGCACCCGCAGCACCTCGAACCCCGTGCCGCGAATCTGCCCGGCCAGCCCCTCCCACAACCCCGGCTGTGCTTCGCCTTCCAGCAGCGTCGGAGCGGGCGGCACCGGCAGTGGTTCGCCGTCGGTCTGCGAGGCGTCCCACACGTAGGCCGGCCGCGCGCCGACCATCCGCGAGCGCACCATCTCGCCGGCCTTCGGCTTCTCTCGCGGCCCTAAGCGGCGCCAGGAGGTCGGATCGGCAGGATTGGACGAGGCGAACCGGCCCGTCACGGGCGCGAAGATCATGTACCCCGACTGGCCCTTCATCACCTGCCGCCCCAGCCCCTGCCACTGCCGGTACCCGGCAACCAGAGTCGGGAAGGGCTCGGGTACGCGTCCCGCCTCGAACGCGGCCTCGTGCTGCACCCAGATCAGCATCGTGTTGTTGAACGACCGCGACCGGAACCGCGCCGCGAAGGCCAGTGCCTGCCGCCAGTCGTCACCCGAGACCAGCGACTCGACCGCCCCGGTCAGCTTCTCGTGCAGCTCGTCGAGCTTCGCCTCCCGCACGGCCCTATCGCTCTTTGCCTCCGCCATCGCATTCCCCTCGGCTCGGTCCACGTCCCCAAAGGAGACGGCACCCACCAGGTACACCGCTGTCACCTACTAATCACTATGGGCGTCCGGATTAGCACACTTCCAGTTATTCACAGGTGCGATCGCTTATCCACAGGGCTTGCCATGCCGGTCCTCTCCAAGGAACGACGCATTGACTCCGTATCGGTGGTCGTCACGGGCCTCCAGTTCCGCAACGCCTCCACCCGCCACGATCTCCTCCGCGGGATCCAAGTCAGCCTCCGCACGCTCCGCATCGTCGACCTCGTCCACCTCGACACACGCCGGCATCTGCGCGGTCTGGCAGGTCTCGCCATCGGCGACTTTGTGCTCCACGCTTCCCGCGACTTCGCACTGCACCGCCAACAGTCTTAGTCCTGCACGAGTTCGCGCACACGGTCCTCGGCCACGGCCAGTGCCACGGCAACGGAGGTGAGTGCCCAGCCTAGAAGGTCCTACTTCCCAACCCGCTTCACACCCGGAAACGCCTGCGCAAGCGACGGACCATTGGCGGTGAAACCGACATTCCCGCTGAGTACCTGCCGACAGGCTCGCCGCTTCACCGAGTTTTGCTGCTCGAAGTCTTCGGATAATCCAGATGCTCCGTCGGGTTGTCGGCCGCATCCCACCTCGCTCCTTCGATTGAAGATCGACCCCGAGCCGCAGAGCTCAGCACATCGATCCCAATCCTCTACGGCGCCCGAGACGGCTTTGAGTCGATCCAGCTCTCACAGGCACGCCGAGACGGCCTCCCGGACATGGTCGAACTAGAGACCTTCGACGCCAGCCACACCCTCTGCTGGAACACCGACCCCGACCGGTGGCCGAAGGCAGTGACCACGTGGCTCTCGGCCCGACGCGACCCGCCTTGACCCACCACGCCCGCAAAAACCCAACTCAAACGGCGCCTCTCCGGTAGGCTCGCGACCGCTGGCCTGACTGGCCAAGGAGCGAGGGAGGACCAACGTGGCTGAGCCTTGGCTGTCTGCCGACGACATCGCCGCCCACCTTGGGATCACCAAAGACACCGTCTACACCTGGATCGCCGAGAAGGCCATGCCCGCGCACAAGGTCGGGCGCCTCTGGAAGTTCCATGCCAGCGAAGTGGATGACTGGGTACGAAACGGCCACGCTGCATCGGAGGGGGACAAATGACGCGCGAGGTCGCGAAGCGCGCGCTCCTCCGCTTGTGGCTGGTTTGAGAAGGAAGACATATGAGCGACTTGAGCTTGATCCCGCTGCGCACCTCTTGCGTGCCGCGAGACGACGTGCTGCAGGGCGGTCTCGCCGACAACCACTTCGCTGCACAGCTCGACAAGGTTGTACGTGACGCCGAGCACTACCCGGTGTACGGCGACGCCGAGGCCTTCTTCGCGCAGACCTACCCGACTTCCGGGTTGAAGACCCTTCTCACCAAGACCTTCGGTCGTATCACTGGGGCGAAAGGCGTGGCGGGAGAGAACGGGGTCTTGCGACCCACCACCTCCTTTGGCGGCGGCAAGACCCACGGCCTCACAGCGGTCTACCACCTTGCCGGCGGGGCTCGACCCGCCAACATCGCAGAGTTCATCGACCCAAACCTGCTTCCGGACGGCGCTGTTCAGGTTGCAGCGCTCGTCGGCGATGCTCTCGACCCCACCGCCGGTGTCGACACCGATGGCCACCGCACCTACACGCTGTGGGGCGAGATGGCCGCTCAGATCGGTGACAACGCCTTCTCGGCGATGGCTGCCAATGACGCCGAGCGCACGGCGCCGGGAACAGGCACCCTCAAGGCGGTGTTCGGCGGCAGGCCAACGATCGTCATCGTGGACGAGATCGCCAAGTACCTGCGAGCGGTGTCCTCCTCGGGCAGCGAGGACGTGCGCCGCATGGCCCGCGCGATCCCGGTGTTCCTGGGGAACCTGTTCGAAGTAGCGTCTGACCCGACCAATCGAGTCTCAGTCATCATCACCCTGGCTGCCACCACCAACGCCTTCGGTGCAGAGACCACCGAGATCAGCGACCTCACCGGCGACGAGAAAGAACGGGCCGACGCGGCGAACGCCGCCTCCGTCAAGGCAGCGGAAGAGACTGGGGACGTACTGACCCGCGCCGTGCAACCGTCCGCGGTGATCCGCCCTGCCGACGACAACGAGATCGGCGAAATCCTCAAGAAGCGCATCTTTGCCTCTGTCGATCAAACTGCCGCGACCGCTGCTGGTGACGCCTACCGAGACCTGTACGAGACACTCGGCAAGACCGAGCAGTTGGCGGGCGGTGCCGAACATCCTGCGACCTACGGCGAGCTGGTCACCAAGACGTACCCGTTCCACCCCGAGCTCGTCCGTGTCCTGGACAAGCGCCTTGGCAACATCACACGATTCCAGCGAGCAAGAGGCGCGTTGAAGTTGCTGGCTGAGGTTGTGGCACACATCTACGCGACGAATGATGACACCGCGATCATCAACGTTGGTGACATCGACTACGACAACGACCCGGTGCTGAACCACCTCACGGATGGTCTCGGACGGTCCGAGTACGCGTCTGTGGCCGAGGGAGACTTCGCAGGCAAACAGTCGCACTCCGCAGCGGTGGACGCGGATGTCTTTCCTGGCAAACCTGCCTACACCACCCGCGTCGCACGCACCGTATTCACACATTCGCTTGAAATGGTGGCGACCGCAGGAGCAGGCCGCAACGACTGGATCGTCGGCACGCTCCGCCCAGGCGAAGACACCGCCATCTTCGAGAAAGCACTCACGGAATCCGAGAAAGTCTTCTGGCATCTATCGTTCGACGGGGGGCGGTGGCGCTTCAACATCGAGCCGAACGTCAACGCCATCATCGAGACCGAGAAGCGCAACGTCGCCAATACTGCTGTTGCGGCGATGGTCGACACTCTCATCCGCAACGCGTTCGCCAACGATGGTGGCGCCAAAGCTGTGCACTTCCCGTCGGGTCCCGCCGAGGTTCACGACGAAGCCGGGCTACGAGTGGTCGTACTTGACTACAACGTCGTGGCTGTCACGCAGAAGAGCGCAGAGCAGCCACCTTCCGCAGTCGTTGAAATGCTGGACAAGGTCGGCTCCGTCGGCAGCCCGCGGACCTACCGCAATGCTGTGGTGTTTGCAGTCCCCGATGAAGAGCAAATCGAGGTGCTGAAAGACCGAGCACGAGCTTTGATTGCATCCAACAACCTCGCCAGCGACGCCGCTCGGCTCGCACAGTTCAGCGACGAGGTGCGCAAGAAGGTCGAGGTCTACAACAAGGAAGCCACGCTCAACGCCCGTATCGCGGTGACCCGCTGCTACAAGCACATCTACTTTCCCTCTGGGGACAAGGCGACCGGGTACCTCCGCCACCGTGAGCTCCCGGCTCAGGCGCAAGGGGACACGAAGAATGCGACCTCAGCGGTATTGAGTTTGCTCGAAGACGAGGACAAGATTCGGAGCAGTCCGTTCACTGCCTCGTACCTCCGGTCGAAGACCTGGCACGCTGCAAACTCCGCCACCACACGCTCGATCGCCGACTACTTCTGGACAGACCACACGATCCAGATCGTCCGCAACCCAAACCTGATTCGCGAAGCGATCGTCAACGGCGTGAAGAACGAGAACTGGGTCTACTACGACGCAGGCACGGGGAAGACTTACACGGCAAGCACGATGGCCGGGTTCTCGCCCGAGATGAAACCTGACGCCGAGGTGATGACTGCTTCCGAAGCACAGTCACGAGGTCTACTCGTTCGCAAGCCGACCCAGACCGACTTGCGTGCCGTCATCACGAACGATGACCTCACCGGAGCCGAGATACGCTCGCGCCTCGAAGCCCAGTGCGGCGGTGAGCCCACCAAGACGGACGTCCTCGAGCTGCTCGCCACTGCGGTACAAGCCAGCGACTACAAGTGGTTCGTTGTGCTCGATGCAGAGCCCGCACCAGGCGTCCGGGCGCTGTCGCCATCCGCGATCAAGGACAAGGGGCTCGACGGCCTGCGCATCCTCAGTCGGGAAGCAGCCGATGCGCAGGAGATCGAGGTGCCGACCCGCACCCCGAACTCGAAAACCTTCAACGCAGCTGGCCCTGGCGGCGCGGCAATGCAGAGCCTTCTCGATCAGATTTCGGACTTTACGGTGCCGACCGTGAGCACGATGACGTTGAAGGTGACCGCCGACGAAGCATCCGGCACCAGCGACATCGACCTCGCCGTGGCAGCGCTTGGCATGTTGCAGAAGCAGAACATCACCGTTCGTGCGACGATCCGCGCCGAGTTCAAGGGAGTCACTGGCGGAGTCCAGTTCCAGGGCACCGCCGACCGTCAAGACTTCCAGTCCGCGTACAACCATGTGAAGAAGGCCATCGCCGGAGCGAACAAGGTCGCGGGCGAGGTCACCCTCGTCTTCCGTTTCGCCCCCGCTCTGGACATCACCGATGCTCAGTTCGGCCAGATTCACACCGTCGTCAAGAACCTCGGCATGAAGAGCACCACCATGACGGCCGAGGTGACCAAGTGAGCGCCGTCAAGCGGTTCCGCCCCGCATCCCATCTCGCGCTCGTGGAAGGGGTCCGAGGGTTCCGACTGGTCGTGACGCCGGGTCGAGGCGAGACGTTTGGTGTGACCCTTGAGGAGACATTTGGGGAGAACGGCGGCGCAATGACCACTCCCGTAAGCATCGCGACGCCCGTTCAGGCCGGCCGTGTGGTCGATGCGCTTTTCGTCGCGGTTCGCAAAGCAGGCCACCAGCCGAGCGTGCTGGCCTTCAAACGCAAAGCGCCCATCCGCCTTGGCGAAGCCGAGGGAGTCCGTCTGGGGCTGGTGTTGCTCGCGACACAGCCCATTGCCAAGCATGAGCGAGTTCGGGCGCTTGTCGCCGGAATCAATGCCATGAGCGTCGAAGAGACCTACTACTGGTACTCCAAGTGCATGGGACTCGATGGCAACCGCGCCCGCAAGGCACTCCGAACCCTCCTCGCCGACTAAGGACACGACGTGACTACTTCAAGACCACGGGTCCTCATCGAGGACTGGCTACCCGTCGCAGAACTCGGAATCGAGTCGCGGCGAGAGCGCGGAGCGGCCTCCGCCCTACCACCGCTCTCGTTCCTTCACATCTGGTGGGCTCGTCGACCCCTTGTGGCCTCTGCCGCTGTCGCACTCGCTGGCGTCATGCCGGCATGGACCGAAGAGCTGGCCCAATCGTTCCCGGACGCGCCGGAAGTACGCACCGAATCTGCATACCGAGGTTGGTTGCTCCGCCTTGTAGGAATCTGGGGTGATCCGATCTCCGCTCGACGGATCTACGATGCGGCGGTTGCTAGCGGCGTCCGGGTGGCGAATCCCTACACATACCGCCAGGCTTTCCGTAACGCGATCCCGAGGAACGACATTGATCTCCTGCACGCTCTCCTTCGTCGCACTTGGGGCGCACTGCCCGTAGTCGCTGACCCCACTGCGGGTGGAGGTTCAATCCCGTGGGCTGCGAGTCGACTGGGGCTACCTGTCGTTGCGAACGACCTCAACGGAGTCGCGGCCAGTGTGCTGAAGGCAGGCGTCGAGATACCTGCAACCCGGGGTCTCGACCTGGTACCCGAAATCAAGAAGTGGGGCGGCATTCTCGTCAATCGCGTGGAGAAGCGCCTAAAGGAGTTCTTCCCGAGCGGCGAGGGCGAGGTTGTCGCAACTTACTTGTTCGCAAACGCTGTTCCATGCCCGCGTACGGGTCAGCTCGTGCCACTTCTTACGGACAAGTGGCTCCGCAAGACAGCGGGCAAGGAGGCCGCAGTCCGAATGGTCACGTCTATCGACGGGACGGAGCTACGGGAGCCACGCTTCGAGGTCACGCTCGGCCGGGCCGTAGACAAGCTTGATGCCAGCGCCGGCACTATGGCGCGGGGCAAAGCGGTCTCTCCATACGACAACCTGGTTATCGAGGGGAACTACATCAAAGAGGCGGCCCAGAACGGCCAGATGACGCAAGTCCTTTACGCTGTCGCCGTTCGCAAGCCGTCAGGCGAGCGCACATTCAGGGCGCCGAACGAGCGCGACCGCGAAGCACTTGACGCAGCGGGTCGCCATTTTTGTCAGGTCAAGGATGCATGGCTTTCGAGCGGTATCCTTCCCACCGAGGATTTCCCCGACGGCAACGACCTCCGCCCGAAGAACTACGGTCTCGAACGCTGGATCGACTTCTATACGCCCAGGCAGGCGCTGGTCCATGGCACGTTCGGCGAGGAGTTCGCCCGGCTGATCCCCGAAGTGCGAAACGAGCTCGGCGCGGGAGCAGAAGATGTTCTGTTCGAGTTGGCGCTTATGCAGGGCAAGGCGCTCAACTGGAACTCGCGCCTCTCGTCCTGGGACGTGTCACGGCAGAAGATGAGGAGCGTCTTCGACCGACACGACTTCGCTTTCAAGTGGACGTTCGCAGAGTTCGAGGGTGCCACGGCGCTGTACTCATGGTGTCTCGACCAGTTGGAGGACGCATACGGCGGGATCGCGCGCCTCCTAGATGAGACCGGTGCCGCGGAGCTGGGCAAGACCGAGCGCCTTGAGCGCCAGGTCACTGTCACCCAAGGCAGCGCAGCGAGTCTCACGCTCGCTGATGGCTCTGTGACTCACATCTGCATGGACCCGCCGTACTACGACAACGTGATGTACGCCGAACTCGCTGATTACTTCTACGTCTGGGAGAAGAGAACGCTTGGGCGGCTCGTACCGGACTACTTCCACGATGACCTCACTGACAAGGACAACGAGGCAGTCGCCAATCCCGCCCGGTTCGCGATGATGGGGAAGCGGAAGAAGGCACTCGCCGACCTGGACTATGAGACGAAGATGACATCCATCTTCTCCGAATCGCGGCGGGTTCTCGCTGAGGACGGCGTCCTGTCCGTCATGTTTACCCACAAGCGCGCCGAAGCATGGGACACCCTGGGTATGGGCCTTCTTCAGGCCGGCTTCACCATCGAAACATCTTGGCCGGTGAACACAGAAGCCGAGGTCTCGCTCCATCAAGCCAACATGAACTCTGCCGCTTCGACGATCATGCTGGTCTGTCGAAAGCGCGCCGACCGCGATGACTATCACAACGTCTATCTCGATGACATCGAGTACGACATCCGCCAAGCGGCACGCGAAGCCGCCACGCGATTCCAACATGATGGGATTGACGGCGTTGACCTTCTCCTCTCGACGTACGGCCCAACGCTGTCCGTGATCTCACAGAACTGGCCCGTCTACTCGTCGACTCCAGACGCTGATGGACGAGACCAGTTGCTCCGACCCGAAGACGCACTGGCTCTGGCGCGCGAGGAGATCGTGGACCTTCGCCGTTCCCGCCTCGTCGGACAGGCCGCAAAGGTGGATGGCCTCACCGACTTTGTTCTCTTGGCGTGGGACACGTTCGGTGCGCGTGAGTTCCCCTTCGACACAGCACGCCTACTCGCCCTCGCAGTAGGCGGGTTGGACGTCGATGAGCTGGAACGCGCGAAGATCGTCTCGAAGGCATCTGGCAAGGTCAAACTCCTGACACCCAAGGAACGACTACGTCGGGAAGCAGACTCTGGACTGCCTGGTGTAACGCCGGAAGCGTCGTCGTTCGAGTTCGTCATCGACGCTGTTGACACTGCGCTCTACATCGCCGAGGTGGACGGCCAGCAGGCTGCAAAGCGGTTCCTCGATCGCCATGGTTACACCAGCGACGCCGGGTTCATTTCCACCCTGCAAGGTCTGGCGAACGCGATCCCACGTACCAAGGTCAAAGGTGCTTGGGTGGTGCCGGAGGCTGGGCTCATCGACACACTCTGCACCCTCTACTTCGATGATGTGGTTCTACCGGAGGCGGAGGAGATGGCCGCACCGATAGACCCCAATGAGAACACGCTGTTCGACGTGGAGTGACATGACCCCGGACGACAGCGACGCTCTATCACCTGGATCGCCGGCGCCACCTGGCGGACCGGCGAGTCCTGAGCTGTTCTCGGGCGACTCTATTTCGTCGCCGGATTCGTTCCAATCTGTTGATCTCGGAGCAACCTACTCGCCGGATGACCACCCTTTCGAGACGTTCTATCTTCCGTTGCTGTCTCGGGCGGTGACCTACGACAGAGCCGTAGGCTACTGGTCAGCGTCCGAGCTTCAGTACGCAGCACAGGGCACGGCCCACTTCCTCGCGAACGGCGGGAAGATGCGCCTAATCGTTGGGGCGCAGCTCGCGCAGCGAGACGTGGACGCCGTCATCGAGGGCAAGCCGCTCGACGACGTAGTGGCGGAAAGGCTGCTCGCCGACCCGGGCCTTGCCGGGGCGTGGATCGTTCAGAGCGAACATCTGAGCGTGCTCGCGTGGATGGTCGCCACGGACAGGCTTGAGATTCGCGTCGGTGTCCCAAGGGGAGAAGACGGTGAGCTGCTGACGCACCTACAGTCGGGACGCTACTTCCACACCAAGTACGGCATCTTCGCGGATCGGTACGGGAATCGAGTCGCCTTCAACGGATCGAACAACTCGTCGGTGACGGCCTGGGCGAGGAACCATGAGACGTTCGACGCCTACCCATCCTGGAATGTGCCGATCTGGGACTACCTGGGTGTCCACAAGGTGCTCGACTTCGAAAAGCACTGGACCGACAACGCTGATGCAGGATGGGCAGTCATAGACCTGCCGTCGGCAGTGCGGAAGCACCTCATCGAGCAGGCCCCCGAGACACCGCCGCTTCCACCCGGCGTTGTCTTGCCACCTCTGGAGACGCCGACCTCGTCCGGAGAGGACACCGAGGAGTTCGATGTCGAGGCAGCATGGGACGAGCTCGTCGCACTGCGCGATGCACCCACCGCATCGCCCTGGACGGGCGTCGGATCGGCATGGGCGCAGCCTCTCCCGCACCAAGCGGAGCTCATCAGCCGTGTCGTGAGCACCTACCCGCGCGGCTACCTGCTCGCCGATGAGGTTGGGCTCGGCAAGACTGTGGAAGCGGGCATGGTCCTCCGCGAACTCTTCACATCAGGCCGGGCGAAGAAGGCGCTGCTGCTCGTCCCCGCCTCCGTGATGAAGCAGTGGCAAGAGGAACTCCACGAGAAGATGAACCTCGATGTGGCACGCTTCGACAAGGGTGCTTTCGTAGATCGCTGCGATGCGCCGATCCCGGTCGATCCGAACGCGAATCCGTGGTCCGCGTTCCCCATCGTGCTCGCTTCGTCGCACCTTGCTCGCCGTCGCGACCGCCGGCGGCAGATACTCGACGCCGGACCATGGGACGTTGTCCTGGTTGACGAGGCTCATCACGCCCGGCGACGCGGCTCCAAGCCGACCGACACTCCGAACTCATTGCTGGCGCTACTTCAAGAGATGCGCGACAAGGAGATGTGGCGGGCGCTGTACCTCGCCACGGCAACACCGATGCAGATGAACCCACATGAAGCCTGGGACTTGATCTCCCTGCTCGGGCTCAAGGGTCGGTGGGGCGTCAGCGCCGACGACTTCATTCGGTACTTCAAGCTGCTCGCAATCGACCCGATGCACCGGCACTGGGACCTGTTGTGCGCGATGTTGGAGGACTACTTCGCCGACCCACAGGCCGAGCGGGACGCTGACCTCGAACGGGAGATCGACGACGCACTCGGCTGGACGGGAGCGTACGTGGTCACGGCTCTAGCCGGGAACCCGCCGAGCGCCGACCTGAAGGCCAAGTTCCCGAACGAGACCTCCGAGTGGATGGACAAGTGGCTCCGTCGCCACACTCCGATGCGGGATCGTGTCTTCCGCAACACACGAAAGACCATGCGCGAGTACCAGGCAGCGGGGATCATCCCTGACGATGTGGTCATCCCGTATCGCCACGTCAAAGACGAGTTCATCCCTCTGCAACCGAACGAGCGACGCTTGTATGAGCGGATCGAGGAGTACATCCGCCGCCACTACAACGCTTACATGGCCGAGGCGGGCAATCAGGCGCTCGGGTTCATCATGACCGTCTATCGCCGCCGACTGACCTCGTCGTTCGAAGCGATCAAACGGTCTCTTCGCCGTCGACTGAGTGTGCTGGAGGATGGAAAGAACCTCGCTGAGCTTCTCACCGACGACGACAACATAGATGTCGAGGGCTCGCTGTTCGAGCCGGAGGTGTTCGACACGATGGCCGATCGACTTCGCGACGAGATAGTCGAACTAAAGTCATTCCTCCAAGATTTGGACAGCATCACCGGCGAGGACAGCAAGGCCAGCAAACTCGTCGCGGACGTGACCGAGGCGCTGAACACGTACTCGTCGGTGGTTGTCTTCACGCAGTATGCCGACACGATGGATTACGTCCGTGACCGGCTGCTCACGGCGGGCTACCGCCGCCTCGGCTGCTACTCGGGCCGGGGCGGTGAGGTCTACAACGTCGAGTCTGGAAGCTGGACCGAGGTTACGAAGTCTGAGATCAAGACCAGGTTCCGCAGTGGTGAGCTTGAAGTTCTCATCGGTACCGACTCGATGAGTGAGGGTCTGAACCTGCAAACCTCGGGACGGCTCATCAACTACGACATGCCTTGGAACCTCATGCGCGTCGAGCAACGGATCGGGCGCGTCGACCGCATCGGCGCGTCGTACAAGGACATCCGCATCAGCAACTATTTCTACGCTGACACCGTTGAGGAGCAGGTGTACAAGGGCATCGCCGAGGACTATGGCGACTTCACCGACATCGTGGGCGACGCAGCCCCAGTGCTCGCCAATATTGAGAAGGCTATCGAGCGTCTGGCACTGACTGGCCACGCAACGACCACCGAGATCGACTCCGAAGTCGGACAGATTCGCCAGCAGGTCGTGGACATCAAGAGTGAGCCTGTCGGCAACGACGACATGGGCGAACCCGGCGGTGGCGGTCGGATCAAGCAGCCGCCAACGCTGGAGGGCGGTACATCTCTGCGAGACCTGGAACGTGTACTCACCGCGAACGGCCTAACCAGTGATGCCTTCGAGCCCGACCCTTCCCGTCCTCGGGTGTATTGGCTCAAGCCTCCGGCGGAAGCACTCTCAGCTCTGTCCTTCCGAAAAGACGATGGCGTGCACGACATCGAGGAATACTTCGACCCGTCGCCGCTCGCCCCGCTGCCGGTGACGTTCGACCGTGCTACCTGGGATGAGAGCGACGACGCTGACCTGGTCTTCCTCACCTACGGCACCCCCGAACTATCCGCGCTGCTGCCAGCCGCATCGCACGACGACTAGAGATCGCCCGACCGTCCCGAGAGTTTCAGCGTCCGCAGAGCAGCGACAGCGTGCAGCGGAAGCACTCCGTTGCCGAGCGCGGTGATCTGTTGATTCTGCGTCAGCTGGTCAGTACCGGTGACCCATCCAGTCGGCAGACTCATGAGCCACTCCTCGAACGCGGGTGCCGGGCGGGGGCCGTCCGCGTCGTTCAGGAGGGCTGGCGCTGGCGCGGGGCGTCCGGTGATGTGTTCCCACCGGGCGATGGCGTCGGCGTAGCGTCCCCAGCGCTGAACAGTCCGTCGATCAGGGACCACAGCGTCTCCGACTCGGCTCTCCTGCTCGGTGAGCCAGCCGCTCCGTGGAGCGCGAAGTCGATGATCTGGTGCGACAGCGCGATCGTCCCGCGCCTCGCTCGCACCTGGTCGAGAGTCTCCCCGCCTCGCGATGAGTCCGTCGCCAGCGGGGTGCGAAACAGTGCGCCGGGCGAGGGCGAAGATGCGGAAGCGTTGGTGGAGGAGCGCCGACAAGGGAAGCCGGTAGGCCGATCCATCGCGCATCCAGCCGCAGGTCGGCCAGAGTAGAGCCCCATAGAGTGGTGTAGCCCCTTGGTGGCCACGTCAGAGAACGTTGGCGCGGTCACCGTGGGATCCTTCGAGTTCACCTACCAAAGCTCTCTCGAAAAGGAATCAACCACGATGACCGCTCCTCACATTGTCGACCCTGCCCACGTGCTGGGCAACCTGCTCTCCGAAGCCTCGCCGGACATGATGCGCCAGCTGCTGCAGAACATGATCAACGCCCTCCTCTCAGCTGACGCCGACCTGGTCTGCGGAGCCGAATGGGGACAACCCACCGCCGCTCGGGTCGCGCAACGCAACGGCTACCGCCACCGCCCCCTGGACACCCGCGTCGGCACTGTTGATGTCGCCGTCCCCAAGCTGCGTAGCGGCTCCTACTTCCCCGAGTGGCTGCTCGAGCGCCGCAAACGCGCCGAAGCCGCGCTGATCACCGTGATCGCCGACTGCTACCTCGCCGGGGTCTCGACCCGCCGGATGGACAAACTCGTCAAAACTCTCGGCATCGATGGGTTGTCGAAGTCACAGGTGAGCCGCATGGCAGCCGATCTGGATGAGCACGTTGCCCAGTTCCGGCACCGCCCCTTGGGAGAGGCGGGCCCGTTCACGTTCGTCGCCGCGGACGCGTTGACGATGAAGGTCCGCGAAGGTGGCCGGGTGATCAACGCCGTCGTGCTGGTTGCCGTCGGTGTCAACGGCGACGGCCACCGCGAAGTACTCGGCCTGCGCGTCGCAACCTCGGAGACCGGGGCCGCGTGGAATGAGTTCTTCGCCGACCTGGTGGCCCGCGGCTTGGGCGGGGTAAAGCTGGTCACCTCCGATGCCCACCAAGGCCTGAAGGAGGCGATCGCGGCGAATCTGCCCGGCGCTTCCTGGCAACGATGCCGAACGCATTACTCCGCGAACTTGATGTCGGTGTGTCCGAAATCGATGTGGCCGGCCGTGAAAGCGATGCTGCATTCGGTTTACGACCAACCCGACGCCGGCGCCGTCAATGCCCAGTTCGACCGGCTCATCGACTACACCGCCGAGCACCTGCCCGAGGTTGCCGACCACCTCGCCGGAGCCCGCGAGGACATCCTCGCCTTCACCGCCTTCGACAAGGATGTCTGGACCCAGATCTGGTCCAACAACCCCGCCGAGCGACTCAACAGGGAAATCCGCCGCCGCACCGACGCTGTTGGGATCTTCCCGAACCGGGCAGCCATCATCCGTCTCGTCGGCGCTGTCCTGGCTGAGCAAACCGACGAATGGGCAGAAGGCCGTCGCTACCTCGGACTCGAGGTCCTGCACCGCTGCAGACTCACCACCATCCCCGACACCACCACCGGAAAGGAGATCCCCGACCATCCACTGGCGCTGAGCGCCTGACCCCCCAATCAACGACCTACGAAGGAAAAACCGCTACACCACTCCACGGGGCTTGACCTCGGCCAGATCGCCGAGAACGGCGCCGAGAGCCCGTAGAGGTCGAGCTGCGTTGTCTCCCAGATGCCACGGGTCGCGTTCCATGCCGCGAAGGGTTGCGCCGTTGAGGGTTGCATCGCCGGGGTTGCGTCGGTCATGGTCGTCTCCTTCTGCGGGTGGCCGTATCGCGGGTGAGGACAGCAGCCCGCGGACGTTCTCGATGACGACCCATTCGGGCTGGAGCGCGTCGATGGCCGCGGCCATGTGTGCCCAGAGCCCCGAGCGCGTACCTGGTGCGAGGCCAGTGCGCTTGCCGACGGTGGACACGTTTTGGCAGGGGAAGCCGCCGATGAGGATGTCCACGGGCTCGACCCGGCTCCAGTCGATGGTCGTGATGTCGCCGAGGTTCGGTGCGCCTGACTAGTGGTGGGAGAAGACGCGGGCGACGGGCTCGTTGAGTTCGGAGAACCACACGGTCTTGGCGTTGAAGACGTGCTCGACGGCAAGGTCGAGGCCGCCGTAGCCGCTGAACAGCGACCCGATCCTGAGTTGTGAGTCGCCGCTGGCGTCGAGGTCGTGCATGAAGTGCGCTCCGGTGACGGTCGTTCCCGGCATCGCCTCGTCACGAAGCTGATGTCGAACTGGTCACCGGTCAGGTGCGCGATTCCGCCACACGCCCGCTGCTCAACCGAGTCCCCGCTTGCCGCCGTCCGAGGTCCTCCATCTCCGGCCTCAGCTCCGACCGCCATCCGAGGTCACACGCCTCTTGCAGGTCGAGGGAGAGCGGGCATTACCGCTTCAGAAGTCACCGGGTGCGGGTGCTCACCTGCTCGCCAGGAGCGGAGGTGAGCATGACGGTTTCGATGCGCGTGATGTCGGCGGGTGATGGCTACAAGTACCTACTCAAGACGGTCGCGGCAGCCGACGGCGACAGGCCACTCTCCACGCCACTCACTCGCTACTACATGGAGGAAGGCACCCCGCCTGGTCGCTGGCTCGGCGCGGGCGTAGCGGACCTCGGCAAGGGCGAGATTCAAGTGGGCGACCGAGTATCAGAAGACCAACTCCAGCTCCTGATGGGCACGGGGTGTGATCCGATCACCGGCGACAAGCTCGGCTTGGGCTTCCCGGCCTACAAGAGCCAGGTGCAGCGAATCGAAGCGCGGATCGCTGGCCTTGAGTCGACGATGACACCCGGCGCCAAGGGCGAAGCCGTCGCGCAGATCGTGGCCGAGGAGACGACCCGAAGTACGCGGCGTGCTGTGGCGGGCTTCGACTTCACCTTCTCGATTCCGAAGTCAGCATCAGTGTTGTGGGCGGTCGCCGACGCCGGGGTCCAGGCACTCATTGGGGAGGCGCATCATCGAGCGGTTGCGGAGGTGGTTGCGTTCATGGAGCGCGAGGTTGCGGCCACTCGCACGGGTGCAACCGCCGGGGACGGCGCGGTTGCGCAGGTCGATGTCACCGGGCTCATCGCGACCGCGTTCGATCACTTCGACTCCCGCGCCGGCGACCCCCATCTCCACACGCACGTCGTCGTCAGCAACAAGGCCAGGACCGTCCTCGATGGGAAGTGGCGCTCGCTCGACGGCAGGCCGATGCACGCCGCCGTCGTCGCCCTCTCCGAACTACATGAAGCCGTGTTCGCCGACCACATGACGCGCACCTTCGGCGTTTCCTGGGAGGCGCGCGAGATGGGTCGGGACCGGAACCCAGCATGGGCGATCACTGGAGTGCCCGAGGAACTGGTCGCCGAGTTCTCTACCCGCGCTCGTCACATCGACGCCGAGACCGACCGTCTCATCGCTGATTACGTCGCAGCGCACGGACGACGTCCGACACCAGCAGTCATCATGAAACTCAGAGCCCAAGCGACCCTTGCCACGCGGCCCGAGAAGCAGGTCCGATCCCTTGCCGATCTCACTGCGGAGTGGCGAACCCGCGCAACGAAGGTGCTGGGGCGGGACGTGACGATGTGGGCACGCGAGATCACCGACAACGACAAGCCGCTCCTGCTGCGCGCCGACGACGTGCCGCTCGACGTAATCGGCGAGATTGGGCGTTCAGTCGTCGAGGTGGTCGGTGAGAAGCGTTCGACCTGGCGGCGATGGAATCTCATGGCTGAGGCATCCCGACAGACTATGGGCTGGCGGTTCGCCACCATGCAGGACCGCGAAGCCATCGTTGCGATGGTCGCCGACGCCGCCGAGCTCGTTTCCCTTCGGCTGACGCCGCCCGAACTCGCCTCCTCGCCCGTCGTGTTCCGCCGCCCCGACGGCACCTCCGTGTTCCGCCCAAAGAGCTCGACCGTGTTCACCTCCGAGTCCCAGCTCGCGGCCGAGGACAGACTCCTCGAACGAGCAGCGAACCTGGCCGGTCCGACGGTGCCACTCGCAACGGTCGAGAGGATCACGCGCAGACCCGACGCGGACGGCCGAATGCTCGGCGACGACCAAGCCGACGCCTTGAGCCGCATTGCGGTGTCGGGACGGATGCTCGACGTGCTGGTCGGTCCCGCCGGGGCGGGCAAGACAACCGCCATGAACACGCTCCGCCGCGCGTGGGAGGCTGAGCACGGCACCGGGTCGGTCGTCGGTCTCGCGCCGTCAGCGGTCGCAGCACAGGTTCTCGCCGACGATATCGGGATCGCGACGGAGAACACGGCGAAGTGGTGGCAGAACCACCTCATCCACGGCACCACGTTCGAGGCGGGCCAGCTCGTCATCATCGACGAAGCCTCCCTCGCTGGCACCCTGTCACTGGACCGCATCACACACCTCGCCCAAGACGCAGGCGCGAAGGTGCTGCTGGTCGGCGACCACGCCCAGCTGCAATCCGTGGACGCCGGCGGAGCATTCGCGATGATCGCCAGAGACCGAGCCGACACTCCCGAACTCGTCGACGTTCACCGCTTCACCCACACCTGGGAGAAGACCGCCTCACTCGAGCTACGCCACGGACGCACGGTGGCTATCGACACCTACCTCGCCCACGAGCGCATCACCGACGGCGACGGCGAGGCGATGACCGATGCTGCCTACAACGCGTGGCGCGCCGACCGTGACGCGGGACTGGTCTCGGTGCTGATCGCCGAAACCCACGAAGACGTGACCGCACTGAACCGTCGCGCCCGTGCCGACCTGATCCTCAACAAAACGCTGAACTCCGACCGCGAGGTCGAACTGCGTGCCGGCACCGCCGCCGGCGTGGGCGACACCATCATCACGCGCCTCAACAACCGGAACCTCCGCACCCTGGCCGGGCGGGACTGGGTGCGCAACGGCGACATCTGGACCGTCACCGCCGTCGGCGACGACGGGACCGTCACCATCGCACGCGACTACGGGACCGGCACCACTGACCGCGACGACGGAACCCTCAGGGCTCGCAGGCGTGGGCGCAGGTTCGGCGGCAGCATCGTCCTCCCAGGCTCGTACGTGGCCGAGCATGTCGATCTCGGCTATGCAGTTACCGCCTACCGGGCCCAGGGCATCACGACCGACACCGCGCACGTCCTGGTCGAACCGACCTCGACGAGGGAGACTTTCTACGTCGCGATGACCCGAGGCCGGCACGCGAACCACGCCTACGTGGCTCTCGACCGCGCCGACGACCATGCCCAGCCGCACCCTGGTGACGACCCGCATGCCACCGCGCGGAGCGTACTCCGCGGCGTTCTGCAGCACAGTGGGGCCGAACTCTCGGCGCACGAGACCATCGTCGCCGAGCACGAGCAGTGGGGCTCGATCGCTCAACTCGCCGCCGAGTACGAGACCATCGCCGCCTCAGCCCAACACGACCGTTGGGCCATCCTCATCCGCGGCTCCGGGCTCACCGACGAACAGGCGGAGAAGGCCATCGAGTCCGAGGCGTTCGGCCCGCTCGCGGCTGAGCTCCGACGCGCTGAAGCGAACCATCACAATGTCGATGCCCTCCTGCCGCGCCTCGTGGCCGCGCGCGGGTTTGGTGACGCGGACGACATCGCCGCCGTCCTCCACTACCGCGTCGAGCGGGCCACCGCCCGTCCCGCAGGCTCGGGCAGGACTCGCAAACCAGCGCGCCTCATCGCCGGCCTCATCCCATCGGCGGACGGCGTCATCGACGTTGAGATGCGAGCGGCTCTCGACGAGCGAGAGGAACTGATCGAGGCGCGCGCTGACGCAGTACTCGACGACGCCCTGACCGAGTGGGCGCCGTGGACGAAGGCTCTTGGAACGCCGCCCAACGACCGACGTCGAGCCGCAGCCTGGCGCAAGTCCGCACGCGTGGTCGCCGCCTACCGGGACCGGTACCGCATCACCGACGACGCACCCCTCGGGCCCCCGCCCGAGTCGGCCGCCCAGAAGATCGACGCCGCGAGGGCGCGATCCGCGCTCACGCAAGCAACCGAAGTTGCCGGTACGCGCACAGGACGTAGCGGGCCCCGGCCGGTCGAGCACAGATCGCTCGGTCGCTCGCTGTAAGTCCTGTGGCAGGCGGGCGATCTGCGGAGGATACTGTCGTCCACCTGCTTCGAACTGACCCGTGTCGTGGGCAGAGGGAGCATCTGGCACGACCTTGTCTCTCTCGGCAGGTGCTCCAGCAGCGAGAGGCCGCTACCGGTACGCTTAGAGGATCACCACCCGGCTTTGGAGGCGTGCCACTGAGAGGAGGTCCCCTGATGGCGACCAACGATCAGGTCAAGGCGCTCGTGAAGAGCCACGCCGACGGCGACGACCCGCAGTTTTACGCTGTGGCGATGCAGGTCGCGGCCAAGGCCGCACGCGCCGGACAGTCAAAGTTCGCTCAGGAGCTTCGCGACCTCGTCAACGACCTCCGTGAGCGATCTGGCCAACGAGCCCGCATCGCCGCCGTGGTTCCGTTCGCTCAGCCGAAGGGTGAGCTCGGGGCGCTGCTGAACGTCTCGTACCCCGAGGCCAGACTGAGTGACCTCGTGCTCACGGACAATCTCCACGAACGACTGACGCACGTACTGCTGGAACAGAGGCAGCGTGACGCGCTGGCACGACATGGCCTGACCCCTGCCCGGCGTCTTTTACTCACGGGGCCGCCGGGCACCGGGAAGACATCCACAGCGCGTGTGATCGCCGGCGAACTCGGACTTCCGCTGTTCTCGATCAGACTGGACACGGTGCTGACGAAGTTCATGGGAGAGACCGCCGCGAAACTGCGTCTCGTATTCGATGCGCTCGCCGAGACTCGTGGCGTCTACCTTTTCGATGAGGTGGACGCTCTCGGTGGCGACCGCGCCGCACAGAACGACGTAGGAGAGATTCGCCGAGTACTCAACTCGTTCCTACAGTTCCTTGAAGAGGACACATCAGACAGCGTCATCATCGCTGCAACAAACCACCCAAGTCTGTTGGACAACGCGCTGTTCCGCAGATTTGACACCGTGATGGACTTCGCTCTGCCAGACGACGCAGCAGTGGAGTCGGTCATCAAGAACCGGCTCGCGTCCTTCCAGATCCACAACCTGAGCTGGACAAGAATCATCCCGGCAGCTCGTGGTCTGAGCCACGCTGAGATCGCGACCGCAGCCGAGAACGCCGCTAAGCGAACCGTCCTTGGTGAACGCACTCAAGTGCGAACCGATGATGTTGTCATCGCTTTGGAAGAACGTCCCCGCCCCAAGCGGCGGACTGACGGGGCAAATTAGCGAAGATGGCTGAGCGAGACCGTCCGCACATCCTGGTGCCCACGCCGCCCGCGTCTGAGTCCTTCACGCCTATCACGACGCCGGTGACGAGCCGGGGTGGAGGGTTCGGCGGGAGCCGGAGCGAGCACGGGAAGCGCCTGACTCAAGAGTTCGAGGCCGCCTGGGTTCCTCCGGCAGATGAGCCTGAGACCACGGGCACATACCTCACCTTCGCCTCCTTTCCTGGTCTCGATTTGATGTTCGAGAGCTTGGAGTCGCGTCGGCCTGGTGCCCAGCCAGAGCTTGTCGCTGTCCAACATGAATCGACCCCCGCAGGTGAGGTCTCAAACGCGACGGTCTTTATCCCCGAAGGGCAGAAGGAGTTCTTCCTCAAGAAGCTTGAGCAGTACGTCGAGACTGCGGAGGTCGCAGAAGGGAAGCCGAAGCACGCGGCTCTGATCGAAGGTATTGCCTCGATCCGTCGCGCAACGATCCGAGAGCTGTGGACGGACCCTGCTGACGAGTACCCGACCAACCCCACCGAATCCCGCTGGTGGGAACTGTGGCTCAGAGTCATTGACGGCCAGGAGTATGCCCGACTGACGGCGTACGCCCAGCAGCACAACCTCCCTGTGAGCGACCACTACCTCGGATTCGGTGACCGAACGGTCGTGCTCATCCGCGCCACGAGCGAACAACTCGCGATGACCTTCCGGAGCATTGACGACATCGCCGAGTTGCGTCGCCCTCACGAAGTAGCATCGTTCCTTCCAGGGTTATCCGCATTCGAACAGCGCGACTGGGTGCGCGAGCTGCAATCTCGCGTCGAGCACGCTGGAACCGACGCGCCCGTGGTGTGCCTCCTCGACCGTGGCGTGCAAGCCGGGCACCCGCTATTGGAAGACTCACTCGCAGCCGATGATCTTCACTCGGTTGAGCCAAGTTGGCGCAAAGATGTGGCGATCCACGCACACGGCACCGAGATGGCAGGACTTGCGCTCTATGGAGACCTGCAAGCCGCAGTCGGCGCTCAGCACCGCATCCGTCTGGAGCATCGGCTCGAATCAGTAAAGCTGCTCCCTGACACTGGGGACAACGATCCCGATGTGTACGGGGCCGTGACGGCGAGAGCGATCGATCAGCCCGAGATTTCAGCACTGAATCGGGCCCGGGTGTTCATGCTGGCCATCACTGCACCTGCCGCTGCGCCAAACCCAGGGCATCGTGTCGAAGACCGTCCGAAGCAGGAGTCCGGGCGTCCAACCGCATGGTCAGCCACGCTCGATGCCCTGACCTTCGGCCGTGCGATTGATGACAGCGTCCCCAAGTTCACCTACCTGAACCGAGACGAGGAGCCGACGCCCCGGCTCTTTGTCGTTTCCGCTGGCAACATCCGTGACGTGCGCGCCGAGGACAATCACCTCGATCGTAGCGACGCGGAAGGAGTCGAAGACCCGGCACAGTCGTGGAACGCGCTCGCGGTTGGAGCCTACGCCGAGCATGACGCGATGGATCACGCCCCCGACGTCTTCGCAGGATACGTACCGATTGCCGCTCGTGGTGAACTAGCGCCGACCAGCCGAACCTCCGTGTCCTTTGATCAGAAGCGGTGGCCGTTCAAACCGGATGTCGTTGCACCTGGTGGGAACCTTGCTCGGACCCCTGACGGCTCAGAGGTGGACACGCCTGAGAACCTCGCGATCCTCACCACTCGTCTTCAACACCCAGGCGAGGGCTTCTTTACGACCACGCGGGATACCTCGGCAGCCACGGCCCAGGTCGCGGCAGTCGCAGCCGACATCCGGGCCGCCTATCCTCATTTGAGGCCCGAGACGGTCCGCGCCCTGATAGTCCACTCCGCCGAGTGGACTGACGCGATGCAAGCGCGAATCACGGCCGCGAGCACAAAGGGAGCAGCGGTCAACTTGCTTCGTCGTTACGGGATGGGCGTGCCCAGCCTGGAACGCGCTACGCGCAGCGCAACCAATGCGCTGACACTGGTGGACGAGGCAGTCATCCATCCATACGAGCGTGACGGGAATTCCAGCAGCGGGAAAGCGCGCGAGATGAACCTGCATCGCCTGCCGTGGCCCATCGACGAGTTGTCCGCGCTCGGGGAGACTGAAGTTCGGCTGCGCGTCACCCTCTCGTACTTTGTAGAACCAAATCCATCGAGTCGCGGCTGGACGGGCCGATACGTCTATCCCTCTCATGGGTTGCGCTTCGCGATGAAACGACCCGAGGATAACCTTGACGCGTTCCGCCAGCGCGTCAATAAGCAGGCACGCGATGTAGATGAGAAGCCACTGGCACTCAATACCGAGAGCGGTTGGCTTTTCGGCCGTGACCAGCAGACCTCGGCCGGATCGCTTCACACCGATATTTGGTCGGGGTCGGCCGCTGACCTCGCGGCCAAAGAGGCTGTCGTTGTGTACCCCGTCGCAGGTTGGTGGAAGAACCGGCCGAAGATGGATCAGAGCGACAAAGGCGTCAACTACTCGCTCGTCGTCAGCATCGAGGCCCCCGAGGTGGAAGTCGACCTCTGGACACCGGTCTACCAGCAGGTGGCCGCAGTGATCGAGGTCTGACAGCGAGACCTGATCCTGCGGTGCGCATGAACGCGGACTTTCACCTCGACAACGTTGGCCGGGAGCCCTGATGGCTGCGCGCCGAGTCGCGTGACATGGGAGCCTGGGGATCGGATGCTGTGAAGACTTGCCCGCTCTCGTGACTGAGCGATCTCGTCTCCGTCGGTTGGCGCGGGCGCGTCAGATCACCCGCATGCGCGACAACATGAGCGAGTCTCTGTGCGAGCAAGAGATTGGGGCCGGTGCTCGTCGCACTGGTCACTGGACCGGGAACAGCTCCGACGGCGCGGCCGAGTTCGTGCGCGCGCCGGGCGACGGTCATCGATCCAGAGCGAACACCAGCCTCGACGACGACGGTCGCTGCGGAGAGCGCGGCCATCAGGCGTGCGCGAGCGAGGAAGCGATGACGCGTCGGCACTGCGCCGGGTGGAACCTCGCTGACCATGAGGCCGAGGTCGGCTACTCGCTCAAGTAGTTTACGGTGACCCATCGGGTAGGGACGATCAACGCCGTTCGCCATGACCGCGATCGTGTCGCCACCGGATGCCAGCACCGCTCGATGGGCAGCCCCTTCGATACCGTACGCACCGCCGGCCAGCACTATCCGTTCAGCGTTGGCGAGGTAGGACGCCAACTCCGCGGCCACATGCTCGCCGTACGAGGTCGCGGCCCTCGCTCCGGTGATCGTGACGAGATCGTTGAGCGGTCGCGCGAGGAACGATGTCGTGCCACGAGTCCACAGGACGTATGGCCGTCGGTCGCCAAGATTGTCGAGTGCGGATGGCCACTCCTTGTCGTCGGGTATCAGCGTGCCGATACCAGCGCGCTCGGCTCCGACGAGGTTCTGTTCAAGTGTCCGAGTGTCTGAGCGCTGGAACTGGGCACGCCACACCTGCGCGTCAACGGTACTGAGCCCCGGCGCCGCGTCTTCACCCTCGACGAACCGAAACAGCTCAAGCGCACCGAGCTCGCCCAGGAGGCGGCCGGTCACGGCATCATCCGGTTCGACGAGCATCGACAGCGCCATCCGTGCTGTGCGCTCGTCCTGGATTACCTGGCTCAAGGTCGTCATCGTCGGGTCCTCTCACTCATACAGAGAGGTGCGCGCGGCGACGCGGGAGCCGGAGGGTTCCGTGAACGCCGCCCCCGGCGTACAGTGGATGGTGAGGCAGGTTCTCCTCATATTGCGGGTCCTCCGGGACGGCCTTCGGGCACTCACACACGTTCTGCCTCCTCGACGGAGTAACACGTGTGACGAGAGGCCGATCATGTTCCGCCTTATCTGGACGCTCAGCGTTCGCACCCGCGACTACCTGCACCGCTACATGCCGAGCAACCGACTGCTCGCTGCCATCCGCACGCGTCGCGGACTCAAGTGGGGGATACCCGCGATGCTGGTCGCCCTTCCGTACATCCTGATCGCCAGCATCTGCTCTGGCTCGGCAGCCGACGGCGGCCCAGGCTGGCTCCACCTCATCGTGCTGTGGGCATGCTGGAACGCGCTCAAGTTCATCATCATGGGACCCCTGAGCGTCGCTCTGCTCATCCGTGCGCTCCTGCGCGAGGCTGCGGTCCGCCGTCACCAGCGCCACGACTCGCGCGTCGAGGCGAGCCTGCGTGAGCCAGCCCTTCGTGTCTAGGCTCAACCGCCCACGGCAGTGGGTGCCGTGATGCGAGAACCACAGCGCCCGCCAGGCCGGATCACGACGCCGTGCGAAGCGAGCGCTCGGCGGACAGCCTGAGGCCCCGCCCCAACCTTCACGCCGACCTCTACCAGCGTCAACCCGCTGAGGTAGAGGTCGGCTGCTTCGTGGATGCGGGAAGGATCGAACCGTCCACGGCGGATCGTCACCTCTCGACGGGTGAGGTGCATGGCGACCGTGCGGCGGTTCACTCCGAAGCGGGATGCCAGCTCCACGAGCGTCGCGCCCTCGCGATACTGCGCCACCAGATCATCGACCTGCTCGGGCCGCAGGAGGGTTTGAGCCATCCCAAGTGATCGCATCACTCGACCCCTGGAATCGGAAACGGTAGGCTCGGAGGAGCGCTGGTCGTGGCTGTAGAAGCCCCGTGACCTGCGCAAAGACAAGGTTTTCAGGTGTGGGCAGGGGTTCTCAAACTCTCTACGGAGGTCCACAACCCGGAACCCACGTTTCGCGCCACCCCCACCGCTGACCGAGGTGCAACAACTCCCACCGCTGGCCAAGGTGCAACCACTCTCACCGCCGATCGAGGTGCAACCACCCCCACCGCCCACCGAGGTACAACCACCCCCACCGCTGGCCGAGTAGCGGCCGCGAGGAACGAGCAGCCGCGTGTCGAGGCCACCCGAACCCGAAAGCGGATCGCCGCACGCGCCTGACGCACGCCGGAGCGAAGACTCCCAGGTCCGCTACATCGGACCTGACGGAAAGCGGTAGTCCAAGAGCTTCACTCATCTGGAGGACGCCAAGTACTGGCAAGCATTCGGACGTCGGTCGAACGCCCAGGCCAAGCGGACTCCCCCGGCGCCATACGAGCGCAAGCAGAGCGCCGCAGCCCTCAGGCTCCAGACGCGGGTCGAGCACGACTTACCGCCCACCGCTTCCTGAGTAGCCCCGCGACGAAGGAGCCGGGCGTGTCGAAGGACCTGCCAACTGCCCACTACTTTTCGGATCGGAGCTGGCACGAAGGCTTGCCCGACACGCCGACCATCAACGGCAAGTCCTCCGATCTGCTCAAGCACCTGATGAACGACGCCGTCAACGACGAGCCGATCGCCGCCAACCCCTGCCGCATCATCAGAGCAGGTAAGCCTCGGGCCAAGGGCGCCGCCGAGGCGCTGAGCGTCCTGGAGGTCGGGCCGTACCTCGACGCCGTCGAGGACTACTACCGGCCCGCCCTTGCAGTGGCCGTCCTCGGCGGTCTCCGGTCTGGCGAGATCCGAGGCCTGCGCCGCCGCGACCTCGACATGGAGAAAACATCCGTCGGTGGTGGCCCTCCTCGGGCCCTACTGCTGGGTGAGGGCCTCCATCTGCTGGATCACCAGCTTCACCGCGCTCTCTGACTGGTCCGGCGGGTACTTGTACTTCCTCAGGAGGCGTTTGATCTTGGCCCGGATGGCGGCACGGACGTCGTCGCGCACCGTCCAATCCGTCTTGGCGTCACGGCGCAGCAATGCGACCAGCTCGCGAGCGATGTCGCCGAGGACCGGCTGTGTGAGCATCTCCAAGGCCGACTCGTTGCTCGCGACGGCGTCGTAGACGGCAAGCTCGTCCAGCGCCAACGGGGGGTCGAACTGTTCGCCGCGCTTGGCTTCAGCTGCCACTTCTTGGGCCGTCTGGTACAGCTCGAACAGCACCTCTGCGGAGGTGAGCTGTCCGTTGGTGTACTTGTTCAGCAGCTGGGTAACCCGGTCACTGAACGCCTGCTGTCGCACGAGGTTCCGCCCCGTGACACGGATGGCTTCGAGCAGCAACGCCGAACGAAGCGCTTCGATGGCCAACTGCGGATCGGTGGAGGCCTGCGCCTCTTCAAGGAGGGCCGGCGTCAGGTTACTGAAGTCCGGCCGGGTGATTTGAGCCATCTCGTAGATATCGATCACCTCCCGGGAGTCCGTGGCGTCCTCGACGACGGCGAGCAGCGCCCGTGCCACCTCCTCTGGAACGGGACGGCCGTTCGCTTCCCGTTCGGCCGCGTCGAGCTTGGCCACCCAGGCGCGGACTTCGACGTAGAAACGCACCTCGTCAGCGATATCGGTGAGGTTGTCGGCACCGGCAGACAGAGCCCAGGCTCGGCCCAGTTGGGTGGTCAGGTGCCGGTACCGATCCGTAAGAGTGGCCTGCCCCTGTTCCACCCGGTTGTCGGGGTTTCTCGGATCGCGCAACCAGGCCGTCACCATTCGGGCGGCATCCATCCAGCCTCTGGGTGTGCCGAGCTTCCTGCGCCATTTGACGGGTTCCAGCAGGTCACGGACTTGACCAACCAGAGCGCGCGCCAGTTCGATGGCTTCCCCCACGTCCCGGCCCATGGGCCGCTCGCGCTGGTCGGTGAGGGTGTACTCGGCCAGCGCTCGGGCGAGGTTGTCGGTCAGTGGCGCGTAGGCCACGAGCATGCCCGCGGACTTCCCGCGGAACGTGCGGTTCACCCTGGCAAGCGTCTGCATCAACAAGGCACCTTTCAGGGGCCTGTCGAGGTAGAGGGTGTGCATCGGGGGTGAGTCGTAGCCCGTCAGCATCATGTCCTTGACAATGACCAGCTCCAGTGCGTCGTCCTCGTCGGCCAGGCGGCGCTTGATCACCTTGTTCTCCGACTCCCGACGTACGTGGTCACTGATGGGTGGCTGGTCGGACGCGCTCCCGGAGTAGACCACCTTGATGACGCCCTCGTCGATGGCTTGGGAGTGCCATTCCGGGCGGAGTTCGACGATGGCTTCGTAGAGGTCAGCGCAGATCCTGCGGGTGGCGCCCACAATCAGGCCCTTGCCCGGCCCCTCGATGTCCGGCCGCATCCGCGAGCGTCGCTTCTCCCAGTGCTCGACGATATCCGCGGCAAGGGTACTAATCCTCTCGGGCGCACCGTAGACCGAGTTGATCACTGCAACGGAGCGCTCGATCTGGTCACGCTCGGTTTCGTCGAGGTCCTTGGTGAGTTCGTCCGCGGCGTCGTCGAGAACCTCTGCGGTGATGCCGCGATCAAGGCCGACGGTCACCAAGCGTGGTTCGTAGTAGACCGGTACGGTGGCACCGTCCGCGACGGCGCGCGTGAGGTCATAGATGTCGATGTAGTCGCCGAAGACTTCGCGGGTGTTGCGGTCGGTGAAGCTCACCGGAGTGCCGGTGAAGGCGATGAGCGTGGCGTTGGGCAGCGCATCGGAGAGGTGACGCGCGTAGCCGTCAAGATCGTCGTAGTGACTGCGGTGCGCTTCGTCGACGATCACCACGATGTTCCGACGGTCCGAGAGGAGCGGATGCTCGGCTCCGGAGGCGCGTTCCGCCTCGCTCCGGCCGAACTTCTGCAGCGTTGTGAACAGGATGCCACCGGTGTTGCGTTCGGAAAGTCCCCTGCGCAGCGCTTCCCGGGTGTGGATTTGCTCTGGCTTCTCCGGGAATAGCGTCGATGCGGCGAAGGCGTCAAAGAGCTGACCGTCCAGTTCGGTTCGATCCGTGACCACGACGATGGTGGGGTTCAGCATCCTCGGATGCCGCGTCAGCATGTTGGAATAGAACTCCATCTCCAGCGACTTCCCGGATCCCTGGGTGTGCCACACGACACCCGCCTTGCCATCGGACTCCACCGCCTGGATGGTGCTGGCGACAGCCTTGGTGACCGCAAAGTACTGATGCGGCTTGGCGGTGCGTTTGATGATGCCGTCCTCCCCCACCGCAAACGATGTGAAGTTGCGCATGATCTGGAGGAAGCGCTCCGGATTGGCGACGCCGTCGAACAGGCTGTCCAGCGCCGGGTGGTCGGCGGGCAGGACGTAGCCGTCGTCGTCGACGTTCCACGCCGCATAGTGGTTCAGCGGTGTAAAAGGGTTGCCGTAGCGCGCGACGACGCCGTCGCTCACCATGGTGAGGACGCATGCACGAAACGCCATGGGAAACTCACGCACGTAGGTCTGGACCTGAGCATGTGCTGCTGTGACGGTGGCGCGCTCGTCACCCGCATTCTTCAGTTCGATGATGGCCACGGGTAGTCCGTTGCAGTAGAGCACGATGTCGAAGCGACGATGATGATCCCTGTCACGGACTGCCACTTGGCGCGCCGCCATCCAGTCGTTGTTCACGGGCTCAGGGTCGATGATTCGCACGGTGGGGGTGTGCTCGGTGCCGTCAGCCTCGGTCCAGGTGACCCCGCGGTAACCGTGGACCATCAACTCGTGCATCCGTAGGTTCTCGGCGGCCGCGTCCTGGGAGGCAGGGGTGAGGATGTCTGCAGCTGCTTGGGCAAGCTGCGCCGCTGGGATCTGAGGATTCAACCGAGCCAGGGCATCACGAAAATCGGCAGCCAACACTGGGTCGGCAGCGGAGGAGCGGCGCGGATTGAGGTCAGGGCCTGGCACCGGCCGCCAACCCAGATCGGCGAGGTGCTCCTCAGCGAGAACTTCCAAATCGTCTTCGAGCATGGGGCCTAGTCTGCCCGTCCATCCGATGCCTTATAGATGCAGGTGTCGAGAAGGGGTGTTATCCGGGTCCACGCGATGATTTTCGGGCAACTCGCCGCTTCCGGATGGCTCCCACCCGGAGCCCTGCCCCTTGCTGGAAGGCTGATCCAGCCATCCCCGGTTCTGCAATGCAGTCCATGCCGTCTCGATGTGGTGGGCGGTGAACAGTTCCTGCTTCCGCGGGTTCCAGCGCCACAAGGCCGTTGTGCAATCCTCTAGGCCCCGAGCTCCTTCGCGAGTGGCAATCCAGTGGGTGCTGGCCAGCAGTTCCATGCCGAAGGGCGTCGCGAAACCCGAGCAAAGGTTCATTGTTCGGTCGAGTCGCTCCGCAGATTCGGGAGTGGGTTCCGGAGCGTCGGCATCAGACCGGAGCCGGATGGGTCGAAACTCGGTAACGGCGTCTGTGCCATCCCCATAGCCATCGACGTAGTGGCCCTCAAGCTCGACGAGCACGTGGCGCAGATTGTCGGCGTACGGACCGTATCGCCCCTTCGCGAACCGCAGCTTCAGCGGCTCGCCCTCCTCCTGGAGGAAGTACAACAGCTTCTGCAACTCCAGGTGGGATGGGTCCTCCAGCGCCGAATCCAGGTAACGCTTCATGCTGCGGAGGAGCACCGCGCGGCCGGGCGTCATCCTGGATCTCGCACGACGGTCTGGCATCCGGGCCGCCTCCGGAGCACCGGAGGGCTCGAACAACGTCACGGCCGCCGGGCTATCGGCGAAGGCCTCCTCGATCAGGGAGCGAACAGTCTTCCAGCTCAGACCCCCATTCCCACATCCGAGTGGAGGAAGCGCCAGGGAATCGATCTCGAACTCCCGCACCACGCGCTGAAGATCCCGCAAGCCTGCCTCGATGTACTCCAGCTTCGAGCGCCCTTTCCAGTGCTGCTTGGTGGGGAAGTTGATGACGTAACGCGGACCGTGGGCCGCTCCGGTTTCCCACACGTGCATCTTGCCTACCGCGAGCTCCCCGGCCTTGGCCGCCCGCGCGTAGTTCTCGAACATGTCCGGATAGGCGCGCTTGAACTGCAGGGCGATGCCCTTGCCCATCACACCGACGGTGTTGACGGTGTTGACCAACGCGTCGACCTGCGCTTCCAGGAGGTTCCCCTCGCCACGCACAATCACCGCTGTCTCCATGCCCTAGAAATACCAGCCCGGACTGACAGTCACGGGCCAAGATGTTCCCACAAGTCTAGTCACCTTGTCGGCGACTGTACGTGACTTGACCGCGACGGCCTCGATGGCCTGGGATGCCACGAACTCATGCGCGAGACACTCAGCCATGCGCTTCTCGCGGCGGTCGGGGTACTCCGGCGTATTATTCCAGTAGCGCTCGCCCATGAGCGGCCAGTCGATATCCAGATCTTCGGCGTCGAACGCGAAGGAAGCGTGGGCCAACGCTGCATTGCGATCTGTGAGCAACAAGGTTGAGCCCATGGCCCGTAGCCGACCCACAGTCGAACACAAGTAGACGATGTCATCACAGCCATTCAGGTATGAGGGAACGTTGCCCATGTGGATCGCATGCATCATCGGGCTACGCGTCGCGAAGTAGAACGGCACATAGTCAGCGACAACGCCACCTGGAGAGACCGGCACTTCCCGGTCACGTCGCATCGATTTGATATCGCGGTTGCCGACTTCCTGCAAGAGGAGACCGGTTGCCTGGATCGCCGAGTCGCACCGCAGCCCGTCCCGAACAATCGTTGCCAAGTTCTCGATGTGGGTGAAGTGAAACACCGGGGTCGCCGCCCCTCCCCTGAGACCTGGTGTGCTCATCGCGCTGCCGCCACGGCAATGCTGACAGTGAGCCGCCCGGTCATAAGCTCGGGGAGGAGGGCGTCACGGGTCGCAGCGAGGCGAGCGTTCTCGATCCGAAGGCTGAGCTCCGCAGACCAGAGTGCAGTCATCAACCCATTGACCCGGGCGATCTCGGTCTCGGTCGGCAGCGCTACAGGCTGATCGAGGTGACCCCTCTGGATGTGGCCCATCGTGGTGGCCTTGTCAGCGGCGATGGACTTATAGTCCGCGAGCTTCAACAGGAGCAGATGAAACACAAGCCAGTCAGGTAGCCCGTTCGGCAGCACCTTGAAGATGTGCTGATTGACAAGCCCCTCGACTCCGCTCCAGCGGGTCACGGTCAGTGAGCCAGACCATGCGAACAGGATGTCACCAGCTCTGGCTATGCTGTTCTCGCCGGCTTGGACGTCGTTCCACACTGTGGATGCGGTCACCCCGTTGTTCAACTCCGCGATGCGAATCACCGGCCGACCGCTGCCCGTGGCGTCCTTGGTGAAGTTGCGGCCGTTGACGAAGCCCGCCAGCTCACTCATGGGCACACATAGGGGCTTGTAAAGCGACTCAAAGATTGCCACCCGGAGCCTGAGGTTGCGCTCAAGCTGCCGCTCGTTGGCGGCGATCTTGTCGTCCAGTGCTCCCAGGACGTCGGCGATGGCGGTTTGGGTTGCGAGGTCAGGAAGGTTGACACCAAGGTTCCCCACATCCTTGAGGCTCAGGTAAGGAGCCATGTCAGTGGCTGACATCAGGTAGGAGGCCTGCGACCAGAACTCCTCGCTCCGGAACCAGCAGAGCAGGAACTGAGCGTTCAGAACACGGTCATCAAGCACCCGGAAATAGCAGATCTGGGGGCTGTACACAGCGGGCTCGGGGACATCGTTCACGAGCGCAGCGCGCCCAACCGACCCCTTGGTGGTGAGTGCAACGTCGCCAGGCTGCACAGCCTTTCGCCCAACTCCTTTCGACATAGTTGGACTCACAAAGTCTGGCCCATCTAAGTGCGCACGCCCCGAATGAAGATCCCCGGCTCGGACAATGCGGAAGCCGCTCTGGGCGAGTTCGTCCTTGCGAGTCCGATACCCGTCGCTGAACTCGAGAACACCTCGTGCCGCCAGCTGGCGCAGCGTCGTTCTCACGACAGTCGTCCCAGCTGCTCGCGAACCATAGCGTCCAGACGAGCTGACTCGTCCATCGCCTCGAACAGTTCTTTCGTGAGCCGCTCGAGCTTCTCGTCGAGGGGTTCGCCGTCGTCCTCCATCGCCGCGGCGCCGACGTAGCGGCCGGGGGTGAGGGCGTACCCAGCAGCCTTGATCTCCGCGGTCGGGACGGAGCGGCAGAACCCGAGCACGTCCTCGTACTCACCTTCGACGCCGCGCCAGGCGACGAAGGCGCCCGCGATTCTGGCGATGTCGTCGTCGCTCAGCGCCCGCTCCGCACGGTCAACCATGTGGCCGAGATTGCGAGCGTCGATGAACAGCGTTTCGCCGCGGCGGTCCGCGAGCGGTCCCGCCACGTCGGCTCGTGCGTCGCCGCCCACTCGACCAGCGGTTGAACCGGGCCCCTTGTTCTTCGCGAGGAACCACACGCACACGGGGATGCCGGTGGAGCGGAACAGCTGAGTGGGCAGCGCCACCATGCAGCTCACCACGTCGGCTTCCACCATCTCCGCGCGGATCTGGCCCTCGCCGCCGCTGTTGGACGACATCGAGCCGTTGGCCATCACCACGCCAGCCTGGCCGTCGGGGGTGAGTTTGCTCAGGATGTGCTGCAACCAGGCGTAGTTGGCATTCCCGGCCGGGGGGACGCCGTAGGCCCAGCGAGCGTCGTCCTCGCGGCGGCCCCAGTCCTTGATGTTGAACGGCGGGTTGGCCATGACCACGTCGGCCTTGAGGTCCGGATGAAGGTCGCGGGCGAAGGTGTCACCCCACGTGGGCCCGAGATTGCCAAGGATGCCGTGGATAGCCAGGTTCATCCGCGCCATCCGCCAGGTGCGCTCGTTGAGCTCCTGCCCGTAGACGGAGATATCGCCCGGCGAGCGGTGGTGGGCCTCAAGGAACTTCTCGGCCTGCACGAACATGCCGCCGGAACCGCAGCACGGGTCGTAGACGCGGCCGGTCGTCGGGCGCAGCACCTCGACGAGAACCCGCACCACGCCAGCAGGGGTGTAGAACTCACCGCCGCGCTTGCCCTCAGCACGCGCGAACTTCTCCAGGAAGTACTCGTACACCTCGCCGAGGAGGTCGCGGGCCTTTCTGGCTCCATCGCCGGTGAAGCGGGCTCCGTTGAGCAGGTCGATGAGCTCGGAAAGGCGGCGCATATCGACGCTGGAGCGGTTGAACACCTGTGGGAGGGTGCCAGCCAGCGACTTGTTCTCCTCCATCAGCCGGCGCATGGCGTCGTCGACGAGCTCCCCGGTCGACTGGTCCGGCGTCCCCTTGGCCTGGGCCGCCAGGTAGGACCAGCGGGCCTCAGCCGGCACCCAGAACACCTGCGACCCGGTGTACTCGTCGCGGTCCTCGAGGGTGTCGGCGACGGTGGCCTCGTCACACCCATCGTCCACGAGCTCGCGTCGGATCTGCTCGCGGCGCTCCTCGAAGGCATCCGAGACGTACTTGAGGAACACCAGCCCCAGCACCACGTCCTTGTACTGGCTGGCGTCCATGGACCCGCGCAGCTTGTCCGCGGACTTCCACAACATGTCCTTGAGCTCTTTGCTGGTGCTGGGAGCGCTCGGGGCGGCCTTGATTCTGGCCATCAATCAACCTCCAAGGTGATCAGGTGGTTCTCGCAGGCGTCGAGGAGTGATTCCTCGAGGTCCTGCAGGTTCTGGAGTTCGGCCATAAGGTCAGCGCGACGCTTGTTGATCCTTGCAGAGAACTCAGACAGGCCGCGGCGCTGGCCCTCAGCCACAGGGGCGAACTGCCACTGCCGCTCGGTGGAGCCAGTGGGTGCAGTCGCAATGGCACGCTGCAGTTGCCGCGACGTCATCGGCGCGTCCGGGGCCAGCCGTAGGGCTTTGACCGGGTAGGCGACGATGGCGCCGCCGGTGTGGTCGATCTCTGCCTCACCCCCGCCCCGGTACACGACGTCGCCGGGCTGGGTGAGCCAGGCCTGTTGCAGTGCCAGGGCCTGCAGTTTGTCGACGCCGTGACCACGGTAGAGCCGTCCGTCAACATGTGTCCACACCGGCAGCTCCCCCGCCGTGAGCACGGTCACGTCGAGGCGAATGCCCGACTTCACCTTCAGCCACTTCCGTCGACCGGCCTGTTCGACGTTCACCGACGCACCACCGGTGACGTCCGAAGGCCGGATCTTGGCGACATCGCCCATCCCGAGCTCCCCGGCACGCGTGCGCAGGTCAACGACTGCTTCCCCGGGGAGGACGCGGACTGCCCGTGAGGTCGGCGGCGCCGTTGCGAGCGACCCCGGACGGGCGAGCAGGTGCGCCGTCCGGACGGCGCTCAGCACGCGCCAGCTCCGGTGACCGTGCGTGGTGGGGTCGAGGGCTGCTGCCCGTAGGTCTGCCACCAGGTCAGAGGCGAGTGCGGTGTCGAGTTCACGCGCAGAGAGGTCCGCGACGAACGTGCGCTGCTGCTCGAAGGGGTGATCGTCGTACTCGGCGAGCAGCCAGAGCGCGAGCTGCTCGCGAGGGTTGCTTGGGCGTAGCCCTGCGGGCAGCTTCACGATCGCCCGTACTACTCCAGCCCGCAGCGCCTCATCTCGAAGGAGGCCACGCGGCAATGGCTCACACAGGTAACGGGCGGGCGCCAGAACCAGGCGCTTCTCCCCCTTGGTGGGGTGGAGCCGCCCAAGAACTTCCTGCTCCGTTTCGGACAGCGCCAGATCCACGACGACGTCCCACTCGTCACTTGGTCCGGCAGGACCCGCATCTCGGTCCGCCAGAAGGCAGGTCCGCAGCGTATGTCTGGACAGGACGCCGTTGCCTGCCACCCCGACGGCGCCCATCCACTCCGGTGGCAGGAGCGGCAGCCAACTGTGTCCGTTCCCCGAGGCATCCAGCACAGCATGGGTGGCGGACGTGTCGGCGAGGGAGATCACCGATAAGGCCAACAAGGATGCGAACTCGCCGGACAGGCTCGTGGCCGCCAGCGCGGGCCAAGCCTGCCTGAACCACGTCTCACTCAACCGGTCATGGGCGTCACCGACGCCGAAATGGTGGTCGAGAAAAGCCTCCGCCGCTCCGGCCAGTGCAGTGAGTTCAGCTCCCCTGGGCAGGTCAGCCAGCACAGCTTCGCCCAACTGCGACTCTCCGGTGGTACGCCGGACACGGTCTGGACCACCCGGCTCCTCGAGGGCTGGGAGCAGCATGTCGCCGTAGTGGTGGCGCAGCGACAGGAGTGCGCTGACTGCCGCAACGCCGCTCGCTCCTGGCACTGCTCGTTCCCGCAACTCCAATGCGGGCAAGTGCGCCGCCGGATGGCGGTTGTTGCCGCGGCCGGTCTCGTCGAGCCAGCCAATGACGTCCTTGGCATCGAACCGGAGTGGTTCCGTGTGGACGGGCATGGGGAAGGGAACCGGCCCCGTGACATACCGGCGCCGCCACATCGTGACCACTGGACGCTGCACGAGCGCCAGGACCGCGATGTCCCCCATCGACAGCAGCATGCCGGTCCCCTTCCTTGGAGACGAAGTTAAGGCACTCATCCTAGCGACGTCAGCCATCACCCTGATAAGGGTGCTTATCAGGTCTCAGTTAGTGGTTACCGGAGCGGACGACCATCGTGGCCTCAGAGGACTCAACGAAGGGAACCATCATGGCTCAACCTCCCAACCCCCACTTTCACACACCGATTGGGCCCGGCAGCGCCAAACCCAAGCGGCCTTGGTTCAAGAAGAAGCGATTCGTCATCCCCGGTGCCCTCGTGGTGCTTGCCGGCTTCGGCGGCGCCTTGGCCGGTGATGAACCAGCTACAGAACCCAGGCCCGTCGCCGTGACCACACCCACCGTCGCGAGCGAGTCACCGTCTGCCGCGCCGAAAAAGTCGGAATCGGCCGCGACCGAGCCGACCGCAACCACAGAGAAGGCCGACACACCGGTAGCCACCTCGACGGTGGAGGACACGCCTTCTGTCGAGGAGACCACCCCCGAGCCGGAGCCCGAGCTGGCAGTCGACCCGTATGCGGTTCGCTACGGCACGTTCGATGTAGTGGAGGAAAGCGGCAGCGGTGACTCGATCGTTGCAGTCCCCGAAGGAATCACGGCAGCCCTGGTGACGGCCACGCACACCGGGAGCCGGAACTTCGTCATCCAGTCCCTGGACGCCAACAACGAGGTGCGCGACCTGCTGGTCAATGAAATCGGCCCATACAGCGGCACCGTCGATTTCGGGGTCACTGGCTGGAGTGACGCTCCGAGCATGCTTCAAATCAAAGCCGACGGGGCATGGACCATCACCCTGTCACCCGTCGGCACCGCACCCGCGCCCGGCGCTGATCTCTCTGGCACGGGCGACAGCATCCTCCGCTACGAAGGCGCTGCCGGGATCGCAACTGTCAACCATGCCGGCGAATCAAACTTCGTCATTCACTTCACCGACGGGACCAGCCCAGACCTGCTCGTCAACGAGATCGGCGCCTACAGCGGTGAGATCCCGATCAAGAGCGGACCTGCCCTCATCGCAGTCAAGGCCGACGGCGACTGGACCATCACCATTACCTGAGTCCGCTCAACTGACTCATCATCGGGTTCTGCCGCCACAAGCCAGAAATTGCGACCTTCGGCGCGACGAAGTTGGTCACGTGTGGCTGCAGTGCTGCTACCGTTACGGGCGCTGACGCTACCCTTCGCTCGCGTCACACAAGGCTCCCACCTGTGGGCTTTGGTTGGGCTCAACACCCCGAAGGCGCAGTTCCTTGCCTTGTCAAAGGCCACTTGAACAGGGGTTCGAGTCCCTATGCTCCACAACCCGGAACCCTCGTTCAGTAGGACAGGTTCGTCACACCCCTGGCAGGCAGCGTCTGCGCTTGCATCCGTCCGCATGACAAGCCACCATGCGGTGCCAGAACCTCTCTCCCACAACCACCCGCTCACCTTTACTTCCTTAAGCTAGCTTTATGGGATTCCGATAAAGTGGGATAAAGATCCTAAGATGGCGGTTGCGGACCCGATCCTGAACCCCTACACGCCGAACGCGGGTGCACAGCCGCCCGCCGTACTCGGCCGCGACGCCCAGCTCAACACCTTCGACGTATCACTGCGCCGGATGACCGCAGGGCGCACGGAGCAATCCATGATCATCACGGGACTTCGTGGAGTCGGGAAGACCGTCTTGCACGGACGCTTCCGCAAGAAGGCCCACGAGCTCGGCTGGCTTGTGGTCGAGCGTGAGGTGTCGAAGCACGACGACGATCAGTTCCGGCGCCAGATCGTGAGCTCCATCCGCACGTCACTGTTCGAGATGTCTCCCAAAGCTCGCTTGGGGCAGCCGTATCCAGAAGGCTGCGGCTGTACTGAAATCATTCAGCATGTCGGTGGACCCCACCGGAACACTCACCGGAGGGATTGATATCGACGCTGCGGAGGGCTTCGCAGACCAGCAAGACCTCCAGGCCGATCTCACCGACCTCTTCGTTGCCGTCGGCGAGGCGGCCAAGGATGCCAACAGAGGTCTCGTGTTGCTCTTCGACGAGGTGCAATTCCTTTCCACTACTCAACTGGAGGCGCTCATCTCCGCTCTCCACAAGACGGTCCAGCGGGGACTTCCTGTGACCATGGTGGGCGCCGGCCTGCCTCAGATCGCTGAGCTGGCTGGTGACGCGAAGTCATACTCGGAGAGGCTGTTCAAGTTCCCGCGTATCGGAAATCTTGACGACGAGGACGCACGCGCCGCACTGGTCAAGCCGGCCCAGGACGAGGGTGCTGACTACAGTGAAGTGGCCCTCGACCTGGCCGTCGAAATCACGGGCGGGTACCCGTACTTCCTCCAGGAGCTCGGCTATGCCGTGTGGGTACTTGCGGGTGGACCTGTGATCACCGAAGAGGACGTCTCTCTAGCGGTCCCTACTTACGAGGCGAAGCTCGACGAATCGTTCTTTTCGTGTGCGTTTGGATCGCGCCACAGAGTTGGAGCGCATGTATCTGCGCGCGATGGCCGAACTCGGACCCGAGGCCCAGAAGGCGCAGGATGTGGCCGCCGTCATCGGACGCAAGTCAACACAGATGGGTCCCACCCGTGCACAACTGATCAACATGGGACTGCTCTACACCCCGGAGCACGGGTACGCCGCGTTCACCGTGCCGCATTTCGACAAGTTCCTTCTCCGGGCCATTCCAACGCTCATCATGCCGCCGGAGCGTCTCAAATCGTCCAAGAAGAAGGACTAGCGATCGCCGTGGCCACTGCACGACCTGCCACGATCCCACTGGGCGAGGTCATCGTGCTGCGGGTCAAGAACACGTGGCCACGCACCTCCAAGATCTACTGCCACCCCCATGGCGAGCCCCGGCCCGAAGATGCTGACATCGTCGAGGAACTGACCCTGCGCTCCTGTGTTCGACGCGGGGCAGCAATCAGCATCGAGGTCGACCGGACACGCGAGTCCCGCTCACAGTTCGTCATCACACAGGCACGCGGCCGGGAGATGATTTTCTGGCAGTCCGCCCGAACCTCCAAGGTCGCCCGTCCCAACGTCGCCATCCCCACCGCACGTGCCTCCGGGGTGGCCGACATGGAGATCGTCGTCGACACCCGCGAGCGTTACGCCTGGAAGTTCACCACCCAGCAGGCCACCACCACCAAGCAAGCCCTCAAGGTGGGCGACTACGGCGTGAAGGTCGACGACGAGTTGATCGCGGTGGTCGAGCGCAAGTCACTGACGGACTTCGCCGGCAGCCTCACCAGCGGCAAGTTGGAGTACCGGCTGGCTGACCTGGAGCAGGTCCCCCGCGCCGTGGTGCTGGTGGAGGACAGGTACTCGGCGATCTTCAAACTCGAGCACGTCCGACCTGCGGTGGTGGCTGACATGCTCGCCGAATGCCAGGTGCGGCACCGCAGCGTGCCGATCATCTTCGCGGAAACCCGGGCTCTGACGCAGGAGTGGGCCTACCGATTCTTCGGCGCCGCCGTCCGAGACCGACAACAGGCCGACGAGAGCGTCACCCGCTGGTAATTGGCTCGACAATAGTGAGAGTTTCCTTTCACGGCCACGTGCCCCGCTGAAGGATGAGGGCTCAAGGTTCAACGGATCGACCCATGTATCGGAGAGAATGCCGACCCAGGACTGGACGTCTGCAGAAGCTGGCGGCCCGACTCAGGCGTTCAGGCCGAGACGCTCGATGAGTGATGGGATGTCTCGTCGGAGAGTCACCAACATGAGGTCGTGATTGACCTTGTCGTATTGATGCGCGACGAGGTTTCGCATCCGGGCGATGTTCACCCATTCGATGTCGGGGTATCCGGCCTTGAACTCATCGGGAAGCCGTTCCACGATCGTCGCCACCTTGATCAGCAACCGCTCCCCTGCATTCCGCAGGAGACGGCCTTGAGCGCAATCAGCCCGATAGGCATCCCTGCCCAAGCTGACCAAGTATTCAGCGTCAGCGCCAACGCCAGCCAAGTCGTCAAGCCAATCATCGAGACGCCCGTGGGGTACCGACGGATCGGAAGTCACAGCGGAACCGCCTGGCTCAGAGCACGGTCCACAACGCCACCGGAGGAGCCAGCCGAAACCACGTCCACAGGGACGGTCAACAACGCGGAGAGCTCATCCTCCATGGCCAGCAGGTCGGTGATGCCAGCATCCTCGGCGAAGGTGACCAAGAGGTCAACATCGGAGTCAGGGCTGTCGCTCCCGCGAGCAACAGAGCCGAACAGCAGGGGTGCGGCTCCGCCATGCCGCTGGATCACCATGAGCGCCTCCGGTCGGAACAGCCGCAGCATTTCCGAAGGACGAGCGGCCAGCACCCGGTCGAGCGCGGCCTTGGTCGCCGCACTGGGTTCCCTCTTGCCCGACTCGATCGCCGAGATGAGCGGCTGCTTTACCCCAGAGATCTGCGCGACATCACGCTGCGTCAGCTGTAGCGCCTCTCGGCGCGCCCGGATTCGCCTCGCGTACTCCATGCGCCAATGATAACGCCTGCGTTATCAAGGACCAACGTTCACATAGCTCACGGAAGTCGCCGCTCCCTTCATCGTGTGATTCAGCAGTGTGAAGAACCGAACAGCTTGGACCCGGGCCCGCAGCATTCCCGTTCAGCGCGTCGAGACCGCCCCGCACCCAGGATGGGTTCGATGCGGAGAAGTGCTGCTCCGATTGCCCCATCTTCAACTGGACGTAGATTTCTCTCCACAGGAAGGAGTTCCATGAAGACCATGAGCTACACCGAGTCCCGGGCCCGATACGCCGAGGTGCTCGATTCTGTGATCGATGACCGCGAAGAGATCGTGATCACGCGTGCCGGGCACGAACCCGTGGGGATCATCTCCCTGGCTGATTTCGAGTCCCTCCGGGAAACTGCGTACTTCATGCGGTCCCCGGCCAACGCCCGCCGACTCCTCGACGCCATGGAAAGGCTCGAGTCCGGCGACGGACAGACCCGAGACCTGCTCGACGTCGACTGACCGCACGCGCCTCAGGGTGCGTCGACATGGAGATCATCGTCGCTGGCGAAAGCGCCACCCACTGGTAGGGACATGGGGAGCGTCACGTGGCGACGGGTCCAAGGATCACGCCAAGGAGCTGCTCGAGGACTCTGGAGCAGCAATAATCAGCGTGTGAAGATCGTGATCGGCCCCGACGGGGAGCAATATCCGGTGACCCCAGCGGTCGAACAGTTTCTACAGTCGCTGGACCACCGGTCGCTGACCACCTTGGTGATTGAGCTTGCCTCGTACAGCCCTGAGGCCATGAGGTCGCTGGAATTGCAGGCCACCCCAGATGACTCCCTCGTACTGCACCAACTGCTGGCGAACATCGACACGGCTTTGGCCGGCTTGGATCTCGACTTTCACGACCCGTTCTACGACCACGAGGCTGATGACGGCATCCAGGCCGTCGAGGACATCATCGACGAGTTGGACAGGCATCTCGATACCGGCGCCCACCAGGTGGTTCGCCAGGCCCTCGTGTATCTACTCACCCAATTTGGCGACCTTGGGCAAAGCGCCGACGACGCCGATGCGCTCGTCGGGGTCGCCGAACAGGCGTGCACCCTCTTCAGCCGTGCGGTCGAAGACCATCCCGACCCGGTGGGCCTGGCCCAATGGTTGGTCGGGTTCCGGGCAGAGTACGGCGGATGGCCATCGCTCACGCTGGACGCTGTGGCAGTGGCGTTTACCAAGCAGGCCTGGGCTGCCTACCGCGAGGGCGTGGCGGCCCTGGGCGGTGGAGGCGCGACGGCCGATCCGTATCGGAGTGAGGTGGACCGCATGTTGTTGGAACTCGCCGACCACGACGGGGATGTCGACGGTGCCGTCGCCCTGCTATCGGGAACCGACCGTCCCTACTACGGCGAGGTCGTGAAACGCCTGCAAGCCGCCGGACGGAAACCAGAGGTCCTCGATTGGCTGGACCTTGCCGTGGTGAACGGCAGCGTGGACTTCACCTGGCGCGCGGGCCACTCGATCATTACCGCCGAGGACGCTATTTCCGCGTATCTCGACGGTGGACGCACAGAGGCAGCCTTGGCAGTGCCGCGGAAGCTCTTGAGCCGTGACCTCAGCGTGAACGCCTACCAGTTGCTGTGCGAGGTCGCGCAGAAGTGTGGATGCTTGGAGGAGCAGCGAGACTGGGCATTCGAGCAGGCGACCAACCGCGCACCCAGCACGGGCGGCGCCCACCTGATCGAACTTCACCTCGCCGACGGAGATACCGAGCGTGCTTGGGAGGCCGCAGACGCCTTCGGTGCCGGTCCCACGTGGACCCGACTCGTGGACGCATCCGAGGACATGTTCCCCCTGCGGGCCGCCCGACTGTGCCTGACACAGGCACAGAGCCAGCTCACCACACCAGACTCCAAGGCGTACCCGGCAATCGTGTCGTGGCTCAAGAAGGCTCGCTCGCTGTACGACAAGGCCGGACACAGGCCCGAGTTGGACCTCGAAATATCACGACTGCGCGAGGTCTACGGCCGCCGCCCCGCCCTCATGGCGGAGATGAGCCGAGCCCGGTTCTCGGCCTGAAAGCCCGGATTGCTCGCGCCAACTGCTTGGAAGTTCTCGCGCTCGGAACCGATCTGGGCCACAGACTCTTCCCCCAAGGAGGGCTGGTTTCGACCACTGCCTTGAGGTACAGTTATCTGTACAGATGGAGGTTCTATGAAGACCATGAGCTACACCGAGTCCCGCGCCCGTTACGCCGAGGTGCTCGACTCCGTAATCGACGACCGTGAAGAGATTGTGATCACCCGCGCCGGTCATGACCCCGTGGTGATCGTCTCTCTGGCTGATTTCGAGTCCCTCCGAGAAACTGCGTACCTCATGCGGTCACCGGCCAACGCCCGCCGCCTCCTCGACGCCATGGAAAGGCTCGAGTCCGGCGACGGACAGGTCCGAGACCTGCTCGATGCCGACTGAGCTGCCGTGATACTGGTCTGGGATTCCAACGCGTGGGAGGACTACCTCTGGTGGCAGACCCAGGACCGCAAGGTCCTCAAGCGCATCAACCTGCTCATCCAGGACGTCGTCCGCAACGGCAACGACGGCATCGGTAAGCCCGAAGCCCTCAAACACGACTTCGCCGGCTACTGGTCACGTCGGATCACCGATGAGCACCGTCTCGTTTACAAGGTGATCGATGATGAAGTTCGCATCGCTGCCTGCCGCTACCACTACGGGCGCTGACGTCCGTTCGTGTCGCATACGACGCAACATTGTGGGCCTTGACTGGGCTCAGCACCTCAGGGAACCGGTCCCCACCCTTGTCAGACAATACTTGAGCAGGGGTTCGAGTCCCCTATGCTCCACAACCCGAAACCCGCGTTTTTCAAGGCGAAATAGCCTTAAAATACCTAGTCGGCAGCGATGGCGCCGTCGACCTGAACGAGCTGATGCGATTCACCGACCCTGCAGAGGCCGCTGCCTCTCTCGCACTGCGGGAGGGTCGGCCGGTCCGCCACCACCGAATCCCGTGAAGCAGCCACACCGGCTGATACTGCCGAAGCTCGCGGCGCTCAAGATCGGCTTCCGCGTCCTCGTCGACCTGAACGAGATCGACGCACTCTTACGTGACAAACGCCGCTGACCGTTGAGCAGAATTGGCCGCCCGGACCACGGTGTGATCATGCCTGGCGTTGGAATACTTGTTCGACGTGGCGTGAGTGCGATGCTCATCGCAGTGCGCAATGAGGTTTCGCATCCGGGTGATGTTCGCCTATTCGACGTCGGGGTATCCGGCCTTGAACTCCTCGGATTCCGCGGAGCGTTTACCGAAGGAGCGCAATGTGCGGTGCACAGGTGTCCCGAATCAGATCCTCCAACGTGGACACAGCAATGGACACAAAGGTCCAAGTCGGATGGAGAGTCGCTGTTCGGGTGAGGTTCTTTCGTACTTGACTCCATTCGTCGATCTCAGGCCTCGACTGCGCCCGAGACCAAGGCCGCGGCGTCTCCAGCACGTTGGCCGTGTTGGTATCCCAGCGCGTCGTAACCGCCTCGCACCCTGGAAGAGATCAGTCCGCCGAAGCGCTGCTCCACGAACTCGCTGATCTGCTCGTCCCGGGAGCGAAGGACCGGCAGGAACTTGTCCGCCTGTGCCTTGGCCTCCTCAAAGGCCACAGTGTTCACCTCCGCGAGTCGGGCATCGATACGGCTGGTGAAGCCCTGCAGAAAGGCAGCTCTGAATGATTGGGATCTGGTCCGGCTCCCCGGTGGCGCGGCGACGCTGGCTGCGGCCAGAGCGTGATGGGCTTGGACGAGCAGCGAGGTGAACAGCAGCTCGACTGCATCAAGGTCTGTCGAGAAGCCGATGACGGTGGACATCTCCACGTCCTGGTGAAGGACAGCTCGAGAGCGGGAGTGCCCCGCGATCACTTGAAGGAGGAGCGCCTTGGCGTCCAGGTACGGCGGATCGATGGCGATACGGATCACACCCGGGGCTGCAGGACTGGAGCCGGCACCGGCCAGCATCGCCTGATCGAGTGCGTGCTTGGTCATCAGCTCCTGGGCCTTGGCGGTGAAGGCGATGGCTTCTGACTCGAACTGAGTCGATTCCGCCTTGGCCAGCAGAGCACGTACCCGCTCCAGCATGGGATTTGCCGAGGTGGGAGCCTGCTTCGAGGCAAGCCGGGAAGAGGCGCGGACTGCAGAGAGTGGCGGCAGGAGTGGCTCCAGAGGCGGAATCCAGGACAGGATCATTGCGAACCGGTGGACCAGCCTGAGCCAGTCAGGGTGGGATGCCGCCCAGGCCATCATCCAGCCAGTTCCGGCCACCTTGGTGGGTAGCCCAGCAGCCTCCCACTGCTGGAGCCAACCGGGATCGTTGGCGGTGGGCCCAACCCGTGAATCACGCTCAACCGCCACGACGACGCGTGCCAGCTCTGCCACCGGCGACTTCCCCCATCGGGCCAGGTAGCGGATCAGCTCCGTCGGTTGCCAGCCGCCCCTGTCGTACGCGTCGCGCACCCAGGACAGCAGCACGGGCTCGGCATTGGCGAGGAAGACAGCAGGATCGATTTCCTCGGCCCAGGTGCGCCAGATCATATAGACGGCGCCAGCGCGAGCCTCGGCCAGGACGTCCGCAGTGGTCATGCGCGTCAGGGGCGGCTGCGCTGTAAGCCAGTCGAAATTGTCCGTTTCCGCACTGGGCCCACCCCGCCTGTGATCACCGCCCACCTTGTCCCTCGCTCGTTGCTTGGCTCGAGACTTGGCTCGGGCGGCTCGCTTCTCCTGACTCCTACGACTCATACATCGAGCCTAACGACGCCCCACGACAGAAAATCAAGTCCACCCGATCAGGACCACACACGCGCTGATGTCCCAACCCTCACCATCAGCGCCGATCAGGAAAGCGTCGTCAGGTCCACGGGTATCCAGGGTCTGTCGATGGGCATCACGTGCAGGTCAGCTGGTGAAGTGTCTGACCGGACCCGGCGGAGCGCACTATTTCGTGAATCCGGCAGTTCAGCGGCCGCAGCTTGAGCCCTCCGCGTCGCCCCCGATAGCCTCGTAAGTTATGGCTGGACAAGCCATGGGGTGATGGGTCTGCGCGAAGGAGAAATGATGACCGAGCCGCTACCACCTGCGCCGACCGCCGATGGTAGTGATCCCTTCACGCCACATCGGATGACCTTCCAGCCCGTCTCCACCGCCCTCATCAAGGCCCGGCTCATCGTCGCCGCAATATCGCTCACACCGCCGCTGATCGGCGCCGCCGTCATCGCCATTCTTGTCACACCCTGGTTGTGGCTGGCCGTCGGCGTGCTCGCACTCGTCGTGATCTGGATCGGTTGGCTCGTGCCCCGACAAGTGCGCGCGATGGGTTACGCCGAACGCGACGAAGACTTCCTCATCCGAAAAGGCATCCTCTTCCGACATCTGACGGTCGTGCCCTATGGACGTATGCAGTACGTCGACGTGGAGGATGGTCCCATCGCGCGTCATTTCCACATCGCCACCGTGCAGCTGCACACCGCATCCGCGGCCACCGACGCCACCGTGCCCGGGCTGCCACGCCAGGAGGCCTCGCGGCTGCGTGATCGCCTCACGGAACGCGGCGAGGCGAGGTTGGAGGGGCTGTGAGCGACCCGTCCGCCTCCAGGACGAACCCCGAAACCGTGACACCTCCCGGGGTTGAACCGGAAGGACCGGTACCGGAGGAATCAACGATTCAGTGGCGCCGCGTGCACAAAATCACCCCCGTACTCAATGTGTGGAAAGTCATCGCGGCGCTCTTTGCCTTCGGCATCTATCAGAACTTTGGGGTCTTCACTGAGCTGTGGCAGGAGCGCAACACAATCGACTGGGGTTTCGTGCTGCTCATCGGCGGCGCCAGCTTCCTGGCGCTTGCCCTACTGGTCCTGGGCTATTCCGCACTCGCCTGGTATCGGATGCGCTACGCCATCGGCCATGACGCCGTGTACCTGCACAGCGGCATCGTGTTTCGTCAACAGCGCCACGCACGTCTCAACCGCATCCAGGCCGTCGACGTCGTACGTCCTCTGCTCGGACGCCTCTTCGGGCTCTCCCGGCTGCGCATCGAAACAGCCGGCGGCAGCGATTCCGCCGTGAATCTCGCCTATCTGCGCGATGAGGAGGCGCACAGATTGCGCCGTGAGGTACTTGCCCACATCCAGGAAAGCCGGAACAAGCGCGACGCAGCCAACACAGCGGGCTCCGCTTCAACCGGTGCCTCGGTGGGCGCAGAGACCGGGCCCGGACAGGATGGTTCCCCTGCGACACCGGACGTCGACAGTCCGGAGCGCCCCGTGCATACGGTGCCCATGGACCGGCTCATCGTTTCCCTCATACGCTCGGGCATTCTCGTCGTCTTCATTGTGGTGCTCATCGTGCTCGTGGTCTCAGCGCTGCTGGCCGGGTCTGCGGCGCCGCTGTTCGGCGCCGTGCCGGGCGTGTTCGCCTGGGGCGCCATTCTGTGGTCACAGTTCAACGGCGGCTTCAACTTCCGCTCCACTGTCTCGGCGGACGGTATCCGGCTGCGCCACGGCCTGCTCGAGCAGCGCACACAGACCCTGCCAGCGGGTCGAATCCACGCCGTCGAACTCAAACAACCGTTGCTGTGGCGGAGCAAGGATTGGTGGCGCGTGAGCGTCAACGTCGCTGGCTATGTCGGCAGCGGCGACATGAACGACGTCACCAGTTCCACCGTGCTGCTTCCCGTCGGCAGTCGCGAGGAAGCGTTGACCGCACTGTGGCTCGTGCTGCCTGATCTTGGCGTGCCCGACCCCCGGACGGTCATCGATGCTGCGATCGAGGGACACGACTCCGACGCCGGGTTTCTTACATCACCGCGCTCCGCACGCTGGCTCGACCCGATCAGCCGACGGCGCAACGGACTACTCATCACCGAACGAGGAATCATCATGCGTGGTGGCCGTCTCACCCGGTGGGCAAGCTTCGTTCCACACGAACGCACCCAGTCACTGCAGATCAGCCGCGGACCGCTACAACGTGGGCTGGGTCTCATATCCTTCCAAGTGGATGGCGTCAGTGGACCTGTCAAACTCCGAGCCCACCATCTTGAACCCGCGGCCGTGCTCACGGCGTTCAACACCGCCGCCTCCCGTGCGCTGCAGGGCCGGCATCGTGAATCGACGACGCAATGGCTCCAGCGCATGAATCTCCTCACCACTCCGCCCACCTCAGAGCCGACACCACCCCAGGCACCACCGCCCGGTCCGGTTTCCGAAGGGTCGCCCGACGCCACGGATCCTGACCACGACGGGCTGGCTTCCGGCAGCCCGGAACAATAAACGCCGAGAATCGCCGACGACCAGCACGACGGGTTTGACGAAACCGCCACCTTCAACTCCCTGCCCCACAAGTGCGACACGTCCGTGCAGTAGGACGCGCCTCCCGCCGAGCCAGGTCGTAGGTTTAAACTAGTACTACAACAAATCATCGCCGGTGCCGGTGACTCAACGAAGAGGTTGTAGATGGTGAAGCACTGTGTGACGCAGTCAATACGGGAAGGGCATTGTTTCGCGCGACCCGGAGCTGCTCCGGATCCCGACGTTCACGTGGATATGGGCCTAGCCGGCGCAGCAGCTGGGATCGGGGCCGTCATCAAACGTGACCGCGACGGAACCCATTGCTTCCCTTTCACCTTTGGAACCCATCCCACCCTGCAACAGAAACGGATCCCACATGTCGACTGAAGCGTCCACAAAGAACAGAACCGAACCGCGTAAACCAGGGCTCGCGTTGGCTCTCCTACCCATCTTGTCGATGGTGGTCCTACTTTCGGTGGGCTACATCGGCTTCGGGCTGCCGGCCGAGCCGCTCATCATCGCCGCCACCTTCATCGCAGGCGGCGTCGCCGTCTTCCTCGGATGGACATTCGACGACATCATGAGCTCGATCACCAAAACCCTTTCCAAAGTCATGCCCGCCTTCCTCATCCTGATCACCGTGGGGTTCCTGATCGGCTCATGGATGATCGGCGGCACCATTCCCATGATCATCTACTACGGCCTCGAGATCATCTCACCGGAATACCTCGCTGTGACCGCCCTCGTCGTCACATCCATCGTTTCGGTCGCTACCGGCACCTCCTGGGGTTCAGCAGGCACGATCGGCGTGGCATTCATGGGAGTGGCGATCGGTCTGGACGCCAACCTCGCACTGGTGGCTGGCGCCGTCGTGGCAGGCGCCTACTTCGGCGACAAGATGTCACCACTGTCCGACACCACCAACCTCGCGGCGCTCACAGGCGGAGTGAACCTGTACACCCACATCGCCAACATGCTCTGGACTACCGGTCCGGCATTCCTGCTGTCAATCGTCGTCTTCCTCACCGTCGGCCGCAGTGCCGCTGGCGGCGAAGGAGACCTCGAGGCCGCCACACTGATCAATGGGTTCCTCGGCGACGCCTTTCAATGGAACGTCCTACTCCTTCTACCGTTGCTGATCGTCCTGATTGGCTCGATGCTGCGTAAACCCACTGTTCCGGTCATGATGTTGGCTTCTCTCGCCGCACTGATCAACGCCCTCATTTTCCAGGGACAGAACATCGCCAACGCTGTCAGTGCAACCGTCGGTGGGTTCAATCTTGAGATGCTCAGCCAAGTGGGTATCGACACAGCCACAGCTCCCGAAGAGGTCTCCAGCCTGCTGGAGCGCGGCGGTATGAGTTCCATGATGGGGACCCTGCTGATCGCGTTCTGTGCGTTGTCCTTCGCTGGTGCCGTTTCACGAACCGGGGCACTGGACCTCATTGTGGAGAAGCTGCTGAATGTTGCCCGCACAACACCGAGCCTGATCATCGCAACGATCGTCATCTGCTTGGTCACCATCGCCACAACCTGCAACGGGCAGGTCTCCATCGTGATGCCCGGTGAGATGCTTCGAGAGGCTTATATCAAGCGGGGCCTGCACCCCAAAGTTCTCACACGGACACTGGAGGACTCGGTCAGCGTCACCGAAACCCTCATCCCCTGGACGGCGGCGGGTGCCTACATGGCTGGAACACTCGGAGTCTCCACCATCGCCTACGCGCCGTGGGCAATCCTGAATTGGTCAGGCATGATCTTCGCAGCCATCTGGGCAGTGGCAGGGATCGGTGTCAAAAAGATCACGCCAGAGGAGCAGATTCAGTTCATCGAGAATCCACAGGCAGCCATGAACGCATGAGGTTGTGCAAATCAGCGATCCGGACGAGTGTCGTGGTCATCGATAGCCGTAATCATGTTGCGTACCGATGCAGAGACTCCACGCGCCGATGCGACAAGGTACTTCGAGTAGGAGTGTTTCAGGATCTTCTCGGTCGCCCTCGTGGAGCCATCCACATCTCAGTTACCAACCGGTCCAACAGCACTGGAGAAAGATAACCGACAAACCGGTGGCCATGATGCTTACACCTATACGGAGGCTCACTATGCAGATCGGTATCTTCAGCGTCGGCGACGTCACCACTGACCCCACCACCGGCCGCACCCCCACCGAGTTCGAGCGCATCCAGGCCCAGGTCGAGATCGCGAAGAAAGCAGACGACATCGGACTGGATGTTTTTGCCACCGGCGAGCATCACAACCCGCCCTTCATCTCCTCGGCTCCCACCACAACGTTGGCGTGGATCGCGGCACAGACCAAGAACTTGATCATGTCCACAGCGACCACACTGATCACCACCAATGACCCGGTGTTGCTCGCGGAGGACTACGCCAAGCTCCAGCACCTTTCGGGCGGCCGCGTCGACCTGATGATGGGTCGTGGCAACACCGGACCGGTCTACCCCTGGTTCGGCAAGGACATCCGCCAGGGCATCAACCTCGCCATCGAGAACTACGCCCTGTTGCACCAATTGTGGCGCGAAGATGTGGTCAACTGGAAGGGCCGCTTCCGCACCCCCTTGCAGGGCTACACCTCCACCCCACGCCCACTCGACGGTGTGCCGCCGTTTGTGTGGCACGGATCCATCCGCAGCCCCGAAATCGCCGAGCAGGCCGCTTTCTACGGCGACGGCTACTTCCACAACCACATCTTCTGGCCCTCCACCCACGCCCAACAAATGGTTCGCCTCTACCGGCAGCAGTGGGAAAAGCATGGCCACGGCCCGGCGGATACAGCGATTGTCGGTCTGGGTGGGCAGTTCTTCATGCGCAAGAACAGCCAGGACGCCTGGGACGACTTCCGTCCATACTTCGACAACGCACCTGTCTACGGGCACGGTCCATCGCTCGAGCAGTTTGTCGACGGTACCCCGCTCAGCGTTGGCTCTCCCCAGCAGATCCTGGAGAAGACGCTGTCGTTCCGCGAATACGCCGGCGACTACCAGCGTCAGTTGTTTCTGATTGACCATGCCGGACTGCCGCTCAAGACGGTGCTCGAGCAGCTCGATCTCCTGGGAGAGATCCTGCCCGATATGCGCAAGGGATTCGCCGAGGGCCGTCCCGCACACATCCCTGAGGCACCCACCCACGCATCCATGGTCGCCGAGGCTGGCGGAGGCAAGGATTCCACGGTGTACGCCGAGGCAGATGCCGCCACCGGTCATCGCGCTGAGGACCTGGTGGAGGTGTCGGCATGACATCACTGGTCGTTGTCTCCGCTGGCCTGTCCAACCCTTCCTCCACGCGTCTGTTGGCTGATGGACTCACCACAGACACCGTCGAGGCGTTGGACGGGAAAGTGGAGGTCACCACAATCGAACTCCGGGACCTCGCCCACCAGCTCACCGACCATCTGCTCACGGGCTTTCCCGGGGTGAAGCTCGGCGAAGCACTCGAAGCGGTACGCAGTGCGGACGGAATCATCGCCGTGACACCGGTCTTCTCAGCCTCCTACTCCGGCCTGTTCAAGAATTTCTTTGACGTGCTGGAGGAGGGAGTGCTGGACGGCAAACCGGTCCTCGTGGCTGCGACAGCGGGCACGGCACGGCATTCGCTCGTCATCGAGCACGCCCTGCGCCCACTGTTCGCCTACCTGCACGCCGTTGTCGTGCCGACTGGTGTTTTCGCGGCCACCGACGACTTCGGAGACGATGGTCTGGACCGCCGGTCGGCACGCGCGGCGGGCGAACTCGCCGCTCTGATGGGCCGGGGTTCCGCCTCGACGGGCTTCATGGAGAACCGTCGCACCGTGCACGACGAATTTGCGGAACCCACACCATTCGACCAGCTGCTCCGTCAGGCCAGCGGCAGCTGATCCACACGAGGTCGTGTTCATGGACAGATCACAGTCCGTGAACACGACCTTGGTCGGTGACAGAATGCTTATGGAACCACTGATCACTGCTGTTCTCGGCAAGGACGTGCCGGGCGGGATGAGATGGTGTCACTGCACCTGGTGCGTGTACTGGATGTCCATATCCTGATGTAGGGACGCCAGATCGCCCGATCCGGTGCGCCACAGCCAGGACATGATTGACCAGAGGTTCCTCATTGAGTATTCGAAGGCGTGAAGGCCACCGGGTATTGCCGTTGGGGGCCAGCGGTATTGCTGTCGGGGGCCGGTGGTGACGCTGGTGGGGACCGATGTCCCCACCAGCGCCCATTCTCACTGGTTCATGGCTGCGTGTTCGCGCATGTTGTGCTTGCCGGTGTCGACCCAGATGGTGTTGTGGACGATGCGGTCCATGATCGCGTCGGCGTGGACTCCGGAGCCGAGGCGGCTGTGCCAGTCCTTCTTCGCGTATTGGGTGCAAAACACTGTCGAGGTGGTGTCGTAGCGACGCTCGAGGAGTTCCAGCAGCATGCTGCGCATGTTCTCGTCGGGGTGGTCCAGGAGCCATTCATCGATCACCAGCAGGGTGAAGGATGCGTACTTGGTCAAAAACTTCGTTTGGCCTTGTGGTTTGTCTCTGGCCAGGGCCCAGGCTTCGGCGAGATCTGGCATTCGGATGTAGTGGGCCCGGATCCTGTGCTGGCAGGCCTGTTTTGCCAGTGCGCATCCCAGATACGACTTCCCGGAGCCGGTGAAGCCTTGGAAGACGACGTTGTGGCGGCGTTCGATGAACGAGCACGTAGCGAGCTGGGCGATCACACCCCGGTTCAGACCACGTTCCTCAACCAGATCGAGGCGACGCAGATCCGCTGTGGGGTAGCGCAGCCCGGCGCGCCGAATCAGGCCCTCGATCTTGGCGTGGTTGAACACCGAGTGCGCCTCATCGACTATCAGCCCGATCCGCTCCTCGAAACAGAGCCCCATCACGAGGGTGTCGTCTTGGGCCTCGATCGCTTCCAGCAGTGCTGTGGAGCCCATCTCGCGGAGTTTGCGTTTGGTTTCAACATCGATGCTGCTCATTTGGCACCGCCTGCGTAGTAGCCGGCGCCACGGACGTACCCGCCCTCATCGACTGGTTCCTCCCCTTGGTGGAGGAGGGTGATCTTGTCCTGTCCGGTGGCCAGGATCGGCTGCAGATGCGCATACCGCGGCGACCTGACCCGCCCGGACAACGCGAGTTGGCAGGCAGCCTCGAGGCGCTCAGCGGAGAACCGGCGAGAGAGGCGCAACACCGCCAACGCCGCGTCCAGTCCTTGCTCATCGATCGGTACGGACTCAAAGATCCGGTCAATCACGATCATGGCAGCGGGGCCGATCCGGCTGGCCCACTCCCTCACCCGAGTCGCATCCCATGGCTGATATTTCTCCCCGGCGGGCAGGTCAGCATCGTTGGTGCGCCACTCACCTGATGCGCCCTCAGGGAGCAGTAAATGGCTGGTGAGGCGCTCTTGGCCGCGGTAGGCCTGCAACACCCTGTCAGTGATGCGCAGGTCGACCCGCTCGCCGATATGGGCAAACGGCACCGAGTACTGGTTCTTCTCCCAGACCACATGCCCGTTACGGGCGACCCGGCGCCCGTAGACCCACCGGCTGATCTCGAAGCCGACTTGGGGCAACGGTTTCAGCAACGGCAACTCCTCCGTAGTGAACACTATGGTCCGAGAGCCGGGCCGCTTCTGGAACGGCTCAGCGTTGTATCCCCTGATCCTCTCGTCGACGGC